>CALLLP010000010.1 GCA_938008165.1 uncultured Neomegalonema sp. | reverse complement strand
CTGCCGATTCTCGCCGCGATCCGCCCTGCGGTGCAGGCGCTGAAGGATCTGGGGATGCACCGCAAGGTACAGCTTGTCGTCTCGGGCGGGGTGCGCAACGGCGCGGATGTCGCCAAATGCCTTGCGCTGGGCGCGGATGCCGTCAGCATCGGCACGGCTGCGCTGGTGGCCTTGGGCGATAATGACCCGGCCTATGAGGCGGAATACAATGCTCTCGGCACCACCGCCGGGGCTTATGACGATTGGCACGAGGGCAAGGATCCGGCGGGGATCACGACGCAGGTGCCCGAACTTGCCGCGCGGCTCGACCCGGTCAAGGCGGGGCAGCGGTTGGCGAATTTCCTGAACGTCATGACGCTCGAATGCCAGACCATCGCGCGGGCCTGCGGAAAATCGGATGTGCATAACCTTGAACCGGAGGATCTTGTCGCCCTGACCGTCGAGGCGGCGGCCATGGCGCAGGTGCCGTTGGCGGGGACGCGCTGGATACCGGGAACAGAATGACGACGTTCCATGCGGGACCGCTATGCCGCCGTGCGTTCTATATACTGTTGATCTTTTTGGTGGTCATCAGCCTCTATCCCCGCCTGCATACGCCTTTTGTGCCGACGGGCGGGGATAAGATCGGTCACTTTGCGATGTATTGCGTGCTCGCGGTTCCGGCTGTTCTCGGCTGGCCCGCCCGTCGCCGGTTGTTGCTCCTCGCGTTGCCCCTGCTCGGATTAGCCCTTGAAATCGGGCAAATTCCGATTCCGGGCCGGGGGTTTGAATGGGCGGATGCGGTGGCCAATACCGCCGGAGCCTTGACGGGGGTGGTGCTCGTCTCCTCCCTTTTATGGCTGGCAAACCGGCGTATTCGCTAAAAAAGAATTAAATTTTTCACATCCAGCCCATCGCACGGGTTGACGCTTGCCCGCGCGATGAATATGTCCGCTCAACGCTGTTGGCACTCTCTTTATGTGAGTGCTAGTGGCGTAAAACAGTGACTATCGCATTACCCAAGGAGCGACATAATGGAATTTCGTCCCCTGCACGACCGGGTTCTCGTTCGCCGTGTTGAAAGCGAAGAGAAAACTGCCGGTGGCCTGATCATCCCCGAAACGGCAAAGGAAAAGCCGCAGGAAGGTGAAGTGGTTTCCGTTGGCGAAGGCGCACGTGACGACAGCGGCAACCGCGTCGCGCTTGACGTGAAAGCAGGCGATCGCATCCTGTTCGGCAAATGGTCCGGTACGGAAGTCAAGGTCGACGGCCAAGACCTGCTGATCATGAAAGAGAGCGACATCATGGGTATTCTCACCTGATTTCGCCTTTCTGAACGCACCCGAAATTCTACTGACAGGAGAGTCATCCAATGGCTGCCAAAGAAGTCAAATTCGACGCCGATGCCCGCGAGCGCCTGCTCAAAGGTGTCAACACTCTCGCAAATGCTGTGAAAGTGACCCTCGGCCCAAAGGGTCGTAACGTGATCCTCGACAAATCCTTCGGCGCACCGCGCATCACCAAAGACGGCGTATCCGTCGCGAAGGAAATCGAGCTTTCCGATAAATTCGAGAACATGGGCGCCCAGATGGTGCGCGAAGTGGCCTCGAAGACCAATGACGAAGCCGGTGACGGCACCACGACCGCGACCGTGCTCGCTCAGGCCATCGTCAAAGAAGGCATGAAAGCCGTCGCCGCCGGGATGAACCCGATGGATCTCAAGCGCGGTGTCGATGCCGCTGTGATCAAGGTCGTCGAGGAAATCAAATCGATGTCCCGCCCCGTTGCGGACTCGAACGAAGTCTCCAAAGTCGGCACCATCTCCGCCAATGGCGAAGCCATCATCGGCGAGAAAATCGCCGAAGCGATGCAGAAGGTCGGCAACGAGGGTGTTATCACCGTCGAAGAATCCAAGACCATGGAATTCGAGCTGGAAACCGTCGAAGGCATGCAGTTCGATCGCGGCTACCTGTCGCCGTATTTCGTGACCAATCCCGACAAGATGCTCGCCGAGCTGGAGGATTGCTACATCCTGCTGCACGAGAAAAAACTCTCGTCGCTTCAGGCCATGGTGCCAATGCTCGAAGCCGTCATCCAGTCGTCCAAGCCCCTGCTGATCATCGCGGAAGACGTCGAAGGCGAAGCGCTGGCGACCCTCGTGGTCAACAAGCTGCGCGGCGGCCTGAAAATCGCGGCTGTCAAAGCGCCCGGCTTCGGCGATCGCCGCAAAGCCATGCTTCAGGACATCGCGGTTCTCACCGGCGGTCAGGTCATCTCCGAAGATCTGGGCATGAAGCTTGAAAACGTCACGCTCGACATGCTCGGCACCGCCAAGCGCGTCCGCATCGGCAAAGACGACACCACCATCGTCGACGGTGCCGGTGACAGCGGCGAGATTCAGGCCCGCGTCGGTCAGATCAAGCAGCAGATTGAGGAAACCACCTCCGATTACGACCGTGAAAAACTGCAAGAGCGTCTGGCGAAACTCGCGGGCGGTGTTGCGGTGATCCGCGTTGGCGGCTCGACCGAGATCGAAGTGAAGGAACGCAAGGATCGTGTCGATGACGCGCTCAATGCGACCCGCGCTGCGGTTCAGGAAGGCGTAGTCCCCGGCGGCGGCGTTGCTCTGCTTCATGCATCCAAAGCGCTCGACGGCATGACCGGCGACAATGCCGATCAGGATCGCGGGATGGACATCGTTCGCCGCGCGCTTCAGGCCCCGGTTCGCCAGATCGCCGAGAATGCGGGCGTTGACGGCTCCGTCGTCGTCGGAAAAATCCTCGAAAACGCCGAAACCACCTTCGGTTTTGATGCACAGGCCGAAGAATACGGCAACCTGATGGAAAAAGGCGTCATCGACCCCGTGAAGGTCGTGCGTCATGCGCTTCAGGATGCCGCTTCGGTCGCATCGCTCCTCATCACCACCGAGGCCATGGTCGCCGACAAGCCTGAGCCTAAAGGCGCAGCAGGCGGCGGCATGCCTGGCGGTGACATGGGCGGCATGGGCGGCATGGGCATGATGTAAGGGTCAAACCTTACGGCTCTAAGCCACAAGAAACAGGCCGCTCCGGGGAACCGGGGCGGCCTTTTCATGTGATCCCGCTGCATCCGGGGCGGAAGCCGACCCCCAAAGCCCCGATCATTCTATCCGCCGAAGACAATCGCGACGAAGACGATCAGCATCATGACGCCCATCCCGGCCAAAGTGGCCCGGTGCAATCGGTCGAGCATGATGGCCCCGCGCCGCTGTTGCAAGATGTAGACAAGGGCGAATGTGGCGGCGAAGGCGGCGATGAGAAGCACGGTATCGACTCCCGACAAGGATGGGTTTCGTAAGAACGGGGATGGTGATCATGGTCCGCACAGGGTCGCGGTCATTCTTCGAGCAGGAAAACCTCGTCCGTGCGAAGCATCCCAAGCTCCGCACGGGCGCGTTCGTCGAGCAGGTCTAGATTGACGCTATCTGCATGCAGGCCCCGATTCCGCCGTTTCCGCTCTGCCAGAACGGCCTCCAGCCGCTTGAGTTCCCGCTGGGCGACGGCATGATCGGCGGTGATGTCTTCGCGTGCGATGGTTCCGTATTCGCCGGTAAACGTGCGGGCATAGAAATAGACGATTCCTGCCGCCAGAAGTAGCGGCAGGCCAATCAGAACGATGATCCGGGTCACTCTGCTCATGGGCCGGGCCATGGTCAGCCCAAGGGATGCCCGGCATAGATCGCCATATCGCCCAGCTCTTCCTCGATCCGGATCAGTTGGTTGTATTTGGCCAGCCGGTCCGACCGTGCGAGCGAGCCGGTCTTGATCTGCCCACAATTCGTGGCCACGGCCAGATCGGCGATGGTCGCGTCTTCGGTTTCGCCGGAGCGATGCGACATGACGGCGGTAAAGCCCGCCCGATTGGCCATGGTGACGGCCTGCAATGTCTCGCTGAGGGTGCCAATCTGGTTGACTTTCACGAGGATCGAATTGCCGATTCCTTGCTCGATCCCATCCGCGAGACGTGCAGGATTGGTGACGAACAGGTCGTCCCCGACCAATTGGCAGCGGTCGCCAATGCTGTCTGTCAGGTGTTTCCATCCGGCCCAGTCATCCTCGGCCAGACCATCCTCGATGGAGATGATGGGGTAGGTGTCGATCAGGCTGGCGTAATAGGCGCTCATCTCCTCGGCGGAGAGAATTTTGCCTTCGCCTGCAAGATGATATTTACCATCGCGATAGAATTCGGTCGAAGCGGAATCGAGGGCCAGGGCCACTTCGTCCCCCGGCTTGAATCCGGCTTTCTCGATGGAAGCCATGATGAAATCGAGGGCATCGCGGGTCGAGGCGATATTGGGTGCAAATCCGCCCTCATCGCCGACATTCGTATTATGCCCGGCGGTTTTCAATTCGGCTTTCAGCGTATGGAAGATTTCCGCGCCCCAGCGCACCGCTTCGGCGATGCTGTCGGCGGCGACGGGCATGACCATGAATTCCTGAATGTCGATGGGGTTATCCGCGTGCTCGCCGCCATTGATGATATTCATCATCGGGGTAGGCAGGGTCGCCGCCGAGACACCGCCGACATAACGATAGAGGGGCAGAGCAACGCTATCAGCCGCAGCCTTGGCGGTGGCGAGCGAAACGCCCAGTATCGCATTCGCGCCCAGACGTCCCTTGTTGTCCGTGCCGTCCAGCTCGATCATCGCGGCATCGATGAAATTCTGGTCGGTCGCATCGATTCCGGCCAGCGCGTCGAAGATTTCGCCTTCGACATTGCCCACGGCGGTCAGCACGCCCTTGCCCTTGTAGCGATCGCCCCCGTCACGCAGCTCAACCGCCTCATGCGCGCCCGTTGACGCCCCGGACGGAACCGCCGCCCGGCCAAGGGAGCCGTCCTCCAGCAACACCTCGACCTCGACCGTTGGGTTTCCCCGGCTGTCGAGAATTTCGCGGGCGGAAATGTCGATAATGGCACTCATGGTCTGCTCCCCTTGATAGATGCGCAGGGGATAGCGTGGACCGGCAGGGAAGGGAAGGGGTCCGGTGTCTCACCCGTCCCCTTTCTCCTCCGCCTTCACCGTATTCCATAGCGCATCCATCTCCGCGAGATTCGAATCCTGCGCTCGTTTGCCCCGGTCGGCCAGCTTTGCCTCGACCCCCCGGAACCGGCGTTCGAATTTGCGATTGGCGGCGGTTAGGGCGTCTTCGGCATCCACTCCCAGATGCTGGCCAAGTATGGCGACGACGAATAGCAGGTCGCCGTATTCTTCCGCGATGTCGGCCCTGTCGCCCCGCGCCTGTGCTTCGGCCACCTCGCCCGCTTCCTCGGTGATCTTGTCCAAGACGCCCGTATGATCCGGCCAATCGAACCCGACCCGTGCCGCCCGGCGTCCCAGTTTTTGCGCTCTCATCAGGGCGGGCAGGGCGAGGGCCACCCCTGCCAGCGCGCTGTCATCCGGCTCTGTCGCGCGTTCGGCCTGTTTGACCGCTTCCCAGTGGCGGGTTTGCTCTTCGGCGGATTCGATCTGCATATCACCGAAGACATGGGGATGTCGCCGGATCATCTTTTCCGCGATGCCCCGTGCCACGTCGTCGAAATCGAACGCGCCTTCCTCCTCGGCCATCCGGCTGTGATAGACCGCCTGCAAGAGCAGATCGCCCAATTCGTCGCATAGGGCCAGTCGGTCGCCCCGCTGGATCGCATCGGCAACCTCATAGGCTTCTTCGATGGTATAGGGGGCGATGGTCTCGAAGGTCTGCTCTATATCCCACGGGCACCCGCCCTGAGGGTCGCGCAGGCGGCGCATGATCTCGCGCAGGGCGTCGATAGGGGTGGAGCCGTATTCTTCGATCATGCCTCGTTCAGAACAGAGATCGCCGCCGCGTGCAAGGCTGGTGTCGCCGCCGCGATGACTTGCCCGCCGTGCTGAGCATCGCCTCCTTGCCAGTCTGTAACGACCCCGCCTGCCGCCTCGATCAGCGGCATCAGGGCCTGAATGTCATAGGGCTTGAGCGAGGATTCGACCACCAGATCGACTTGCCCCATCGCCAGCAGCGCATAGCCGTAGCAATCCGTCCCGAACCGTGTCAGGCGCGCATGGGCGCTCAATCGGTCAAACGAGGCCCGCTCAGGGGCACCCTTGAACATGGAAGGGTCCGTGCAGCATAGCAGTGCGTCGCTCAGATCGGTCGTTTTACCTGTCGATAGAGCGCGCTGTTCGGCGTGTTGTGTCAGCGTGGCGGTGTGGGTATCCGCCGTGGCGATGCCTGTGAATCGTTCGCCGGTAAAGGGCTGGTCCATGATCCCGATGACGGGTCGCGTTCCGTCATTCACCGCAATCAACACGCCCCAATTCGGTAATCCGCACAAAAAGGCGCGGGTGCCGTCGATGGGGTCCAGAACCCATGTGATACCGCTCCGCGAGGGAACGTCGTCGTATTCCTCTCCGAGTATCCCGTCATCGGGGCGTTCGGCGGCGAGGATAGCCCGCATGGCCCGTTCAATCTCACGATCCGCAAGGGTAACCGGGTCATAGGCACCATCCGCATCGGATTTGTCGTTGACCCCAAGGCCACCCGATCTGAAATAGCGGTGTGCGATAGGTCTTGCCGTCTCCGCGAGACGATGCGCGACCGGCAGGCATTCTGTCACTCCAGTCGCAGTCATCGTATCTCACGCTTTTATCCGATTCACCGGATTATGGCATCATGCCGCCGCGCGCGAAAGAGAGCGTGTAAGCTCGAACAGACGCCGACGGGGTTCCTCAGGCATCTGATAGTAGCATCGGATCAGCTCAAGGGTTTCTTTTTCGGAAAACAGATCCGTCGAAGGAGCATTGGTTGCGCTGCAATTCGCCGCTGCCTCGTCGATATCGGCCACCGTCTCGGTCGTGCCGTCATCACTGACGCCATCGAAGAAAAAGGCGACAGGAACATCAAGCGCGGTGGCAATGTCATACAGCCTGCTTGCGGAGACGCGGTTCATGCCTGTTTCGTATTTCTGAATCTGCTGAAACTTAATCCCGACCGCATCGCCAAGCTGTTGCTGGGTGATGCCCAGCATCCAGCGACGGCGACGAATACGTTGACCGACGTGCACATCTACATGGTGTTTCATGTCGCACCCTTTTCTTTTTCGTTACGCGTCAAATTTGACGTAAACGTTAGGTAGCAAGGGCGATGCCATAGTTTTACGGATTATCATCCAATTCGTTTTAGTGGGTGAGAGTGATTTAAATTCAGTCACTTGCGGTATTTAAAATTTCAGTCCGGCAGGGCGATTCGACGAACTGAAACTCTAATTCTCGTTTTTTCGTTCGCAAATTGCGACTCGATCCAAGGCGAACCGCATTATGCGGATGCAACCGCGCGCGATTGCCGCTTGCGCTCATGCGGGTCAAGATGACGTTTGCGCAACCGGATATGATTGGGGGTCACTTCAACCAATTCGTCATCGGCGATATAGGCGATCGCCTGTTCAAGGCTGAGGCGAACAGGCGTGGTCAGAACGACGGCTTCATCCTTGCCGGAGGCGCGCACATTGGTCAGCTTCTTGCCCTTGAGTGGGTTCACTTCCAGATCGTTATCGCGGTTATGTTCGCCGAGAATCATGCCCTCATAGACCATCTCTCCGCCGCTGATGAAGAACTTGCCCCGGTCTTCGAGGTTGAAGATGGCATAGGTCACCGCCGTCCCCGTCTCCATCGAGATCAAAACGCCGGTACGGCGCCCTTGGATCTTGCCCTTGAAGGGCGCCCAGTCGTGGAAAATGCGGTTCAACGTGCCGGTGCCGCGTGTATCGGTCAGGAATTCACCGTGATAGCCGATCAAGCCGCGTGAGGGGACATGCGCGACGATGCGGGTCTTGCCCGCATTCGAGGAACGCATCTCGACCAGCTCGCCCTTGCGTTCGGCCAGCTTTTCGACCACGACGCCGGAATATTCGTCATCCACATCGACGGTTACTTCTTCGATAGGCTCATTACGCTGCCCATCGATATCGCGATAGACGACACGGGGGCGCGAGACCGAAAGCTCAAACCCCTCGCGGCGCATATTCTCGACCAGAACACCGATCTGCAATTCGCCCCGGCCCGATACTTCGAAAGCATCCCCATCGGGGGTATCGGCGATCCTGATCGCGACATTGGATTCCGCTTCGCGCATCAGGCGCTCGCGGATCACGCGCGATTGCACCTTATCACCATCGCGGCCTGCATAGGGGCTGTCATTGATGCTGAAGGTGACGGAGATGGTCGGCGGGTCAATGGGTTGCGCCTCGATCGGTTCGGTCACGGCGGCGTCGCACAGGGTATCGGCGACGGTGGTTTTCGCCATACCGGCAAGGGCCACGATGTCGCCCGCGACCGCTTCATCCACGGGCTGGCGCGCCAGACCCCGGAAGGCGAGAATCTTTGAGACACGAAAGCGCTCGACTTCCTTGCCATCGCGGGACAGGCCCTTGATCGAGGTATTGGGCTTGAGCGTGCCATCCTCCACCCGTCCCGTCAGAATCCGCCCCAAGAAGGGGTCTGCTTCCAGCGTTGTGGCGAGCATACGGAACGGCTTGTCTTTATTCGCCAGAACGCTCGGAGCGGGCACATGCTCAAGCACCAGATCGAACAGCGGATCGAGGCTGTTGCGCGGGCCGTCCAGCTCGGTATCGGCCCAACCGCTGCGCCCTGACGCATAGAGAACGGGGAAATCGAGTTGTTTCTCGTTCGCATCGAGATTGGCGAACAGATCGAACACTTCATCCAGCGCGCGGTCGGGTTCGGCATCGGGCTTGTCGACTTTGTTGAGCACGACGATGGGGTTCAGGCCCAGTGCCAGCGCCTTCGCGGTCACAAATTTCGTCTGGGGCATCGGCCCCTCGGCGGCATCGACCAGCAGGACGACTCCATCGACCATCGACAGGATACGCTCGACCTCGCCACCGAAATCGGCATGGCCGGGGGTATCGACAATATTGACCCGCGCATCTTTCCACTCGACGGAGGTGCATTTGGCGAGGATGGTGATCCCGCGTTCGCGCTCGATGTCATTTGAATCCATCGCCCGCTCGGCAACGGATTGGTTCGCGCGAAATGCGCCTGACTGCTTGAGCAGTTCATCGACCAGCGTGGTCTTGCCGTGGTCGACATGCGCGATGATCGCGATGTTGCGAATATCCATAATACCGATGTCCGAATTGGAAAGAGGGTTATGCGGCATATGCACGATGTAATGTTGCAGCGCAACCATACAACACCGTTGCATCCCGGAAACGGTCTTTGTGGCTGTTCAGCACTCTTCCGGCCACTCATCCAAGCGGGATGATGAGACATGGCCCGAAAATCGGCATTTCAGGCCGCGATACTATCGCCGGAGCATCCGCCACAGCATGAACGCCGTGATCCCCGTGCATAGCATCATAAAGCCGCAGACGACCCAGAATCCCCATGGTACATCGGCCAGTGGCAGACCGGCGACATTCATCCCGAACAGGCCGGTGACGAAGGTGATGGGCAGGAAAACGACCGAAACGATCGATAGGGCGAGCATGATTTCGTTCATCCGCTCGGCCAACCGCGTTCCCATTTCGTCGCGCAGGACGGCGGCGCGCTCTCGCACGCTGTCGAGATCTTCGACGATGCGGTCATGGGCGGCGGCTTCTTCTTCGAGAATATCGCGTGCATGCAGCCATCGGGGGGATTTACGCAATATCGTACGGATCGCCTCGGCTTGGGGCACCATATACCGGCGCAGGATAACCGCATCCTGCCGGGCATCGGTAAAGGCATTGCGGGTCTCGACATTGGGGGCGCCGGTGTCGCGCAGGGCGTTGAGTTCATGCTGTGTGATGATTTCTTCCAGTTCGTCCACCACCGGCTCTGCCCTCTGACGCAGGGCGCAGATGATCCGCTCGACCAGCAATCCGGGGGTGGCGGGAACATCCCCATGGGCGAAATCTTCCATCAGGCTGTCGATCGTGCGCAGCCGCCGCAATCCCACGGTGATGACCGTATGCGGATCGATGGAGAGGCGCAGCGAGATCATATCCTCCGGTTCCGCGCCTTCGTTCAGGTTTACGCCGCGCAGAAAGAGCAGGCCGGTGCCATCGATTTCGGTATAGCGGGGGCGCGTGTCATCGGCCATCAAGGCCCATGCGATCTGGTTCGGTGGGATATCGCCGTCGAGCAGCCAGCTTTGTGCGCCGGGGCCATCGCGATGAAAGTGCAGCCACCGCCATGCTCCCTGCTCGACCGGCTGATTGAGGTGGGACCAGCCGATACTTTCGGCCCGCCCATCCGCATCCACGAGCCACGCACCCAACAGGCCGTCATTCTCGATTTCCATAATGCCTCACTCCCCTCCGTTCCCGTTGCATAGGGGACGCGAGGGCATGGGGCAAACAGTGCTTACGCTCGCCGGGTCAGCGTCGCATGGATCGGGTCTTGTGGCCGGGTCGTGAGGCGGGCGACGGGGCGGATCTTTGCCGTTCCGGTCACCGTGAAATCGTAGCGGCGCAGCAAACGCGCGAGGATCAACGCTGCCTCGACGCTGGCAAAGGCCGCCCCGACACAGATGCGCGGGCCGAGACCGAAGGGGATATACGCATCCTTGGGGATATCGTCGGCGCGCTCCGGCATCCAGCGATCAGGATCGAAGGTTTCGGCGTTTTTCCACAACTTCCTGTGTCGTTGCAGGGTCCAGGGCGTGACCATGATCATCGCCCCCCGCTTGACCCTGCGCCCCCCGATTTCGCAATCCTTCAGTGCCACACGCGGAATAAAGGTGATCGGGGGATAGAGGCGCAGCACCTCTTTGAAGAAATTGCGCAGATAGATCAATTTGGGCATGTGATCGAAGGCGACCGGTCCATCCCCGCAGATTTCCGTGATTTCACCGCGTATCCGGCCCAGAATATCGGGCTGTGTCGCGGCGATGTAAAACGCCCATGTCAGTGCACTGGCCGAGGTTTCATGCCCTGCGAGAAAGAAGACCCCCAGTTGGTCGATCAGTTCCTCACGGGTAAAACGCTCGCCCGTCTGCGGGTCACGCGCCGCGACCACCGCCGAGGCGATGTCGTCAAAATCCGCATCGTCTTTCAGATGTGGGTCTACCATCGTGCCCAGATGCTGTCGGATACGCGCACAAGCGGTAAGGACGCGCTCATGTTGCGGAATTTCCTCGAAAGCCGGGGCGAGGATCAGGCGTTTGAGTTCCACATGGGCGGCGGAGCGCTCGAAGATCTTGAAATCCTCATAGACATCCTGCGCCACCCCCGGCGCGAGCGGTGCCGAAAACACCGTGCGGCAGATGACATCCGCCGTCAGCCAGCTCATCGTCAGATCGACCGACACCGCCTCACCCTCGACAGCGGAGCGATCCAACGCGTCCTCGCGCGCGTCGATGGCGGCGTCCATGGCGGCAAAGGCGCGGGAGAGTTGCAGGTTGCTGAAGGCCGGGGCCACCATGCGCCGTTGCCTGCGCCATGTTTCGCCGGAAGACACGAAGATCGACTCGCCGATCAGCGGCTCGACCGCCCCGGTCATCAGATCGTTTTTCGGAAAGATACCGTCCGGGTCGGCGAGAATATGCCTGACCTGCGCCGGATCGTTGACGATCAAAATCGACCGCCGCGACCAGCCGAGCCAGCCAATATCGGTCGTATAGGCATCGCGCGGCAGCAGACTGAGCAGGTTTCCATCCCCTTCCCACATCACCCGCAACAGCGACAATGTGGTCGGCAGGGGCACGGGGCGCGGCGGTATATAGGACGTTTGCGTCATGTTTGATTGACACTGGTGTTAGTTTAGGTTGACACTTGGTTAAACGGTGCCGGGAAGGACCTCAAGGGAAACGTCACCATGGTGTACACGCTTCATTCGGCGTTCATCGTCGCGCATATCGTAATCGGGTCGGTCGGCCTGCTCGCATTCTGGGTGCCGGTCCTTGGCCGCAAAGGCGGTGGTCGGCATCGCCGGTGGGGGCAGGTCTTCGCTTACGGGATGTTGACGGTCGGAACGCTGGCCATCGGAATCAGCGGTACGACCCTGATCGATCCGGTCGGAACGCATCCGCATATGGATTTCACAGCCGAGTTCATTGCAGCGATTTTTGGCTGGATGATGCTCTATCTTGCGATCCTGACCATCAATTTGTCATGGTATGGCCTGTGCTGCGTTCGCAATAAGCGCGACCACGCAGCCAACCGCGACTGGCGCAATCTGGGTTTGCAGGCGCTCTTATTCGTCGCAACGATGAAATGCCTGCTGGAAGGGATCGCGCAGGTTCAGCCGCTGATGATCGGAATTTCATCGATCGGCTTTGCGACCGTTGGCACAAATCTGTGGTTCATCCTTCACCGCGCGCCGGATCGCGATGCATGGCTGCGCCAGCACCTGAAAGGGTTGGTTGGGGCGGGCATTTCGGTCTATACGGCATTCTTCGCCTTCGGTGCCGTTCGGATCGCGCCGGAGCTGGCTCTGTCGCCGATACTCTGGGCCACACCCTGCATCGTGGGGCTGGGCATCATCTTCTGGCATTGGTGGGATATCTACCGCAAGTCGCGACGGCGCGCCGCTACCCCCCGCCCGACCCAGGCCGCTTTCCAATAATGGACGATCCGGATCGGGCGTGGAGCGGATGGTCCCCCCGGACTGCCCGCTACGGCACAATCGGCCTTGTAAAAAAGGCTCTGCGCAGTTCAGTGACGAGCGATTTTCAAGCGATGAGTCCGCAATTGCGCATCGGTCCAGTTGGTCGAGACGCGCTCGCTCGCCACCTGCGATGCCGCGCAGTCGCAGGGTTTGTCGCCCACGGCGCCCTCATGGTGAAGTTCGAGGGTGGCGGCATCGGCATCCAGATCAAGCGTGACGAAAACCGGCCCGTTTGCGTTCATGCGATAGGCTCGGCCAGATACCGAGCAGGCGCTTTCGGTCACGCAGGAGGCGAGACGCCCCGCTTCCGCTTTGCTCCACCCTGCGGTCGTGGCGCAACTGGCGACCCATTCGGCAGCGGTTTCTTGATCGAACCGTTCTGGAAGAAAACGAGTATGGGTCATTATCGTGGCTCCGCCTGCTGGGATCGCTTCCGGTCGTGGGTTTGCGGAAGGGTCCGTTTTTATCATTGTGTCGGTTCCCGCCTTATGCAAAGCGAGCAAGAATTGAGTATAGGCTCTAGTGTCGAATTATACGTAAAGACCAAACGATTTCCGTCGCTTTTGGTTCAGTCTTCATTGTAAATTTTAGACAATTCCATCGTAGATTGCCGACGTTTTGTCGCGTCGCTACTTTGGCGCGATACAGATCCCATCGGAGGCGTGGCCATGAAAATTATATCGCTTGAGACCTTCGTGGTCGCAAATCCCCCACCGGGCTTTGGGGGGCGGTATTTTATCTTTGTGAAGCTGACCACCGCCTGTGGGATCGTCGGTTATGGCGAAGTCTATGCCGCCACTTTCGGGCCAAAGGTCATCGAAGCGATGGTGGCGGATGTCTTCGCGCGTTTTGTGGAAGGGGCAGACCCCTTCGGGATCGAGGCGCTCTGGCATCGCGGATACGGGGCGGGGTTCTCGCACCGGCCCGACCTGTCGATGATGGGGGTGATTTCGGGTCTGGAAATGGCTTGCTGGGACATTATGGGCAAGGCGCTCGACAAGCCCGCGCATATGCTGCTGGGCGGGCGGGTGCATCAGCGACTTCGCAGCTATACCTATCTCTACCCAAAACCGGAGGAGGATGCGGCGGCGTTCTACAGCGACCCGGATGCCTCCGCCGAGCGCGCGGCGGAGGCGGTGGCGCAGGGCTTTACGGCGGTCAAGTTCGATCCGGCAGGGCCTTACACGGTGTATGACGGTCGGCAACCCGATCTGGAGGCTTTGGAGCGCTCGGAGGCGTTTTGCCGGTCTATCCGCGCGGCGGTGGGCACTCGCGCTGATCTTTTGTTTGGAACCCACGGGCAGTTCACCGCTTCGGGTGCGATCCGGCTGGCGCGGCGGTTGGAAGCCTATGATCCGCTGTGGTTCGAGGAGCCATGCCCGCCCGACAATCCCGGCGCATTGGCACAAGTCGCCGCCGCGACCACGGTGCCCGTCGCGGCGGGAGAACGGCTGACGACCAAGGCAGAATTCGCGCGGTTGCTGGAGGCGCGGGGCGCATCGATCCTGCAAATGAATCTCGGCCGGGTCGGGGGTCTCTTGGAAGCGAAAAAGATCGCGGGCATGGCCGAGGCGTCATCGGCGATGATCGCGCCGCATCTGTATTGTGGACCACTGGTCGGGGCCGCGAATGTTCAGATCGGGGCGTGTTCGCCCAATTTCCTGATTTTAGAGAGTATCGGGCGGTGGGATGGGTTCCATGCGGATATTCTCAAGACGCCGATGCAATGGGAAGACGGATACGTCATCGTGCCGGATGCCCCCGGTCTTGGGGTCGAGCTGAACGAAGATGTCGCGCGGGCGCATCCCTATCACGGCGATTTGCTGCATTTGGAAATGGCGGATGCACCATTCGACCCAAAGGGATATGCGGGGTTTGCCGGAGGATAAGGCCGCATTTCGGCCCGAAGGACTGACATGGATCGCATTCTTATCGTCGGATGTCCCGGCGCGGGTAAATCGACGATGGCCAAAAGGCTGGCGCAGATCGTGGGCCTGCCGCTGATCCATCTCGATCAACAATACTGGTTGCCGGGCTGGGTTCATCCGCCAAGCGATGTCTGGCGCGAGAAAGTGCAGGCATTTTCCGATCAACCTCGCTGGATCTTGGATGGCAATTACAGCGGCACGCTCGATATCCGGGTTGCCGCTGCGGATGTGGTGATCCATCTCGATTTTCCGACGGCGCTATGCGTATGGCGCGTCGTTACCCGGTCGCTGCGGGGGATGATGCGTAAAGGCGGCGAGCAGGTCGCGGCCGGGTGCCCGGCGCGCTTTGACTGGTCATTCGTTTGGTTCGTCCTGACATATCGGCATAAAAACCGGGGCTGCGACATGGCCAAGATGGCCGCATCGAACGGGATTCTCTATCGGTTTTCCTCACCGGCGGCGCTTGAGGCGTTTCTCTCCTTATCCCCGCACCCGCTTCTCGACCCGGATCGTGTAGAGCACGCAGGCGAGGCACAGAGCCGATGAGCCGAGGATGCAGTAGATCAGCGGATACGTCCCCGATGTTTCGGACAGGGTGAAGGAAGCCAGCGCCGAGAGGGCAGCCCCGCCAAAGGTCATCAGCGCGCCGCCCAGCCCCGCCGCCGATCCGGCCAGATCGGGGCGCACATCCAGCATTCCGGCATTGGCCGAGGGCAGGATGATGCCATTCCCAAGCCCGATTGCGAAGGTGAAGGCAAAGAACCCCAGCGGATGCGCTATCCCCGCCGCCGCCGTCACCAGAGTCAGCGACATGACGCATAAGGTAACCAGCGCCCCGACGGTCATCATCCGGTAAAGACCCATCCGCGCCGCAAAGCGCCCTGACAGCCCGTTACCCGTTGCATAGCCCATCGGCGTAATCGCGAGATACATCCCCACTTCCGTCGCGCTGAGACCATAAACGACCGACCCGACAAAGGGCGCACCGCCCAGAAAGGCAAAGAACGTACCCGATGCGAACATCATCGTCAGCGCATAGCCCCAGAATCGCCGCGAGCGGAGGAGGGCAGGGTATGCGCGGGCCTGCGCGCGAAAACTGCCGGACAGATGCCGGTTTGTCTCGCCTTGATCGAACCAGACGATCACCAGTGCAATCGTCCCTGCCAGCGCAAGGGCATGGAAATTCGAGCGCCAGCCGAAGGCATCACCCAATGCCCCGCCCACCGTGGGCGCGATCATCGGCGCGAGGGCCATGCCCATGGTGACATAGCCGATCATGCTTGCCGCCTGCTCTCGCCCCACCATATCCCGGATCGCAGCGCGGGAGATGACGAAGCCGACGACGCTGCATGCCTGAAACGCGCGGCACAGGAAAAAGCCGGTCAGCGAGGTCGCATGGGCCGCGCCGATCCCCGCGAGGATAAAGACCATCAGCGCCACGATCATCACTGGCCTGCGCCCATATCGGTCGGAAATCGGCCCGCTGAGAAGCTGTACAAAGCCGGTCAGGGCCAGATACCCCGTTACGGCGAATTGCATGATCGCATAAGAAGTGCCGAATTCCGCCGCCATACCGGGCAGGGAAGGCAGGAACAGGTTCGTACAGATCGATGCCACGGCAGTCATCAGCACCAGCGTGGTGATATGCGGTGGTGTGGTTCGGTCTAGATATCGGACGGGGGGCATGATCTCTCCTGCCCTGACCGATGCGCCGGGGCCTGGGGACAATACCTGACTGTCCCAAGCCCTCGATCAAGCCCGATGAGGTGAGAAAATGCCAAGCGCACTGCTCGATCCGCTTGGCGGGTCATGATCCGAAGATGCTGCGGATCATGACGGTTTGGCGCGATTTTCCGGGCCGGGCAATGCTTCTATTGCCCTTGAGAGCGGATATTCTAGCGTTCCATTTCTTCCGCGATCAGGAAAGCCACTTCCAAGGATTGCGAGGCATTCAGGCGCGGGTCGCAGGCAGTGTGATAACGCGAGGACAGGCCCGCATCGGTCACCTCGCGCATCCCGCCGGTGCATTCGGTCACGTCCTTGCCCGTCATCTCCAGATGCACGCCGCCGGGATAGACATCCTGCTCCTGACATGTATCGATGAATTCGCGGGTTTCCTGCAAGATGCGCTCGAAGGGGCGGGTTTTGTAGCCGCTCTCGGCCTTGACGGTATTGCCGTGCATCGGGTCACAGCACCAGACGACATTCGCGCCCTCGGCCTTGACCGTCTCGATCAGCTTGGGCAAATGATCGCCGACCTTGCCCGCGCCGAAGCGATTGATCAGCGTCAGGCGACCCGGCTCGTTTTCGGGGTTGAGGATGCCCATCAGTTGCTTGAGGTCTTCCACCGTCATCGATGGGCCGCATTTTACGCCGATGGGATTGACGACCCCGCGACAGAATTCGACATGGGCACCGTCGGGCTGGCGGGTGCGATCCCCGATCCACAGCATATGCGCGGAGCAGGCGACCGTATCGCCGGTGGTCGAATCCACCCGCGCCAGCGCTTGCTCATAGGGCAGTAACAGCGCTTCATGCGACGTGTAATATTCGGTTGTCGCAATTTCTTGCGCCGTATCGGCATCGACGCCGCAGGCTTTCATGAAGGCAACCGCCTGCGAAACGCGCTGGGCGGTCTGGGCATAGCGTTCGTCCTTGGCGAAATCGAGATTCCAGTCCGTAACCCGCTCCAGATCGGCATAGCCTCCCGTCGCAAAGGCGCGCAGCAGGTTGAGCGTTGCGGCTGCATGAAGATACGCTTCGAGCATCTTGTCGGGATTCGGGCGGCGGGCTTCGGGGGTGAAGTCCAGTTCGTTGATGATATCACCACGATAGCTGGGCAATTCCACGCCGTCTTTCGTCTCCGTCGGGGCGGATCGGGGCTTGGCGAATTGGCCCGCCATGCGGCCCACTTTCACAACCGGCTTACGCGTGGCAAAGGTCAGCGTGACCGCCATTTGCAGCATCACCTTGAACGTGTCGCGGATCATGTCGCCTGAGAATTCGGCAAAGCTTTCGGCGCAATCGCCGCCCTGCATCAGAAACGCCTCGCCCCGTGCGACATCGCCCAACCGTGCCTTGAGCGCGCGGGCCTCCCCTGCAAATACGAGCGGTGGATATGAGGCGAGCTTGGCGGTCACGCGATCGAGCGCCGCTTTGTCCTCATAGTCTGGCATCTGCAAGGCCGTGTGGTTTTTCCAGCTATCGGCAGACCAGTTCACCGTCATCGCTTCGGTCCTCATTATGGTAAGATCGGCGCGGATGGCACCGGGGCGCATCGCACACCCTGCGCGTCTATATCCCTAGGAATGTTCAGGTGTCCACAGGCAGGCGTATAAAGTTAACCATTCGCGTAGAGGGAATTTTTACCGCCCTGATTGCATAGTTTCCGTTGTAGTTTCGGAGGATGGTATGGCGTTTGCTGTTGGCGTGTACGACGAGGATGACGGGCAAGGTGCCCTGCGTGCCCGTACTGCCATGGCACAGGCCAACCGTGTGATAGATCCTTCCATTTCCGGCGTGTCGCACCTTCAGCAGCTGTTGAGGGTTCCGGCGGAATGGGACGTGATCGACAATATACCCTGTCGCGGCGGCATGTGTGGCCCCCGGCTGCAATCGCGCAGGCGCAGGGGGGTCGCGCCGGTATATCCCATCCCCGTTGACCCGGCGACGACCCGCGAGGGAGTGCTGTTTATCTTTCCCGGCGGTGTTGTTCTGGAGCCGTTGGACAGTCACCGCCCTTGCGTCAATATCGCCCGCTCGACCATCGTTTCCGCCACATTCTATCGCGATGCTTTCGAGGTGACGCTCTTTACCCGCGAGCGGGTGGTTGTGCGCACGGAGGCGGTCGAGGATGTCGATTCGATCTTTCAGGCGTATTTTTGGAATCCGGTGATGTGATGCGCGATGGGCCGCATGACGAATCGTCCTTGACCTGACGCCCATTCTCTTTTTCTGTCAGCAATCTGCTTCGCTATGTGTTCCCGGTCCGGGACCGGCTAGAGCGGTAAGGCGGCTATACAGGTTGAGCCATGCGCGGAACGGACGGATCTGGGCCTATCTGCTACGTTTTCTTGCTCGTCGAGGATTTCTCGATGATCGCTTTTGCGTCTGCAATCGAGCCGCTGCGCCTTGCCAATCGGGGCACGGGTGTCGAAACCTATCAATGGTTCTTGGTCTCCGAGACTGGCGAGGCCGTACAATCGTCTTGCGGGGCGCGGGTAGATGTGTCGAGCGGCCTTGGGGATATCCCCCGCGCGGCGCGGGTGGTGGTCGTTTCCGGGCTTAATGCGCATAAAGCGGCGACTAAGCCGGTTCTGACATGGCTGCGCAAACAAAGCCGCCTTGGCTCGCCCATGGGGGCGCTGTGTACGGGGGCGTTGATTCTGGCCAAAGCCGGATTGCTGGACGACCGGCGCTGCACGATCCATTGGGAAAACAAGGCGGCATTCTCGGAGGAGTTTCTCGATATTGAGCTGACCAATCGGTTATTCGAAATCGATGGTAACCGCTTTACCTGTGCGGGAGGCATCGCGGCGACGGATATGATGTTGACCCTGATTGCACGGGATGTGGATTCAGCGGTGGTCAGCCTCATCACCGATCAGATCATCCATACCCCCCTGCGTGGCGAGCGAGAGGAACAGCGCCTGTCCGTGCCTGCCCGGATCGGGGTCCGCCACCCAAAACTCGTCACGATCATTCAGATGATGGAGCAAAATCTGGAGGAGCCGATCAGCCCCTCGATCCTCGCGAAACAATCCGAGATGTCGACGCGGCAACTCGAACGCCTGTTCCGCCGGTATCTGGATCGCTCGCCCAAGCGCTATTACATGGAATTGCGCTTGCAAAAGGCGCGCAACCTCTTGTTACAGACTGAAATGTCCGTCATCAACGTTGCGCTTGCTTCGGGGTTTACCTCGCCTTCCCATTTCTCGAAATGCTATCGCTCGTATTTCAACCGGACCCCCTATCGCGAGCGGGGCGCACCGCCGGTTTCCACCCATGAACTGGAAGATAACGGTATCGGCATGGAATAGGGCAGGACGGCTGCTCGTCTTGCCGCCCTTATCCGACTATCGGTTTGTGCTGAAATTCGATAGCGATAGGCTATCAGAAAGGCGCGCCATGATCCGCATTGCCGACAGTCACACGCTTCCCCGCTGGCAACGCCCCGAATCGCTGCTGATTGTCATGACCATCGCCATGGCGTTATCTTTTGATGTGTGGATGGCGCTGCTCAATAATTTCGCGGTCGAGGCGGCGCAATTCGACGGTTCGGATATCGGCTGGATGCAGACGATCCGCGAGATTCCCGGTTTTCTGTCCTTCGGGGCCGTGCTCGTCATCCTGTTCATGCGCGAGCAGACGCTGGCTTATGTCGCGCTGCTGTTATTGGCCTTTGGGGCGGCCATGACGGGCTTTTTGCCGACATTCTGGGGGTTGGCCCTGACCACGATGATCAGTTCCGTCGGCTATCATTATTTCGAGACGATCAATCAATCGCTTCAGCTTCAATGGCTCAGCCGCGAGCGCGCGCCTCAGGTGCTTGGCAATCTGCGTGCGGTGGCCGCCGGGGTGGGATTCGTTGTCTTCGGTGCGCTGATTTTCTGGGGCTTTACGGCACGGGGCGGGGCGGTGGACCCGGTGCCGCTCGATTACCGCTGGCCCTATCTGATTGCGGGATGCCTTGCCATTGTGCTCATCCTCTTTGCCATCGTCGCCTATCCGCGTTTCGAGGCCCCGCATGCCCAGCGCAAAGAGCTGATGATGAAGCGGCGCTATTGGCTCTATTATGCGCTGGTCTTCATGGGGGGCGCGCGGCGGCAGATTTTTCTCGTCTTCGCCACCTTCATGCTGGTTGAAAAGTTTGGGTATGAACTACATGAAACTGCTGCGCTTTTGCTTGTAAACCAGTTTATCACGATGCTGGTCGCACCATGGATCGGATTGTTGATTACGCGCTTTGGTGAACGGCTGGCGCTGACCATCGAATATACGGGGCTGATCTGCGTCTTTTCGGGATATGCGTTGATCTATTATCTCGATGTGAACCCGCTCTGGGCGGCGTTTTTATATTTGGCGGATCATATCTTCTTTTCGATGTCCTTCGCGCTGAAGACCTATTTCCAGAAGATCGCCTCGCCCGAAGATCATGCGCCGACCGCCGCCGTTGCATTTACCATCAACCATATCGCGGCTGTTTTTCTGCCTGCGGTGTTGGGGTATCTCTATCTCGTGATGCCTGCGGCGGTGTTTATGCTGGGGGCCGCCATGGCGTTCATGTCGCTATGCCTAGCGCGGATCGTGCCGCGTCATCCGGCGGACGGGTTCGAGACACTTCTGACCCCCCGTGTGGCACCGGCGCAGTAATCGCCCCTTGACCCCGGGCGTTCGGCTTGCCAAATGCCCCGCATCGCACCCGTGCAGGAAAGACGATCATGCCCAAGATTACCTATATCGAGCATAATGGCACCGAACATGTCGCCGATGTGCCTGTCGGCAACACCCTGATGGAAGGTGCTGTTAACAATGGCATTCCGGGAATCGAGGGCGATTGCGGCGGTGCCTGTGCCTGCTCTACCTGTCATGTCTATGTCGATCCGACTTGGCAGGAAAAGCTCAAGGCGCAGGAAGACATGGAAACCGACATGCTCGATTTCGCCTATGAGCCGAACGAGAATTCGCGGCTCGGATGCCAGATATCCGTGACGGCAGAATTGGACGGTCTGGTCGTGCGGATGCCGGAAAAGCAGCTTTGAAGCGACTGCTTCTGGCGGTCTCGGCCATCGCGGCGATGGCGCTATCCCCCGGTTATGCGCAGGAGATCGTGTTCGCTGAACCGACTGACCGCTATCGCCATGGCGTTCTCGGTGATGCGATCGAGTGGGGCGCATTGCGCGGTGTTTCGCCGGAGGGACAGACGCTTTTTACCCTCGCTCTGCCGCAGGATCGCGTTTTTGAGGATATCGCGATCCGGTATGCGGCGCTCGATGATGGTCCTGCGGACAAGATCGTCGTGGTGGAATCGCAGCAGGATCTGGGTGCTCAACTGGCGGTTTATCGCTTCGATGGCGGGGCGATCGATAAAATCGCGGCGACCCCTCCGATCGGTCGGCGCAATCGCTGGCTGGCCCCCGCTGCCATCGCCGATCTGGACGGGGACGGGGTGCAGGATATCGCCTATGTGGAAACGCCGCATCTGTCGGGCATTCTGAAGATCGTGACCCTGCGCGATGGCGCCCTTGTGCCCATCGCTACACCCAAAGCCGGTTTCTCCAACCACCGCATCGGGCAGGATTTTATCACCAGCGGGATGCGGATATGCTCTGGCGTGGTCGAGGTGCTGGTCCCTGACCTGCACTGGACGGCGCTGATGGCGGTTCGGGTTGAGGAGGGAAGGCTGGTTAGCCGGTCTCTGGCGTATCCACCCAGCGAAACGGGCGTCGCAGACGCGGCGCAGCATTGCGGCGACTGAACCATAGACTTACAAATGCCCCGCATCGGGTGCGGGACATATAGGAGCGTCAGGCCATATGCTCGCCGCGATCAGAGCTTGAAACATCCGATACGATTGCTGGGCAGGGGCAATTCGATCCCGCCTGCCGCTTTGCATGCTTCGCTGTCCCGTGCGGTCCATGATGCACTGGGCAGGATCGTGCCTTCTTCCATTACATAGAGCGAGACATCCTGTTCCGCGCGCTCCGCATTGGGATCGACGACCAGCGGCTCTTCGATCAAGATCTCGACTTCCTGTGGCGAGATTCGGGGCAGAGTGCTCAGGGCCTGCGCGCTTTCATCCGGCAAGATGATTGTCTGCACGGCGGCGGGCACAGGCGTTGGTGTCGCCGTGCCGTCGATCAATGCCTCCGCCTGATTCGGGGTGATGATCGCCAGCGATTCGGTCGTGCCCAGCGACGGGGAGAGCGGCTGTACCTGTAGTGCCGATTCCGAAACAACGACAGATTGCGCCAATGCCGGGGATGCAGCGAGCAGAGCGACAAGGCAGAAGGAAAGGTTTCTGAACATAACAGTTTCTCCGCATTGGATATTGGTCTGATTGACCGGACCCTACGATAACTCGGTGACACTGTCGCTGGTTGCATTCGTTCTGACGATATTGTGCGAAAATGTTGCCCCTTCGCTGTCTCGCCATCCGATAGGGGCGTATCGAATGCCGTCACCGCCGCTTCGGGAGGCCAGCCTCAAGGCAAAAAAATCCCCGGACTCATGGGGATGAGTCCGGGGATATGCCTTTGGGATACAAAAGTCCGAAATGTCGCAGAAATGACGATCAATTGGTTTCGACGGTTTTCTTCTCGTCGGTTTTTTCAACGGTTTGAGCTTTTTCGTCGTCGTTCCTGTCGTTCCCGTCGCTCTCGGTTTTCTCGGCCTTGTCTTCGGGTTCTTTCTCGGCGGTTTTGCCGGTCTTTTCGCCCTTGTCCCAATAGCCGTCATATACCTCGCCGGTGGCATAGCGCATCACGCCATAGCCGTGGCGCTTGCCCTCCAGAAACTCGCCTTCATAGAGGTTGAACGCCTCGCCATTGGGATATTTCGCGACGCCCTTGCCATGCATCAGGCCCTTGCGCCATGTGCCGGAAAATTCAAAACCGTCATCGGCAATGGTGATCTTGCCGTTTCCATGGCGCAGACCCTCGCGGAAATCGCCGGTATAGATCGTGCCATTGGGATATTTTGCGGTGCCTTCGCCATGTTGCAGGCCCTCGACCCAATCGCCCTCGTATTCATACTTGGCGGCGGTGACCATCTTGCCCTTGCCATGATGGACCGTATCCTTGAAGTCGCCCTCATAGACGACGCCATTGGCATATTGGGCCTTGCCCTTGCCTTCGATGCGGCCTTCGATCCACTGGCCGGTATATTCGCCGCCATCCTCATAGACGATGGTGCCCTGACCATGGGGCGCACCATCCACGAATTCGCCGGTATAGGTCGATCCGTTGGGATAGGTCGCGACGCCCTTGCCCTCGATCTGGCCATCGACCCAGTCCCCCTCGTATTCATAGCCATCGGGCAGGACAAACTTTCCTTTCCCGTGCTGTTTGCCATTGACGAAATCGCCGGTGTACTCGCCCCCGTCCTTATACGTTATTCTGCTTTGCTCAGGCGGCTTGCCCGTGTCCTGAGCCATCAGGGCCGGTGCTGTGGCCATACCCAGAGTAAGGGCGGTGGTGCCAATCAAAAGCAGGTTTCTCATGTATCTCTCAGCCTTCACCTAACGTAATCGCGCGGAGGCGTCCTCCGAGTGCTGCAAACCTTATCGGATACGCACGTCGCAACGCAACGGCGAACCGCGCATCTGGCATGTCCGTCTTTGTCAAACGACGATCGGGGCATTGCCGCCTTGCTCACCGGGGGCTATCACCCCATTTCCTTTACCGGACCCGCCGCGAATGGAGACCTTACGGATGGATCGGATCAAAATTGCGGCAGCGCAACTGAATGCTATTGTCGGCGATGTCGCCGGAAATGCGGCCAAAGCGCATGAGGCGCTGGACGGTGCGCGCGAGGATGGCGCGGATTTGCTGATCCTGCCGGAGATGTTTATCGGGGGCTATCAGCTACAGGATCTCGTCCGCAAACCCGCCTTTATCGAGACATGCCGCCGCGAGGTGCAGGCCCTTGCCACCGCGACGGTCGATGGCCCTGCGATCCTGATCGGGTGTCCCTTGCTGGAGGAGGGATTGGTCTTCAATGCCGTCTATCTGCTGCGGGATGGCAAGATCGATACGGTGTTCCGCAAGCATGAATTGCCCAATTACGGCGTTTTCGATGAAAAGCGATTCTTTGTTCCCGGCCCCGCTCCCGGCCCTGTGACCATTGCCGGGGTCCGCATCGGTGTGGCGATTTGCGAGGATGCGTGGTTTCCGGATGTTGCCGAAACGCTTGTGGAGACGGGGGCGGAGATCATCGTTGTGCCGAACGGCTCGCCCTATGCCCGCAACAAGCATGACGTTCGCATGAATGTGATGGTCGCACGGGTCGTCGAGACCGAATTGCCGCTGTTGTATCTCAACCTGATCGGCGGTCAGGACGATCAATGCTTTGACGGCGGCAGTTTCGTCCTCAATCCGGGCGGTGAACTGGCCTTGCAGGCACCGTTCTTCGAGGAGGCGATCCTCAACTGTGAATTCGTCCGAGGCGATGATGGTTGGCGTTGCGAGCGGGGACCATTGGATACGGTGCCGGAGGAATGGGAAGCGGATTACTACGCTATGGTCCTGTCATTGCGGGATTATGTGCTGAAAAACGGGTTTGAGCGCGTGGTGCTGGGCATGTCCGGCGGGGTCGATTCGGCTCTTGTGGCGACCATCGCCGCCGATGCGCTGGGACCGGAGAATGTCTGGTGCGTCATGCTGCCCTCGCGCTACACATCCGAACATTCATTGGAGGATGCCGCTGAATGCGCAAACCGGATCGGCGCGCCCTATGTCTCGCTGCCCATCGGGCCGGGGGTCGAGGCGATCAATGGTTCGCTGGAGGATTTCTTCGAAGGAACCGAGCCGGGTATTGCGGAAGAAAATATCCAATCGCGCCTGCGCGGCCTTTATCTCATGGCGCTGTCGAATAAGTTTGGGCATCTGTTGCTGACCACCGGCAATAAATCCGAGGTCGCGGTCGGTTATGCCACGCTATATGGCGATATGTCAGGGGCGTATAACCCGCTGAAAGACCTGTATAAAACACGGGTTTTCGAAACATGCCGCTGGCGTAACGCCAATTACCGCGACTGGATGATGGGCAAGTCGGGTGCCGTCATTCCGACCCGGATCATCGACAAGCCCCCTTCGGCGGAGCTGCGCGCCGATCAGAAGGACGAGGATTCCCTGCCGCCCTATGATGTGCTCGATGGCATCCTCTACCGACTGATCGAAGGGGATGCGAAAATCGGCGATATCGTGCGTGCAGGGTATGAACGTGAAACGGTCGAGCGGGTCGCGACTCTCCTGCGCAATTCGGAATTCAAGCGATTCCAGTCCGCGCCGGGTACGAAACTCAGCCCCCGCGCCTTCTGGCTGGAACGACGCTATCCGCTGACGAATCGGTTTCGGGATCGATTGCATCTGGACGAGGAATAGGCCCGCTCCTCACCGCCTTTGCAGGAAAAGCGCGCCGAAGCCCGAAACGAGCAGTAGCGCCAGACCTGCAAGGCTCCATCCGTCAGGCCATGTGCCAAAGACGACGATGCCCATCAGCGTTGCGGAGACGAGCTGCACATAGACAAAGGGTGCGAGGCGTGACGCATCGGTCATGCGCGTGGCGATGGTATGAAGCAAGTTCCCCATCGCCGAGGCCGCCGCGCTCATCACAACCAATGCCATGGTCATGCCCGTCGCCTCCGGTATCGCGGCGGTGCCCCACGGGGTCAGCAGGATCGCGCCGATCGTCAGGTGCGAAAACAACAAGCTGCGTGGGGCCACTGTGCCACTCAGCCATTTCGTCGCGACCAGAAAGCACCCGTATAGCATCCCCGCCAGCAACGCCCAGCCGATGCCCGCCGACAGGTCTCCGCCCGGCCTTACGACCATCAAGACGCCGCAAAACCCCGCGAACAGCAGGATCGTGCGCGCCCGTGTTATCGTCTCGCCCAGCATCCATGCGGCGAGGAAGTAGGAGAGAATCGGTCCCACGAAGAACGCGGCAAAGACATTCGCGATCGGCTCTGTCGTCAAGGCAGTCAGGATGCAGGTCACAGCAACCGTGATGATCACGGCCCGCAGCCAATAGCGCCAATCCCGAAAGACCCTGAAGTCGAATCCTCGCCCGCCAAAGGCACAAAAAACCAGCACGGCCCCCAATGCGAACCGGCTCCATGCGATGAAAACCGGCGCGACTCCGGCCTCACCCAGCAGCTTTCCGGCTGTGTCTCCCACCGGAATAAAGCACATTCCCGCCGACATCAGCAGGGCAGCGCGCAGCATGGGGGCAAAGGTCATGGAAAAAAATCCGGCAAAAGAGGCGCGCGCATTCTTCACTGATACGAAAAATCGCACGGCGCAATCTTGCGCAGCCCCATGCAATACGTTAAACGGCAGTTTCGCGCGTAGGGGTGTAGCTCAGTTGGTAGAGCGTCGGTCTCCAAAACCGAATGTCGTAGGTTCGAGTCCTATCGCCCCTGCCACGCGATCCCCGATCCGGGGTGAATTAGGGAAGTCTCGAAGATGGCCAATCCGATAACGTGGATCCGGAACGCTCCGCAGTTCATTCAGCAAGTGCGCGCCGAAACCGCCAAGGTGACCTGGCCGACCCGTCAGGAAACGATCACGACGACCATCATGGTATTCATCATGGTGACGTTGACGGCGATCTTTTTCCTGCTTGTCGATCAGGTGTTGAATTTCATGATCGAAATGCTTGTGGCCCTCGGGGCTTGATTTTTGTTCCCCGCCCGGTAAAACGCCCCATCAACTGAAATTCGGCGCATGGTTGGGCGCTCGCTCCTCAAGAACATACGGGGGCGCGCGCGAAAACCCATGGGCCTTGAAACGGGTCGGTCATGGCGCATCGCTGGTATATCGTTCACGCTTACTCCAACTTCGAGAAGAAGGTCGCCGACGCGATCCGGTCCGAAGCGGAACGCAAAGGTCTGATCGATTGTTTCGAGGAAATCCTCGTTCCGACCGAACAGGTCATCGAAGTCCGACGGGGCAAGAAAGTCGAAGTGCCGCGCAAGAATTTTCCCGGATATGTACTGGTGAAAATGGATATGAAAGACGCCGCGTATCACCTTGTAAAAGATACCAAGAGCGTTGTCGGATTTCTGGGAGATGGCGGCAAGCCGCAGCCGGTGCCCCAGCGCGAAATCGACCGCATCATGGATACGTCGGAAGATGCGGCCGAGCGCCCGCGTCCGACCATCAGCTTCGAGATCGGCGAAAAGGTCAAGGTTATCGACGGACCCTTCGAATCGTTTCTTGGCGAAGTGCAGGACGTGGATCACGAGAATGCACGGCTGAAGGTGTCCGTTTCGATCTTCGGGCGTGAAACGCCTGTTGAGCTGGAATACGCTCAGGTATCGAAGCAGGAATAATCTTCAGCTCTGAGCAAAGCGGGGCAGGGCGCGCGTCATGACGCTCAACACGCTCGCTTCTGGTCCGGCGGGTTTTCCGGCCATCCACCACAGCGCGATCAAGGCCGCCGGATAGGTGGCGATTCCTGTTAAAGCCGTGGTTCCGAACACGATCGCGGCGCTTGTCGCATCGGTTACGGGTGCGAGGGTTGCCTGCACCATCTGCACCGATACGGTCATCACCAGCGCTGCGCCGAGCAGACGGGGCATGAAGCGCAGGACAAGGCTCGCATCCGCCTGCATCAGACGCAGGGCGACGCGCATCATCATCAACGCGTAGAAAGTGCTCATCCCGACCATGGCCCATGCCGCGCCAGTCAGCCCGTAATTCAGGGAGGCCCAAGTAATCAGCGGCGCTCCGATGAGGATCGACAAAAGTTGAAGCGGGGCCAGCTTTCGCGGCTGTCCCATCGCGATGATAACCGGAAAACAAAACGCGCTCGACGCCATTGCCAGCCCGTTTGCGGTCAGGATTCGCATGGGTGCGACCGATTCTTCCCATCCCTCGCCAAAGGCCAGCCGAATTGCCGGTTCGGCCACCAGCGCAACCCCCACCGCGAGCGGTAGCGCGATCAGCATCGCCGCCCCATAAGCGGATCCGAATTGCGCCCGCAGGCCCGCCGCATCGTTTTGCAGCTTTGCATAACCGGGCATAAAGGCCCGCCCCAGTGGCATGGCGAATTCGGATAATACCAGATTTGCCAATTCCAGCGCGATCGCATAGAAGCCGAGCGCCGTCAGCCCCAGCGTCTTGCCGAGGATGAAGGTATCGAGGCGCTGCTGTGCGAATTTCAGCAGGTTCGTCGCGACCATCCATTTTGAGAAGCCGAAAATCTCGCTGAACGCGGCCAATGAGGGCCGGGGGCGATAGGGGCTGAGGACATAGGATGCGATCAGCGTCGCCACCGTCCCCGCAATCAAACCCGTGACCAACGCGCGATAATCCGGCCAAAGCGTCAAGGCGACGGTCACACAGGCGATTGTACTGGCCAGTTTGCGGATCGCCAAAAAGGCGAAATCGCGGCGAAAGTTGAAATCGCGCTGAAAATCGGCAACGCCGGGATTCACCAATGCAAAGAGGATTTGCTGGGCCGCGAGCGCATAGGCCACCGTGACCAGCCGCTCGTCGCCATAGAAGGCCGCCATCGGCTCCGCCGCCAGCAGAGCAATGCCCGCAAGGATGATCCCGCGCAGGGTCATCAGTGTGAAAACGGTATCGTAATGCGCGCGTTTGGGGTCGGGATGGCGAATGATGGCGGCGTTCAGCGACATATCGCTCATCGCCTCGAACGCGCCGATAAAGGCGACCGTCAGGCCCACGACCCCAAAATCCGCCGGGGGCAGCAAGCGCGCGACGATGATCACGTTGATCAAGCCCGAAAGCCGCATCACCATCCGTGCGGAGACCATCCACGCGGCCCCCCCCATCATCTTGCGGGATAGGGTTTGATCGCTCATTATTCCGCAGCCGTTTGCAGGGCATCCCACCCGGCGGCGCGGGCCAGAAACGGCTCCAACGTGCTGAATTGTTCGTGGCGGGTCAGGCCCTCGCGTATGCTGGCGGGCAGGGGGGCGATCAGGCCATGGGCGCGCTTTTCGCTGAGAAGTGCGGATAATTTATTGGCAAGAATACGCGGCTCGTTCGCGATGACACCAAGACCCCTTTGCTGGATCATCTGGCCCGCAACGCCCGGTATCCAGCCCGTCGCGATGACAGGTCGCCGTGCGCCGATGCATTCGAACAGCTTGCCGGGCACCGTGCCCGCATCGCGCTCGTCGTTCCATTGCAGCATTAGCAGGGCATCCGCCGAATATTGCCGTGCGATGATGGCGGGATGCGGTTCGGCGGGCAGGAGGGTCAGGCATTCCTCGGTGCCCGTTTCCTGCGCCAAGGCAATGGCGGGGCCGAGATCCTTGCCCAGCATCGTCACCCGAACCCGCTTGGCATCATCGCCGAGCAGGGCGATGGCTTCGAATACCGTGCGCGGATCGCGGCGGCCCGGATAGAGCGCGCCAGCGAATAAAAGCTCGATGTGATTTTGATCGACGGCGGGCGGTTCCGTCCTTGCGGATGGATAATCTTCTGGGTCGAAACCGTTCATCACCACCGCCACGCGATCGGCACCATAGCGCGCCCGGTAGCTTTGTGCCCATAAGGGCGAGACGGTGACGATTCCGGCGGCCTCTGACATGACCGCCGCTTCCTGCCGCCGGTCGAGTTGTTGCCGCCATTCGGGATGGTTGGAATAGGCATCGAGCGCCCAGCGGTCGCGAAATTCGACGACAAAGGGCGCTTTGGCCAGCCGTGCGATATCCCGCGCGATGGGCGCGACAGAATGGGGTGGGCAGGTCGCGTAGATCAGATCGGGTTGCCATGTCCCGAATAATTCCTGCGCCGCTTTCAGGGCATGGGGGCGCCAGCCTGTCCGGCGATCCGGGCGGCATATGGCAGAATCGTAGAATTTGCCCAGCCGCGACCGAAGACCGGGGCGGCGTGCGGGCGGAGGGGGCAAATCAATCCCGGTGGCCGGGGTCGTCATGGCCTGTTTCCGGGATGGTTTGAGACGATCCAGCACATTGCCGGGGATGGCGCCAATATCGTTCCAATCGGTGCGGATGACCCGGTATTCGTCGATTTTCAGAGCATGGGCATTATGCGATTGCGGGTCTCGGGCGCAGAGAACCCGCACATCATGCCCCGCTCCGATCAGGTATTGCGCGAATTTCGGAGCGCGGGTCGCCGCAATGGGGGCATCCGGAGGAAAATGAAAACTGATGAGCAGGATTTTCACGAAAGGCCACCATCAAGGTTCAGAGAGCTGTGTCTGGAGATACACTGTCTGCATTACTGTGATGTTACGAAGAGGGAAGCCTGTGCCGGGCGACCTGTAAGCCGGGTTCTGTCCAGCGGGTTGCCCCGCCTCGACGATCATTCCTCTGGGGCGACGGTTGCCCGCCGCCTCTAGCGGTCTACCCGGATGGCACGCCGGGGCCGTGCGCCGGGCCGTTTTCGACCCTTGCCATCCCTATTCGACCTTGCTCCCGGCGGGGCTTGCCATGCCCCCCTTGTTGCCAAGGGGGCGGTGCGCTCTTACCGCACCGTTTCACCCTTACCGCGATCCGATCCGAAGAACGGGCGCGGCGGTCTGCTTTCTGTGGCGCTGTCCCTGAAGGTGGCGAACCACCCCCGCCGGGCGTTACCCGGCGCCGAGGCCCCGTGGAGCCCGGACTTTCCTCGACTTCCGAAAAAGCCGCGACCGTCCAGCCACCCGACACGAGAGGCGGGGTAGGCGAGAACGGCAGGACGGTCAATGGGGTTTTGGGGATCAGAGCGATCAGGTTGCGATTGACTCGCCGATCACCGCGCGTCAATCTTGAAGACATGGGGCACGCGCGCGCCCCGTGAGGCTTCGGCTCAAGCGTCGCATCCCGTTGAAACCGTTCCTGCATTCACGCGGGACTGTGAAGGATGCCATGATGCCCTCGCCCAATGAAATCACCATTCAGCAACTCGCGCGCCTCGTCGGAACGCCGGATGCCCCTGTCCTCGTCGACCTGCGCATCGATGAAGATTTTGACGATGATCCGCGTCTTCTACCCGGCGCCGTTCGCCATGCCTTCACGGCGCTGGACGCCCTCGCCGCCCGGATTGGGGCGCGGCGTGCGGTGCTATATTGCCAGAAGGGGCGCAAGATCAGTCACGGGACGATGGCCCTCCTGCGCGGTCGTGGGATCGCGGCTGAAGTGCTGGAAGGCGGCCATTTCGCATGGCGTGACGCAGGATTGCCGATGATCGACAAGACGGCGATTCCCGGTCTTGGCCTGCGCTCGACACGCTGGGTCACGCGTCACCGACCAAAGATCGACCGGCTTGCCTGTCCGTGGCTGATACGCCGCTTCATCGATCCGACTGCCGAGTTCCTGTTCGTGCCACCGCAGGATGTGACGCTGGTGGCGGAGAAATTCGATGCCATCCCTTTCGATGTCGAAGGGGTGCGCTTCTCGCATAGGGGAAAATCGTGTTCCTTCGATACAGTCTGTGCTGAATTCGGGTTATCGGTTGAGCCGTTGGACACGCTGGCAACCGTCATCCGGGCTGCGGATACCAATCGCCACGACCTTGCATCCGAAGCCGCAGGATTGCTGGCTGTTTCCGTCGGATTATCCCGGTTGTATCGCGATGATCTGGCCCAGCTTGAAGCCGGTATGGTTCTGTATGATGCGCTGTATCGCTGGGCGCGTGACGGGCAGGACGAGGGGCATGACTGGCCCGGCGCGCCGGTGTCGCGATGACGCCGACCTTGGGCGAGGCCACCCGCGAATGGGCGCGGATCGGCGTGCTGTCCTTTGGTGGCCCCGCTGCGCAGATCGCCTTGATGCACCGTATTCTCGTCGATGAACGGCGGTGGCTGACGGAGCGACAGTTTCTCGATGCGCTGTCCTTTTGCATGCTGTTGCCGGGGCCGGAGGCGATGCAGCTTGCGACCTATGCCGGATGGCGGTTGCACGGGGTCATGGGCGGTTTGATCGCGGGAGTGCTGTTCGTCCTGCCGGGAGCCTTGACGGTGTTGGCGTTGGCGGCTGTTTACGCATTTTACGGGAATATGCCGCTTGTCGAAGCCTTGTTTCTGGGGGTCAAGGCTGCGGTGCTCGTGATCGTGGTGGAGGCATTGCTGCGCGTTGCAAAGCGGGCGCTTTTGCGGCCCTTGCACTGGGCGATTGCGGCGGCGGCCTTCGGTGCGATCTTCTTTCTCGCGTTGCCTTATCCGCTTGTCATTGCATGCGCCGCTCTGGCGGGGGCAATGGCGGGCGATGGCGGACAGGGCGAGGCGGCACCCCCTCTCGCTGTGACACCGATGCGAACGGCGGGGACAGTCGCGACATGGCTTGCGGTCTGGATTCTTCCGCTTGCTATGCTCGAATGGGTGATGCCGGGGCATGTTTTGGGAGAGATCGGCTGGTTTTTCTCGGTGCTTGCGACCGTCACCTTTGGCGGGGCCTATGCCGTTCTGGCCTTTATGGCTCAAGACGCTGTGTCGGCCTATGGATGGCTGACGGCTGGCGAGATGATGGACGGTCTTGGACTTGCCGAGACGACGCCCGGCCCGTTGATTCTCGTCACCGAGTTCGTCGGCTTTCTTGCCGCCGCGCGGGATGGTGGCGGCATCAGTCTTGGATCTGGTCTGGCGGGGGCGGCGGTGACGCTCTGGGCTACCTTCGCCCCGTGTTTTCTGTGGATATTCGCCGGTGCTCCCTACATCGAGTGGATCGGCACGCGGCCCCGGTTGCGCGCGGCCTTGTCGGGGATTACGGCGGCGGTCGTGGGGGTGATCCTCAACCTGTCGCTATGGTTCGCCCTGCATGTCGTTTTTGGGCAGGTGGCCCAGCAGAAGGCAGGGCCGTTCACGCTCTCGGTGCCGGATGTCTCGACCATCGATTGGCGTGTTCCGGTCATTGCGGGGATCGCGGCGTTCCTATTGCTTCGATGCCACAAAGGGGTCGCGCTCACGCTTGGGGTAAGTGCCGGTCTTGGCCTGTTATCAAAGTTTTTTCAGTGAGTGTTGATCCGTTGAAAAACTCGCTGTCTGTGTTCTGGCGCGATTTCCGAGTCGGAATACTTGTCATTATCCCTCTAAGCGCGCTGTAGCGCGGCCTGCGCCTCCTCGAACACGATCGCGTGGCGGGTAGCCAATCGCCGTCGGTCGCGGTCATAGCCGCCTCCAAGGACGCAAGTGAGCGGCAATCCCTGCGCCTGTGCCCATTCCAGAACCCGGCGATCCCGCGCGCGTATCCCCGCTTCGGTCAGGGTCAACCGGCCCAATCGGTCATCGCCATGAATATCGACCCCGGCATTGTAGAAGGCCATCGAGAATGGTCCTTCGCGCCCGATGCGATCCAGCATCGTATCCAGCGCCGCCCGGTAATCGGCATCCCCGCTGCCATCGGGCAGGGCGATATCAAGGTCGCTTTTCTCCTTGTCGAAAGGATAATTGCCACTGGCATGAAGCGAGGCGGTGTAGACCCCCGGATCCCCGCAAAAGATCGCCGCCGTGCCATCCCCCTGATGCACATCGCAATCGATTACCGCCACCGGCCCTAGACCCCCTTCACGCTGCAAGGCGCGGATCGCGACGGCGACATCGTTGAAGACGCAAAAGCCCGCCCCGTGCTCGTACCGTGCATGGTGACTGCCCCCGGCGGTATTGCAGGCGATTCCCGTCTCCAACGCGAAACGGGCGGCGATCAGGGTGCCCGCACAGGCCAGCCGCGAGCGGCGCGTTACCCGCTCCGTATGCGGATACCCGATCCGGCGCACTTCCTCGCGGGTCAGGTCTGCGCCGAAAACCCGCGCGACATAGCCGGGGTCATGCGCCCGCGCGATCATCGCCTCGCTGGCGGGGGCAGGCGTTAGCCATGTTTCCGGCCCGGTCAGGCCCTGCTCGACCAGAACATCGCGCAGGTATCCGTATTTCGACATCGGAAATGTATGCCCGTCATGCAGCGGCGCTTGATAATCGGGATGGTGAACGATCGGCAGGCGCATTCACAAGGACCCGAAGGTTTCCACGAACACGGCGCGCACCGTTTTCTGCGCTGCCGACACTTTGACGACGACCTCCTCGAAATCCGCTGCGCCCAGCGCTCTGGCCATTACGGTTTTGAGGGCCAGCGGGGCGGTTTCCGGGTCGAAGGGGCCGTCATGGCTGAGCCGGATAAAATGCAGTAATGCGGCCTGCAAAGCCCTTGCCGATGCCAGTTGTGCGCCTGTTTCCCCATCGAGCCGCCCCGCCGTCACCAGAGAATCGAGCGCGCTATCGGATGCTCTCGCATCGGTGCAGCCATGGGCGAGGCACAGTGCCTGCCATATAAAATCCGCATCGACCAGCCCGCCACGGGTAAGCTTGAGCGCCCATGGGTCGCGGGTTTCTTTCTCGTTTGCTGCTGCGAGCTTGCCGCGCATTTCCAGCGCATCGCTGAGCACGTCATCGGGGTTGCGCGGTTTTGCGAGTGCTTGGGCAATGGCTGCCTCGACCCGCGCGCGCAGGGCATCGGGCCCGGCGATCACCCGCGCGCGGGTCAGGGCCATATGCTCCCATGTCCATGCTTCCTCGGCCTGATACCGCTCGAACGCCGATAGGCGCGTTGCGAGCGGTCCTGACTGGCCCGAGGGGCGCAGGCGCATATCCACCTCATAGACCGCGCCTTCGGCGGTGCGCGCCGTCAGGGCATTCATCAGGCGTTGGGTCCAGCGGGCATAATACTGACCGCCCGCCAGCGGCCTTGGCCCTTCGGATGCCTTGTCCGAATCGTCATAGATGACGATCAGGTCCAGATCGCTCGCCGCCGTCATGTCGCCTGAGCCTAGCCGCCCCAGCGCGACGATGCAGGCCCCCTCGCCGGGGGGCGGGCCATGGCGGCGCGCGACCTCCGCTGTGGCGGGGCCGACCATCGCGCATAGGCATGCCTCCGCGAGTGCCGAATAGGCGCGCCCCGCCTCGTCCGGCGTATCGATCCCGCGCAGCAAGGCGGCCCCGATCCGAAAATGGCGCTCCTTGGCCCAGCGGCGCGACATATCGAGATTTGCCTCGAAATCCTGCTCATCGGGTGCAAGCGCTGCATATTCGGCCACCAGCGCATCGGCCCCCGGCGTCGGCGCAAAGAAATCGCGCGACAGCAAGGCATCGATGACCCCCGAATTGCGCCCCAGATAGGCCGCAAGGCGGGGCGCAGCGGCGCAGATTTCGGTCAGCATCTCCAACAGGTTCGGATTGGCCTCGAACAACGACAGAATCTGTACCCCGGCGGGCAGGCCGGTCAGGAATCGGTCGAATTCCAGCAAGGCTCGATCGGGATCTCCCGCCCCCGCCACCGCCGCCGTGATGACGGGCAAAATCCGATCCAGCTTCGCCCGTGCCCTGTCGCTGCGCGTGGCGGCGATGTCACCGGCGCGCCAGCGGTCGAAAATCGCCTGTGCGGCATCGGGATTGGCGAAAGCCGGTTTTTCAAGCGGATGATCGCCGATGCCATCTCCTTCGAAAAGGCGGTCGAAACGGTGGGAAACCCGATCGAGATGGGCGCGCAGCATCGCCTCGAAAGCGGGAAAATCCGTATAGCCGCAAAATGCCGCGATCTGCGCCAGCCCTTCGGCATCGGATGGCATTTGATGCGTCTGGGCATCGGCGATCATTTGCAGGCGATGCTCGACGGTTCTGAGCAGGCGATACGATTCGGCCATTTCCTCTCGGGCGGTGGCGGTGATCCAGTCATGCTGCACCAGCGCCTCCAGCGTTTCGACGGTGCGGGTCAGGCGCAGGCGTGGCTCGCGCCCTCCGGCGATCAGTTGTTGCGTCTGGGCGAAAAATTCGATCTCCCGAATACCGCCGCGTCCGAGTTTCAGATCATGTCCGGCCACGGCAATGGCCCCATGTCCCTTATGTTTATGGATCAGGCGCTTCATATCGCGCACGTCTTCCAGCGCCGCAAAATCCAGATACCGCCGCCAGACAAACGGTTTCATCCCGTCGAGAAAGGCGGTGCCCGCCTGCGCATCTCCGGCGATGATGCGGGCTTTGATAAAGGCCGCGCGCTCCCAGTTCTTGCCAAAGCTTTCATAGTAGCGCTCTGCGGCATCGACGGACATGCAGGGCGGGGTCGAGCTGGGGTCCGGTCGCAGGCGCAGATCGACGCGGTGGACATAACCTTCGGCGGTTTGCTCCGAGAGCATCTTGACCAGATCGCGGGTCAGGCGGTTGAAAACCTGCTTTCGCGCGCCGTATTCCCCGGCATCGCGCCCCTCATGGTCGAAGAACGGTATCAAATCGACATCGGAGGAATAATTCAGCTCTCTCCCGCCCAGCTTGCCCAGACCGAGGACGAAAAAGCCGGTCGGCCCGTCATCCAGCGCGCCTTTTTCGCGCGCCGCAGCGATCAGCCATCCGGTCGCCGCCCCGATGCTGGCATCGGCAAAGGCTGACAGGGCATGTGTCACCTCGTCGAGCGTCCATGCTCCGCCAAGGTCGCACAGGGCGATGAGCAAGGCGGCGCGATCCTTCGCCCGTCGCAAGGCGGCCATCACGGCAGCCTGTTTTTCGAGGCTTTCGGCGGCGGCGACATCGCTCAATATGCGCGCCAGCTTCTTGGCCGGGTCGTCCGTCAGGGCCGCCTGTGCGAAATCCGGGTGGCGCTCGATCAATCGGGCGAGATAGGGGCTGCACCCCGCCGCCCCCTCCACAAGTGCGGCCCCGGCATCCCCGGTGGAAAGACCGAGATGGTCCAAGGCGCGGATGGCGCGGTTTTTATCATGGGGAAGCGGGGTCGAAATCATCCTGCCACCCTATCCGCCCGCGCGTATCGCGCAAAGAAATCAGTAGAATGCCATCACCGAATGGCGCGCTTCGGCGAAGAAAAGCCAGCGCTCGACCAGCATACCCGACAGATGCGCCAGCACGGCCAAGCCGAGCCACAGAACGTCAAGCGGCGCAGGAATCGCCAACAGGATCAACAGGATCGGCAAGATAGCCCCCAGCATGACCGAAATCATGCGCAATTTCTTGGCGTGCTTTCGGCCGATCTGAAAGCCCATTTCCTTGAGAAGATAATTCGATCCCGTATGGGGCCGCTCCAGCAGGCGCACCTTGCCCAGATGGCCCAACCCGGTCGCGGTGTCGGGGGTCGAGGTCGGTGTATTTTCGCTGCCCCGCCACCAAAATAATTTGACCGCCCAAGCGACCAGCAGGGCAATCATCGCAACGCTCGATAATTCCCAGCCCGCCTTGCCGGTCATCAGTGCATGGACAAAAAGGAACAGGACCACCCCTCCCGCAATGCTGAACAGCAGATAGCAAACGGGCGTCAGCCAGCGATGCCAGAGATCGACTGCCTTGATCTGCGCGTAGATCATCCCCGTCGCCCAGACCGTCAGCATGGCCAGAACAGCCGTCGCGACCCCGAAAAACGCCGAGGAGAGATCGAGAAACAGCCACATCCCGGCGAAAATCGCGGCAACGATCAGCGCGACGACGGCCAGCACGCCCTCCCGCGATAGCCATGAACTGCGCCATTGCGAAAAAGCGCGCCACGCCCGCTCAGGATGGCCGAGATGGAAGGTCGAGGACAGCAATCCTGCAACCGACAAGGCAAAGCCGATCCCGAAGGCGGTCAATAAAAAGCCGGTCGACATTTCGTCGATCCGCAGCGCGCCAAGACCCATAAAGGCGATCAGTCCAAGCCCTGCGCCGGATGCAACGGTAAAGAAGATGACGGAATATGCGGGATGCATCAGCCGAGCCTTTCGAGTGCGCCGTCGAGCCAGCCCAGAAAGCCCGTGGCTTTGGGTTCGGCGAGGGCGGCGAGGTTGACGGGTTCATCCGCCATCTGCTGCTGTTTGGGGCGAGGCGGCAGGTATTTGTTGACGGGCTTGGTGCCTTGCTCGGGCATGAGATCAAAACCGCCGCGTTCGGCCACCAGTTTCGACACATCGCTCTGCGCATCGCCCAGATCGCCGAAATGGCGCGCTCCGGCGGGGCAGGTCCGCACGCAGGAGGGAACGCGGTCCTCTTCGGGGATATTCTCGTTATAGATGCGGTCAACGCAGAGCGTGCATTTCTTCATCACCTTCTCGACCGCATCCATTTCGCGCGCCCCATAGGGGCAGGCCCAGGAACACAGACCGCAGCCGATGCAGTGATCCTCATGCACCAGAACGATCCCGTCTTCGGCGCGCTTGAAGCTGGCGCCGGTGGGGCAGACGGTGACGCAGGGCGCATCCTCGCAATGCAGGCAGGATTTTGGAAAATGCGTGACCATCGCGGGCTTGTTCGCGGGCTTGACCTCAAAGGTATGCACCCGGTTCAGGAAGGTGCCGGAGGGGTCTTCGCCATAGGCATCCGTATCGGCCAATGGCGCGCCATAGCCGCCCGTATTCCATTCCTTGCAGGAAATGACGCAGGCATGACATCCGACACAGGTATCGAGATCGATGACGAGGCCGAGCTTGCGATCGGTTGTTTCGGGCAGTTGGGTCATGCAATGGCTCCTTGCGCGGCTTGCAGGGGTGCAATGCGCGTGAAAGCGGTATCGGCGAAACTGGCGAGATCGGTGTCGAAAGCGTCCGGGCGCTCCCAGAAAGGCGCATGGCCTGCACCGGGATAGGTGAAGACGGCGGCATCCGGCAGGGCGGCGGTCGTCGCATCGAACATGGCGCGGGAGCATACTTTCTCCGCTTCGCCCCAGAAGATCGCGACGGGCTTGGTCATGTGTTGCATCGCCGCATCCTCACCATTGCCGATGCGCAGGCGGGCGGCTTTGCGGATTTGGGGGGGCACAAGCATGTTGAACCCGGTCATCAGTGCCAGATCCTGCTTTGAAAGCGGCGCGGCAAAGCAGGCGCGCAGAAAAGCGATGGTCGAGGTCAGCGCGACGCCTTGATCGAGCGAATACATGCCTTCGGCCTTTACCGCCGGGCTGCGTTCGGTCAGCACTTCGGGGTCACCCGGCGCCATGACCGACGCTCCGATAAGGGCCGCGCCGGAAATCGCATCGTCGCCATGGATCGACAGATAATCCATCACGGATCGTCCACCCATCGACCACCCGACAAGCAGCGGGTTTTCCAGCGACAAGTCGCGTATCACCGCCCGGATATCATCGGCCCAAGGGGCGGCGCAGTCATAGTGATGCGGCTCCAGCGGTTTGTCAGAAGCGCCATGGCCGCGCAAATCCGGCGCGATCAGGCGAAAGCGTTTGGCCAGCGAGCCATTGAACTGCTTTGACCAACTCAGATGATGCTGAGACCAGCCATGGATCAGCAACAGCGGCGGGCCGTCGGGATTACCCGCCTCGCGCACATGCAGTTTGACACCGCCATAGCCGGTGATCTGATGCGTGATCGATTTCACGGTTTTCGACCTTCGAGCATGTCGCTGTTCACTTCCCCCACTCCTCGCCATAGGCGACAGTGCTTGGCCCTTCGGGGGCGGGGCCTTTCTGGGCTTCGAAGCTGGGTTTTGTCATCTCCGGGGGACCATCGGCCTTTTCGATCTTCACGCGCAGATCGTACCATGCCGCCTGTCCGGTGATCGGGTCGGAATTGCCCCAGCGCAGCCCGTCGCCTTTTTCGGGCAGCAATTCATGGATCAGGTGATTGAGCAGAAAGCCTTTCGTCGCCTCCGGCGCATCGGGGGACAGCGCCCATGCGCCTGCTCGCTTGCCGATGGCGTTCCACGTCCACAGTGTTTTGCCGTTTACCGCATCCATCCGCGCGACAGGCACCGTGATGCGACCGTGATGCGAGGAAACATGCGCCCAATCGCCATCCTCCAGCCCATGCTCATCGCATAGCTCACCGGGGACATAGAGCGGGTTGCGCCCGTGAATCTGGCGCAGCCATGCGTTTTGCGATCCCCATGAATGGTACATCGCCGCCGGGCGCTGGGTGATTGCGTGGAGGGGGTATTCGGCCTGATCGACCATGGTTTCCTCGAACGGCGCATACCAGATCGGTAGCGGGTCGAAGGTACTGCGCACCCGGTCGCGCATATGGTCCGGGGGTTGGCGGTCGCCATGGCCCTCGGCGGCGAGGCGGAATTTCTGGATGGTCTCGACATAAAGCTGCATCGTGTAAGGCTGCGGCTCGTCGAAGAATCCCAGACCAACGGCCCAATCCTGATAGGCTTGGTTCGCGAATTTATAATAGGCCGCCTCGTCCGGCACATGTTCCAGCCAGAAGCCGCCATTGTCGATATAGCGTTGAAGCTGATCGGGGTTCGGTTTGCCCCGTCCGCTTTCGGTGCCGTCCTCGCCCCGGAATCCGGCTAGCGGACCGATTCCGGGCTTGCGCTCGTGATTGACGATGTAATCGGCGTAGTCCTTGTACTTGGCCGAGCCATCCTCGTTTGTGAAAGCGGGCAGGCCCAGCCGGGCGCCCAAGGCGCATAGTGTCGACTGAAAGCCCTGTACATCGCGACCGACGCCTTGAGTCTTGGGGTCGACTACGGGCCAGCGGATCGCATCGGCGGCGGCATCGGCCTCGCAGATTGGCCGGTCGAGCAGCGAGATACAGTCATGCCGTTCCAAATAGGTCGTATCGGGAAAGACAAGATCCGCATAGGCGACCATTTCCGACGAATAGGCATCGGAATAGATGATATGTGGGATCGTATAGTCGCCATTGGCATCGCGCTGTTCCAGCATGTCCATCACGCCGCGCGTATTCATCGAGCTGTTCCACGACATGTTCGCCATATACAGGAACAATGTATCGATCTTGTAGGGATCGCCCGCCACCGCATTGGAAATGACCATATGCATCATGCCATGGGCCGACATCGGCGCATCCCATGAGAATGCCTTGTCGATGCGCCTTGGGCTGCCATCGTCATTGATCATCATGTCTTCGGGGCCGCGCGGATAGCCCAGATGGGGACCGTCGAGCGGAGAATTGGGTGCGTATCCGCTATGGGGTTTGGGATGCGCTTCCATAGGCTTGGGGTAGGGTGGCTTGAAGCGAAAGCCGCCGGGGCATTCGACTGAACCGAGCAGCAATTGCAGCACATGGATCGCGCGACAGGTCTGGAAGCCATTGGAATGCGCGCTGATGCCGCGCATGGCGTGGAAGCTGACCGGACGGCCCGTCATGGTCGCGTGCTTCTCGCCGTATACATCGGTCCAGGGTTGGTCGATTTCGATGGCTTCTTCAAACGCGGTATAGGCCAGCTCCGCCGCCAGCCGCCGGATCGTCGCGGCATCCACCCCCGTCTTTTCGGCGACGGAATCGGGAGAGTATTCATCGTCGAGATACTTCTCGGCCATGATCTGAAAGACCGGAACCGCGACGCGCCCGTCCTCCAGCCGCGCTTGCCCTTTCAGGGCCGCGTTCTTGCGGGCGGTCTTGGCGTTTTGCACGACATTCGCATGGCGGTTCAGAACCAATGTATTGCCGTTATGGTCCCGCGCGAACATGCCGTCATCCGCCGCGCCCGGATCGCGGATCACCAGCCACGGGGCATTCGTATAGCGGAGCAAGTAGTCGAGATCGACATGCCCGGTGCGGATCAATTCATGCACCAGCGCAAGGATAAACAGGCCATCCGTGCCCGGCGTCACCCCGACCCATTCATCGGCAATGGCGTTATAGCCGGTGCGGACGGGATTGACCGCCACCACCTTCGCGCCGCGCTCTTTCAGGCGACCCAGACCCATCTTGATCGGATTGGAATCGTGATCCTCGGCCACGCCAAAAATCATGAACATCTTCGTGCGTTCCCAGTCCGGCGAGCCGAATTCCCAGAACGCGCCCCCCATCGTATAGATCCCGGCGGCGGCCATATTCACCGAGCAAAAGCCGCCATGGGCCGCATAATTGGGTGTGCCATAGCTTTGCGCCCAAAGGCCCGTAAAGCTCTGCGATTGATCGCGCCCCGTGAAGAAGGCCAGCTTCGAGGGGTCGGTCTCGCGGATCGGTTTGAGCCACGATACGGCGGTTTGCAGCGCTTCTTCCCACGAGATCGGTTCAAACTCGCCGGAGCCTCGCGGCCCGACCCGTTTCAGCGGGGTCATCAGGCGGGCGGGAGAATAATGCTGCATGATCCCCGCGCTGCCCTTGGCGCAGAGAACGCCCTTGTTTACGGGATGATTCTTGTTCCCCTCGATATAGCGGACCAGACCGTCGCGGATATGCACATTGATGCCACAGCGACATGCGCACATATAGCAGGTCGTACAGCGAACTTCGTCCGAGACTTTGGGCGAGCGTTCGACATTTGGCTCGTCTAGAGGGGGCATGGGCGGTCCTCGGGCAAGAGCGATCAGGCAGTGGTGATCCTGCGGTCAGGTTTGGAGCAGGGCTTGGCGTCCGTCAAGGGCGGCAGGCTGCAAGATCGCATCATAATCATTCGAATATTGAAACGTGAGGTATCAATTTTCTGTGCAACTTGCCAGCGATAATTAACATCCCTGCCGTACCGTCTTCCTGTCGCGACGAAAACTGTCAAAAGAGCTTTACATATCTATGTTGCAATGCAATAAACATCCAAGTGGATGGTTTTGGATAGCAATGATGCCAAATGTCGTGCCGATCCCCGATAAACGCTGTGACAGTGAAAAGATCACGATCAATCTGGGGCCGGTCGATCTTGGCCGAGTCGATTTGTTGGTGCAGGACGGCTTTTATGCCAACCGAAGCGACCTGATTAGGACGGCGATCCGAAACCAGCTTGCCAATCATGCGGATGAGATGGCGCAATCGATGTCGCGCCAAACCTTCGAATTGGGGTTGATAGACCTCGATGCGGCCACACTCGAACGCACACGGCAGGCGGGGGAGCGCCTTTCGATCCGCGTTGTCGGTCTCGTGCGCATCGCGCCGGATGTGACGCCAGATCTTGCCCGCGCGACGATTGCCTCGCTGACGGTTCTGGGCACCGTTCAGGCCAGCCGCGCGGTCAAAAAAGCCCTCGCCGACCGCTTTTTCTAAGTTTTCCGGGCCGTCCGGCTTCCAAGAAAGTTTGCTTTATGAATGCCAGTTACCTCGATGCGATGCGGCGCGCGACCCAAGCCGTCCGCGACGGTAAGCCGCTCAATGCCACACGCATGATCCAAGATGCCTTGACCGGAAACAATACGGATACCGATATTCCGCACGCCCCTGCGGATGATGATTTTGACGGGGTCACGATTGAGGGCGTGGCCGGTTCTGCACACCAAACCGCCTCCTCTTCGCCGATCCCCCCCGCCACGATGCCCATGCTCTCGCAATCCTATCGCGGGCCGCATGGTGGGCGCGATTACCGCCTGTTCCTGCCGCCTCAGGCCCCTAGCGGCATTCGGGGTCTGGTCGTTATGCTCCATGGTTGCGGCCAGAATCCCGATGATTTCGCCCGTGGAACCGCCCTCAACGCCCTCGCCGCGCGCGAGGCTTTGATCGTTGCATATCCGGGTCAGGGATCGGCGGATAATCCGAATGGATGCTGGAACTGGTTTGACCCGTCAAACCAGCGCCGTGGCGCGGGCGAAGCCGCGATCCTTGCCGGTCTTGCGCAGGAGATTGCGGCCACACATGCCGTTCCCCCCGGAGCCGTCTTTGCCGCCGGACTATCCGCCGGGGGCGCCATGGCGGCGATTCTGGGGTTGGCTTATTCGGATGTCTTCAGCGCTATCGGCGTGCATTCCGGGCTTGCCGCAGGGTCGGCGCAGGATGTCTCCTCCGCCTTTGCGGCCATGAATGGCAGCGGGTCCGGTCAGGGGTTTCCGATTGCGAAGGGAGCGCCTCATGCGCGGGCGATGATCGTCCATGGCCGCAAGGACCGCACGGTCGTGCCCTCGAATGGCGCGTATATTTTCGATGCGATGAAAAGCGTCTTCCCGGATGCGGCCCTTCACAGCGACGCATCTTCCGGGGAAGGGGTGGCCCGGCATCGGCTGATTTTGCCGGATGGCACCGTCGTCGCCGAATATTGGGATGTTGAAACTCTCGGCCATGCATGGTCCGGTGGCGACAAGGCGGGCAGCTATACCGCCCCCAACACCCCGGATGCCTCGGAAGGATTAATACGATTTTTTCTCGATTCGAAAGGGCGATAGCCCGGAGTCCCAATCGCGAATCGCCCGATCAGTATGAGCGGGCAGGGTGGTACAGCGTCAACCCTGTTAACGATCACCAAAATCAGGAATGAGACAGAAAGTCTCGTTAATATAAATAAAAACCAATCTTCGGCTGTTGCACTCCTCTCGTCGATGGTCAAAACTAACCGAAGGAGCGATGACAAGCTCGATAATAATCAATGACGGAAAGGCATATGCAAACTGCGCATTGCCGAACACCCGGGAGAAAAGATGTCTGACTTCAAAAATAACGACCCTCGCCTCACTGCGCTTGGATACCATGAGCGCAATCATCTGAATGACATGATGAAGCGCGGGGCGTCCCGCCGTGATGTCATGGGCTGGCTGATGGCCGCCGGGGCCACCAGCTTTGCCTCGGGCACGCTGTTCACGGGTCTCGCCCATGCGGCGGCCCATACGCCAAAGCGCGGCGGCAAGTTGATTATGGCGGCCGATCAGCACGGCCCGAATGACACGCTCGATCCCGCTCTCTACACCTCGGCGGCGGATTACTTCCGTGGTCGTATGTTCTACGGCTCGCTCACGCGCCTGACCGCCGATCTGGGCTATGAGCCTGAACTGGCTGAAGAAGTGCTGTCGAATGACGACGCGACCGAATGGACCTTCAAGATCCGCAAGGGTGTCGAATTCCACAATGGCAAGACGCTGACCGCCGATGACGTGATCTTCACCATGAACCGTCACCTCGGCAAAGATTCGATCTCGAAGGCATCCTCGCTCGTCTCGATGATCGATAAGTGGGAGAAGGTGAACGATTACGAGGTGCGTGCCGTTCTCTCCTCGCCCAATGCCGACCTGCCGATTGCGCTGGGTACGTTCCACTTCAAGATCCTTCAGGATGGCACGACCGATTTCGCAACCGCTGTCGGCACCGGCCCCTACAAGGTCAAGGAATTCAAGCCCGGCGTTCGCGCCGTTGGCACCAGCTTCGAAAACTACTGGGGCGAGGGCGGATATCTCGACGAGCTGGAGCATTACGGCATCGGTGATTCCACCGCCCGCCTCAACGCATTCCTCGCCGGTGACGTCGATGCGATGGTCAACCTGCCGCCCAAGGCGATCTCGCAGGTCGAAAAGACCGACGGCAAGGAAATCTGGTCGCTGAAGGCCGGGGCCTATGTCAACATCACCCCGCGCCTCGATATGGAGCAGTCCAACAACGTGCATCTCTACAAGGCGATGCAGGCGTTGCAGGATCGTCAACGTCTCGTGAAAGGCGTCATGAAGGGACAAGGCTCGCTCGGTAACGATCAGCCGATCAACGCGGCCTATTTCGACCATTGCCCTGACATTCCCCAGCGTGAGCTGGACCCGGAAATGGCGAAGTTCCACTTCGAGAAATCGGGTATCGGCAACACGGCTATTCCGATTGTCTGTGCCGAAGTCGCCCCCGGTGCCGTCGAGCAGTGCCTCTTCATGCAACGTGAAGGCAAGAAGATCGGCATGAACTTCGATGTCAAGAAGGTCACGACCGATGGCTATTGGGGTGCCGTCTGGCTCAAGGAGCCGATCTGTGTGGCATCGTGGAACATGCGTCCGACCGCCAACATCATGATGACGCTGGCCTTCAAGGGCGATGCCGACTGGAACGAAACGCGCTGGAAAAACGACAAGTTCGACCAGCTTCTCATCGATGTGCGTGGCGAAACCGATGCCGATAAGCGCAAGGCGAAGTATTGCGATCTCCAGACCATGATCCACGAGGAAAATGGCATGTCGATCCCGATGCACCGCAACTATGTCGATGCGGCCGCCGCGCATGTTCAGGGCCGGACTGAAGTACCGCTCAACAACTTCGGCGGTGCGGAAGCGCCCGTTACTCTCTGGCGCGCGGATACCTGATCTTGCGTCATGCTGACGTCATGTCTCTCCCGCTCAGGCGGGGGAGGCTCGATCCGGCTCACCATGCAAGGGGTATACGCTGATGACCGGACTTATTCTCCGCCGTCTCGGCATCGGTCTTGTGACGGTGCTGGCCGTTTCATTGATCATTTTCTTCGGCACCAAAATCCTGCCCGGCGATGCCGCGCAGATCAGATTGGGTCAGGAAGCGACTCCTGAAAACGTCGCCGCTTTGCGCGAAAAACTTGGCCTCGATAAGCCGTATTGGGCGCAATATCTGATTTGGCTCAAGAATTTCATGACGGGCAATCTCGGCATTTCGCTCGCCTCGGATGTGCCGATTACGAATCTGATTGCCGACCGATACAAGAACACCGTGATCGTCAGTTGCCTGACCGCCTTGATCGGCGTGCCGATCTCGCTGATGCTTGGCATCATGGCGGCCATGTTCCCCGGCAGTCTCTATGACCGGGTTCTGACCTTTGTGTCCGTCTCGCTGGTCGCGGCGCCCGAATTCTTCACGGCGACTCTGCTCGTCTTGCTATTCGTCTTCGCGCTCGATATCGGCAATGCTGTCGTCGTTGGCAGTACGGATGGCAAAGGCTTTTTCGAGTTGATCGCCCATTTCGCCCTGCCCATCGCGACGCTCAGTTTCGTTATCGCATCGCAGTTGATCCGTATGAGCCGGGCCGCAGTGCTGAATGTGATGTCCTCGCCCTATATCGAGATGGCCATTTTGAAGGGCGTGCCGCGCAGGCGCATCATCTTTCGTCATGCCCTGCTGAACGCCATCGGACCGATCGTCAATGTGGTGGCGCTTAATCTCGCCTATCTCGTGACCGGGGTGATCGTCGTTGAAGTCTATTTCGCCTATCCGGGTCTGGCGACCTTGATCGTTCAAGGTGTGCAAAGCCGTGATTTCGTGCTGATTCAGGGGCTTGGGATGATTTTCTGTCTTACATATGTCGTCCTGATGCTGATTGCGGATATTGCCGCCTTCGCCTCCAACCCTCGTCTGAGGCATCCGAAATGAGCCGTGATAACACAATTGATGTGCCGCTTGGTGCCCATCCCGACCGGCTTGGGGGGCTTTCGGAGGGGGACAAGACGGACCATTTCGTCGCCCCCTTCGAGCATGGTATCAGTTTTGATGAATTGCCCGATGCGCCGCCCAAGGCCCGGTTCCGGTTTTCCCTGACGGGATGGATCGGGGCGATTATCGTCGCGTTCTGGCTGTTTATCGCGGTGTTCGGTTCGTTCATTGCGCCCTATGGCGAAAATGACCTGCCGTTCCCGGATGATTACAGCGAATTCCAGACCCCGCGCGCGGGCGCCTTGCTTGGCACGGATGTCGAGGATCGCGATATCCTCTCCCGGATCATCTATGGGGCGGGGCGCACGATCGGGATTTCCTTTGCCGCGACGCTGCTGGCCTATGTCCTCGGTGTTGTTCTGGGGATCGGTGCGGCGGTCTCGGGACCGAAGGTCGATATGGCGATGAGCCGCATCAATGACGCGTTTCTCAGTCTGCCGACAATCATGCTGGGTCTTGTGGTGGTCGCCGCTATCGGCTCGTCGATCCCGGTGCTGATCTGCACCGCCGGATTGATCTATGCGACGGTTGTGTTCCGGCTTGCCCGTGCCTTGGGTCAGGAGATCATGGTCATGGATTTCGTCGAGGCGGCAAAGGCGCGGGGCGAGGGGCGATGGTGGATCATCACCCGCGAAATCTGGCCGAATGCCGCCATGCCTTTGATTACCGATTTCGGGCTGCGCCTGATCTACGTCATCCTGTTCATCTCGTCGCTTAGCTTTCTGGGCCTTGGCGTACAGCCGCCGCAAGCCGATTGGGGATCGATGGTCCGCGAGAATCTCGGCGCGCTGCAATATGGTGAATCGATTATCCCGGTTCTTGCGCCCGCCATGGCCATCGCGACGCTGACGGTGGCCATCAATCTCGTTGTCGATGACGTTTCCGCGCAAGCGGGCGGTCGTCTTTCAAAGCGGCTTTGACCATGACAAGAGATACGCGAAATCCCGGTGATGTGGTGTTCGAGGCGCGCGATCTGAAGATCGGTGCGATCCAGCATGACGGGTCTGAACTACGCATCGTGAAAGGCGTCGATTTCAAGGTGCGGCGCGGTGAAGTCGTCGCGCTGATCGGTGAATCCGGCTCCGGCAAGACGACCATTTCGCTCTCTGCGCTGGGCTATGCCAAACCGGGTCTCAGCTTCACAGGGGGTGAGGCGTTGCTGCTTGGGCAGGACGTCACGAAGATGACCACCGATGAGTTGCGCCCCTTGCGGGGTATCTCGGTCGCCTATCTCGCCCAAAGTGCGGCGGCGACCTTCAACCCGTCGATCAAGATCAACGAGCAGGTGACCGAGGCCCCGGTCCTGCACGGCACGAAGACTCAGGCCGAAGCGAATGCGAAGGCGTTGGACCTTTATCGCGCCCTCGAATTACCAAACCCCGAAACCATCGGCGAGCGCTATCCGCATCAGGTCTCAGGTGGACAGCTCCAGCGCCTGATGGCCGCCATGGCGCTGTGTGGTGACCCTGAATTGCTGGTGCTCGACGAGCCGACCACCGCCCTCGACGTGACCACCCAGATCGAGGTGCTCAAGGCATTCAAGCAGGTGATCAAGGAAGAAGGGGCCGCAGCGATCTACGTGACCCATGACCTCGCGGTCGTGGCCCAGATCGCGGATCGTGTCGTCGTGCTTTATAACGGCGAAATCAAGGAAGCCGGTCCGGTCCATGAGATCATCACCAATCCGGTGCATCCCTATACCAGCCGCCTGATGGATGCGATCCGCCCGATGCCAGAGGCGGGGCAGGGCGAGGAATCCTCCGACGAGCATCTGCGCGCTTCTCCGGCGCTGGAGGCGCGGGGTATCGATGCGGGATATGGCAAGGGCGCCGATGGTCTGCCGCTGGTGCCGGTGCTGCGCGATGTGAATGTCGCCATCGAGCGGGGCAAGACGGTCGGGATCATCGGTGAATCGGGTTGTGGAAAATCCACCCTCGCGCGGGTCTATGCCGGGTTGCTGCCCGCCTCCGCAGGCGAGATTTATCTCGATGGAGAACGCCTGTCCCCCGGTCTGTCCGGTCGCACGCGCGAGCAGTTGCGCAAGGTGCAATTCGTCTACCAGATGGCGGATACGGCCCTCAATCCACGTCAGCATATCCGCGATATTCTGGGGCGGCCCATCGATTTCTATGGCACTGCCGAGGGGATGACCCGGCGTGCGCGGGTCGATCAATTGCTGGATATGGTCGAGTTGCCCAAGCAATTTGCCGATCGCTATCCCCATGAATTATCCGGGGGGCAGAAACAGCGGGTCAATCTTGCCCGTGCCTTGGCGGCGAATCCCGAAGTGGTTCTCTGCGACGAGGTGACATCGGCTCTCGATACCATCGTCGCGGCGAATGTGATCGACCTTCTCAATCGCCTACAGCGCGAAACGGGTGTTTCTTTCGTCTTTATCAGTCACGATCTCTCGACAGTATCGTCTTTTGCGGATGAGATCGTCGTGCTCTATGCCGGAATGGTCGCCGAGCAAGGCCCGACCGACCGGGTTCTCGCGCCGCCATTCCATCCCTATACGCGCTTGCTGGTCTCATCGGTGCCCGAACCGCGTGTGGGCTGGCTGGAGGAAGCGGCGCAGACGCGCGAGGCAAAGGCCGGGGCATCCGGTTCCGTGCAACTGACCAAAAAGGGATGCCCGTTCTTTGCGCGCTGCCCCCTTGCGATTGCGGGCACATGCGACGAGGTGGACCCGCCAAAGATCGATGATGGCAGTGGCCATATCATCGATTGCCACCGTTCGCTTGCGGAGTTGAACGGATAGAGGGCGGATGATCGTTGGCTTTACTGGATTGTTGCAGTGCTTTGGCGCTCGTTTGCGCGATCCCGCGCCGTGATCGACAGATGCAAGCCGTGCAGGGCCTTTTCGAATTCGCCGATACTGCTTTGCAGGTCCGACAGGGTGCTTTGCAAGGCGGCGATATCGGCGGTGTGATCCGGTGTCTTGGCGCTCTTCAGTTCCGCTAGGGTTTTGCGAATCTCGATCATATCGGTTTCCAGTTTTAAAACCGTCACGTCGGGCACATCCCGTTGATCGGATGGTTTTGCCTGAGCCAAGGCTTTCAGGCTCGTGACCTCCTCGCGCAAGGCAGTTATCCGGGGGGTCTCCTCGTCGCGCGATACTGCCGGTTTCGGGGCGCCGGGATCGGATGCCTTGAGGGTGGACAAATCATTATGCAAGGCTGCCAAATCGTTCTGGGTCGAGGTAATCTTGTTTTGCTGTGCCATGACGACGATCGCCAGCATCCAGACCATGGCAAGGCTCAGTAATGCGAAGATGATGCGAAATTTGTGAAGCTGTGTCATGTCCTGCCCCTTGTTTTCCGGATCGGGGCGTCTCGTTTCGACGCATATGCCCCCCGTCCTATCCGGAGAGAGCAAGAGCTGAGCCAGTCTTTACCAATGGAGCTGTCTGTTGCCGGGCGCGCCGGTCGGAATGCACCGAATGGTCCCTTTCCCGTCAAGACGATGTTGACTGGTGACAAATATCTGATAGGCAACCCTCACTACGCGGGCGTTGTGTAGTGGTAAGACCTCAGCCTTCCAAGCTGATGACGCGGGTTCGATTCCCGCCGCCCGCTCCAATCCCCTCTCCTGTAAATGTGCCGTTCGGCGTATCGCGCGCTAGAATCCGTTCGGTCTGCCGGTTTCGCCTGTCCAGCGGGACAGCAGTTTTGTGCAGACGAGATCGATGGTGGCGCGTAGCAGGACGGTCATGATCGCCAATACGAACAGGGCCGCGAACATCAGGTCGATTTTCGAGCGGCCATTGGCGTAGAGCATCAGATAGCCCAGCCCCTTCGACGCGCCGACCCATTCGCCGATCACGGCCCCGATTGGCGCATAGACGGCTGCGAGGCGCAGGCCCGTGGCCAGCGAAGGCAGGGCGGCGGGGATCTGCACGCGTGTCATGATCCGCCCCCGGCTGGCCCCCATCACCCGCGCGAGATCGATCAATCCGCGTGGAGTGCCGCTCAGGCCGTCATAAAAGGCGGAGGCAACAGGGAAATAGACGATCAATACCGCCATGACGATCTTCGGTGCCAGTCCGTACCCGAACCACAGGGTCAGGACGGGGGCGAGGGCGAAGACGGGGATGGCCTGACTAAACACCAGAACCGGCAGGATGAAGGTTCGCGCGGTGGGGGAAAGCGACAGGTGAATGGCCGTTGCGACCCCCAGTCCCGCACCAAGGACGAGACCGAGCAGGATTTCGACGAGGGTGACGAGCGTATTCTCCCCGATCAAGGCCGCCTCACGCACCAAGGCTTGGGCCACGCGAAACGGGCCGGGCAGGATGAAATGGGGCGTATCTGCGATCCAGACGATCCCTTGCCACAGAGCGAGTGCAACGACGGTCGCGGCGATTGGTCCGGTCCAGCGCTTCATGCGGGTTCACTCAATGTGCGGAACAGGCGCGCCTGACATTCCAGCGTTTCCGGGGCATCGACTGCGCGGATCGGGGGGGACATGGGGGGCAGTGACGTATGCAGGCCACGCTCGTCGAGGATATAGATGGTTCGGGCAAGGCGTGCGGCCTCCGCCGGATCATGGGTGACGAGCAGCACGGTGCGGCCCGTGAGCAACCTTGCGGCAAGGGCCTGCATTTCAGCCCGTGTGCGGGCATCGAGTGCGGAGAACGGCTCATCAAGCAGGATGACGGGACGGTCTTCCATCAGGGTCCGGGCAAGGGCCGCGCGTTGACGTTGTCCACCCGACAGGGTGGCCGGTTTTTGAGCGGCTTGGAGTGTTAGTCCGACCTGATCGATCAAGCGGGCGGCGCGGGCATGATCCGGCGTCTCCCCCCTCAGCCGCGCGCCGATGGTGACATTGCCGGTCACGTCAAGCCATGGAAACAACAGATCGCTCTGCGCCATATAGGCGACCGGCGCGGGGCTGGCGGGCGCATCTGCGAAGGTAATATCCCCATCGAAGACGCCGCCGATCTCCAGCCCCGCAATCAAGCGCAGAATGGTCGATTTCCCCACGCCGGAGGGGCCGAGCAGGCAGGTCCACTCCCCGGCGGGAATGGTCAGGGCAAGCGGCCCGAACAAGGCCCGCCCCCCCATCGTACAGCTCCCCGATACGTGAACTGGCGGTGCGTCAGGCACCGCGCAGGCCCATCGACCAGAAATCCACCTCCAGCCGGGTCGCCGTGATGAACCGTCCGGCCAGCGCATCGGCGCGGGGTGCATGCCACGGATCGTCGCCGAAGCGATGGTGCAGTGCGTTATCGATCAGCGCGCCAACCTCTGCACAGACAGTCTGGTATTCCGGCGCGGCATAGGTTTCGATCCATGGGCGATACGTGTCTGATGTCGCCTCGCGGTTCAGCCGCGCGCCGATTTCGCCATAGCCGATAACACAAGGGGCAAGCGCTGCCATCAGATCGAGAAAATCGCCTGAGAACCCCGCATCCATTACATAGCGCGTATAGGCCAGCGTTTCCGCTTCCTCCCGCGCGGCGAATAGCGTGGCCTCATCGATGCCCTCCGCCGCGCAGGTCTTGATATGCATCGGCATCTCATGATTCACCAAGGCATCGAGGGTCGCGGCGGCTGTCTTCATCTCGCCCGGATGATCGGCTTTGACGGCGGCCAGCGCCCAGGCGCGCGAGAAATGGAACAGGAAGACGTAGTCCTGCACCAGATAATGCAGGAAACACGCCCGTGGCAGCGATCCATTGGACAGCCCTTCAACGAAGCTATGTCTCGTATAGGCGTTCCAATCCTCGCCCGCCGCATTGCGCCAGCGGGCAAAGGCGTCGCCATAGGGATATGCGCTCACTGTGCGTTCACATCCACGGCGATGGTGCTGACCGGATTGATCTTTTCGATCAGCCCGGCCTCCTTCAGAAACGCCTCGAAGCGCACATAGCGTCCGGCATCCAGCGCCGCAGGGCGCAGGGCAAAGCGGGGCAGGGTGTCGGCCCATGCACGGGTATTCAGCTCGTCGCCCAGTTCCTTCGCGGTCGAGGCAAAGATCTTGCGGCTCTCCTCAGGGTGGTTGACGATATATTGCGTGGCAAGTTCGGTCGCTGCAAGAAAACGGGCGATGACGGCATCGTCGCGATCCTCGGCATTGGCGACATAGATCAATTCGTCATAGGAGGGCAGGCCCTCTTCTTCGGGAAAGAAGCAGCGCCCCTTGACCCCTTCGATATCCATCTGCGTCAGCTCGAAATTGCGGAAGGCGCCGATGACCGCATCGACCTGACCCGACATCACGGCGGGAGAGAGGGACCAGTTCACATTGATCAATTCCACATCCTCGATGCTCAGATCATGGGTGGCCAGCATCGCATTCAGGATCGCTTCTTCCACCCCGGCAACCGAATAGCCGATCTTGCTGCCCTTGAGATCGGCGAGCGTTTTGATGGGCGAATCGTCCTTGACCAACAGACAGTTGAGCGGCGTTGCCACCAGCGTTCCGACCCGGATCAGCGGCAGGCCCTCATGGATTTGCAGGTGCAATTGTGGCTGATACGATACCGCCAGATCCGCCTTGCCCGCCGCGACCATCTTGGGCGGGTCGGAGGGATCGGCGGGGGCGATGACCTCAACCTCCAGCCCCGCATCGGCAAAATAGCCCAGCTCCTCGGCGACGATGATCGGGCCGTGATCGGGATTGATGAACCAATCGAGGATCAGGGTCAGCTTGTCGGCGGCGGCGGCAGGCGAGGCCAGCGCAATGGCGGCGGCGGTGAACAGGGCGGTACGTTTCATCGGTTGACGATCCTTCTTCCATGCTGCGTCGGGCAATATGTGGCGACAGAAGCGGATATCGGGATACAGCATGAAGCGCATCGATCGACCCCGTTCCCTCCGCCGGTATGACCCGGATCAGGTTCGATGGGTTGGCTTTCGCCTCTCAGTCCGAATGGACACCCCAACGGTTCGCCTTCCGTGATAGGCGAGCGTCGCGACCGGCGCAAGCCCGTGTGGCAAGGGCGCGCAAGCAGTTGCCGCACCGCGCGCCCGACCCTATTGTTTGCCGGAATATCTGACAAAGGACCGACCCCGAATGGCCGAGAAGAAACCGCGCGCCCTGTTCGAAGACGCGACCACGACCGAACGCACCGTCTCCGCCCCCGTCGTCACGCCAGACCGGCGGCGGCACCGGGTCGCGATGTGGCAGTTTGCGGTGGCGGGGCTGGTCGTTCTGATGATCGTGATTGGCGGATTGACGCGCCTGACCGATAGCGGATTGTCGATCACTGAATGGAATCTCGTCACCGGCGTTCTGCCCCCGCTATCGCCCGATGGCTGGGTCTCCGAATTCGCCAAGTATCAGAAAATCCCCGAATTTATCGAGATGAATTACGATATGGGGATGGCAGAATTCAAGCGCATCTACTGGTGGGAATGGGGGCATCGCTTTCTGGGGCGGATCATCGGTTTGGCCTATCTCATTCCTTTTGCCCTGTTTCTTGTACGGGGTGCGATCCCCGCCGGATGGGTGGGTCGGCTGTTTGTGCCGGGGCTGCTGATTCTCGTACAGGGGGCTGTGGGGTGGTGGATGGTCTCCTCCGGCCTGACCGAGCGGGTGGATGTTGCGCCTTATCGCCTTGCCGTTCATCTGGGCCTCGCCTTTGTCATCCTTGCGCTGCTGGTATGGAATGGCCTGCGCCTGTCTCGCCCTGAGCACGAATCGCTTGCGGCACGGCGACAGCGGTTTGGCGGCATGGTCGGCGCGATTTCGGGAATCGGGGCGCTTGCCTTCCTTCAGATATTGGCTGGAGCGCTGGTGGCCGGGCATGATGCGGGGCGCGGATATATCGATTGGCCGCTGATGAATGGCGCGTTCCTGCCACCTGAGGCCACCGAGATGACGCCGTTCTGGAAGAACATCTTCGAGAATCCCGCCCTCGTGCAATTCGACCACCGCATGATCGGTTATCTGCTGTTCGCCGCCGTAATCTGGCTTTGGCTGCGCAGTCGCCGGACGGGCCATGCGCGGCTCAAGCGCTGGCATGACTGGGTTTTGGTCGCGACGGTGGGTCAAATGATCTGGGGAATTCTCACCGTCATGAACGGCGCGCCACTCGCCTACGCCATCATCCATCAGATCGGTGCGATCATTCTGATCGTCCTGCTGGTCCGCGCGCGCTACGAGGCGGCCTATCCGACCGAACAGAAGATCGCCCGCGCATGAGCGCCCTCGCCCTCGATGCGGTGGAACTCAAAAGCTTTCTGGACCGGGAGTTTCCGCAGATTTGCGATCAACTCCAGATCGAGAAGGTCACACCGATGTGCGCCCGGATGCGCCTGCTCTGCGACGACCGGCATCTGCGACCGGGGGGCACGATTTCCGGCCCCTCCATCATGTTGCTCGCGGATGTCACGTTCTATGTCGCCATCCTTGGGATGATCGGTCCCGAAGCGTTGACGGTCACGACCAATATGAATCTGAATTTCTTGCGTAAACCGGCGCGCGAAGACCTGCTCTGCGATGCCCGTATCCTCAAGCTTGGGCGGCGTCTGGTGGCGGGCGATTGCCTGCTCTACAGCGCCAGCGGATCGCCTGAAAAGCCCGTTGCGCATGCGGCTGTCACCTATGCGCGCCCCTGACCCTCCGGAGAATTCGATGTCCAATCCCTTTCTTGAAGACTGGTCCACACCGTTTGGTATTCCGCCCTTCGACCGCATTGAGGCCGGGCATTTCAAGCCCGCTTTCGATCAGGCCATCGAGGAATGGCGCGCCGAAATCGAGGGGATCGCCACGGAGGCCGCTCCGCCAAGTTTTGCCAATACCATCGAGGCGATGGAGTGCGCGGGCCAGCGGCTCGATCGCGTGGCGGCGGTGTTCTTCAATCTGTGCAGCGCCGATACATCGCCGGAGCTTCAGGCAATCGAGGCAGAGATTGCGCCGATTCTCGCCCGCCATTCGGCTGAGATCAACATGGATGCACGCCTGTTCGCCAAGGTCGATGCCCTGTATGAAAACCGCCTGAATCTGGCTCTGAGCGCCGAACAAGATCGCGTCCTGACGCTCTATCACGAAGGATTCGTCCGGGCGGGCGCGCGGCTGGATACAGCAGGACGCACCCGGATGACCGAAATCATGGGCAGGCTGGCGACCCTCGGCGCGGCTTTCTCCAAAAACCTGCTTGCGGATGAAGCGGATCTCGAACTCCTGATGGCGGACCGGGCCGATCTTGCGGGCCTGCCCGAATCCCTGATCGATGCGGCGGCCAAGGCGGCGGAAGATCGCGGTAAGCCGGGGCATTACGCGATCACGGCGAGCCGGTCGAGCATCGAGCCCTTTCTGCAATTCGCCGACCGCCGCGACCTGCGCGAAGCGGCATGGCGCGGCTTTACGGGCCGGGGCGAGGCGCGGGCGGAGACGGCGACGGCCGGGATCATCTCCGAAACCATGGCCTTGCGGCAGGAGCGCGCGCGTCTGCTCGGTTTCGACACCTTCGCCCATTACAAGCTCGATAATCAGATGGCCAAGGCCCCCGAAAATGTCGCGGCCTTGCTCGAACGGGTCTGGGAGCGCGCCAGCGCCAGCGCAAACCGCGAGCGTGACAAGCTGCAGAATTTCGCGGCGGAGGAGGGCGGCAATTTCGCAATCGAACCATGGGATTGGCCCTATTACGCCGAGAAAATCCGCAAGCGCGACCTCGATCTCGACGATGCAGAGGTCAAGCCGTATCTGCAACTCGATCGCATGATAGAGGCCGCGTTTCACACGGCGAACCGTCTGTTCGGATTATCGTTTCAGGCGCTGCCTGACGCCCCGCGCCACCATCCAGACGCGCGGGTATGGGAGGTGACAGACCGTGATGGAGCGCATCGGGGCATCTTCATCGGCGATTATTTCGCGCGCTCGTCCAAACGGTCAGGGGCATGGATGAGCGGCTTTCGCGATCAGCATAAGCTGTCGGGTGACAGGCGCCCCATCGTCGTCAACACGATGAATTTTTCCAAACCCGCCGCCGGGGGTACGGCGCTGTTGACCTTCGACGACGCGCGAACCCTGTTCCATGAATTCGGTCATGGCCTGCATGGTTTGATGTCCGATGTCACCTATCCGCGCATCGCCGGAACGTCGGTCGCGCGGGACTTTGTCGAATTGCCATCCCAGCTTTACGAACACTGGCTGATGGAGCCGTCTCTCCTGCGCCAGTTTGCGCGCCATGCGGATACGGGCGAGGCGATCCCGGACGCTTTGCTGGATAAAGTGCGCCGTGCCCAAACCTTCGATAAAGGGGCCGAAACGGTGCAATACCTTGCCAGCGCCCTTGTGGACCTTGAACTGCATCGTTCTGAGATCGCAGATGATTTCGATCCGATGGCCTTTGAGCGCATGACGCTGGAGCGCATCGGCATGCCTGCCGGTCTCGCCATGCGCCACCGCACCCCGCATTTCGCGCATGTGTTCAGCGGCGATGGCTATTCATCGGGATATTACAGCTATATGTGGTCCGAGGTGATGGACGCGGATGCGTTCGGGGCGTTTGAGGAAGCGGGCGACGCGTTCGATCCGGCGACGGCATCTTCCCTTGCCGATCATATCTACAGCGCGGGTGGCCGTCAGGATCCCGAAGAAGCCTATATCGCTTTTCGGGGCCGTGGGCCGGAGCCGGACGCGCTGTTGCGGCGGCGCGGATTGCTGGACACCGCCGCCTGACGGTCAATCCAGCCTGACATTATCGGATGTGAAGACATCGGCGGAACTGCTCTGGATGAGGATACCGCCGGTTTCGAAAACCGGGCCGCCGAGCAGATAATCCGCCGCGAAGGCGATACCGAACATGACGATCGTGGCGCTGAGAAAGGCTTTCATTCGATATTCTCCCCGGTCTGCGGGGTGGTCCCGCGCGTTGCAGTTCTAAGATACTCGATCAGATCGAGCCTGTCTTCCCGATTAACGATCCGCTGCATCGGCATCTTCGATCCGGGAGTATAATGGTCCGGGCCGATATCGAACAGCTTATCGAGGGAGGTATCGTCCCAAATCAGATCGATATCCAGCAGTGCGTCGGAATACTGGTATCCATCCAGCGTTCCCGCCTTGCGCCCAAAAATCTGATAGAGCGTCGGTCCCGCCCGACGCCCCGAATCCTCGCCGAGCGTGTGGCATATCGAGCATTTGCGCGCAAATTGCCGTTCACCATTCGCCATGGTCGCCGGGTCGCGGTGAAAGGCGCGAATCGGTGTCTGCGATTCGCTGAGAGAGACGGCCTCGTCGATGGGCCAGAAATCCGCGTGATCCTGAATGGTTCCAGCCATGACATGACGCCCTGTTGGGTCAAAGGCCAGCGCCCAGACCGGGCCGCGCGGCACGGCGCGGAAATCCTTGATCGTTTGCCATGTCTTTGCATCGACCACATGGACAAACCCTTCGCCGTCACCGATGGCGACCCGGTTGCCATCTTGGCTGAGCACCAGTGCGAGCACGGGTTGGCGGCCGGAGGTTACATCGGCGATGTCCTGCCCGGTTTCGATATCGATAATCCGCACCCCGCCATCCAATGCGCCATAGGCCAACCAGCCAGCGGCATCGTTCACGACGAGACGGTTGACGCCGAACCCGTGGCTGGCCTCGATCCGGTCGAATGATCGGGTGGCCACGATCCAGCGGCGCACCGTTCCGTCTGAGCTGGCAGAATAGAGATACGACCCATCGGCCGAAAAGCGCACGGCTTGGACAGGCGCGCGGTGGCCCGTGAGCATGGCGATGGGTTGTCGGCTGTCGAGATCCCATAACCCGACGGAGCCGTCCCACCCGGCACTGGCTGCGATCGCGCCATCGGCGGTGATGGCGAGGTCGAGCACTTTTCCTTTATGCCCTTCGAAAGTTGCGACGGCGTCTCTCTCCTTGAGGGACCACAGGATCACACGAAAATCGTCTCCTGCCGACAGGGCATAGTCCTCATTGGGCAGAAAAATCGCTGTATTCGCCGCCGCTTCATGACCTTCCAGCCATACAGGATCGGCATCGCCGTCATCGATGCTCCAGTATCCGATCGAGTTATCGAAGCTCGCCGTCAGGGCATGCTTGCCATCCGATGAAATCGCGGTGCTGCGGATGGGGCCGCCATGCCCTTCGAATATGCGATAGCCATCCGCCTTGGCGGCACCCGTAAGACCGATCAAGGCCACTGCAAGGACCACAAGAAAGCGCATCGCGCGGCCTGTTACTCTGCGGGAACAGTCGGTTTCTTTGGTGCGCGCAGGGGCATCGTCGTCCGCGTATTGGGGTTGCTGGCACCGGCGGGACGCGGAACCTTACCCTTCTTTTCGAGTTTGGCGACCCAGAGGTCGTGGTGCTCACGCGCCCAGTTAAGATCGACCTTGCCGCTTCCCATCGCGGAGAAGGCCCCCTGCATGCCGACCGATCCGATATAGATATGGGCGATGACGATGACGATCATCGCAACGCCAATGATCGTATGCCAGACCTGCGAATACTGCATTTCTTCAATAGGCGACAGGGATGTTTCCAGCCCCAGCGGGTAGCCGATGGCTTCACCGGCCATATTCAGCTTTTCAAAGGTCGCGGCAAACATGGCGTATTCACCGGGTTGCAACAGCGAAATCCCGGAAGCGGAAAGTGATCCACCGAGCAGAATGACCAGCCAGAACAGGATCTTCTGACCTGCATTGAACTTTCGCGCATGGGGATGGCTGGCATTGGAGAACATGCCGCCGCCCTTGGCGAGCCACTTCACATCGGTCCAGGTCGGGATATTGCGGAAGACCCACATGACAAAGATCAGGACCAGCCCGATCATGAAGGCCCAAGCGATATTGTCATGCAGCCATTTGCCCGCCAACGCGAACCACGCATAGGCATCGCGGCCATAATTGGGATCGATAGCATCCGGGTTCATTTTTGCATGGATCCAGTCGAGACCGGGCACCACATATTCGCGGCCAAAGAGCAGGCTGAGACCCGTAATCGCAAGGATTACAAAGCTGGTGGCGAGGAGCCAGTGGCCAAAGCGTTCGATGAAGGTAAACCGCTCGATCTTGATCGAGGACCACCCCGACATGATGCGAATGCGCCCACGGATCAGCATGAACAGCGTCAGCAGGATCACCATGGCGAGAATGGCATAGGTGGAATATTTGGGAAGGGTCGTTTGGCGGGTTGCCAGCCATTGCGTGCCCTCGTCCTGAACGAGAATCCCCGCATTGGGATCTTGGGAACTGGTCGTGAACGCCTGTCCTTGGCGCGCGCGCCGCCACAATTCGCTGTCCGAAAGCACCCCTTGGCTTCCAAGCGGGCCATCGCTGGGTGCGCCGGTGCCGGTGACGCCGTTTCCGAGATCGGCGGGGATGTTTTCACCGCGCTGTCGCCGCAGAATGTCGTCGAGGGTCTGGGCACCGCCCGTTGCACTGCGATCAACCGTTACCGGTGCGGTGTTTTCCTGTGCCGGGACAGAACTGCCCGAAGAGAGGAAAAGAACCGCCGCAACACTCATCGCCAGCAATCTCAGAACATATGTTCTCATGACAGTACCCCAATCGCCATCACCCGCCAGTCAGTGGCGAGGAGAAATTTTTCGATTCCATAAAGAACATAAAACGAAAGGCGGAGCCGCGAAAGCCCCGCCTTTCATTCATGGCACCATCAGGCGCCTTTTTGACCGTAAGCGGTGCCCCAGCCCCAAGCACCCGAGCCGAAACCACGGGCGACAACGCGCTCACGATAGATGTCGGAAACATCGTCTCCGTCGCCCGCAAGCAGTGCCTTGGTCGAGCACATTTCGGCGCAGATCGGGAGTTTTCCTTCTGCGATCCGGTTGCGCCCGTATTTCTGGAACTCGGCTTCGGAGTTGGTTTCCTCCGGTCCGCCAGCGCAGAAGGTGCATTTGTCCATCTTGCCGCGTGAGCCGAAATTGCCAGCCTGCGGGTATTGCGGCGCGCCGAAAGGACAGGCGTAGAAGCAATAACCGCACCCGATGCACAGGTCTTTCGAGTGCAGGACCACGCCTTCTTCCGACTGGTAGAAGCAATCTACCGGACAGACGGCGGCGCAGGGCGCATCCGAGCAATGCATACAGGCGACGGAGACCGAGCGTTCGCCCGGTTTGCCGTCATTGATCGTCACGACGCGGCGGCGGTTAACACCCCACGGCACCTCGTGCTAGTTTTTACAGGCCGTGACAAAGGCGTTGCTTTCGATGCATCGCTCCGCGTCACAGAGGAACTTCATTCGTGCCATTGTTCTTTGCTCCCCTTACGCTTTTTCGATCTTGCAGAGGGAGCATTTCGACTCCTGCATCTGCGTGACCGAATCATACCCGTAGGTCATTGCGGTGTTGGCGGATTCGCCGAGTACATAGGGGTCGGCCCCCTTCGGATACTTGGCGCGGCGGTCTTCGCCTTCGAAATGTCCACCGAAGTGGAACGGCATGAAGGCAACGCCCTTGCCGACGCGTTCGGTTACCATGGCCATAACCTTGACTCTGGCACCTTCCGCACCCTCGACCCAGACCTGTTCCCCGTCACGGAGGCCCATATCATTGGCATCGCGGGGGTTGATCTCGACGAACATGTCTTGCTGAAGTTCTGCAAGCCATGGGTTCGAGCGGGTTTCGTCGCCGCCACCCTCGTATTCGACCAGACGACCCGATGTGAGAATGATCGGGTAATCTTTCGAAAAGTCCTTCTCCTGAATCGATGCGTACATCGTCGGCAGGCGATAGGCCTTGCGGTCGTCGTAGGTCGGGTAGTCTGCGACCAGATCGCGGCGGCTCGTATAGAGCGGTTCGCGGTGAATCGGCACCGGATCGGGAAAGTTCCAGACCACGGTACGGGCCTTGGCGTTCCCGAAGGGCGCGCATTCATGCTTGATCGCAACCCGCTGAATGCCGCCCGAAAGGTCGGTTTTCCAGTTGGTTTTGTCGCCTGCGATCTTTTCGATCATGGCACGCTCGTCATCCGTGAGATCGCCGTCCCAGCCCAGCTCTTTGAGCATGGCCATGGTGAACTCGGGATAGCCGTCCTTGATCTCGGACCCGACCGAATAAACGCCTTCGGCCAACAGGTTGTCGCCATCCCGCTCGACGCCAAAGCGGGCACGGAAGGTGAGACCACCTTCGGAGACAGGCCGCGACATATCGTAGAGGTTCGGCGTGCCGGGATGGCCCATGGATGCCGTGCCCCAGCTTGGCCAAGGCATTCCGTAGAATTCCCCGTCATTCGGGCCGCCGATCGCTTGCAGCGTCGTGCGGTCGAAGGTCTGCTGATTGGCCATATGGGATTTGATCCGATCGGGATCCCAGCCGGTATATCCGATGGTCCACATGCCACGGTTGAATTCGCGGGTTGTCTCCTCGATCGAGGGAATCCCGTTTTCATCACGTGGGATATTGCGGAAGAAGCGGTCGGCAAAGCCGAACTTATCCGCGAACAGCGCCATGATTTCGTGATCGGTTTTCGATTCCCAGAGGGGCTCGACAACCTGCTCGCGCCACTGAACCGAGCGGTTCGATGCGGTCACCGATCCGTGGGTCTCGAATTGCGTCGTAGCGGGCAGCAGATAGGCACCTTCCTGACGGTCATGCAGCATCGCCGTCACGGTCGGGAAAGGATCGACAACGACCAGAAGCTCCAGCTTCTCCATCGCGGTCTTCATTTCCTTCATGCGGGTCTGCGAGTTCGGGGCATGGCCCCAGAACACCATGGCCTTCAGGTTATCGGGCTGATCGATATTCTCGGCATCTTCGAGAACGCCGTCGATCCAGCGTGAAACCGGAATACCCTTGCCTTCCATCAGCTCCTTGGAGCCGAATTGCGAGAGCAGGAAGTTGTATTCGTCGTCCCATTCTTCTTTGGAGGCATCATTGCCCATCCAGACCCGCGCCCAGTGCTTCCAGGAACCGGGTTTGAGGCCATAATAACCGGGCAAGGTGTGCGACAGGACACCGAGATCCGTTGCGCCCTGTACGTTGTCATGGCCACGGAAAATGTTGGTGCCGCCACCGGATGTGCCCATATTCCCCAGCGCGAGCTGTAGGATGCAGTAGGCGCGGGTGTTGTTGTTCCCGTTCGTGTGCTGCGTGCCGCCCATGCACCAGATCACCGTGCCGGGACGGTTATTGGCCATGGTCCGCGCGACGCGCTTCATCTGAGAGCCGGGAACGCCGGTGACGCGCTCGACTTCTTCGGGAGTCCAGTTCGCGACTTCTTCCTTGATCTGGTCCATGCCCCAGACACGGGTACGGATGAACTCTTTGTCCTCCCAGCCGTTCTCAAAGATGTGCCAGAGAATGCCCCAGACCAGCGCAACATCCGTGCCGGGGCGGAAGCGAACATATTCATCCGCATGGGCCGCCGTGCGCGTGAAGCGTGGGTCGCAGACGATGAGCGGTGCGTTATTTTGCTCTTTCGCCTTCAGCAGATGCAGCAGCGAGACAGGATGCGCTTCGGCAGGGTTGCCCCCGATCACAAACATCGCGCGGCTGTTATGAATATCGTTGTAGCTGTTCGTCATGGCGCCGTAGCCCCATGTATTCGCCACACCGGCCACCGTTGTCGAGTGACAGATACGCGCCTGATGGTCCACGTTGTTCGTGCCCCAATAGGCGGCGAATTTGCGGAACAGGTACGATTGTTCGTTATTGTGCTTGGCGGAACCGAGCCAGTAGACGCCATCCGGGCCAGCGGGGCCTTTGCGAATGTCGAGCATCTTGTCGCCGATCTCGTTGATCGCCTGATCCCACGAGATTTTCTTCCATTCGCCGCCTTCCAGCTTCATCGGATGCTTGAGGCGGCGTTCGCCATGGGCATGCTCGCGCACGGCGGCGCCCTTGGCGCAATGGGCGCCGAGGTTGAAGGGGCTGTCCCAACCGGGTTCTTGCCCGACCCAGACACCATTCACCGTCTCCGCAATTACGGTACAGCCGACCGAGCAATGGGTGCAGACGGATTTTTTGATTTCGATAGACCCTGCGCCCGGTGAGGCGGCAGCGGCCTTTTGAACCGACCCTGCACTTGCGCCGAGAGCCGCAAGGCCCCCTACGGCAAGGCCGGAGCCGCGCAGAAATGTACGACGATCGACGGTTTCATTCGCGATGGTCGTCAGGATCGATGATCCTCGGGAGCGTCTCGCAACCCCGACGGATTTTTTCCTGAGCATTGTCTTTTCCTCCTTGCTGGGTTCGCGCGCGGGGCGCGGCCTGGCTGAGTGGTGTTCACCGTTCAAGTCCAAGTGGGCGGCTGGGCAAGGGCGTTCGCAACCAAGCCTTTCCGCCTTCACAAGGTGTCAGAAGCGGCAGCTTTCCAGATAAGCCTTGACGTGCGGCGTTTCGGTATATCCGAGTTCCGTCGGCTCGGCGGCGAGCGCCTGTCCGCCGGTCGCGACCGTCGCGGCGGCTGCCGCTGGGGCGCCGACCGTGGCGAGCTTCAGAAAGTCGCGGCGACCGCGTACGGCCTCGTCCTCTTTCGTCATGGACACCCTTCGTCCTCCCGTTATTGTCCCGTCGGACGCGTTCGATGGTGCCTGACCGGGCGTCCCCGATCCGGCACAGGTCATTCCGACATGCGGAAAGATTGCTTCTCGATCTGCATGAATGCGGCCCCGATCGTGCCGACCGGCGCATAGAAGACGGAAGCTTGCGCCCCCTCCAGATCGCTGAAGAAATGTTCGGCCCATGGGGCCAAATGCGTGAAGAAGAAATCTTTCTGCCGCATTAATGTCACCGGCTCGCCGAAGCGCCCTGTGATCATGCCCGCCATCATCTCGCAGAGCGAGCCGATATTGTCCTCTGGCTCATAGGCGCTCGCATCGCGCACCATGCCCAGCTCGGCCATATCGCCGCGCAGTTTCGCCAGCGGCTTTTCGTTGAGGAAGCCGGTAATGTAGTAGCTGGCAAAAGGCAGTAATTCGCCGCGTCCCAAACCGATGAAAAGACGATGGAACTCACTGTCGATCTTTTCCGGCGACGATGCTTGGGCGAGGCGGGCAAGGGCGTTGATCCCTTTCCCCAAATCCGAATCATCCCCGCCAAGCGCCGAGACTTTCTGTAAAAAGTCACCGGATGGCGGTTTTCTGAGCAATACCGATAACAGGTCGTAAAGTTGCGCACGCAGCGCATCCTCTTCGGACACATCGGGATGATAGGATGCCGTAGCCTCCGTCATCGTTGTTATACTCCCCTGCGTGTGCGCTTTGTTATTCATCAGTGCTCACATCACCCTCAAAGCTTCACCCAATTTCGACCCGTTGTAAAGCGCGCAGGCGAGGGTCTGTCGTAAAGATCCGCCCAATCCGGTGCGGTTTTGGCAAAACCCAAGATGACAAGTCTGTTATGCTTGCCTGAGGCATCGATTAACGGCGTCATTTGCGCGATCGGTGATGGCTTCTCTTGTGTTCGGCGATGCTGACCCTTGCATTCCTTGGCCGAAGTTGGCATATGAGGCCGTGCAACGTTATTCAATCGATCCGCTGTCTCCTTCACGGGCTTCAGTCACTTCGGTCACGCTCTGACTGCGCCGTGGTTGCCGCATAGTGCGGGCAGCTAACTTTAGGAGACTACTACTATGGCTACAGGTACCGTTAAATGGTTCAACCCGACCAAGGGCTTTGGTTTCATCCAGCCCGATGGCGGCTCGAAAGACGTTTTTCTTCACATCAGCGCGGTTGAACGCGCCGGTCTGAGCAGCGTTGACGAGGGACAGAAGGTCAGCTTCGATATCGAAGCCGGTCGTGATGGCCGTGAATCGGCAGCGAACCTCAAGCTCGAAGACTGAGCTTTACGGCACGGATGAAGCGGTTGGTATCGACCGCTTCATGACTTTAAGACATGCGGTCTCCGATCTGACCGTATGACTTTTATGCCGCTGGCGCCATTGTGACGCGTCCTGTTGACCAGCCCTTTGTGGCTGGCTTTTTTATGCCTTTAGACCGGGTAGGGAGTTATTCGAAGCTGAACCGCATCGGTCTAGGCGGGGTCGCGAGGGCGAGTTCAGGCTCGGCGGGCGGTCTTGATCGTGCATCCTGTGGCTCATCATCAAGATGTGAGAGCGGTTGTCCTGGTTCACCGGCCATTTCGAGAGGGCTTTCGTCCTTCTCAGGTCGCTTCGCCACTTCGATAACCGGCGCCTCTTCCGGTTCAGAGTCCGGTGTCTTGGTCTCGTCCTCTGCGGCAAGGGCGGCGAGATGGCGCTTCCATTTTTCTGCGGCCCCTTTCCCGACTTCATAGACGGTTTGCATATTCTCGATGACCGTCGCCGAATCCGTGAAATCTTCGCCGTAATCGACCAGTTCATCGAGATTGGCGAGCACCGGGTTGGATCGCCACAGCACCCGCAAGGCCCGGCGACGCAGGCGTTCGGGCACCCGCGCTTGCATGAAGGCCGAGAAATCATCATCCGGTGTCATGGCTTCCGGCTCTGGCAAATCCAGTTCGGCCAGCGCTTCCTCGTCGGTCATATCGTCGAGTGAATCCGGGGCGGGTTCCGGCGTTTCGACCGTTTGGGTCTCTTCGCGTTTGCGTCGGGACCAGCGCGACAGGAAGGCGTCGTCATCCTTGGGTGAAACAGGCATCAGTGAAGTGTCCCTTTCGGCTTCAGCGCTCCCGGTGCGCGAAAGACATCGGCGGTTTGCCGGACCCGCGCATCGCCTTTGCCGTCCTCCAGCAAGTCGGTATCGATGCGGTCGCGGCGGCGCTTCTTGAATTCTTCTTCGACGTGATGCGTGTCTACAAAATCGCGAATCCACGCCACAAGGCCGGGAGGGGCAGGCACCTGCTCGACGATTTCCTCGCCGGAATCGAGATAATCCTGCGCTTCGAAAGCGGATGCCGTCACAAGAAATACGCTGTATTCATGCGGTCCCTCATCCGGCTCGCCGGGGCGCAGCACAACATAGACGCTGGGCGGCTCCATCGCGAGGGCGACCTTATACGCCTCGGTCTCCCGGCGATGTAGGGTCAGGGGCAGCGTGGCCGCATGGTATTCGGTAATGCCGTTCTCCTCTCTCAAGACGCGCCAATCAGCGGCGGGTGCGCCGGGCAGAACATCGATCACCTTCCAAGCCCATTTCACCCATTTGCTGACGCTGGGGCTGCGCCGGATGACCACTCCGACGGGCATGGTGATTTCGCGGATGGTTTCTGGAGACGACTGAGACAAAGGAGTGCTTCCTATGGCGGCTTCATGCCCTTAGGTTCCCTCGCGTGACCGCAAAAGACAAGAAGAACGTTCGGGGGGAGACATCATGACCGAGGGCGCAACCACCATCCTGCTTTGCAATTGCGAAGGATCTGTCGGGACGGAGCCTGACGCGATCTGTGCCGTCTGTCCGGGGGCGCAGACCGTGCATGACTCGCTCTGTCGTCTCGAAACGGAGACCCTCGCGGCCGCGCTGTCCGATGGCCCGGTTGTTGTCGCCTGTGCGCAGGAAGAAGCGCGCTTCGCCGAAATCGCCGAAGATCTGGGCGTTGATACGCTGGCCGGAACGGTCGATCTGCGCGATCGGGCGCTTTGGTCCGACGAGGCGCAGGACGCGGCCCCAAAGGTCGCCGCCTTGCTGGCGGAATCTTCTCGGACCGGGCGGGCCGCGGGCACGGTCGATATCGAGAGCGAGGGCGTATGCCTCGTCTACGGATCGGCGGCAAGTGTGATGCCGGTGGCGGAGACGCTGTCGCGCAGTCTGACCGTGACGGCGATGATCACCGATCTGGAAGACCTGACACTGCCTTGGAATGTGGCGTTCGAGGTGGTGCGCGGCACCATTCGCAATGCCCGTGGAACGCTGGGTGCTTTTGAGGTCATGGCCGATGCGGTGGCGACCATGGTGCCCGGCGGGCGGGGTGGTCCCCGCTTCGAGGAGCCGCGCGACGGGGGAAAATCCGCCTGCGACCTGATCGTCGATCTGTCCGGTGCACCCGCCCTGTTCCCGGCCCATGGCAAGCGGGACGGCTATCTACGCGCCGATCCGGGCGATCCATTGGCGGTATCGGCGCTGATCCCCCAAGCGATGGAGATGATCGGCACGTTCGAAAAGACGCTCTATATCGATTTTCATGCCGATCTTTGCGCCCATTCGCGGTCGGGTCAGCCGGGCTGCACGCGCTGTCTCGATGTCTGTCCGACGGGGGCGATCATACCCGCCGGTGAGACGGTGAGCATCGATCCGCTGGTCTGCGCCGGATGTGGCGGTTGTTCGGCGGTGTGCCCATCGGGTGCGGCAGACTATACCCTGCCCCAAAGCGACGATTCGCGGATGCGCATGGAAGCGATGTTGACCGCCTATTCGGAAGCGGGCGGCGCGGCCCCGCGCATCTTGATCCATGACGAGCGCGAGGGCAGGGCGCTGATTGCCATGGCGGCCCGATATGGGCGCGGCCTGCCCGCCGCTGTGATCCCCTTTGCCGTGAACGAGGTGACGCAGGTTGGGCATGATCTGATGATCGCCGCATTTGGCATGGGGGCCGGTCAGGTGGCGATCCATATGCCAACGCGTCTGCGCCGGGAAGGCGAGGCCGATGCGTTGGACGCTCAGGCTGCGCTGGTGCGGTCGATGCTGATGGGAACGGGGATCGGGCCGGATCGTCTGATTGTCATCGAAAGCGACGATCCCGATGCCTTGACCGACGCGCTGTATTCTGAGGTTCCCGCGACCCTGACCCATGAGCCGATCAGCCCGCTGGGCGATAAGCGCACCGCGACGCGCCTGTCCATTGCGGCTCTCGCGCCGGAAGGGGGGGCCTTCGATCTGCCGGAAGGGGCGCCCTATGGCGAGGTGATCGTCAATCAGGGCGCCTGTACGCTGTGCCTTGCCTGCGTCTCGCAATGCCCGGTCGGGGCGCTGCTGGATAATCCCGATATGCCGCAGCTGCGATTTCGTGAAAGCGCCTGTCTGCAATGCGGTATCTGCGAGAATACCTGTCCGGAGAATGCCATCACGCTCGCGCCCCGTTTCGATCCGGCCAATGCCGCGCGAGAGCCACGGGTGCTGCACGAGGATGAACCGGCGCTTTGCATCGAGTGCAACAAACCTTTCGGCTCACGCGGGACCATTGAGCGGATCATTGAAAAGCTGGGCGGCGCGCATTGGATGTTCGACAACCCCGAACGGACCCGCGTGATCCGCATGTGTGACGATTGCCGCGTCAATGCCGTTTTCCGCCAGAGCGATAACCCGTTCCAGATGGGCGAGAAGCCCCCGGTCCGCACGACCGAGGATTATCTGGGCGCCGATAACGAAGATGCTATCCCGAAGCGCAAGTTTGACGCGTGACAGCGACGTCCGAAAAACTACATTTCGCGCGTAAAAATCAATCACGGGAGTCGACGACATGACCATCACTCGACGCAGCGGCCTGCTTCTCGGCGCAGGCGCGCTCGCCGCCCCCTATCTTCTGAGCGGTGCAAAACCCGCTTTTGCAAAAGCCGATATGATGGGGCCGTCGCGCGCCGATCACATGCGGTTTCCCCATGGCGAGTTTGAGGTCACGACGATCTATGACGGGGCCGTGCAACTGGCTGGCCCGCATCCGATCTTCGGTCAGGATCAGGAGGCCGATGCCGTTGCAGAATTGGTCACGGCCAATAATCTGCCCGCTGATAAGATGGAAATCGGCTTTACCACCACTTTGGTGAATACCGGCAATGAGTTGATCCTGTTCGATACCGGCAATGATGGTACGAAGCGCCCTACGGCGGGCAAGACCCGTGCGCATATGGCCAAGGCCGGGTATACCCCCGAAGATGTGGATATCGTGGTCCTGACCCATTTTCACGGCGATCATATCGGCGGGATGATGGTCGAGGGCAAGCCCGCCTTTCCGAATGCGCGCTATGTGACCAGCGCGGCGGAATACGACCATTGGATCGGCAGCGAGAACGCCTTGGCCCTGTCGAATGTCAAACCGTTCGCCGAGAAGATGACCTTTCTCAAGGATGGACAGGATGTCGTTTCGGGTGTGACCGCCATGGCCGCCAATGGCCATACGCCGGGCCATACGGTCTATCACGTCGAAAGCGGTGACAAGCGGGTGCTGATCACCGCTGATACGGCGAACCACTTCATCGCCTCGCTGGAGCGCCCGGATTGGCACGTCAAATTCGACATGGACAAGGAAGCCGCCGCCGCGACCCGCAAGAAAGTCTTTGGCATGCTCGCGGCTGAGGGCATCCCGTTCATCGGTTATCACATGCCGTATCCGGCGGTGGGCTATGTTCAGGAAAACGGCGCAGGCGGGTTTACCTATAGCGCGGCCAGCTATCAGATGTTCCTCTGACCCTGGCGCTGGCCCCTCACAGGTCGCGTTTGTGACCGTCTAAATCGCGGATGGCTTTGTCGGTCTCTTTCGCGCGGGCCTTGCGCTCATGTTTCGAGACCCCGAACCGGGCGGCGTTTGCGTCGCCCGTTTTCGCCTCTACTTCGCGCGCCTTGCGTTTGCGCGCCTGACGCAGATTGACGATCTTGCCGCTCATGTCGTGACCCTTTCGCGGTAGAAGACGAACATCCCGCTGCCCACGATAATCGCGATGCCCAGCCACGTCATCCCATCGGGAAAATCGTTGAAGAACAGATAGCCATAGGCGGTCGCGCCGATGATCTCCAGATATTGCAGCGGTGCGACCAACCCCGCATCGACCCTTTGCAACGCGAAGATGATCGCAGTGTGACAGGTGATGGCGACGGCGGCCATGACGCATAACAGGCCCGCCTGCGTCAAAGTCGGCATTACCGCTTCGACACTGCCCCGCACATCGAGAAAGAGCAGGATCGTACCGAGCAGAACCGTGCCCGAAATCCCCGCCATCGTCTGCATGGTCCATGAATCGGTCGTGCCCGACAGTTTTTTCGTCAGGGTCATATACCCTGCGAAACAGACCGCTGCGGCCAGCGGATAGAGCGCGGTTGCGCCCACATCGGCAAAGCTGGGCCGGATGATGAGCATCGCTCCCAGAAATCCGATCGCCACCGCCGCCAATCGTCTCCACCCGATGCGTTCTCCGAGAAAGAGGGTCGAGAATATCGTCAGGATCAGCGGTTCGACAAAGAAGATTGCGGCGACATCGGCCATCGGCATTGAGGCCAGCGCCATGAAAAAGAACACCGTGGCCCCTGCGATCCCCGCTCCACGCAGCATATGCAGTCGGAAATGGGGAGGGCGCAGCGCGCCCCATCCGCCCCGAATGACGATAAAGGGCGCGAGCACGACTAAGGTGATGATGAAGCGCGACCACGAAATCTGAAGCGGCGACATATCCGCCGACATGATCTTTGCAATGGCATCGAGGATCGGCACGAACAGCATCGCCGCCGCCATGACCGCAAGGCCGGTGGCGATGCGCGACGAATCGTCGGTCGACGAGGTGGCGGTCATGGCGGGATACTCCACGGTGAGACCGGGATGCGATTTGGGGTAAACCGCATTTCACCGTTATCCGTTTCATCCCAACGCCGCATTAGCTTCTGTGTAAAGCGGCAATGGTTATGAAAGTTCGCTGACAGGACGGGTCGAAACGGTCTAGACCTGCCACCCATGGAATTGATTGCCGAAAATCTGCGCGTGACTCGCGGCTATCGCACGGTGTTTGCCGGGCTGGGCTTTTCCGTTTCGGAAGGTGGCGCGCTGATTCTGGCCGGTCCGAATGGGGCGGGAAAATCGACCTTGCTGCGTATTCTCGCCGGATTGCTGCCGGTGGAGGAGGGGGAGGTGCGCTTTGGCGATGTGTCGCTGCGCGCCGATCGGGGCGCCTTTGTGGATCATGTGGTGCATACGGGACATCTCGATGCGTTGAAGCCTGCATTTACGGCATGGGAAACGCTGGCCTTTCAGGCCGATCTCTATGGTGCGCCGCGTGGGCGAATCGAGGCGGCGCTCGACGCGCTCGATCTGGGCTTTTTGTCGGATCAACCCGTGCGGGTGCTTTCGGCGGGGCAAAAGCGGCGTCTGGGGCTGGCGCGATTGGCGCTGATCGAGCGGCCCCTCTGGTTGCTGGACGAACCGACGGTTTCGCTGGATGCGAAAAGCGCGGCGCGTGTGGCGCAGATGGCGCGCGATCATTGCGCGCAGGGTGGGTTGGTCGTGGCGGCCACCCATATCGATCTCGGCATTGACGGGGCAGCGCGGCTCGACCCCGCAGCATTCGCGCCGGGCGAAAGCCCATCGGATTTCAGCCGGGACGATGCCGTGCTCGATGGGGATGCCTGGTGATGCCGTTTCTCGCCCTGATCCGCCGCGACCTCGCGATTGCCTTTCGCACGGGCGGCGGGGGAGCGCTGGGGGTCGCGTTTTTTGTCATCGCGGCGACGCTGGTGCCGTTCGGGGTTGGGCCATTGCCGGAACTCTTGTCCCGGATCGCGCCGGGGATGCTGTGGATTGCGGCGTTGCTATCGTGCCTTTTGACCCTTGACCGATTGTTTCAGGCCGATGTCGAGGATGGATCGATGGATGTGCTCGCGCTCTCGCCGGTGCCGCTGGAGCTGGTGGTTCTGGCGAAATGCATCGCCCATTGGCTGACGACGGGCTTGCCGCTGTTGCTTGCCGCGCCGGTCATGGCGCTGACGCTTCGGATGCCGGAGGTCAGTTATCCGGCGATGATCGCCTCCCTTGCGCTGGGCACGCCCGCATTGTCGCTGATCGGGGCGATCGGTGCGGCCCTGACCGCTGGAATGCGCCGGGGCGGGGTGTTGACGGCGGTGCTGGTGCTGCCGCTATATGTTCCGACGCTGATTCTGGGGGCGCTGGCGGTGAATGCGAGTGCGATGGATCTGCCTGCTGCGCCTTATCTGATGCTGTCGGGCGCGATTACGCTCGCTGCGCTGCCCCTCGCGCCATTTGTTGCGGCGGCGGCACTGCGTCTCGCCATAAGGTGACATCCCGTCGCTGGACGAACCGCCAACTTCGCGGTATCGGAAAGCCATGTGGAGCTTTGCAAACCCGAATAAATTCATGCGCGTTTCCGGGGCCTTATTGCCGTGGATCGCGGGTATCGCCGTGTTGCTGGCCGTCTGGGGCCTGTATCAGGCCATCTATGTCGTGCCGCCCGATTTCAAGCAGGGCGACGGGGCGCGGATCATGTTCGTGCATGTGCCTGCTGCGGCCATGTCGATCATCGTTTATTTCATCATGTGCCTCTGCGCCGTTTTTGCGCTGATCTGGCGGCATCCGGTGGCGTATCTGTCCGCCAAGGCCGCCGCACCCATCGGAGCCGCGTTCACGTTGCTCGCGCTTGTCACCGGGGCGATCTGGGGAAAGCCGATGTGGGGCGCATGGTGGGTATGGGATGCGCGGCTGACTTCTGAGTTGATCCTGTTTTTCTTCTATATCGGATATATCGCGCTCTGGGACGCCTTTGACGATACTGACAAGGCGGCGACGGCGACCTCGTATTTCTGTCTTGTCGGCAGTGTCTTCGCGTTTCTCGCCAAGTATTCCGTCGATCTGTGGGATACGCTGCACCAATCGTCGAGCATGACCATCGGCACCATTGCGACCGAGGAAAAGCTGGCGAACGAGTTCAAGACACCGTTGTTGATCATGATCGCGGCGTTCTATCTGTATTTCCTGACATTATGGCTGATCCGGGTGCGGAGCGAAATTCGGCTGCGGCGGATTCAGGCAATCCGGCAAGCGGCGGTGATTGAATGATACCCGAATACGATAAATATGCGGCCTATATCTGGGCCTGCTATGGCCTGACGATACTGGTTCTGGTGGCACTGGTCTGGTGGAGCGTGGCGCGCGCGCGCAGGATTGAGCGGGAGTTGGACAGTCTCGATGGCGAGCGGCGACGGGCGAGGGCCGCGCAATGAAGCGGTTCATTCCCGTTCTTGCCTTTGCCGGGCTGGCCGCCGTCATGGCATGGGGTCTGCTGATTCGCGAGGATCGCGATTCCCTGCCCTCGGCTTTCATCGAGAAACCCGCGCCTGATTTCGCCTTGCCAAAACTCAGCAATCCGCAAAAGACGCTTACGGTCGCGGATCTCAAGGGCGATGGTCCGGTCGTGTTGAACTTCTGGGCATCGTGGTGCGCGCCGTGCCGGGTCGAGCATCCCGATCTTGTGCGCCTCGCCAAAGAGGGCGTGCGCGTGGTCGGGATCAACTATAAGAACGATCCGGAAAAAGCGCAGGCTTTTCTCGACCAACTGGGCGATCCGTTCGAAGCGGTCGGCGTGGATGAACGCGGACGCGCCGGAATCGAATACGGCGTCGCGGCCCTGCCCGAAACCTTCGTTCTCGATGCGGCGGGCACCATCGTCTACAAGCATGTCGGCCCGATCAATCCCGGCGAGTTGGACGGTAAAATCCGTCCTGCAATCGAAGCGGCCCGCCGGTAGGGTTTGACCGATGCGGGGTCGAGGGCGAACACTCGACCCATCATACCCCCCCGCAGTCGAGGTCTATCCGTCATTGGCCCTCACCGATGCCGATCTGGAGCAGACAGCGGCAGCGATCCGCCATGCGGCGCGTAATCTGACATAGGTTGCTGAAAATGCCCCGGAGACGATCCGGGGCATGGCCCATGATGGCCGGGCCTATTCTTCCAGCGCCCAAGTCACCGTGACGGAAACCTGCAATTCCTGTTCGCCCGGTGCGATGGGCGGTGCGCCCGCTGTGCGGGCCTCCATGGCGGCATAGGTTTTGTGGGCGCGGTGCGCGTGCCCGCTGCCTTCGACAATGCTCATCACCTTTCCAAGCCGCACTCCGGCGGCGGCGGCATAGAGTTCGGCGCGGTTGCGCGCCTTGCCCACGGCCTTGCGCCGGGCATCATCGAGCAGGGTGTCGGAATTTTCGACCTCGAATTGGATATTCCCCGCCTGATTGATCCCCGCGTTCGTCAGGGCATCAAGGGCCTCGCCGATACGCGAAACATCGCGCAGGCGCAATGTCACCTGATTCGAGACACGGTAGCCATCGGGCTTTGACCCATCGGGACCGTGCCGCCAATTCTGTGCGATGTTGAAATTCGAGGTGCCAACATCGCGATCCTCGATCCCAAGGGTCTTGATGGCGGCGAATACGGCATTCATCTGCTGGCTATTGGCCGTCAGGGCATCGCGGGCGGTGCGCCCGATGCTCTCGACCCCCGCATGGACCGTGGCAAGATCGGGCTTGGCATTGATCGAGGCGGTTCCCGTGATCGAAATCAGGCCCTTATCGTCATCGGCAAGGGCGGCGGTCAGGGGGGCGAGGGCAAGCGTTGCAGCAAGAAGGGCGGAGCGGAACATGGCAACCTCGTTCAATACGATGGGACGACGATCTTTTCGCCCCCGATCAAGCCGGGAGTGAGGCGTTTTGGGGTCGGTTCAAAGGACATAGCGACTAAGATCGACATCGCGCGCCATATCACCGATGCGCGATTCGACATATGCAGCATCGATCACCTGCGTCTCGCCGTTGCGCGTGGGCGCATCGAAGGATAGATCGTCCAGCACCCGCTCAAGAACGGTATGCAGGCGCCGCGCGCCGATATTTTCGACCGAAGAATTGATCTGTGCCGACAGGCCCGCAATCGCATCGATCCCGTCATCGGTGAAATCGAGTGTGACGCCTTCGGCATTCATCAGGGCGACATATTGGCGGATCAGCGAATTGTCGGGTTCGGTCAGAATCTGCCGGAAATCATCCTTCTTCAAGGCCGTCAGCTCAACCCGGATCGGTAAGCGCCCCTGCAATTCGGGCAGCAGGTCGGAAGGTTTCGAGACATGGAACGCCCCCGAAGCGATAAACAGAATGTGGTCGGTCTTCACCGGCCCATGTTTGGTCGAGACCGTGGCCCCCTCGATCAAGGGTAACAGATCGCGCTGTACGCCCTCGCGGCTGACATCGGCACCGCCGGTATCGCGGCGTGCGGCGATCTTGTCGATCTCGTCGATAAAGACAATGCCGTCCTGCTCGACGGCGGTTATCGCATCGCGGGTGACGGTTTCGGTATCGAGCAGTTTATCGGCTTCTTCGGCGATCAGCAGGTCGTGGGAATCGCGCACTTTCACGGTGCGCTTCTTTGTGCGTCCGCCCATCGCCTTGCCCAGCATCTCGCCGAGATCCATCATCCCCATGGAACCGCCGGGTTGGCCGGGAATATCCATCATTCCCATGGGGTTCGACGTGTCGGACAGCTCGACCTCGATGTCCTTGTCGTCGAGCACCCCATCGCGCAGCCGTTGGCGAAAGGCTTCGCGGGTGGCGGCGGTGGCGGATTGGCCGACAAGAGCGTCGAGCACCCGTTCCTCGGCGGCAGCATGGGCCTTGGCCTTGACTTCCTCGCGCCGCTTTTCGCGGGTCAGGACGATGGCGGCTTCGACGAGATCGCGCACGATCTGCTCGACATCGCGGCCAACATAGCCGACTTCGGTGAATTTCGTTGCTTCGACCTTGGTGAAGGGCGCTTCGACCAGCTTGGCCAGCCGCCGCGAAATCTCGGTCTTGCCAACGCCGGTCGGGCCGATCATCAGGATGTTCTTCGGCAAAACCTCATCCCGGATATCATCGGGAAGTTGCATCCGGCGCCAGCGATTGCGCAGGGCGACCGCGACGGCGCGCTTTGCGTCGCGCTGGCCGATGATAAAACGGTCTAGCTCAGCGACGATTTCGGCGGGGGTGAGAGAGGACATGAGTTACCTGTCGAAATGCGGAGGACGAAAGGCGCGGCGAAAGGGCACAACCCGCAGCAGCGCGGCGCGGGCATGGTCCCATCCCACGCCAAGCAGGATGACGAGAACACCGATGGTCAGCGGCACCACGGCGGCGGCGGTTGATAGGCCCAGACCGCTTCGGAATGTCGCATAAGTTAGGATCGCCGACAGATAGAGCAAGGTCGAGGCGACCAGGCTGCGCCGGTCGAGCAACAGTCCGAGCAGAGAAAACCCGGCGGCCAATGCCGTAACGGCCCAGATCAACCCTTCCAGATCGATCCGTACAAATTCGTTGAAGCTATCGACCCGCGTGGCGGCCAGTTGTTCGCCGATCAACCCAAGAAAGATCGGATGTACCGTCAGCGGTGAACCGAGGACAAACAGCCACAGCGCCCATTCATGCCAGATGCCCGTGCGCGCCTTATCCTTCATATCGAGCAAGAATCCGAGCAGCAGGAACACCGCTCCGCATACCGCCAGCACGATCCGCGCAGGCGTCTCGGCCACGTATTGCCGGGTCAGGGCAAAGGCCAGCAAGGTCGCACAGAGACCAAGGCCCAGCACAATGATCGGTTGCCGAAACCGCAACAGCGCCAGCAACAAGGCGGCGGTGATGACGGCGAGATGCTCCAGCGCGCGCATGCCGGTTTCGATCCCGCTAAAATACGCCAGCGCCATGCCCGTCAGGGACACATCGCCGAGATAATATCCCGCAACTTTATGGACCGATATCACGAATAATGCGATCGCGACCACCGCCGGAAACTTGCGCCGCGTACTGAAGACAAAAAACTCCGCGATCAGCCAGAACAGGACCGCAAAGCCGATATGAACCCACAGTATCGGCACATCGGCGACCAGCAGAAATGCGCCCTGTGACCAATAGACAAACAAAAGTCCGATACACAGGAACACATCGCCGAAATTCCCGATCAGTTTGAACGGTTCGTCATTCGCCGCCCGTTTATGGCGGATTGCATTGGCCTGTTCGCGGGTGATGATACCATCGGCGACCGAGGCATCGAGATCGTCGGGTTCAGCCATGGGCTTCGTCTTCACTCACCATCAAGGGTGCAAGCATCGCATGGGCATAATCGGCGATCAGCTTATGGCCCCCCGATCCGGGGTCGATGCCATGCGGATCATCGTCGATCGAGGCGGCAAAGGCCGGAGCCTTCTGCATTTCGGTAAAGAGATCGAGATACAGGATCCCCCGCTCATCCGCGAGCGATGCCATCCGGCGCGAGACGGCGGCGATGGGCGTGTTGCTGTAGCGGATCATCTCGCCGGTGACGGGGCAGGGTCGCAGGGCGTCTCGCTCGATCACCGGGGTCGGCCCGACGAGGACAACCTGAGCCATGCTGTCCAGCAGGTCCATCGTTACCGTCAGATGCGCCTCGAAGGTGGTGGCATCCGTCCGGCGACGGCTGTCTTTCAGGAGGGCCAGATCGGCATGACCGGGCTCGATGAAGACCAGCGCCTCCTCGACCCGCTCCAGCCGGGGTTTGGCTTCGCGTTCCGCGCGTTTGGCGAGCACGGGCAGGGTCTCGCCGGGAATGCCGAGGTTATAATGATGAACGTCATTCCCCTCCCGGATCAATTGTCGCGTCAGGCGACCGGGCCAGCCCAGCGCATCGCGATCGCGGGCGCCGCAGGTAATCGTCGTGCCGATGAAGCACAGCGTTTTCATCCTGCTTTTTTCTCCGGGATCGTTTCCAGAACGATGGATGTATTTGTGTAGACACAGATTTCAGCGGCGATCTTGATCGCTTTGACGGCGATTTCATCGGCGCTCATATCCGTATCGGCCAGCGCGCGGGCGGCGGCGAGGGCGTAATTGCCGCCTGAGCCGATGGCGGTGACGCCGTATTCCGGCTCCAGCACATCGCCCATGCCGGTCAGGACAAGGGTGATATCCGCATCCGCGACGATCAGCATCGCCTCCAGCCGCCGAAGATATCGGTCGGTTCGCCAGTCTTTCGCCAGCTCCACGGCGGCGCGCATCAATTGCCCCGGATGCGCCTCCAGCTTCGTTTCCAGCCGTTCGAACAGGGTGAAGGCATCGGCGGTCGCTCCGGCAAAGCCCGCAATAATGGGATGTCCCCCCACCGTCAGGCGCCGGACCTTGCGCGCATTACCCTTCATCACCGTCGGACCGATGGAAACCTGTCCGTCCCCTGCAATGGCGACCGTATCGCCCTTACGGATCGCGACGATGGTTGTTGCGTGCCAAGTGTTCGTGTCGTTATGAGCCATCAGCGGATTTCAGGGGACAGGGCGCGAATGTCAAGCGGATCGACGATACACGCCATTCTTAGGGCGGTTTTTGGCCAGTTTGCCATATCGTCAGGGTGACGTAGCGTTAAATAAAATGATCATGGACTTCGGTGGTGAAAAGTATCCACTGTGTCTAATCGCTATGACATTTAAGACATTTACAGTCAATTTTGAGTATTTGCGAATAATTTTGCCACTTTTTGGACTAATTTCATGCCCGAAACTGCGACAAATTCGTCTTTTTAGCTGTTCATATGTCTTGAGACATACCGCTGCCCGATCGGGCCGACTAAATGCTTTCCATGACAAAAATTTTGAAAAATCGGCCAACTCAAAAGCAGATTGCCGAAAAGCTTGGGCTTTCGGCGGCAACTGTCTCCCTTGCGTTGCGTGATAACCCTGTGGTCGCGGAATCGACCAGAAAACTCGTGCAGCAGGCCATGCGCGATACGGGATATGTGCGCAATCTCGCGGCGGCCTCTCTCCGGACGGGCCGCAGTAATATCGTCGGGGTCAGCTTTCAGACGGTCGCACATAGTTCCTTTGGCGATCTCTTGATCGCAATTGAGCGGGCGTTTGAAAATACCGGCACAGTCATCCTCATCAATAATCATGAGGAGGATGTGGAAAAGCTGGATCGCTTCATTTCCACGCTGGCGACCTATGGTGCGGATGCCCTTCTTGTGGCGCCGCCCCCCGATACCCCCATGTCGGTCATCGAACGCGTTGGAAAACATGGCATGCCCGTGCTGTATCTCGGATGGTCGGTCGAAGCGGATCAGACATCCGATATTGTCGGTCTGGATAACCGCGCCGCCGGTGAACTGGCCGCGCGCCACCTGCTGGATGCGGGATATGATCGCCTGTGTCTGGTCGGGGGGCAGGGGGATGCAGCCCTATCCCGTGCCCGGATGGAAGGGTTTCGCTCGACGCTGGAAAAAGCGGGCCTTGCATGGCGCGACGACCTCTGGATTCCCAGTGCGATGGGATCGCGCGATGCCATTGCGGCGCTGCATTCGGCGATCACGCGCGACCCTGCGCCCACGGGGATCGTCTGTCTGGGCGACACGGTTTCGCGGGTCGCCTGTAGCGTCGTTCGGGATGCCGGGTTGATACCGGGCAAGGATATCGGCCTGATCGGCATCGGCACCGAGCGCGGGGCGGAAACGAGTGTTCCTCCCCTGACCATGGTGTGCGGCGATACGCAGACCATGGGGCGTTTGGGGGCGGAAACCATCGTTGCCCGGCTCGAAAACCCGGAGACCGAGCCTTGCCGGATCATCCTCGCGCCAAAGCTGGTGCCGGGTGAGACGAGCGGGGGGCGCTAGCTCTTGGGATTTCGGCGCACCGGCTTGCCGCCCATGGCCTCATAGAATCGGGTGGCCTGACTGTCATCATGGCCACCGAATCCTGCACCGGATGCGCCCAGAAACACCTGTAGAGACGCCGCCGAGACGGGAACCGGAAAACGGTTTGCGCGGGCGGCGTCGAGAACGATTCCAAGGTCTTTCACGAAAATATCGACGGCGGAGGTCGCTTCCTCGCCCTCCGTCAACATGCGCGGGCCTCGGTTGCCGATCATCCACGATCCCCCCGCCGAGACATTGAGCACATCCAGCACCCGCTGCGGGTCGAGACCCAGATGTGTGCCGAAGCTCATCACTTCCGCCGCCACGGCGATATGGCACCCCGCTGCAAGTTGATGGACCATCTTCATGGTCGATCCTGCACCGGGTGCATCGCCGCAATCGAATATATGCGTACCCATCGCATCCATCAGTGGGCGCGCGGCGGTAAAGGCATCCGCCGACCCAGAGGCCATGAAGGTCAGTGCGGCATTCGCCGCTCCAACCGCTCCCCCCGAAACGGGGGCGTCAAGGAACAAACGCCCCGTCGAGACGATATCCGCCCCGATTTTTTCCGCATCCTCCGTCGGCATGGTGACGCTGGAAAGGACAAGCGCCCCAGCGGACAGAGTCTCCAGCGCGCCGCCCTCGAACAGCACCGCTTTTGCCTGCGCCGCATTGACGACCATCAATACCAGCGCATCCGCACCGTCACAGGCCGTCGCCGCAGAGGATGCGCGTTTTCCGCCCGCCGCCTCAAGCGTCGAAAGGGCCTTTTCCGAAAAATCGAATCCCGTGACGTCATGCCCACCCTTCACGAGAGCGGCGGCCATTGGCCCGCCCATCGCGCCAAGTCCTACAAAAGCAATGTTCATAATTTTATCCTCGTCCGACAAAAGGCATCGTCGTTGCCATAATGGTTTGCGTCAGAATGTTCACATCGAGCGGCAACTCGCCCATGCGGAGAACGGCCTGTGCCACATGCGTCACATCCATCGTCGGCTCCGTCTTTGTCGAGCCATCCGCTTGTGGCACGCCTGCCGCCATGCGGGCGGTCATATCCGATGCCGTATTCCCGATATCGATCTGACCGCAGGCAATGGAATAGGGCCGCCCGTCAAGTGCGATGGTCTTTGTCAGACCGCTGATCGCGTGTTTCGATGCGGTATAGGCCGCCGAGCCGGGGCGGGGTGTATGTGCCGAGATCGAGCCGTTATTGATGATCCGGCCTCCCTGCGGGTCTTGCGTTTTCATCATGCGCACTGCGCCGCTGGCAATCAGAAAGGCCCCATCGAGATTGACCGAAACGACCTTGCGCCAGTCATCGAAGGACATTTCGCCAACGTCCTGGGGTGGGACATTCGTTCCGGCATTGTTGAAGACCACATCGATACGCCCGTGCGCCGTGCCGATTTCCTTGTAGAGCGCGGCGACCGAAGCGGGGTTGGATACATCGGTCGGCACCGCATGGGCGCCCAGTTCCTGCGCCGCCATTGTCAGCTTTTCAGCATTGCGCGCGGCCATCACGACGGTATGGCCTGCCTGTGCATAGGCCCGCGCCGTGGCAAGACCGATGCCCTGACTCGCGCCGGTGATAAGGGCGATGAGTGCCATGTCCGTATCCTTTAGAGTGTGTTGGTCATCTCTTCTTAACCATGACCGTTCGCTATCGACAAGGGTGTGCAGCCCCGGCGGCGGGAATTGCCTCTTGCAGATCGAAATCCGTGGCCCTTGCCCCAGCTTTGAAGCTGTGATTGTGTCCGCGCGACCAACGAAGGCTCGGTTTGGAGAGATGATATGGATGTTCTTTTTTCGGTGGAGGCGTTTGGCGTTCTCCTCACCCTCGTGTTTCTTCAGGCGGTGCTCGGTTTCGATAATCTGCTTTATATTTCTATCGAATCGCAGCGCGCCCCGGCGGATAAGCAATCCATGGTTCGCAAGCTCGGCATTGCGATTGCGGTTGTTCTTCGCCTGATCCTGCTTTTTGTCATCATGCGTCTGCTCGCGGGGTTCATCGAGCCGCTGTTTGCCGTGACCGACAGCATGGCCAGCGCTGAGGCGCTTGCAAGTGCGGCCTCCCACGGGGGGGATGCGTCCCATGCCGCCACCGCAACGACCGCGCCTGAAAATGTAGTCACCAAGGAAACGCCGGTTTTCGCCCTTCCCTATATCAGTGGCGCGTTTAACCTGAAGGCGTTGATCTTCCTGTTTGGCGGTGCATTCATCATGTATACGGCAGTCAAGGAAATCAACCACTTGCTCGCCATTGACGACCTGTCGCATGGCACGCAAGCGGGCCAGAAATCGACCTTTTCGGTGCTGTTTCTGATCGTTTTCATGAATCTGATTTTCAGCTTCGATTCGATCCTGTCGATGCTGCCCCTCACCAATGATCCGAAATACATCAACGATGATTTCATCTCGCCTCAGTTCGTGTTGTTGGCGACGGCGGTTGTCATCAGCGGAATCTTGATGATTACGCTGGCCGATAAGGTGGCCGATTTTATTCAGAAGAACAGGATGTTCGAGGTTTTGGGTCTGTTCATCCTGCTGATCGTCGGGATTATGTTGCTGGCAGAGGGCGGACATATCGCTCACCTGACGCTATTCGGCTATCCTATTGATGCCATGTCAAAATCGACATTCTACTTCTCGGTGGCGGTTCTGTTTATCGTGGATGTGATCCAGACGCGGTATCAGAAAAAGCTGCAACTGAAGAAACAGGCGGAAATCGCTGATCCGGCAACGAATGATCCGCATCTGGTCGAACAGGTTCACGGAAAAGGAACCCCCCATGCTTGATCTCGCCTATTCCGAACCGACCGCCCCACGCCTGAAGGGCCTGACCGGCGAATGGGAAATGGTCATCGGGCTGGAGGTCCACGCACAAGTGCGCTCGGAGGCAAAGCTGTTCTCCGGGGGCGCGAATGATTTCGGGGCCGAGCCGAACAGCAATGTCGCGCTAGTTGATGCGGCGATGCCGGGGATGTTGCCGGTTATCAACGAATATTGCGTGGCACAGGCGGTGCGCACGGGCCTTGGCCTGAAAGCACAAATCCACCTTCGCTCGGTTTTCGATCGGAAGAACTATTTCTACCCCGATCTGCCCCAAGGCTATCAAATCAGCCAGTTTAAAGACCCGATCGTCGGTGAGGGTGAAGTGCTTGTGCATCTGGAGCCGGGCGTTGCCCGCCGCGTGCGGATCGAGCGTATTCACCTTGAACAAGATGCTGGCAAATCGATCCATGACATGGACCCCGAAATGTCCTTCGTGGATCTCAACCGCACCGGCGTCGCCCTGATGGAAATCGTCTCCCGCCCCGATATTCGCGGGCCGGAGGAAGCGGCGGAATATGTGCGTAAGCTGCGCCAGATCATGCGCTATCTGGGCACTTGCGATGGTGAAATGCAGGAGGGCAGCCTGCGCGCGGATGTGAATGTCTCGGTCTGTCGCCCCGGCGATTACGAGAAATACGCCGAAACACAGGATTTTGCGCATCTCGGTACGCGCTGTGAAATCAAGAACATGAACTCGATGCGCTTCATTCAGCAAGCCATCGAATATGAGGCGCGCCGCCAGATCGAGATTATCGAGGATGGTGGCAGTATCGATCAGGAAACCCGCCTGTTCGATCCCAAAAAAGGCGAAACCCGCACGATGCGCTCCAAGGAAGAAGCGCATGATTACCGCTACTTCCCGTGCCCAGATCTCCTGCCGCTGGAGATCGAACAGGCATGGGTGGACGATATCGCGCAGGCTCTGCCCGAACTGCCCGACGAAAAGCGTGCCCGGTTCATGCGCGATTACGGCGTTACCGAATACGATGCCGCCGTTCTCTCCGCCGCCCGTGCCGATGCCGATTTCTTCGAGCAGGTCGCCAAGGGGCGCGATGGCAAGACGGCGGCGAACTGGGTCGTGAACGAATTGTTCGGGCGGCTTAACAAGGATGGTCTGGGCGTCGACGCCTCTCCTGTCTCCGCCGCACAACTGGGCGGGATCATCGATCTGATCGGATCGGGCGATATCTCCGGCAAGATCGCAAAGGATTTGTTCGAAATCGTCTGGTCCGAGGGTGGCGACCCTGCGGCAATCGTCGAAGATCGGGGGATGCGTCAGGTCACGGATACCGGCGCCATCGATGCGGAGGTCGATAAGATCGTCTCCGCCAATCCCGAAAAAGCCGAGCAGGCAAAGGAAAAGCCCAATCTTGCAGGCTGGTTCGTGGGTCAGGTGATGAAAGCGACCGGCGGCAAGGCCAATCCGCAGGCCGTACAGGCGGCGGTCAAGGCACGGCTAGGACTATAGATCCGTCCCCGCTGTTTCAGGGGAGAAAGGCGATGCCGGATCGTCCGCAATCGGCAGGTCGGGAAGCGGCGCTGCGCTTCGTCAATGCCCGCGTTCTGGGGCCAGATGGCGTCCATGGAGAGCCGCTGACGCTTGCCCATGGGCGGATCGCTGCGCAAGGCGATGGGCGGGTCGTAGATGCTTCCGGCTTGCTCATCCTGCCCGGTATCGTGGATCTGCATGGCGATGCCTTCGAGCGGCATCTCGCCCCGCGCCGGGGGGCATTGCGTTCTCTTGGGGATGGTCTGCGCGCGGTGGAGACGGAGATGGCCGCAAATGGGGTCACGACCGGATGGCTGGCGCAGTTTTGGAGCTGGGAAGGCGGCATGCGTGGGCCGGATTTTGCGCATAGCCTTTGTGCGGCCCTTGCTCAATACGATCCGCGTCTTGATATGCGTGTACAGCTACGCTTCGACATTGCCTGCCATGCGGATCATGCGCGTCTGGGGGCGCTGTTCGCGCGGTATGGGATTGATTATCTCGTTTTCAATGATCGCCTGCCCCATGCGGCTCTTGCCGCCGGAAAGCGCCCGCCGCGCCTTGATGGACAGGCGCTGCGCGCGGGGCGTTCTCCGGCGGATCATCTGACTTTGATGCAGCGCCTATCCGCTGCCATACCCGATGCCCGGACAATGCGTGAAGCCATCGCGCGTCTGCCTGCCGGGGTGCGAATCGGCAGTCACGACGACGCCACGCCAGAATCGCGCCGGGATAATCGAGCGCTTGGGGCACGTATTGCCGAGTTTCCGCTGACGGCGGCGGCGGCGAGCGCTGCGCGCGAGGCGGGGGATGCGGTCATCTTTGGCGCGCCGAATGTCGTTCGCGGTGGCTCGCATGGTAAGGGGGTATCCGCGCGGGATATGATCGCGGCCGGTTTATGCGATGCTCTGGCGTCGGATTATCATTACCCGTCACTGTCCCGTGCCGCCTTTGCCATGATGGATGAAGGATGGTCACTGGCGGATGCCTGGGCGCTCGTATCCGCGTCACCTGCGGCGGTGATGGGCCTCAACGACCGGGGCCGTATTGCACAGGGAAAACGCGCCGATCTCGTCATCATCGATGAGGCATCGCGGCGGATTGTCGGCACGCTGGTCGCGGGCCATTTCGTCTATGCGTCCGAGCCGTTGATCTCGCGCCTGATCCGGGCCGGATAAGGCGTCAGATGGTGGATGCGATCTCGATCACCTCATCCCCGATCGACACATGCAGGGATGATCCGAGGCTTTTGGCCAGCTCATGTGCGAAGAACATGTTCGCTTCCCGTGATTCGACGGTTTCGAGTTCCGCACCCTCGCGCAGAATTTTCACTGCCTGATCGGGCAGGCGCGCCTTTGGCCCCTCTGCCGAAATCATCAGGTTCGTCGCTCCGGCTTTCTGAACACCGACCCGCAGCACACCGCCACGGGGTAAGGCCTCATAGCCAATGAGAATCATGTTTAGCAAAAGTTTGACGATGGCCTTGTCGAGGCTGGGGGTGCCGACTTGCCAGTCGAGGCGGGTGGCCCCTGCGCCGACAAGTCCCTGCGACAGGGCCTTTGCCTCGTCCAGCGACACCATTTCAGCGACATTGCCCGCCATGCCAAAGGCACGCCGCATGAATTGCAGCTTTGCCGATGCTCCGGCGGCACTGGCCTGAATCAAGGCCATGGCTTGCCCGATCATCTCCTCGTCGGATTCGTCAGCGAGAATTTCAAGCCCATTGTTGATTGCACCAACAGGACTAATCAAATCATGACAAATCCGGGAGCTGAGCAGGGATGCAAAAGTCAGGTCGGTCATCGGTCATCCAAGCTCAGGTTGATTGGCATTACACAAGAACGAGATAATGATGAATGAAGTGTTAACAGTTGGCGTCCTTGTACGTCACCCCCAATTTCCCGATTGGGGCATCGGCCAGGTGCAATCGGTCATCGGCCATCGGATCACGGTCAATTTCGAGAATACTGGCAAGCAGGTCATCGATGGCACCCAGATCATGCTTGATCTGGAAGCGTTCTGACCGCCCGCAGCATTTCGCGCTTGCGGCCATAGCCGGGAAGGCGTTCGAGGGTGAAGCCCGCCGCTTGCAAGCCCCGGCGCACGGCACCCGCCACGCTATAGGTGGCGGCCATGGCGCCGGGGGCGCTGGCCTGCGCGACGGCGGCCAGCAGGGCTGGTTCCCACATCTGGGGGTTTCGAGAGGGGGCGAAGCCGTCCAGATACCACGCATCCGCCTTGCCCGCCCAGCGCGGCACCGTCTCGCGCGCATCGCCTGTTACGAGGGTTAACCGCGCGGGACCGATCTGCATCCGGCCCCCTTCGGGCCGCCATGCCGCCACCAAGGCGGTGCGGATCGCGTCAAGTTCGGGCCAGACGGTCAGGGCGCGGTTCAAATCGGCGGCTTGCATCGGGTAGAGTTCAAAGGATGTGTAGTCGAAAATTTCGCCATGGGGCCTGTGCGCTTGCCATAGCGCTAGCGTGGCGCAAAAATTCAGGCCCGTGCCAAAGCCCAGTTCAGCAACCGAAAATCCAGAATGCAGGCGCTCCGGCAGGTCGCATCCCCTAAGAAAGACATGCCGCGTTTCGGCCAGACCATCCTCGCGGGAATAATAGGGATCATCAAAGCGCGCCGAGACGGGCACGCCGTTTTCCCATTGCAGGTCTTGTGTATCGGGCGCGGTCATGGTCGAACCGGCGGCATGGAAGATGTGCTGATCATCGGTGCCGGTATATTCGGTCTGACCCTTGCGCGAAAGTTTCGTGAGGCTGGCCGCCGCGTTCTTGTGGCCGAAGCGCATGCCGTGGGGGCCGGGGCGAGCGCGACCCCGCTCGGCGTTCTTGCGCCCCATGCGCCGGATAACTGGAACGCGAAGAAAGAGGCGCAGTTCCGGGCGCTGACATCCCTGCCCGATTACCTGAAGGCCCTCGAAGACGAGACCGGCATGGCGGTCGGGTATGAGCGCTGTGGTCGGCTGATACCGCTAACGACTGAAAACCAGCGCGCGGCTTGGGACAGGCGTATCGCGGATGCCCGCGAAAACTGGCATGGGGAGGCGGTCCTGTCACCGATCAACGGGATGGATCGCGATTGGATCGCGCCGGATGTCGCACCTTTCGGGGCGATGCTATGCGGATTGAGCGCAAAGATCGACGCGCGGTCCTATCTCTTGGCCCTTGCCGCTTCGCTGGGCGATTCGATCCGCACCGGAATGATGATGGAGCGGCTGGAGGAGGGGATGGCGATTTTCTCCTCCGGCGAGCGGGTCGCAGCGCGCCGGATCGTTATCGCGACGGGGGCGGATGCCTTTGCCCATTTACCGCCAACGGATCGGGATGAGCCTGCCGGGCGGGGAGAAAAAGGGCAGGCGGCGATTCTCGAAACGGTTGCCCCGGTCGATGGCAACCCGATTCTCTATCATGATGGCACCTATATCGTGCCGCGTGGGGGGCGACAGGTCGCTGTGGGCGCAACCTCGGAGCGTTATTTCGAGTGTCCGACCACGACCGATGCGCTGCTCGACGACAAGATTGCGCGGGCTGCAACGCTCTGTCCTGCGCTGGGCGGGGCCAGAATCGTCGAGCGCTGGGCGTCAGTGCGGCCCCGTGCAGCGAATCGGGCGCTGCGGGTCGGGCCGCATCCGTCGCTCGCGGGGGTCTCGGTCGCTACGGGTGGTTTCAAGACCGGATTAGCCATGGCCCATACCCTTGACCCGGAGCATCTGACATGACCGTCAACCCGTCGGATCATCCCCTTTTGGGGGCGCTTTTTGGGGATGTGGATATCGTCCCGCTATTCTCTTCCGCGACGGAAATTCGGGTCATGATCGATGTCGAAATCGCGCTGGCGCGGGTACAGGCGCAGCTTGGGATCATTCCGGCACCGGCAGCCGAGGCGATTTGTGTGGGCTTGGCCGATTATACGCCGCCCGATTCGATTCTGGCAGAGGGCACCCGGACGAGCGGCGTGATCGTGCCCCCGCTGGTCAAGGCATTGCGTGCCGCCGTCGGCCCGCCCCATGGCGATTATGTGCATTGGGGGGCGACGACGCAGGATATCGCGGATACCGCGTTTGTGTTGCGCCTGCGCGCCGCTCTCGATCTTCTTGAGGCGCGCCTCGATGCCGTGATCGCCGCCCTTGCCGATGCGGCGGAGCGGTATGGAGAGATGCCGATGGCGGCGCGAACCCGGTCTCAGGTCGCGACGCCGACGACATTCGGCTTGCGGATTGCCGGGTGGCTCTCTCCACTTTTGCGATGCAAGGGACGATTGGCAGAACTGCGCCCCCGCTTGCTCGTCGTACAGCTAGGAGGGGCCGCTGGCACGCTGGGGGTGTTTGGCGCGCGGGGTGTCGATGTGATGGCGGCTTTGGCGGCGGAGCTGACCCTCGCTGTCCCCCTGAAACCATGGCATGCGGAGCGGGACAGCCTGATCGAATTGGCGAATTGGCTGGCCTTGGTGACGGGCGCATTGGGCAAGATGGCGGGTGATTTGATCCTGATGGGTCGCTCCGAAAGCCGCGAGGCGAGGGCCGGGGAGGGGGGTGGTTCCTCCACGATGCCGCAAAAGGCGAATCCGGTTGCGGCGGAAACGATGATCGCGCTGGCGCGTCACAATGCGGGACAGATCGGTATCGCTCATCAGGCGATGATACATGCGGAGGAACGCGACGGATCGGCATGGGCGCTCGAATGGATGGTCTTGCCGCAGATGGTGGTGTCGACCGGGGCGGCCCTGTCCCATGCCGAGGCGTTGGCATGCAGTCTCGCCCCGGATGCTGACCGGATGCAGGCCATGCTCGGCGACGAGGTCATGGCCGAGGCCATCGCCTTTGCGCTCGCCGAACAGGGATCGTTGGGCGAGGCGCAGGCACTCGTCAAACGGGCGTTTCGCGAGGGTGGCTCCTTGCTCGATGCGCTTGGCCGATTGACGCAAAAGCCGCTGGATCGCGATGCCTTGGGCGATCCGATGACGACGCTGGGTGCAGCGCAAGAGCTGATCATGCGCGTTGTCGAGCACTCGCGGCAAGGTTCAGCGACACGGCGTTAGCGTCCGTAAAGGATATATTGTCACAGTTGTATCATGTGATCTATAATGGCACAGTTGAGGCATACCGACTGGGGGCATCGAGTCGATGGAACTGGATACGAATCTTGTACTGGCAGGCTATCTCGCATTCTGTATTTTCCTGACCGCCCTCGTCCATTCCTTCCGGATTTTCGACCGGCGCGCCTTGGCGGCGGAGCTTGACGAAAACCTGCAACCGCTCTCGTTTTTCGAGCGCCCGGACCGGGCCTTGATCATCATCGGCTTCGGAGCGATCGCGCTTGTCGTCGCGGCTTATATCGGATGGCGGCTTCCCGCTGAAATCCAGCGCGTTATGGAAGGGGGCAGTGTGCAGATTTTCGCCCCCGATATTGCGACGGGCCCTCTCGCGCGGGGAGCGCAGGTGGTGGGGGCGATGTGTTTTCTTCTCATCGCCTTGCGCTTGATGCGCCTGTCACTGATTTTGACATTCGCGTTCAGTGTCATGGCCTTAGCCATCGCTTCCTACACCTATGTCTTCGGGTGATGGCATGGGCAGGGTGAAGGCCACATCTTCGCGCAAGACCTCGGCCCCATCGACATAGAATGTCGCCCGCGCGCTGTATTCGCCCGGCTGCCATCTGGTTCTGTCCATATCCGATGGTGTGAGGCCGATATTGGCGAGATAGATCGTCTTGTTCTCGACTATCGTGAATAATTCGCTGGCAAAGGGGCGACCATCGGGATCGAAGGCCATCAGGCGCACCGAATCGCCCTCCCTGACACCCAGCAGGTGCAGCCAGACATAGACCGGCGCTTGTGTGCCCGCTGGGGCGGTCAGGACCGAATGATCGCGTTTGACCAGATCGAGCGAGGGAAAGACACCGCTGACCCCAAACCCGACAAGGGCGCTAGGCGTATAGCTTAGTTTTGTATTTCTGTGCCAAAGTGGAGCAGATTTCGGGGCGCTACATCCCGTGGGGCTAACCCCCGTAAACGGATTGACCACCGCGCCATACCGGCGGATTGCGTAATGTAGATGTGGAAAATCGGTGCCACCGGATGATCCGACCTGACCCAGCACATCGCCTTGGCGCACGGTCTGGCCACGCGTAACATCGACGCTGCCCTGAGCAAGGTGGCAGTATTGAGAAACCCAACCCGCGCCATGATCGACCATCACGGCATTGCCGCAGCCGAAGGGGTTATCCTGCGCCTGCGTGAAGCCATGATCCGGTTGATCATTGATGACGCTGACCACCATTCCGGGGGCTGTGGCAAGGACATCGTATCCTTTCGCGATTTCCGCCTCGTTGCGCAGGCGAAAATCGGTGCCCTGATGATTATCATAGGCGAGGGGACCGCATTGGAAATCCTTTGCGCCCACGCCTGGTTCGGCATCAACGTAGTTCTGGATCAAGCAGGTCTGGCCGATTTCGCAATCGAGCGGCATTCCCAATTCGATGGCGTCTGCGGGAGTCAAAGAGGCGGCCACGCAAAACGCAGCCGCCGTGATTGTTAATCTCATCGCATATCCTCCGTTCGACATCCTTTGTCGAAAGGCAGGTTTAACCGGCGGTTAACAGCGGTGTTTTCTTTCCACCGATGCGGGGAGGGTCCGGCGGCAGGATTTGCAGGTCGAGCTTACCCTTTTTAATCCCGACGCGGACAACGCCGCCCTTGGCCAGCTTTCCGAACAACAATTCTTCGGCCAGAGGCTTCTTGATATGTTGCTGGATCACGCGCGACAGGGGCCGCGCGCCCATCTTCTCGTCATAGCCTTTCTTGGCCAGCCAATCGGCCGCCGCCGGGGTCAACTCAAAGCTGACATTCCGGTCAGAAAGCTGTCCTTCGAGTTGTAGGACGAACTTCTCGACCACCTTGACCACGATTTCGGGGGAGAGCGGAGCAAAAGCGATGGTTGCGTCGAGGCGGTTCCGGAATTCCGGAGTGAACAGCTTTTCGACCGCTTCCGTATCCTCACCCTCGCGGCGATCCCGGCCAAAGCCGATCGGCGCGCGGGAGGCATCCGCCGCGCCCGCATTCGAGGTCATGATGAGGATGACATTGCGGAAGTCGGTGGTTTTGCCGCTGTGGTCGGTCAATTTACCGTGATCCATCACCTGCAACAGGATGTTGAAGACATCCGGATGAGCTTTTTCGATCTCGTCGAGCAACAAGACGCAATGGGGATGTTGATCGACGCCATCGGTCAACAGGCCCCCTTGATCAAAGCCGACATAGCCGGGAGGCGCACCGATCAGGCGGCTGACCGAATGCTTCTCCATATATTCCGACATATCGAAGCGCAGCATCTCGACGCCGAGCGTATCGGCGAGTTGGTTCGCAACTTCGGTCTTGCCCACCCCGGTTGGTCCGGTGAAGACATAGCAGCCGATGGGCTTTTCCGGCTCGCGCAGGCCTGCACGGGCCAGTTTGATGGCGCTGCCCAGCGCCTCGATGGCCGCGTTCTGGCCAAAGACGACGCGTTTGAGCGATTTTTCGAGATCGCGAAGCACTTCCTGATCATCGCGCGAGACGGATTTTGCCGGAATACGCGCAATCTTGGCGACGACTGCCTCGATTTCCTTGGAGGTCATGGTCTTGCGCCGCCGCGATTCGGGGACCAGCATCTGTGCCGCGCCAACCTCGTCGATCACATCGATCGCTTTGTCCGGCAGCTTGCGATCATGGATGTAGCGGGCCGATAGTTCGACCGCCGATTTGATTGCATCGGCAGTGTATTTCACACCGTGATGTTCCTCGAAATAGGGTTTGACGCCCTTGAGGATTTTGATTGCATCCTCGACGGATGGTTCCGTCACGTCGATTTTCTGGAACCGGCGCGACAGGGCGCGGTCTTTTTCGAAATGCTGGCGGTCTTCCTTGTAGGTGGTCGAGCCCATGCAGCGCAGCTTACCCGATTGAAGCGCGGGTTTGAGCAGGTTAGACGCATCCATCGCCCCGCCGGAGGTCGCGCCTGCGCCGATAACGGTGTGAATCTCGTCGATGAACAGAATCGCGTCCTCGTGGTCCTCAAGCTCCTTGATGACCGCCTTCAGACGCTCCTCGAAATCGCCGCGATAGCGGGTTCCGGCGAGCAGAGACCCCATATCCAGCGAGAAGATCGTTGATCCGAGAAGGACTTCGGGCGTCTGGCCTTCCGTGATTTTACGCGCCAGACCCTCGGCGATGGCTGTTTTACCGACACCCGGATCGCCGACGAGCAGGGGGTTGTTCTTGCGGCGACGACACAGCACCTGAATGCACCGATCAACCTCATGCGCCCGGCCGATCAGGGGGTCGACATCGCCGGTTTCCGCCTTTTCGTTCAGGTTGACGCAGAATTTGTCGAGCGCGCTTTCTTGCTGTGCGCCCGCTTCGGCGGCGACATTCGTATCGTCGTCATTGGACCCGTCATCCGATTCAGCACCCATGACAGGGCGCGGCTCGTTCATGGTCGGATCTTTTGCCACACCATGCGCGATAAAGTTTTTCGCGTCGTAGCGGCTCATGTCCTGTTCTTGCAGAAAGTAGACGGCGTAACTCTCCCTCTCGTGGAAGATCGCCACGAGAATATTCGCGCCCGTCACTTCGGAGCGGCCAGACGATTGCACATGCGCCGCCGCCCGCTGAATCACGCGATGGAAGCCGGTCGTCGGCGTTGCCTCCGTCCCTTCGGCATCGGAGACGAGGTTGGTCAGCTGCTCATCGACATAGGCCGTAAGCGCCCCCCGCAATTCCTCAAGATCGACACCGCAGGCGCGCATCACCTGTGCAGCATCGGGCTCATCCACAAGCGCGAGGAGGAGATGCTCGAGCGTTGCGAGTTCATGACGGCGTTCGTTGGCCCCCGCGAGTGCGCGATGGAGGGCTTCTTCGAGTGATTTCGTGAATGATGGCACGGCCACTCTCCTCTTGTCGTGACAGGAAACCGGAACGGCTCCCCGGACCTATCGGAAGCATGCTTCCGCATCGGCCCTTTTCCAAATATCAACACGACATACGCGCTGCGTCACGCGGTTTTCGCCATGCTCCCGAATTTAAAGCCGTTCAGGTCGCGGCCTCGTCAGTCTTTTTCCATCCGGCATTGCAGCGGATGTTCGTTCCTGCGTGCGATTTCCATGACCGCGGAAACCTTGGTCTCCGCGACTTCGAAGGTGAAGACCCCGACCACTGCCGCTCCCTTAAGGTGAACGGTCAGCATGATTTCAAATGCTTTTTCGTGGTTGAGATGAAAGATGCGCTCCAGAACATGCACCACGAATTCCATCGGGGTGAAGTCATCATTGAGAATGATGACCTTATACATCGAGGGGCGCTTGGTCTTTGTTTTTGTTTTGGGTTTCGTGATGACGGATGCATCTCGGTCGTCGTCCTGCGCCATAGACCGGACGGAATCGACCTTGCTGTCAGACACGCAGGTGAGCGTCCTCAGGTTGTAGGGCAGGGTCGCGGTTCGATCCATGGGCGTCAATTCCGTGGTTACCTTTCATGGTGAATATAGACGCAGATTCCGCCGTGGGAAGGACCCACACGATCGATGATGCGCGATGATCGATGAAAAAAGCGTCTTCTAGAGGCAATCGGTCTCTACCCCGACCGGGGTTGGTTGTGTTATAGCACCGTTAAGAAGAACCGCTTCGTAAAAGAACGGACAGGCAAGGGTGAAGATGGCAATGGTGTCTCGGGTCATGCGCCTGCTACAGGTGTTATTCATAGCTGTTTTCGCATTCGGGTTCGCGGCGACGGATGGTGTGGCGAATTCGAAATATGCTTCGATCGTTATCGATGCGGATACGGGGCAGGTGCTTCGGCAGCGCAATGCGGATAAGCGCCTGTATCCTGCGTCCCTGACGAAGATGATGACGCTGTATCTCGCGTTCGAAGCCATCGAACAGGGCAGATTCAACCTCGAATCCCCTCTATCCGTCTCTCGTGTCGCGGCGGCGGAGCCTGCATCCAAGCTTGGCCTGCGTCGCGGCAGTACGATCAGCATGGGGGATGCCCTCCAATCCTGTGCCACCAAATCGGCGAATGATGCGGCAACCGTGATTGCTGAGGCGATCGGTGGATCGAAGGCTGGCTTCGCCAAGCTTATGACCGCAAAAGCAAAACAACTGGGGATGAGAAAAACCCGGTTCAAGAATCCGCATGGCCTGACCGCGAAGGGGCAACTCTCCACTGCCCGCGACATGGCGATTTTGGGTCGCCGTCTTTTCGAGGATTTCCCCAATCATTATTCGATGTTCGCGCGCAAGCGGTTCAAATACGGCGGCCGCAATTACCGCGCGACGAATAAGCTGCTTGGGAAATATGCGGGCGCTGATGGGATCAAGACCGGCTATACGCGGGCATCGGGCTACAATCTCGTGGCATCCGCTGAACAGGATGGGCGACGTGTGATCGGTGTTGTTTTTGGCGGCAAAAGCAGTGCGAGCCGCAATCGGCACATGAAAAAAATTCTCGATGAAGGCTTTTCGCAATTGCCGAAGCGATCTGTGATCATGGCCTATGACGGGCCGCTGGCTTCTGCACCCCTGCCGCGTCAAAAGCCGGTTTTGGATGCCGCGCCCGATACGAGCGAGCCAATGATGGCGGCTCTTGCGGCCATTCCGCCGGTATCCTCTGCACCGACGGCCATCAAGGCGATGCGCACCAACAGCGACCCTTGGACGGTTGCCAACGGCCTGTTGGCGCTCCAGCGGATGATCGTTCCAGAGCCGCAGGTGGAATCCAAACCGATGGGAGAATGGGCCGTTCAGATCGGTGCCTATCGCAATCTGCGTCAGGCGAAGGACATTCTGGAGAAGGCGAAAGCTCTTCGCTCGCCCCAATTGTCGCGGGCCGCTCCGGTGGTCAGCCGCCGCAATGCAGGGGGGCGACCTATCTATCGTGCCCGCTTCAACGGCCTTGCGAAAGGGCAGGCAGAGAATGCGTGCCGCTCGCTCTCGCGGCGCGGGATTGCCTGTTTTACGGTAAAGTCTTCGTCATCCAGCGGATAAGCCATTCGGCGTAGAGCCAGTGGATAAGTCTCAGCCCCTGTTAGGGTCTGGGATTTCGAGGGTGGCGATCATTTCGCGCATCTCCTGACGGGCCGCCACATGCGACATATCCAGCTTCGCGCCCGACTCGCGCAGATCGAGCAATGTCAGCCCCGACAGAAACAACTCCCGGAAGATCGGGCGTTCACTCAATCCCTGAGAGACCCGAAAGCCGATCCGGCGTGACAATTGTTGCAGCATCTCGCCGACCCGGCGCTTGTTGCGCGTGTCCTCAAGCGGGGTGCGGTTGCGCACGACAACCCAGTCAAGGGTTCCCATGCCGACCTGTGCCCGCAATTTGCGGGCTTCCCAGACCATCTCGGAATAGATCGACGGCCCGCTGATCGTCAAATTCGATGGGTCGACCCGTGCGAGCAGGTCGAAATCGATAAAGCTGTCATTGATCGGGGTGACCAGCGTATCGGCCGAACTGTGGCCCAAGCGCGAAAGGTTGGAATAGGCACCCGGACAATCGATGAGAATAGCGTCACAATCGCGGCTGAGATCCGCAATGGCGGCGTCAAACCGCTCTCCCTCAATCCGCCACGAAGTCTCGCGATCGGGATCGTTGCTGGTCTCGATTCGGATTGTGCGCGGCAGAACGAGTTTCACCCCCTTGCGCTCACACCATCCCCTGCGGTTATCGATGTAGCGAAAAAGGCTCTGCTGGCGCAGATCCAGATCGATAGCGCCGACGCGCATACCGCGTCGTGCGAGCGCAACGAAAACATGCATGGCGGTCGTGGATTTTCCCGAACCGCCTTTTTCGTTGCCGAAAACGATAATATGAGGTTTTTTGCGGCCCATGGTCGCGGGAAAGAACCCGGCGTCCTAGAATCCGAACCCTTTGAACTTTTCCTTGAACCGCGAGACGCGACCGCCCGTGTCAAGCAGGCGCTGCGTGCCGCCGGTCCATGCCGGGTGCGTCGTCGGATCAACGTCGAGCGCAAGCTCGTCGCCTTCGGAACCCCAGGTCGAACGCATCTGGATGACGTCGCCATTGGTCATGCGCACGTTGATTGCGTGATATTCGGGATGAAGGTCTTTTTTCATGGGTCAGATCCGGGTCACAATGTTCTGCGGAGCGCGTTCTATAGCCATGCCCGCGTGTTGTTGCAAGTGTCGTCGTGTGCTGCGCTCAGGAAATAGGCGCTTTCTTGAACAAGCGCGATACCGAGTCGTGCCGGGCGATGGAATCGATCGCGATCGCGAGCATCGGGCCGATGGGAATGACCTTGATCTTGCCGCCTTCGGGCAGATGCGATTGATCGATGGAATCGGTGATCGCAAGGCTCTTGAGAGCGGAGGCTTCCACCCGGTCACAGGCCGTATCGGACAGCACGCCATGGGTACACATCGCGTGAACCTCCGCCGCGCCTTTCTCCAGCAGTGCCTCAGCGGCCCGGCAGAGCGTTCCGGCGGAATCGACGATATCGTCATAGAGAACGCAGGTGCGCCCCTCGACATCGCCGAGAACATTCATGCCCGCCACGACACCCGCCTTCTCGCGCCGCTTATCGATCACGGCGAGATCCGCATTGAGCATTTCGGCGAAGGTGCGCGCCCGGACGAGGCCGCCGACATCGGGCGATACGATCATCAGCGAGCCGTCATTCGGGATCATCGTCTTGGCATGATGGGCGAAAACGGGCGTGGCATAGAGGTTGTCCACGGGAATATCGAAGAAGCCCTGAATCTGTCCGGCATGCAGATCGACGGTCAGCAGACGATCGGCCCCGGCGGTGGTGATGAGATTCGCGACCAATTTTGCCGTGATCGGGGTGCGGGGCAGGTGTTTGCGATCCTGTCGCGCATAGCCGAAATACGGTGTCACCGCCGTGATGCGCCCTGCCGATGCCCGCTTGAGCGCGTCGATAATGATCAGCAATTCCATCAAGCTGTCATTGGCGGGGCTGGAGGTCGGCTGGATGATATAGACATCTTCGCCGCGCATATTGTCGTAGATTTCGACCCAGACTTCCGAATCTGCGAATTTCTCGACCCGCGCATCGGTCAACGGTCGAAACAGCTTCGACGCGATGGCCTCGGCAAGGTTGCGGTTCGAGTTGCCGGTCAGCAACTTGATGTCTGAATTCGGCTTCATGTCCATATCCCGCGGCTCCCCGTTGCGCGCTGCGCTTCTAGCAACGGGGGCGATGCGAGTAAATGCCGAAACGGGTTATTCTGTCAGGCCGGTGCGTTCGATGGCCACATTGTCGATCAGGCGTGTCTTTCCGATCCGTGCCGCAATGAACAAACGGCTTTCGCCCGCAATGGCGTAATTGTCGATAGGTTCCAGCGTATGGGCGTCACGCGCTTCGAGATATTCGATCTCGTCGAAGCCCGCCGAGAGTAGGGCCTTGCTACAGGCGGCGATAACCCGATCGAGGGGCAGACCATGGGCGATATGATCGGCGGAGGCGAACAATGCCTTGTTCAGCTTTGCCGCGATGGGGCGCTCCGCTCCCGAAAGATAGCGGTTCCGCGATGACATGGCGAGGCCATCCGCCTCGCGAACCGTGGGGCTGGAGGCGATGCGGATGGGCATGTCAAGCTCGCGCACCATACGGCGGATCGTGACGAGTTGCTGCCAGTCCTTTTCACCGAAAATCGCATAATCCGGATTGGCCTGATTCAGCAGCTTGCAGACAACGGTGGTCACGCCGTCGAAATGACCGGATCGATGGGCGGCGCAAAGACCATTTGTGGTGGATGCAACAGAAACGGTCGTGGCGAATCCTTCTGGATACATTTCATCGACACTGGGCGCATAGATCAGGTCGCATCCCGCGCCTGCCAGCAGCTCGGCATCGCGCACATCGTCGCGGGGATAGGTCTCGTAATCTTCGCCTGCGCTGAACTGTGTCGGATTGACGAAGATCGTGGCGATCACCCGGCGTGCCCGCCTGCGCGCGGCGCGCACCAGCGACAAATGCCCCTCGTGCAAGCCACCCATGGTGGGCGTGAGCGCGACCAGATCGCCTGCACGGCGCCAGTCTCGCACGATGTCGCGCAATTCCACGATGGTCTTGATTGTTCTCGGACGGGTAATCTGTAGCATGAAGCCTGCGCCTCCGGTCTGGCCAGCTTTCAAAGCATAGACGAAGAACGCCCAGACACAAGGCCCGGCATCATCGAAAATGCACCCCCCCGGCGCTCAGGTCATGGACAGAGAATAGGCAATCACGAAATTGTTCGTGACGATGCTGGAGGTCCAGGCGCACATCACCGTCATGATGCCGATTGTGGCGAGGTTGGGCGACCACACGATCATGGCGGCCACAGCGCATTGGAACAGCAGTTTCGGGATGATCCAGAAAGCGCCAGTGTATTCCATGATCGTCCGCATGAAGGCATTGATTTCATACGCGCCGACGGACAATGCCCAGTTCGTTGACAGGACATCGAGAACACCGAGAACCACGAATAACGTTCCGACCGTATACCCCAGCAAAACCAGCGTTGGATTCTGTCGTGCATTCAGGGCGAGTCGTTCGTATCTGTGCGCTCTATGCATGATTGCTGTTCCAAACTTTTTCCCGATTCTGGATGCAATCATGCTGCGGTGCCCCTAATAACCGATAAATCCCCGATGCTTCAACTCAAAGCAAAATGCGCGCCAAAATGGGACGTTTGGGACAAGGGCCGCAGAATTTGCGGCTTTTGATGGTTAATCGGACGTCGTTACTATTTAAAAAGCGATTGAAATCATGCGTGGAGCAGTTTTTTTAGTGGGTTCAACCGCCAAGAAAAGCCTATGCCTGCCTGTTTTATGAGAACTTGATTTGAAAATTAGAAGTCGGGCTTTCTGAAAGACGCCTATAACCAGCCTGCGCCTTCTTTCTGAATGACATCGAGCAGCATATCGATATGGGCGTCGTCATCGTTGAGACAGGGCAGATAGCTGAATGTCTCGCCGCCCGCCTCCTCGAAGGATTCCTTGATCTCTTCGTTGATCTCTTCCAGCGTTTCGACGCAATCGGCCGAAAATCCGGGGGCAAGGATGACCAGATCCTTCTTTCCCATCTCCGCAAGCTGCGCAACGCGCTCCACGGTGTAGGGCTGAAGCCATTCTTCTGTTCCGAACCGGGATTGGAATGTCACTTCGAGAAAGTCTTTCGACCAGCCGAGGCGCTCGCGTAGCAGCCGTGTCGTTTTCTGGCATTGGCAATGGTAGGGGTCGCCGGAAAGCAGGTATCGTTTTGGAACGCCGTGATAGGATGTGACGACCACATCGGGGGGTGGGCGACCCTCTGCCTTACGGTCGGCCATGTGCCGTTCCAGCGATTGGGCGAGGGCCTCGATATAGAGCGGATGCTCGTAATAGGCGGGGACCGTGCGAATATAGGGCTGCCAGCGCAGCTCCATCAAGGCACGAAACGCCTGATCGTTCGCCGTCGCCGTCGTCGGGGCGGCATATTGCGGATAGAGTGGGAAAAAGATGATCCGTTCGCAGCCCTCTTTCTGCATCCGTTCGATCACCGACATCGTGGACGGGTTGCCATAGCGCATACAATAATCAACGACCACATGATCCCCATGGGCCGCGTGCAGCGCTGTGCGCAGCTTTTCGGTCTGTTGTTTGGTGATTGTCAGCAGGGGCGACTCGCCCGCTTCTTCATTCCAGATCGACCGATAGGCTTCGCCGGAACTGAAGGGGCGTTTGGTCAGGATGATTCCGTTCAGCAGGGGCCACCAGAGCGCGCGGTTGATGTCGATAACGCGCCGGTCGCTGAGAAATTCTTTCAAGTATCGGCGCATCGGCCAATAGCTGTGATCGTCCGGTGTGCCTAGATTGGCGATCAAAATGCCGATTTTCGAAGGAGGCACCGGAGGATGGTCTGGCCCGGAATGCGCGAGCCTGCCTTCGCCGGGGTGGTCGAGCAGTGTCTCTTTCATAGGGGCCGCGTCGAGCATGGGAACCGTTCCTCAGTTTACTGTGAGGTCAGAGCTAGCGGTGATAGGCCAAGGGTCAATGATCCAAATCGTCGCTTAGAGTGAAACGCGATCACGTTGAGCCGTAAAGTGTCAGGAAATGCGCAATTTCTGAGCCGACTTGATCGGCGTTCACTCTAGGGGATGTTCTGTCGTGCCCAGCGCTTCGGCGAGGCGCATTTGTGCCGAACCGGGGCGCAGGGGTTTTTGTTGCTGGGGTGATGGTGCCCAGCCATGCAGGTATGCGATATCGAAGCGGATCGATACTTTGCCATCGTCATCAGCATGGTCCTGCACGAGAATATCGAGGGTGCGCATCAGCGTATCCCGGCGCAGGAAAACCCGGCGGCGTTCGGCCAACGGATTGCTCTCTCCCATGGCGCGCAGGTCTTGCAGCAGGCGCAATGGAGACCCATAGCGTACCGTCAGCGTCTCTTTATCGGCCACGGGCAGGGCAAGACCTGCCCTTTGTAGCAATCCGCCAAGATCGCGCAGGTCGGCCATCGGTGCCACATGCGGGCTGATCCCGCCCACAGTTTCCAATTCCGCGCGGGCAAAGGCATCGCGCAGGGGGGAAAGCGTCTCCCCCGCCAGCATCGCCGCAATCACAAGTCCGTCAGGAGCAAGCGCCCGGCGCATCTGGATAAGCACACCGGGCAGGTCATTGACATTATGCAATGTCAGGGGCGCGACGATCAGGTCGAGGCAGGCATCGGCGAGGGGCAGGGTTTCCTCATCGGCCACGAGGGAAAAACCATCGGATCGCGCCCCTTGCGCCATTGCGGCGGAGCCATCGATCTGCACCAGCAAATCCGGCGCATAGCGCGCATTCAGCATTCGCGCGACCGAGCCATCGCCTGCGCCGATCACAGCGATGCGCGAAAAGCGGCGGTTTACATCTGTCAACCGTTCTTCCAGCGCCTCGCGCACATGGGCGAGCAGGAAATCGGCATCGGCAAGGGTCGCGGCGGCCCGCTCGCGGCGATGGCGAACGAGGCGGCGGTCAAAGGGTCCCTGTAGGGGCTGTGTGGTGCTCATGTGGCATGGTATAAGCCGGGCGCATGGAAAGCGCAGGGCAAATATTCGCACAAGCGGGACGTTTTCGTCGCAGTCTGGGCCGTGGGATCGCCGCGATGATCTGGCCGCCTGCCTGTATGGGGTGTGGCGCCGATGTTTCCGACCCGCATGGATTGTGTTCGGAATGCTGGCATGATCTGCGTCTGGTCAGCGGTCCGCGATGCACCCATTGCGCCCATGCGATGCCTGAGGAATACGGTGGCGATGGGCAATGCGGGGCCTGTGACGGGCTGCGCCTGTTATGGAACGGGGCGCGGGCGGCGACGGTGTATGGCGGCGTGTCGCGGCGGCTTATCCTGTCGCTCAAGCATGGGGACCGGCCCGATATTGCCCGGCCCATGGCCGCATGGATGCGCCGGGCCGGGGCGGATATTCTCTCCTCTGCCGATCTGGTGATCCCCGTGCCGCTGCATTGGACACGGCGGGTAAAGCGGCGCATGAACCAATCCGCCGAGTTGTCGCGTCGGATCGCCGGGGAGCTGCGGCTTGGCCATGGCCCCGGCATTCTGATCCGCACCCGCCCGACCGGCAGTCAACGCGGGCGCAGTTTTGAGCAGCGACGACGCAATGTGGAGGGGGCTTTCGCCTGCCCCGTCCCCCATCGCGTTGCCGGAAAGCGGGTCGTGCTGGTCGATGATGTGATGACCACCGGCGCGACCCTGAACGCATCCGCGCGGGTTCTGCACGCGGCAGGGGCGGCGTCGATCGATGTGCTGGTCTTTGCCCGCGTGTCGCGCGAGGAGGATGTTCACAGTTAGTTCACACCCTCTTTCTTCGATCAAAAAAATGCGCTAACCCGGTTGATGAGATAGCAACCGACGAGGATGATTATGGCGAAAGTCGAACTCTATACGAAGGCAACCTGCGGATATTGCATGATGGCAAAACGGATGCTGAGCCGTAAGGGAATCGCGTTCGAGGAGTATCCTGTCGCCAGAGACGCCACGAAATTCGACGAGATGGTGCGCCGCTCCGGCGGGGGGCGCACGGTGCCGCAGATTTTCATCAATGATACCCATATCGGTGGCTTTGACGATATGAACGCCCTTGATCGCGCGGGCAATCTCGATCCCTTGCTCGCGGCCTGATCGTGACGCGCGTTGCCCTCGTCCAGACCAATGCGACCGGCGATGTCGAGCGCAATCGCGGGCGCGTCTGTGCATTGATCGATGAAGCGGCGAAGGGCGGGGCGCAATTCGTTGCGACGCCCGAAGTCACGAACCTGATCGCACCGGGGCGCGAGGCGCTGTTCCGCACGATTCTGGACGAGGCGGACGATCCCTGTCTTGCCGCGATTCAGGAAAGGGCCGCGATCCATGGCATCGGGATTCTCATTGGGTCGCTGGCACTGAAGGCCGAGGGCGAGGAGGAGCGCGCGGTCAACCGATCGTTCCTGATCGACCGAACCGGGGAAATCGCGGCCCGTTACGACAAAATCCATATGTTCGAGGCCGATCTGGGCGAGCAGGGGCGCTTTCGCGAGGCGGCATCCTATCGCCCCGGAGAGCGCGCCGTCGTGACGGATGCCGGATGGGCACAGCTTGGCCTGACCATTTGCTACGATCTGCGGTTTCCGGCGCTGTATCGGGCGCTGGCACAGGCGGGGGCGCAGGTTCTGACCGTACCGAGCGCCTTTACCGCCCCGACGGGCCGCGCGCATTGGCATACGCTGCTCAAGGCACGAGCGATCGAAAGCGGGTGTTTCGTCATCGCCCCGGCCCAATGGGGACCGCATCACGGGCAGGACGAGACGTCCTTGCGCGAAAGCTATGGCCATTCGCTGATTATCGATCCGTGGGGTGAGATTCTCGCGGATGCGGGAGAAGGGGAGGGCGTCGTCTTCGCCGATCTCGATCTGGCAAAAATCGCCGAGGCCCGAAAACGCATCCCCTCGCTGTCAAACGACCGCGACTGGACTCTCTGACTTAGCGTGTCTTAATGGTTTTCATTGCGATGATGGTCGTTGTGCGGGCGACGGCGGGTAGCTGTGCGATCTGTTCGGTCAGGAGACCCTGAAAGGCATCGACGCTGCGCGTGCGTATCGTCAGCATATAATGGAAATCGCCCGTTATCATATGACAGGTTTCGATTTCCCCGATGGCATGAACTGCCCGTGTGAAGGAATCACGCGTTTCCTTGCTGGTGTCGCGCAGGGCCACCTGAACGAACATCACCTGCCCAAGATCAAGCAAACTCGGATTGACCACGGCGCGATACCCCAGAATCGAGCCGTCTTTCTCCAATCGCTTGATCTGAGGCGAGCCATTCGTTTTCACGCCCCCGAACAGGGTGCGCAGTTTATAGGTCAGCGATTCCCGTTTTTCCCGTGGCGCGATCCAGCCGGTCCATTCCGCCAGCCGCATGATATGCATCGGTTCGCTGTGATGCAGTGTTTCCAAAAGCTTTCGCTCCCGATCATCGCGATGCGGGGGAGAAGCGGGAGGGGGCTGATTTGTCGATGCGTCATCTTCCATACCCGATGCTGTAGCGTGTTTTACAGTGGGGATGAACTCGAATCCGCTACCCTTCTTTCACGGTTTCCATCGCCATGAAGGTCGAAGTCTGTGCGACATGGGGCAGACGCGAGATCGTTTCGCCCAGTGCCTTACGATAGGTGCTCATATCGCGGGTGCGAATTTTAAGCAGGTAGTCGAAGCCCCCTGCAATCATATGGCACGCCTCGATTTCCGATGTCTTGCGCACGGCGGTGTTGAAAGCCTCCAGCGCTTCGGACGTAGTGTCGCCCAGCGTTACCTGCACGAAGGCGACCTGTGCCTCGCCCATCTTCGCCGGGTCGAGCACAGCGCGATAGCCGAGGATAAAGCCTTCTGCCTCCAGGCGCCGTACCCGCGTGGTCACGGGAGATTTCGATAATCCGACCTGTTCGCCCAAGGCGGTCATCGACAAGCGGGCATCCGCGCGCAAGGCAGTGAGAATGCGTCGGTCGGCGCGGTCCATAATGTCGGTTTTATCGGCCATAAGGTTCTGAATAAACTGTTCGATACCCGAATAAAAGGTCTGAAAGACTGTATGGTCCATGGATACAGGCCGCATGAAACCCCATGGCGGTATAGAATGGATGCGTCTCGTCAGGAGGAAGACCCCATGATCGCGCTCGACCGTACCGCCATTCGCGCCGCGACGCTCGCCGATGAGGCGACGACGATTTCGTCCCTGATCGATATGGCCGGTTTATCCGCCAATGAGCGCCAGCGCATTACCGAGCGGGCGGCGGGCATGGTGCGCGATGTGCGACAATCCGGCGATCCGGGGATGATGGAATCGTTCCTTGCGGAATATGGCCTTTCCACGAAAGAGGGCGTGGCGCTGATGTCGCTGGCCGAGGCGCTGTTGCGTGTGCCCGATGCCGAGACGATTGACGAACTGATTCAGGATAAGATCGCCCCCCATGACTGGGGCGCGCATGTGGGCGATTCCGGGTCATTGATGGTCAATGCCTCGACATGGGGGCTGATGTTGACCGGGCGCGTGCTGGACGATGAAGATGACGCGGGGATCGTCGGGGCGCTGCGGGGCATGGTGCGCCGCCTTGGTGAGCCGGTCATCCGCACGGCGGTGGGCCGCGCCATGCGCGAGATGGGGGCGCAATTCGTGCTGGGCCGGGATATTCGCGAGGCGATGAAGCGCGGCTCCGCGATGGTCGAGCGCGGCTATACCTATTCCTACGACATGCTGGGCGAGGCCGCCCGCACCGAAGCCGACGCGGCCTATTACCACGGCGCCTATGCCCAGGCGATTGCGGCGATTGCCGCCCGCGCCAAAAGCGAGCGCATCAAGGACAATCCCGGCATTTCCGTGAAACTCTCCGCTCTGCACCCCCGGTATGAGCGCGGACAAGGGGACACGATGCTGCCGGAGATGATCTCGCGTACGCTTCAGCTTGCCCGCGCGGCGAAAGAGGCGAAGATCGGTTTTAATATCGATGCCGAAGAACAGGATCGCCTCGACCTGTCGCTCGATGTGATCGAAGCGGTTTTGTCCGACCCCTCGCTTGAAGGATGGGAGGGGTTTGGCGTGGTGGTGCAGGCCTATGGCCCGCGCGCATCATATGTGATCGACTGGCTGTATTCCTTGGCCGAGCGGCTGGACCGAAAGATCATGATACGGCTGGTCAAGGGTGCGTATTGGGATACGGAAGTAAAGCGCGCGCAAGTCTTCGGTCTGGAGGGCTTTCCGGTCTTCACCAAAAAGGCCAATACCGATGTCAGCTATGTTGCCTGTGCCCGCAAGCTGCTGTCGATGCGTGCGCGCATCTATCCGCAATTCGCGACCCATAACGCCCATACCGTCGCTGCGGTGCTGGAGATGGCGGGCAATGACCGCGATGGCTTTGAATTCCAGCGTCTGCATGGCATGGGCGAGGTGCTGCACGACGCCGTGATGAAGGCCGAGGGCACGCGCTGCCGCATCTATGCCCCCGTGGGGGCGCATCGCGATCTTTTGGCCTATCTCGTTCGCCGGTTATTGGAAAACGGTGCGAACAGTTCATTCGTGAACCAGATCGTCGATGAGGATGTGGCCCCTGAGACCGTCGCTCGTGATCCGTTTATGGAGGCGGATGGTACGCCGAACGACGCCATTATCCGGCCTGATCGCCTGTTCGGAAAGCGCCGGAATGCGAAAGGCTGGGATCATACCGATCCGGTCGATCTGGCCCGGATCGAAGCAGGTCGCGCGCCCTTTGCCGTCCCCTATAGATGGACAGCGGGGCAGGGCAGTGGCACCCCCCGCCCCATCGTCAATCCCGCTTATCCCGGCGAGGTCGTCGGTACGGTGATCGAGGCGACCCCGGCGGATGCGGCGGCGACGGTCGAGACGGCACTGGCCGCGCAGGGCGCATGGGGGGCGATGGGGGGTGCTGCACGCGCCGCGATCCTTGAGCGGATTGCCGATCTCTATGAGGAAAACGCCTGCGAATTCTTCGCCCTTGCCGCGCGCGAGGCGGGAAAGATCGTGATCGATACGATTGCCGAGATCCGCGAGGCGGTCGATTTTCTGCGCTATTACGCTGCGGAGGAGCGCGCGACAAAGACCGATCATGTCCCGCGGGGAGTGATCGTCTGTATCTCGCCGTGGAATTTTCCACTGGCCATCTTTACGGGTCAGATTGCGGCGGCTCTTGTGACGGGCAATGCGGTGATCGCCAAGCCTGCCGAGCAAACGCCACTGATCGCCGCACGGGCCATCGACCTGATGCATAAGGCAGGGGTACCGGAGGGCGTGGTCCAGCTTTTACCGGGTGATGGGCCATCGGTCGGGGCGCCGCTGACCGCCGATCCGCGCATTGCGGGCGTATGTTTTACCGGCTCGACCGAGGTGGCGAAGATCATCGACCGGCAACTCGCACAGACCGCCCCCGATGCGATGTTGATCGCGGAGACGGGGGGGCTGAACGCCATGATCGTCGACAGCACCGCCCTGCCGGAACAGGCCGTGCGCGATATCGTCGTCAGCGCGTTCCAGAGTGCGGGTCAACGATGCTCCGCCCTGCGCGTCCTCTATATTCAGCAGGAGGTCGAGGAACGGATGATGGATATGCTCTGCGGGGCGATGGATACGCTGGTGATCGAGGATTCCTGGCCCGTTTCTACCGATGTTGGCCCGGTGATCGATGCCAATGCCCGCGATATGATCCGGGAATATATCGACACAGCGGAGGCGCAGGGGCGTGTGATCAAGCGAATGGATGTGCCCGATACGGGACTATTCATCGCCCCGACGATCATTCGTACCACCGGCATCGAGGCGATAGAACGCGAAATCTTTGGCCCGGTCCTGCATGTTGCGCGCTTCGATGCGGAGCATCTGGACGCGGTGATCGATGCGATCAATGATCGGGGCTATGGCCTGACCTTCGGCGTTCATACCCGCATCGACCGCCGGGTGCAGGATGTCGTGGATTCGGTGAAGGCTGGTAATCTCTACGTCAATCGCAATCAGATCGGCGCGGTTGTCGGTAGTCAGCCCTTCGGGGGTGAGGGGCTGTCTGGTACTGGCCCAAAAGCGGGCGGCCCGCATTACCTGACGCGTTTTCGCAAGGAACTACCGCAGGATGTGCCGTGCATCGATACGCCTACCCTTGGGCGCGATGTGGTTTCTACGGCTTTGCAAGCGATAGATGCAACGGAATGGGCCAGCCGCCGGGATCGGATCAGCGCTTTGCGCGCGGCTCTGCGTGGCAAGGCGGCGGGGGCGATGGCATCGGCGGCGACGCTCGATATGGGACCGATTGATCTACCCGGCCCGACTGGCGAGTCGAACCGCCTGTCGCTCGTGCCGCGTGGGACGGTGCTGTGCCTTGGCCCCGATGCGCAGAGCGCTCTCGATCAGGCCGTCCAAGCCCTGCGCGCGGGCAATGCGGTGCTTGCCGTTGCGCCCGGTGCGCCCAAAGCACTGGCGTCCTTGACGGAAGCGGGTTTGCCCGTCATCGCGCTGGATGGCCGGATCGATCCGGGGACGATCGCGGATATGCCGATCGATGCCGCCGCGTATATCGGCGGTGATAATGCTCTGAGAGATGCGCTCGCGCGCCGCGATGGGCCGATCGTTCCGCTGATTGCGGCGCGGAGCGATCCGGTCGCCTATGCCCATGAGCGCGTCGTGTGCATCGATACCACGGCGGCCGGAGGCAACGCGACCTTGCTGGCAGAAGCGGGGTAGTGCCTTCAGACCCGTCCGAGTGCAAAGCCCTTGGCGATGTAGTTGCGCACGAAATAGATCACAAACGCCCCCGGCACGATGGTCAGGCACCCCGCCGCCGCGAGCAATCCCAGCTCATACCCCGATGACGAGGCGGTCTTCGTCATGATTGCCGCGATGGGCTTTGCCTCAACGGCGGTCAGGGTCTTTGCCAACAGCAATTCGACCCATGAGAACATGAAGCAGAAAAACGCCGCCACACCGATACCGCTGGTGATGGTCGGCATGAAGATGCGAAAGAAGAAACTGCCGAAGCTATGCCCATCCACATAGGCGGTTTCATCCAGCTCTTTCGGCACGCCGGACATGAACCCTTCGAGAATCCACACCGCCAGCGGGATATTGAACAGGCAATGCGCCAGCGCAACGGCGATATGCGTATCGAATAACCCGACCGATGAATAGAGTTGCAGGAACGGCAGCGCAAACACCGCCGGGGGGGCCATGCGGTTGGTCAGCAGCCAGAAGAACAGATGCTTGTCCCCCGTGAACCGGAATCGCGAGAAGGCATAGGCGGCGGGCAGGGCAACGGCGAGCGAAATGACCGTGTTGATCGAGACGTAAATCAACGAGTTGAAGTAGCCCCAATACCATGTCGGATCATTGAAGATGACGGCGTAGTTCTCCAGCGTGAATTCCTGTGGCCAGAGGGTGAAGCCGCCCAGAATTTCATTGGTCGTTTTGAACGACATGGCGAGCAGCCAGTAGATCGGCAGCATCAGAAACAAGATATAGAGGGTCGGGACGAGCCAGCGTTGCATGTTACCCCTCCTCCTGCCGCGTCATCAGCGTGTAGAACAGCCACGACACCAGCAGCGTAATCAGGAAGTAGATCAGGCTCATCGCCGCCGCAGGGCCGAGGTCGAATTCGCCCAGCGCCTTCTTCACGAGGTCGATGGACAGGAACGTCGTCGAATTGCCCGGCCCGCCACCCGTCAGGACGAAAGGCTCGGTATAGATCATGAAACTGTCCATGAAGCGCAGCAGGATCGCGATAGTCAGAACGCGGTTCATCTTCGGCAATTCGATATGGCGAAAGACCGCCCAGCGCCCGGCCCCGTCGATCTTCGCCGCCTGATAATACGCATCGGGAATCGAGGCAAGACCGGCATAGGCAAGCAGGACCACAAGGGATGTCCAATGCCACACATCCATCGCGATGACCGTGATCCACGCGGAAATCGGTTGCTGGGTATAGTCATAATCGATGCCGAGCGCATTGACCGTATAGCCAAGCAGGCCGATATCGGGCAGGGCAAAGATATTCCACATCGCCCCCACCACATTCCACGGGATTAACAGCGGCAGCGCCATCAGCACGAGGCAGACCGGCACCCATGGCCCCGATTTTGGCATGGTCAAGGCGATGGCGATGCCCAGTGGAATTTCGATGGCGAGAATGACGCCGGTGAACATCAACTGCCGCCCCAACGCCGCCTGAAAGCGCGAGGAATTGAGCGTATCCTCGAACCAGTCTACCCCGCTCCAGAACCAGACGCCTTGCGAGAAGCTCTCCTGCACGGAGTAATTTACCACCGTCATCAGCGGTACGAGCGCATTGAAGGCGACGAGCAGGACCACGGGCAGGACGAACCACCATGCGCGTTCGTTATGGGTTTTCGTGGCCATTAATGCGATCCCCCTACAAGCCAGCCATCGGCATAGACCCGCGTGCGGGCGGGGTCGAAGGCGAGATGCGCGCTTCCTTCCGGGATGGATGCCCCCTCGCCAATCACGGCATGGACCTTTACGCCGGACAGTTCGGTCTCGACGATGCGATGACGCCCGGTATCGGCCACGCGGATGATGCGTGCGGGGATTCCTTCGGCGGCCAATGTGACGAATTCGGGTCTCACACCTACCTCCATGCGCCCCGATTTTTCGCCGGGGGCATTTTCGGTGGCAACCGGCACCCCATCCACGACCGCGCGGCCATTTTCGATCTGGCAAGGGATCACATTCATCCCCGGCGAGCCGATGAAATGGCCCACGAAGGTATGTGCAGGGCGCTCGAACAGATCGACGGGGGTGCCAATCTGAACGATCACGCCATCATCCATCACCACGACCTGATCCGCGAAGGTCAGCGCCTCGGTCTGGTCATGGGTGACATAGATCATGGTGGCGCGAACCTTGTGATGCAGTTCCTTGAGCTTGGAACGCAGTTTCCACTTAAGATGCGGGTCGATGACGGTCAGCGGTTCGTCGAACATAATGACATTGACGTCGTTGCGCACGAGGCCCCGCCCCATCGAGATTTTCTGTTTCGCATCCGGGGGCAGGCCCGAAGCGCGGCGGGTGAGCATGTCGTCCAGCTCCAGCATTGCCGTAATCTCGCGTACACGGGCATCGATTTCGGCCTTGCCCACGCCCCGGTTTCGCAGGGGAAAGGCGAGATTGTCGTAGACCGTCATCGTGTCGTAGATGACCGGAAACTGGAACACCTGCGCGATATTGCGCTGATCCGGGGGCAGGGCGGTGACGTCGTGCCCGTCAAACTCGATCCGGCCCTCGGAGGGGGTCACGAGACCGGAGATGATGTTGAGCAGGGTGGATTTGCCGCATCCCGACGGACCGAGCAGGGCATAGGCCCCGCCATCCTGCCATTCGAGATCGATTTCCTTCAGAGCATAATCCTCCGGTGCCAATGGCTTTGGCATGTAGGAATGCCGCAGGTTTTTCAGACCGATGGTCGCCATGCTTTACCCCCTATGCCGCGACCAGCGCGCCCTGCGCGTCGAAGAAGATGCAGCCCGCGGGGTCTACCCAGAATTCGTGATGCTCGCCGATGGCATAGGCATGGACGCCCGGCGATTGCGCGACCCAGATGCTGCCGCCCATCTCGAAATGGGCGATGCTTTCGGCACCCGTCAGTTCCGTGACCTGTACCACGCCGGAGATGGGCGCCGCATCGGGCGATTGAGCGGCGGAAGTGACGAAATGCGGGCGAATGCCCAGCGTGTAGGGACCATCCGGGCGCGTAGCGATGGGACCGCTGGCCTTGAGCCGGGTCGTACCGAGATCAATTTCGCCGCCGCGCTTGATCGCTTTGGTCAGGTTGATGGGGGGATCGGAGAAGACCTGCGCGGTCGCCACATCCTGCGGTGCGCGGTAGATGGTGCCGGTTTCGCCGAATTGCGTGACCATCCCGGCCATGACGGTGGCGGTATGTCCGCCGAGCATCAGCGCTTCGGAAGGCTCCGATGTCGCATAGACCACGATGGCGCCTCGCCCGGCAAAGAGACCCGGTAGCTGATCGCGCAATTCCTCGCGCAGCTTGTAATCGAGATTGGCGAGCGGTTCATCGAGCAGAACGAGACCCGAATCCTTGACGATCGCGCGGGCCAGCGCTGTGCGCTGCTGTTGTCCGCCCGATAATTCCGCCGGTCGGCGCTTGAGATAAGGGGTCAGGCGCAGCAATTCGGCGGCTTCGCCCACCCGGCGTTCGATCTCCTTGCGCCCGACCCGCGCGACGCGCAGGGGCGAGGCGATGTTGTCATAGACGCTCATCGATGGGTAGTTGACGAAAAACTGGTGTACGAGGCTGATATTGCGTTTCTGTGGCGAGATGCCGGTGACATTCTGGCCATTGAACCAGATTTCGCCCGATGTTGGCCGCTCCAGCCCTGCCATCATCTTGATCAGGGTCGTCTTTCCGGCATTGGTCGCGCCGAGAAGGATATTGAATCCCGATGATGCGAGTGTCAGCGAGGTGTCGTGGATATGCATATCCACCCCGACCCGCTTTGTGACGTTTCGCAATTCGAGGGTCATGGCCGTCCACGGTAAAGGAAAAAGAGGGTCTGCCCCGACCAACGATCCGGGGCCTCGCCGGTCAGCACGCCGACCACCGAGGCTCCGCTTTGCACGGGGCAGGGATGTTTTGGCCTACTTTGCCGCCCAGCGCTTGATGAGTTCATCATAGGCGATGGTTTTGCCTTTGGGCTTTTCATTGGCCAGCTTCGCCTTGGGCGAGCCTTCCTTTTCGAGCCAGTAGGACGCCTCGCGCTCTTCGTTCAGGCGCGGGCCACAGCCGCCATAGACGTCACCGCGTTCATCAGCGCGCTGCATCCGGCCCATCACGATGTCCATTTCCTCGGCGAGGCGGTTCATCGCTTCCTGTGGGGTGAAGGCGCCGGAGTTCACGTCGCCGATCTGCTGCCACCAGATTTGCGCCAGCTTGGGGTAATCGGGCACGTTATTGCCGGTTGGCGTCCACATGACCCGGTCAGGGGAGCGGTAGAATTCGACCAGACCGCCCAGTTTTGGGGCGCGCTCGGTAAAGCTTTCGTGGTTGACGGTACTGTCGCGGATGAAGGTAAGGCCCGTATGGGACTTTTTCACATCGACGGTTTTCGACGTCACGAATTGTGCGTAGAGCCATGCGGCCTTACGGTTTTTCTCCGGCGTGGATTTCAGGAAGGTCCACGATCCTGCATCCTGATAGCCGAGTTTCTGACCCTCTTCCCAATAGGGGCCGTGGGGTGAGGGGGCCATGCGCCATAGCGGCGCGCCGTCGTCATCGACGGTGTTGTTGCCGTCTTCCTTCGAGGCGACCATCGAGGCGGTGAAGGCGGTGTACCAGAAAATCTGCTGCGCCACATTACCTTGGCTCAGGGCGGGAAGCGACTGGTAGAAATCATAGGATGCGGCACCGGGAGGGGCGTATTTGCGCAGCCATTCGTCCCATTTGCGGATCGCGTAGACCGCTGCCGGGCCATTCGCCGCCCCGCCGCGGGTAACGGATGCGCCAACCGGGTTACAGGTGCCTTCCTCCATCCGGATGCCCCATTCATCGACGGGGGTGCCGTTCGGCAGGCCCTTCGATCCGGCACCGGCCATCGATAGCCATGCATCGGTCATGCGCCAGCCCAGATCCGGCGCGCGTTTGCCGTAATCCATATGGCCGTAGATCGCGACACCGTCGATTTCCTTCACGTCCTCAGAGAAGAATTCGGCGATGTCCTCATAGGCAGACCAATTGACAGGAACACCCAGATCGTAACCGTATTTTGCCTTGAACGCTTTTTGGAAGTCCTCGCGGTCGAACCAATCCTTGCGGAACCAGTAAAGGTTCGCGAATTGCTGATCGGGAAGCTGATAGAGCTTGCCATCGGGACCAGTCGTGAAGGATTTGCCCATAAAATCGTCGATATCAAGGGTCGGCGAGGTGACGTCCTTGCCTGGACCGGCCATGAAATCGGAGAGATTTACTGCGAGTTGCAGGCGCGAATGAGTGCCAATCAGGTCGGAATCGTTGATATAGGCGTCATAGAGATTGCGGCCCGTCTGCATCTGTGTCTGGACAGCCTGCACGACTTCGCCTTCGCCCAGAAGCTGGTGATTCACCTTGATTCCGGTGATTTCCTCGAACGCCTTGGTCAGCGTTTCGCTTTCGTAAGTATGGGTCGGGATCGTTTCGGACAGGACATTGATTTCCATGCCCGCAAAGGGTTCGGCAGCTTTGATGAACCACTCCATCTCGGCTTTTTGCTCATCTTTCGAGAGCGCGGAGGGCTGGAACTCGTCATTGATCCATTTTTCGGCGGCGGCCATGTCGGCAAAGGCCGATGGCGCAGCCAGCACCATGGCAAGCGTCATGGACGCGCCCATCATTAACTTACGCATAGAATCCTCCCATTAGAATCCCCGTGTTCAGGGTTGACCTAACCCTTCAACGTTCACTGTATGGGGTCAAGTGAAAATTCTGATTTTCAGTTGATGTTCATTTGAACAAGTGTATGGTCATGGGAACACCCTTTGACAGGCGTTCCGATGACCTTGACTGACCGACAATCGCGCATCCTTGCCGTCGCCCGCCGTGATGGGCGTGTGGATGTCGATGATCTGTCGCGCGAATTCGGTTTGACGACCCAGACGATCCGGCGTGATCTGAATGAATTATGTATCCGCGGGTTGCTCGCACGGGTGCATGGCGGGGCTATTCTGACAAATTCCCTCGCGAATGTCGGGTATGAGGAGCGCCGCGCACTCGCCTCGGTCGAAAAACTCAGGATCGGCGACCATGCCGCTGCCCTGCTGCCCGAACGATGCTCCCTGATGATGAATATCGGCACGACGGTCGAGCAGGTTGCCCGTGCCCTCTATGAGCGCGCGGGCATGATGATCGTTACCAACAATCTCAACATCGTCAATATCCTCAGCGGATCGCCAACCAAGAACCTGATCCTCGCCGGGGGCGAAGTGCGCCAGTCGGACGGTGCCGTGATCGGCGAGGCGGCGGTTGCGTTCATGGCGGGTTTCCGGGTCGATTATGCGGTTATCGGGGCCTCGGCGCTGGATGAGGATGGCGCGGTCATGGATTTTGACTTGCGCGAGGTTTCCGTTGCCCGCGCGATTCTGGACAGCGCCCGCCATACGATCCTTGTCGCCGATAACCGTAAATTCGAGCGCCGCGCGCCGGTGCGCATCTGTGGCATGGACCGGATCGATACCGTCGTCACCGATCTGCCGCCGCCCGATGCCTTTTGCGCCGCCTGTGCCCATTCGGGGACGCAGATTATCGTTACAGAACAATCCGATGCGAGACACGCCCATGCCCTCTGATCTATTCGATATCGCTGTGATCGGCGGTGGAATCAACGGCTGTGGCATTGCGCGCGATGCGGCGGGTCGGGGATTGAAGACCATCCTGTGCGAAAAGGACGATCTGGCGCAGGCAACCTCCTCGGCCTCGACCAAGCTGTTCCACGGGGGATTGCGCTATCTGGAATATTATGAATTTCGCCTCGTCCGAGAGGCCCTGATCGAGCGGGAAAACCTGCTGGTGGCGATGCCGCATATTTCGTGGCCGATGCGCTTTGTCTTGCCGCATCATTCAGGATTGCGCCCGGCATGGCTGCTGCGTCTGGGGCTGTTTCTCTATGATCACATCGGCGGGCGAAAGCTGTTGCCCGCGACGAAGACCCTGCGCCTGCGGTCTCATCCGACCGGCACGGCGCTAAAGCGCGAATACACAAAAGCATTCGAATATTCCGATTGCTGGGTCGAGGATTCGCGGCTTGTGGTGCTCAATGCCCGCGATGCCGCCGACCGGGGCGCTGAAATCCTGACCCGTACCCGCTGTGAGAGTGGCGAGCGGCAGGGCGATCACTGGGTCTTGACCCTGCGCGACGAGGAAACGGGCGCGACACGCCTCATCCGTGCCCGCGCGGTCGTGAATGCGGGTGGGCCATGGGTCGAGGACATTCTGCGCGGCATTTTGCGGCGCAACTCCGCCGATGGCGTGCGCCTTGTACGGGGCAGTCATATCGTGACCCGCCGCCTGACAGACCACGATCACCCCTATATTTTTCAGCAATCGGATGGCCGCATCGTCTTCGCGATCCCCTACGAGACCGATTACACCTTGATCGGCACCACCGATGCAGAGCATGAGGGCGACCCCGGAACCGCGGTCTGCACCCCCGAAGAAGCGGAATACCTGCGCCGGGCGGCTTCGGAGTATTTTGCCAAACCAATCGGCGAAGAGGATATTGTCTGGACGTATTCCGGCGTTCGACCGCTTTATGATGACGGGGCGTCCTCGGCGACGGAGGCGACGCGCGATTACGTGTTGACGCTGGATGATGACGATGGCGCGGCTCCGCTGCTGAATATCTTCGGCGGCAAGATCACGACCTATCGCAAACTCGCCGAATCTGCGTTCAAGCGCCTTGGGCCATTCTTTCCCGATGCGGGCGATCCATGGACCCGCCGCGTCGCACTGCCCGGCGGCGATATGCCGGTGGATGGCGCCTCCGCACTGGCCGCCACGCTGCGCGAGAGGCATCCGTTTCTCGATGATCGCTGGTCCCTGCGTCTCGTCCGCGCCTATGGCACGCAGGCGCAGACGCTGTTGGAGGGCGCGGCTCAGGCGAGCGATATGGGCCGCGATTTCGGGGCTACCCTGACAGAGCGGGAGGTGATCTGGCTGATGGATAAGGAATGGGCGCGCACTGCCGACGATATCCTCTGGCGTCGATCCAAACTGGGCCTGAGACTATCGGCGGCGGAAAAGGCCGGTCTTGAAGACTGGATATCACACCGCTCAGGGTAGAATCTCTTGAACGAGGAGCGCGCCCTTCCGGACGCTCTATCCCTTTGTTTTGACGCGATCTGTAAGTCTATTATCCGCGAGATCGCTCCTATGAATGGCAGGGCTTCGGAGCCGTTGCGGCGCCGGTCGTCATATCATCCGACCGGGCGCGACAAGGCATCGAGGATGCGCGCCCATGATCGGGCACCCCGCTGAAAACTGCTCAGCTCGTATTTCTCGTTGGGCGAGTGGATGCGATCGTCATCGAGACCGAAACCGACGAGCAGGCAATCCATGCCGAGCAAATCCTTGAACTGCCCCACCACCGGGATCGAGCCGCCCATGCCGATGGTCGGGGCCTCCACACCCCATTCTTCGGTCAGGGCCGCCTTGGCGCGCTGAACGGAGGGGTTGTCGGGCGAGAGCGCGATGCCGCCGCTGCTGCCATGCTCGATATAGGATGCCGAGCAATCGGCGGGGAGCAGGCTTTCGACCCGTTCGCGCAGGGCGGCGCGGATGGCGTGGGGGTCTTGTTCGCCGACGAGACGGCAGGAGATCTTCGTCGAGGCTTGTGCAGGCAAAACGGTCTTGAACCCCTCGCCGGTATAGCCGCCCGTGATGCCGTTGAATTCGCAGGTTGGCCGCGCCCAGAGCTGTTCCATCACCGACCGATCCGCTTCACCCGCCGGAACCGAGAGACCGGCCCCGCCGAGGAATTCCGCCGGATCAAAGCCAAGCGCCGCCCATTGCGCCTTTACCTCGTCCGGTGTCTCCGGCACGCCATCGTAGAAGCCGGGCAGGGTCACGCGTCCGTCGTCGTCATGCAGCGAGGCGAGGATGGCGGACAGCACCCGTATGGGGTTTATTGCCGGGCCACCGAACAGGCCGGAATGCAGGTCTTTGCTGGCTGCGTGGATGGTGATTTCCTCGCTCATCATACCGCGCAGGCCGGTGCAGATGGCGGGGGTGTCGCGATCCCACATGGATGTATCGCAGACGAGCGCGGCTTCGGCCCGCAATTCATCGGCATTCGCGTCGAGAAAACCGGGCAGGCTGGGCGAGCCGCTTTCTTCCTCCCCCTCAAGAAAGACCGTCACTCTCACGGGTAGCGCCCCGGTCGTGGCCATCCATGCGCGGCAGGCTTCCACAAAGGTCATCAACTGGCCTTTGTCGTCCTGCGCCCCACGGGCAGAGATCATCGCGGTGCCATCCGGGCGCGTGACGATACGCGGCTCGAAGGGGGGTGTGTCCCACAGATCGAGGGGGTCGGGTGGCTGTACATCGTAATGGCCGTAGAACAGGAAATGCGGCGCATCCGGTCCCGCCGTGTCGTTATGCCCGACAACCATCGGATGCCCCGGCGTATCGCGCACAGTCGCGCCGAACCCCAGCGACGCGAGATCGGCGGCCATATGCTCGGCGGCTTTGCGGCATTCAACCCGATAGGCCGGATCGGTCGAGATCGAGGGGATGCGGAGCAGGGTGAACAGGCGCTCTAGCGCCGCGTCGCGGTCCTTGTCGAGGGTATCGAGAACGGTATCGAGGCTCACGGGGGCGGTCTCCTGTCGCTGGGGGTTGCGAGTCCTGTGTAAGACAGTTTGCGGATCCGCGAAAGGCTTGGGGAATAGGCCATCCGGGCCGCAAGCGAGCGATTGGCAATGCCGTGTTACGGTCCGCGTCTAGCGGCGGATGGCGCTCTCCCCCGATCGCTGCGCCTCCCGCTGCGGGGATTGTGCTGCAACGCACAATAGCTTATCCCCTAGCCACCCAGTTGACCGGAGGAGAGCGTCATGACCGAATTCAGCAAAATTCTCATTGCGAACCGGGGGGAGATTGCCATTCGTATCAGCCGCGCGGCCAACGAACTGGGTAAGGCGACCGTGGCGGTCTATGCCGAAGAAGACAAGCTTGGTCTCCACCGCTTCAAGACGGATGAGGCATATCATATCGGCGCGGGCATGGGGCCGGTCGAGGCATATCTGTCGATTGACGAGATTATCCGGGTCGCAAAAGAAAGCGGATCGGATGCGATTCATCCCGGTTATGGCCTGTTGTCTGAAAACCCCGATTTCGTCGATGCCTGCCATGCCAATGGCATCGCCTTTATCGGACCCAAGGCCGAGACAATGCGGATGCTGGGCGACAAGGCGAGCGCGCGACAGGCGGCTATTGCCGCCGGAGTGCCGGTCGTTCCCGCAACCGATGTCCTGCCCGATCCAGACGCTCCCGGCGCGATGGACAGTATCCGCACCATGGCCGAGGCCGTCGGCTATCCCTTGATGCTCAAGGCATCCTGGGGTGGCGGGGGGCGCGGCATGCGGCCGATCTTCGGGCCGGATGAGCTGGAAGCGAAGGTCCGCGAAGGGCGCAGTGAGGCGATCGCGGCCTTTGGCAATGGCGAGGGGTATCTGGAAAAACTGGTGCAGCGCGCCCGCCATGTCGAGGTGCAGGTGCTTGGCGATACCCATGGCAGCTTATTGCATCTCTATGAGCGCGATTGTTCGGTTCAGCGCCGAAACCAGAAAGTCGTCGAGCGCGCCCCGGCGCCGTATCTGACCGAAGCCCAGCGCGAGGAGATCAACGAACTGGGTCTGAAGATCGCCCGCCATGCTGGCTATGAATGTGCAGGCACGGTCGAATTCCTGATGGATATGGAAACCGGCGCTTTCTACTTCATCGAGGTGAACCCCCGTGTTCAGGTCGAGCATACGGTGACGGAGGAAGTGACGGGCATCGACATCGTGCGCGCCCAAATCCTGATCGCCGAGAGCAAGACGATGCACGAGGCGACCGGCGCGGCGGTTCAAGACGACGTGAAATTGAACGGCCATGCGATCCAGTGCCGAATTACGACCGAAGACCCGATGAACAATTTCATCCCTGATTACGGGCGCATCACAGCATATCGCGGGGCGACGGGCTTTGGCATACGGCTTGACGGTGGCACGGCCTATTCGGGTGCGGTCATCACCCGTTATTACGATTCATTATTGGAAAAAGTGACGGCATGGGCGCCCACGCCGGACGCGGCCATCGCACGGATGGATCGGGCCTTGCGCGAGTTTCGCATTCGGGGGGTTGCGACAAACATCGCCTTTGTCGAAAACCTGCTGAAACATGAAAGCTTTCTGAACGATACCTACCATACCAAGTTCATTGACGAGACGCCCGCGCTCTTTGACTTTGCGCCCCGGCGCGACCGGGCTACGCGCCTGCTGACGTTTATTGGCGATATCACGGTCAACGGCAATCCGGAGGCTGCGGGCCGCCCGCGCCCTCCCGCTGATAGTCGCCCTCCGAAAGCGCCTAAGGCGAGCGGTGCGCCCGATGGCCTGAAACAGATGCTCGATACAAAGGGGCCGAAGGCTGTCGCCGACTGGATGCTGGCACAGGATCGGCTGCTCCTGACCGACACGACCATGCGCGACGCGCATCAATCGCTTTTGGCAACGCGGATGCGCTCGATCGATATGCTGCGGGTGGCTCCCGCCTATGCGGCGACCCTGCCGAACCTGTTTTCGATGGAATGCTGGGGCGGAGCGACCTTTGACGTGGCCTATCGCTTCTTGCAGGAAGACCCGTGGCAACGTCTGCGCGAATTGCGCGCCGCGATGCCGAATCTGCTGACTCAGATGCTCGTGCGTTCTTCCAACGGTGTCGGCTACACGAACCTGCCGGATAACGTGGTGCAGTTGTTCATTCATCAATCGGCAAAATCGGGGATGGATGTTTTCCGTGTCTTCGATCCGCTCAACTGGATCGAGAATATGCGTGTCGCCTGCGATGCCGTGTTGGAGGCGGACCGTATTCTGGAGGCGTCGTTCTGCTATACGGGCGATATTCATGATCCCGACCGGGCGAAATATTCGCTCAACTACTATGTCCGGCTGGCCAAGGAGCTGGAGGCGATGGGCGCGCATATCCTGTGCATCAAGGATATGGCAGGTCTCGTCAAACCCGCTGCCGCGACGGCGCTGGTAACTGCGCTCAAGAACGAAATAACGATTCCGATCCATTTCCATACGCATAATACCAGCGGCATCACCGCCGCTTCGATCCTTGCGGCCAGCGATGCGGGGGTCGATGCCGCCGATGCGGCCATGGATGCTTTTTCGGGCCTGACTTCACAGCCCTGCATCGGCTCATTGGTCGAGGCGTTGCGCCATCAGCCGCGCGATACCGGCCTCGATATCGATGCGATCCGCGAGATCAGCGATTATTGGGAGGGGGTGCGCCGTCTCTATGCCGGATTCGAATCCGATATGCGCCACGCCACCTCCGAGGTTTATCTGCACGAGATGCCGGGCGGTCAGGTTACGAATCTGCGCGCTCAGGCCCGTTCGATGGGGTTGGAGGAACGCTGGCACGAGGTTGCACGCACCTATGCCGATGTGAACGCGATGTTCGGCGATATCATCAAGGTGACGCCGACCTCGAAAGTTGTTGGCGATATGGCTCTCGCCATGGTTTCCGCCGGGCTGACGCGGGCGGATGTGGAAGACCCCGATACAGACGTGTCCTTCCCGGAATCGGTTATCGGACTGATGCATGGCGATCTTGGACAGCCCCCCGGCGGGTTTCCCGAAGCGATTCAACGCAAGGTATTGAAAGGCGAGCAACCGATTACCGTGCGCCCCGGATCGCTGATGGCCCCGGTTGATCTCGATGCCGCGCGGGCCGAGGCGAATGAGAAAACCGGCGACCGGGCCGTCGATGACGAGGATTTGGCCTCCTATCTGATGTATCCGCAGGTCTATCTCGATTATATGGCCCGCCGCCGGGATTATGGTCCCGTGCGCGTGCTGCCAACCCCGACATTCTTCTACGGGATGGCCGATCAGGAGGAAATCTCGGTCGATCTTGAGGAAGGCAAAACCCTGCATATCCGTTTGCAAACCAAATCCGAGACGACCCCGGAAGGCGATGTGAAGCTGTTTTTCGAGCTGAACGGTCAACCGCGCGTGATCCGCGTGCCAAACCGCTCGGCGGCGGCGGTATCCGGTCGGGCGGAGAAGGCCGATCCGGCAAACGACCTGCATGTGGCCGCGCCGATGCCCGGCTCGGTCGCATCCGTCGCCGTGACCGCCGGACAGGCGGTCAAGCCCGGCGACCTGCTGTTGACATTGGAGGCAATGAAGATGGAAACCGCGATCAATGCCGAGCGGGCAGGCACCGTTTCCCGCATCGTTACCGGTACGGGCGCGCAGGTCGACGCGAAGGATCTGTTGATCGTCTACGCGGAATAATCCCCTATGAATAAGGCCCTCTTCCCGAAGCGAATGCGGGGAGGGGGCCGGACGGGCGGATGCCTGCGCGTGTCAATCCCGCACAGGCGATGTGCCGCCGATCAGATCGGTAATCGCCGCTGCCGTCTCGCGAACGCGCATTGCGGTGCCGGTCACTTCCGAATCCGGAAAGCGCACCGTGGGGCCGGAAACCGACACGCCCGCCACGGCATCGCCATAGGTATCGAAGATCGGTGCCGCGATGCAGCGCATCCCAAGATAGCGTTCCTCATCGTCATACGCCCATCCCCGCCGCCGTGTATCGTCGAGATCGGCGAAAAGGCGCGTGGCGGTGGTCAGGGTATGGGGGGTAAAGCCGGTCAGGCCGTTGCGCTTGAGAAGCGCCTCGACATCTCCGCGCGCCATTTCGGCGAGCAGTGCCTTTCCGATACCCGACGCATGCAGCGGCCCACGCGTGCCGGGGCGAAAAAAGGCGCGGATCGGATTATGCGATTCCACCTGACTCATGAACACGACGCTGGCTTCGTCGGCAATGGCGAGATTGGCCGTTTCGCCGGTATCGCGCATCAATTGGCGCATCGGGTCGCGCGCGGCCTCCATGACGCTGACCCGGTGGACGAAGGCGCGCCCGATGCGAAACGCCTCCACCCCGACCATCCATTCCTGTGCGGCCTCGTCAAAGGCCACGATGCCATGACCTTGCATTGTACTGAGCAAGCGATAGGCGGAGGATGCGGGCATCCCCACTCGCATGGCCACATCGGACAAGGTGCCCTTGCCATCGCGGGCGAGGGCCGAAAGCAGCGTCATCCCTCGGTCGAGCGCCTGAACGGTGCCGCCCTGTGTCTCGACAGTCGATCCGCTGCCACGGGGGCGCCCACGGGGGCGCTTTTTCGGTGCTGTCTCGGTCATCCCCATCTCCTCGATCACTCTGGCGGACAGAAAAATAATCCTGAAATCTTATTAATAATCATAATGGAAAACAAAAAACATCAATGTAAGTAATGACTTTACCGCATTAATTATATAATTGGAAATATTTTTCAAAAAAATTGAAAATACGATGTGGTGCTGTATGTTCCTCTCAATCAAACAGGAGGACGCGTCATGAGCGATCAGAACCCGGTCTTTATTCCCGGCCCAACGAACATCCCCGAGCGCCTGCGCCATGCGATGAACGTACCGACCTTCGATCATCGCGCGCCCGATTTCGTCGATATTCTTCAGCCGCTTCTTGAGGATCTGAAAAAGGTCTTCAAGACCAAAACCGGCCATGTCGTCACCTTCCCATCCAGTGGGACGGGCGGATGGGAATCGGCGATTACGAATACGTTGTCCCCCGGCGACAAGGTTCTCGTCGCCCGCTTTGGCATGTTTTCGCATCGCTGGATCGATATGTGTCAGCGCCATGGTCTCGATGTCGACATTATCGATTGCGAATGGGGAAGCGGGGCGCCTGCTGCTCTCTATGGTGAAAGGCTTGCCGCCGATACGGATCATCGGATCAAGGCCGTCCTCGTTACCCATAACGAAACCGCAACCGGCGTGCGCAGCGATATTGCCGCCATTCGCGCCACCATGGATGCCTGCAACCACCCCGCGATGCTCTATGTCGATTGCGTCAGTTCGCTCGCATCGATGGATTTTCGAATGGACGAATGGGGCGTCGATCTCGCTGTTTCCGGTTCGCAAAAGGGCTTTATGCTGGCGACTGGCATGGCGATTGTCGGGGTTAGCGCGAAGGCGCTCGCCGCCTGTGAAACCGCGACATGCCCGCGTTGTTTCTTTGATTTTCGCGAGATGATCGCCGCGAATGCCAAGGGCGGGTATCCCTACACGCCGCCTGTCCAGCTGATTCATGGTCTGCGCGAAAGCCTCGACATGCTGTTCGAGGAAGGGTTGGATACCGTCTTTGCGCGCCATTATCGGATGGCAGAAGGGGTCCGCAGGGCGGTTTCGGAATGGGGAATGACGCTTTGCGCCAAGTCGCCTGAGCTTTATTCGGACACCGTGAGTGCGATATATGTCCCCGAGGGCTTCAATAGCGACGCCTTGACGGATCATGCTTTCGATGCCTACGGCGTTTCTTTTGGCGTCGGTCTGGGCGAGATGGCAGGCAAGGCGTTTCGCATCGGCCATCTTGGCTCGTTGACGGATATTATGGCCCTGTCCGGTCTGGCGGCGATCGAGATGGCGATGAAGGATCTGGGCTATCCGATCACGCTCGGTTCTGGCGTGGCGGCGGCGCAGGAGTATTATCGGACGACGAAACCGGCACATGCGTTAAAGAAAGCAGCTTGAACGATGCAGGATCTCAACCTCCCCGACTTCGACGATGTGATCGCGGCCCATGAGCGGATCGCGCCGCATATCCACCGGACACCGATCCTGACATCGGAATATTTCGACGATTTGACGGGCGCGTCACTGTTCTTCAAATGCGAAAACTTTCAGAAGGCAGGGGCGTTCAAGGTGCGCGGTGCCTCGAATGCGGTGTTTGGCCTGTCGGATGAGCAGGCGGAGAAGGGCGTTGCGACGCATTCCTCTGGCAATCATGGCCTGTCCCTCAGCTATGCAGCCGGTCGCCGGGGTATTCCGGTCAGCGTCGTGGTGCCGCGTACCGCGCCGCAGGCCAAGAAAGACGCCATGAAGGGCTATGGCGCGCGGGTGGTGGAATGCGAGCCGTCCACCTCCTCACGCGAGGCGGTGTTTGCGGATGTAGTGGCCCAGACGGGCGCGGATTTCGTGCATCCCTACAACGATCCGCGCGTCATTGCGGGTCAGGCGACATGCTCCCGCGAGATGATGGAGCAGGTCGAGGGTCTGGATGCCGTGATCGCCCCCATCGGAGGGGGCGGCATGGTTTCGGGTACGTGCCTGACCCTCTCCAATATCGCCCCAAATGTGGAGATCTACGCCGCCGAGCCGGAGCAGGCAGACGATGCCTATCGCTCCTTCAAGGCGGGCCATATCATCGCGGATGATGCGCCGGTCACCGTGGCCGACGGGTTGAAGGTGCCGCTCAAGGATCGTACATGGCATTTTGTGTCGAACCACGTAACCGACATCCTGCTGGCCAGTGAGCAGGAAATCATTGATGCGATGCACCTGACATGGCAACGCATGAAAATCGTGATCGAACCGTCCTGCGCGGTGCCGCTGGCGACGATCCTGAAAAACCGCGATACCTTCGCGGGAAAACGGGTCGGCGTGATAATTACCGGGGGCAATGTGGACCTCAAGGCCCTTCCTTGGATGAACAGTTGATTTGACGGGAGCGAAAGCATGAACGCCTATACCAAGATCACCGACCAATACGAAGTCGGCTATAACATCCCTGCCGCCATTGGCATGGACGAAGCCGACATTCAGACCCCGTGTCTCGTTGTTGATCTCGACGCCTTCGAGCGCAACGTCAAGAAGATGCGCGACCATGCCGCCAAGATGGGCGTACGCCACCGCGTTCATGGCAAAATGCACAAATCGGCGGATGTGGCGCATTATCAGATCGAGCATGGCGACGCGGTCGGTGTGTGCTGTCAGAAGGTATCCGAAGCCGAGGCATTCGCCCGCGCTGGCGTCAAGGATGTGCTGGTCTCCAATCAGGTTCGCGATCCGGCGAAGATCGACCGTTTGGCGCAAATCCCCAAACTCGGCTCGCGGGCCATCTGCTGTGTCGATGACATTACGAATGTCCCCGATCTCTCGAATGCCGCGATGAAGCATGGCACTGAAATCGAATGCCTTGTCGAGATCGATTGTGGGGCAGGGCGCTGCGGTGTGACCACCACCGAAGACGTCATCGCCATTGCAAAGGCCATCGATTTTGCGCCGGGCCTGAAATTTTCGGGTATCCAAGCCTATCAGGGCGCGATGCAGCACATGGATAAATACGAGGACCGCAAGGCAAAGATCGATATTGCCGTCGCGATGGTCAAAGATGCCGTGGATGGCCTGAAGGCCGAAGGTCTCGACTGCGATATCGTCGGCGGGGGCGGCACCGGCTCGTATTATTTCGAGGGCAATTCGGGCGTTTATAACGAGTTGCAATGCGGCTCCTACGCTTTCATGGATGCCGATTATGGTCGCATTCTCGACAAGGACGGCAACCGCATCGACAAGGGTGAATGGGAAAACGCGCTGTTCATCCTCACCTCTGTGATGAGCCACGCAAAAGCGGATAAGGCCATCTGCGACGCGGGGCTGAAGGCACAATCGGTGGATAGTGGCCTGCCGGTGATCTACGGACGCGACGATGTGGAATATGTCAAATGCTCCGACGAGCATGGCGTCATTGCGGACCCGGATGGTGTGCTCAAGGTCAATGACAAGCTAAAGCTGGTTCCGGGCCATTGCGACCCGACCTGCAATGTTCATGACTGGTATGTCGGCGTTCGCGGCGGCAAGGTCGAGACGCTGTGGCCGGTAACCGCGCGCGGTCTCGCCTACTAGACCGGCTTTCGACACCCTCTCCTCCTTTGGGAGAGAGAGACCCGTGTGGGGGGCTATTGCCAGAATGCGGAAACGCCCATTTTTGCAATAGGCCCCCATGCGCTGCATCCCCGGATGGGGAAGACGATTAATCGCCATATTATCGAGGTTCCCCCATGCTCATCGTCTCCGAAGAGGTCTGCAAGGCCGTCATTGATCGCAAGGCTGCTTTTACAGCGGTCGAAAATGTCTTTGGGGCAATGGCGCGGGGAGATGCGTATAACTTTCCGGTTATCCGCGAGGCGATCGGCTATGCCGACGCGCTTTACGGATTCAAATCTGGTTTTGACAAGGCGGGCAAAGCGCTGGGCGTGAAATCTGGTGGATACTGGCCCGGCAATGCCGATAAGGGCCTGACAAACCACCAATCGACGATCTTTCTGTTTGATCCCGATACCGGGCAACTCGCTGCTCTGGTGGGGGGCAATTACCTGACGGCGGTGCGGACGGCGGCGTCAAGCTCGGTGTCGATTGCCCATCTGGCGCGCAAGGACTCAAAGGTTCTGGGCATGGTCGGCGCGGGCCATCAGGCACAGTTCCAATTGCGTGCCGCCGCCGAACAGCGTGATTTCGAGAAGGTCGTCGCGTGGAATTTTCATCCTGATATGCTGCCCGCACTGGGCAAGGTGGCCGAGGAAATCGGTTTGCCCTTCGAAGCGGTCGAGCGTGAACAGCTTGGGGCGCAGGCCGATGTCATCATCACCATCACATCGGCTCATGACAGCCTGTTGATGCGCGACTGGATCAAACCGGGCACGCATATCGCCTGTATGGGCACCGATACGAAAGGCAAGCAGGAGGTTGATCCTGCCTTGATCGCCGCCGCGACCCTCTTCACCGATGAAGTGGCCCAATCGATCAGCATTGGCGAAACACAGCACGCTATCGCGTCCGGCGCGGTGCAGGAAAGCGCCATTACGCCCATCGGCGCGGTCATCAATGGCGACCATGGCGGGCGGGCATCGGATGACGAGATCACTCTGTTCGATGGCACGGGCGTCGGGTTGCAGGATCTGGCCGTTGCCTCTGTCGCGGCAAAGATGGCCGAGGAGCAAGGCAAGGCACAGGTGGTCGCGCTTTAGCGTGTGATGGGCGCGGGCGGTTGAACCTCCGCGCCTTTCCCTTGTCAGGGCCAGTGTGAACAGGCTAGCACTTCGGAATGGCAAAGCAGCTTCCCTACGGTACTATTCACGAGATTTTCACGCGGTTTCAGGCGCGATGCGCGGAACCGAAAGGCGAGCTTGAGCATACCAATGCCTTCACGCTGGTTGTCGCCGTCGCCTTGTCGGCACAAGCGACCGATAAAGGGGTGAACAAGGCGACACGGGGGCTTTTTGCAGTGGCCGATACGCCGCAGAAGATGCTGGCCCTCGGTGAAGAAGGCGTGATCGAGCATATCAAGACCATCGGTCTCTATCGCAACAAGGCGAAGAACGTCATCAAGTTATCCCAACGCCTGATCGACGCGTATGGGGGCGCGGTGCCGTCCTCGCGCGCAGCGATGCAGACGCTGCCGGGGGTTGGGCGCAAGACGGCGAATGTGGTGCTGAACATGTGGTTCGGGCACCCGGCGCAAGCGGTCGACACCCATATCGACCGGGTAGGCAATCGCACCGGCATCGCGCCGGGCAAGGATGTTATTGCGGTTGAAAAAGCCATCGAGGACAATGTACCCGTCGAATTCGCCCATCATGCCCATCACTGGCTGATCCTGCATGGGCGCTATACCTGCAAGGCGCGAAAGCCGGAATGCGGCGATTGCCTGATCCGCGATCTATGCGCGTGGGAGGAAAAGACGGCATGACAACGGCATTGGCGAATGGTTGGTTCGGTCTGGAGGGCACGGTAGCGTTTGTCACCGGGGCGTCTTCGGGGCTGGGTCGACATTTTGCGATGACGCTGGCTTCGGCGGGGTGCATCGTGGGGCTAGCGGCGCGGCGAGAAGGGTATCTCACGTCCCTCGCGACCGAGATCGGCGCGGCGGGTGGACAGGCCATCGCCCTCAGAACCGATGTCACCGATGCCGCCTCTGTCGCCGCCAGCCTTGAGACATTGACTGCGGAAGTGGGCGCACCGACCGTTCTGGTCAATAATGCCGGGATGGCGCATGGCTCATCCTTTATCGATGCCAATGATGACGATACGCGCAGCGTCTTTGCCCTGAACCAGATGGCGGCGTGGACGGTGGCGCAGACCGTATGCAAGGGGATGATCGCGGCGGGGCAAGGCGGCTCCGTCATCAACATCGCCTCCATCACCGGAGAGCGGCCCATTGGCGGGGCGGCGGCCTATGCCGTCAGCAAGGCAGCGGTGATCCATATGACGAAGGTTATGGCATTGGAGTTGGCCCGCTACGATATCCGCGTCAATGCCCTCGCACCCGGCTATTTCGCGACCGATATGAACCGGGATTTCCTGCAAAGCGATGCAGGGCAAAAGCTGCTGAAACGCAGCCCGATGCGGCGCGCGGGCCATTGCGGGGAACTCGACGGCCCCCTCCTCATGCTTGCATCGGACCGGGGATCGTTCATGACCGGATCGGTCCTGCCGGTGGATGGCGGGCATCTCGTCTCGACCCTGTAAGCGCCTGTATGGTGCCTGATTTTACAGACAATTACCGGCGCCCGGATGGTCGATGACCGGCAAACCGCTTTTCAGTACGAAGAATGGCAGGCCCGTTGACCGACTACCCGCCGGGGCGGCGGGCTTGAACAGCGTGCATTGGCGATATGTGCCACAGGTTGCCTGCACCACACTGCCATCGGCCAGCGTTATCGGGGATGTTTGACAGGTTGGCGGGGCCGCTGTGACGGTTGCGGGTGTCGGGATGCTTTGCGGGGGCGTTTCGCATCCCGATGCGCCCAATCCGGCAAGGCCGAGGGCGATTGATCCGATCCACCGCCGCATCAGAATTTAAGCCTCATACCAACGGCCACATCGCCATAGACATCCGCCGCCCCATCCCGGCGCAGGGCACTGTTGATGCCGATGGTCAGGTTTTCGGTGAGGGGAACCGCGTAATCGAGGCGCATCTCCAACGGAATATCGCTCCGCAACGAGGTTTGTGAGGTGGTGTAGGTGATGTTTCCATCGGCATCGCGCCCGGTGGGAAGGCGGGTTTTTGCGCTGCCATCGACGACATGCAGCGGGATGCCGCCACTGACGGTCAGGCGGTCGCCCTTACGCCCAAGATTGCTAAGCGCGAGGCCGAGGCGGGTTTCTACAGAGGTCAGCGGCCCGTCGAAGGCCAGATAGCCCTCGGAGGCTGCGGAATCGGTCTGCCCGATTCCGACTTCGCCGATCAGGGCGATATCCTTTGCCATGCGCCGCACGAACCGTCCTTCGACAAAGCGGGTCATGCTGTCATCCGACAGGGAAAGCGCGCCTTCACCGCTTGACCCAAGCAGGCCAGCGCGTTCGCGCAGCACACCCGCCCGCAGGCCAAGGGCGAGCCTGTCATCGACTGAATAGGCGTAATCAAGTGTTGCCAGATCTTCGCCGTCATCCGCCGAGCCGTTGGAGGTGGCGCGCGAACTGCCCATCGTGACCGAAAGGGATGACCGGGGAGAGAGTGCATAGCGGAGCACGCTGGCGGCGGCTTCGGGGGCGAGGGCCAGAAAACCGCCATTGAAATGGTCGCCATGGGCGATGTGCGCGCCGCCTTCCTCATCGCGCATGACCAGCATCAATAATGCGCCCGTATCCGCCGCACCCTTGGGCGATCCGGCCAGAGCGGGGGCGGAGAGGCCGAAGGATAGGGCGGTTCCCGTCTCGCGGAAGGCCGTTCCCTTTGCATCGAGCGAGCCGAGCGTCTCGTCGAGGCGGGACAGACTTTCGCGGTAGGGGGCGCTTTGCGCGACGAGGGTTGAGGCATCGATGGGAAAAGCACGGCCATATCGGTCAAAGAAAACCATCGTTTTCCCTGCGAGCGGCGATGCTCCGGCAAGGGCGCTGCCGAGAGACAGGCCACTGCCGGATAGCGGCGTCATGGCCGATGAGACGGTCGCGCCGCTGGCCAGACTGGGGGTGCCCTGCGGCTTGATCGCTTCGGCAAGATCGACCGCGCCCCGTCCATAGGTCGCATCCGTTCCAGTCTCGCCCAAATCCGATGCGGTATCGAGCAAGATCACGCCAAGCTGCTCGCCGGAGAGTTCGGGGAAGGCTTCCTTCAGCAATGCCAGCGCACCGGAGACATAGGCCGCCGCCGTCGATGTGCCGCCGATCGAGTTTTGCAATCCGTTCTGATCGGGGTCGGAGAAGCTGTTGAATGTGCCATCGGGACCGGGGGCGACGATGCCCGTAATGCGCTCGTCATTGCCGAAATCGCCCGTGGGGGCCGAGAGACACCAACCCTGCGCATCGCCGCATTTATTGGCATAAGATGCGAGCCTGACCTGCCCGCTCTCCTCGTCCCGTACGATGCCGGTCACCGCAAGGATGCCGCCTTCTAGCTCTGGTCGCCAGACGGGCCAGAGGGATTCCATGGTTGGTTGATCGGTGGATTCGTTGCCGGTGGCGTAGACATGAATGGCACCCGCCCGAAACGCCGTGAGCAAACGGTCGGCGATGCCGCCTGCGCCGCTCTCGAACCCTCTGCTGTGCAGGGGATCGAAGGCGACCCCATAGGAATGGTTGAAAATCCGCGCGCCCGCGCTCAGCGCCGCCGAAAAGCCCAGTGGATTGGCGATTTCCCGGCCAGACAGGAACCCGTCATTATCGCCGGTATCGACATTGATGCTGAACAATTTGGCCCCCGGCGCGACGCCATGCGCGCCTTTGCCATCATTCGCAGCGGCGATCACGCCCGATACGAGCGTTCCATGCCGCCCCGTATCGCAATTGCCAAACCCGTTGCAGTCATTGCGGACGGTCGGGTTGCCATCGGTCTCGTTGGTAAAGGCGTTGAACCCGGCCAGTACCCGGCCTGCGAATTCGGCATTCGCCGAGTCGATTCCGTCATCGACCACGGCAACGGTGACCCCTGCGCCGGTTATGCCGCGTTTATAGGCCGCCTCGACGCCCGAATATTCATGCCCCCAATGGGAAGCGAAATCATCGGATCGAGTATAGGCGACGGCGGGCGCTCTCTCGGAATTTTCGACAACGGCATCGATCAATTCTCTGGTGGTGTCATCGACTGGCAGATTGTCGATCAAGGCCTCCGTGATCTTGTCGCTGCTGCCACCGCCACCGCACCCGCCGAGCAGACACGCTGCGACCAGAAACCCTGCATACCGTTGAAATGTCATTGACCGTCACCCATAACTAACCTGCGGTGTAATTTATACAACGTCTCCTAAGACTGGTTTAAACACGGCAAAGTTACCAATTAAAACAGTCTTAAAGGACGATTATTCCGATGATTTGTGGCCTTTGGGCCGGGGCGCCACTGGACGCGACACCCATCAGAGGATAGGACGCTTTTTGGATCAACCGGAGGATTTGTCATGCGCCCATCGGGACGCGAACGGGATGTCATGCGCGCGGTGTCGCTGGAGCCTGATTGCACCAAGCACGCCGAAGGATCATGCCTCGCACGGTTTGGCGATACGCATGTTCTGTGCACGGCCAGTGTCGAGGATCGCCCGCCCCCATGGCTTCGCGGCACCGGCAAGGGCTGGGTCACGGCAGAATACGGGATGCTGCCCCGCGCCACGAATACGCGAATGCGCCGCGAGGCAAAGAATGGCCAGAGTGGCCGAACGCAGGAAATCCAGCGCCTGATCGGGCGGTCCCTGCGCGCGGCGGTCGATCTGCATGCCCTTGGCGAGCGACAAATCACGGTCGATTGCGATGTGATTCAGGCCGATGGCGGCACGCGGACGGCGGCGATTACGGGCGGTTTCGTGGCCCTGTGGCGCGCTTGTGCGGCCCTGAAGCGGTCGGGTGATATCAAGGAATGGCCGATTACCGATCATGTTGCGGCGATTTCCTGCGGCGTCTATGCGGGCCATCCGGTGCTCGATCTCGATTATGCCGAGGATTCGGTGGCCGGGGCCGATGGTAATTTCGTCATGACCGGCGGGGGTGGATTGGTCGAGGTGCAGGCCAGTGCCGAGGGCGAGGTCTTTGCGCGCGAACAATTCGATGAGTTGATGCGCCTTGCGGAAAAAGGCATCGGCGAGCTGATTGCCAAGCAGAAAGAGGCCATCGGGACCGGAACGTGACCATGACACGCCGCCGCCTAGACCCCGTCGCCGACCCTGTGCTCGTAATCGCGACCCATAATCCCGGCAAGCTGCGCGAGATGGAGGCGCTGGTTGCGCCTTATCGCTTTTCGGCGGTTTCGGCAAAAGACATGAATTTGCCGGAGCCGGTCGAAGACGGTACGACTTTCATCGAGAATGCCCGGATCAAGGCTATCGCGGCGGCGCAGGGGTCTGGCAAACCCGCATTGGCCGATGATTCCGGTCTGGCGGTCGATGCGCTGCATGGCGCGCCGGGGATCTTCTCGGCGCGGTGGGCGGGACCGGATAAGAATTTTGCCGCCGCGATCGACCGTGTGCGGCGCGAGCTTGCGTGGCGCCGGACCGGAGAGGGTGCATCGGCCCATTTTGTCTGTGCCCTGACGCTCGCCTGGCCCGATGGCCATTGTGAGGATTTCGAGGGCATCGCGCGGGGCAGTCTGACCTTTCCGGCGCGGGGGGAGCGGGGATTCGGGTATGATCCTGTCTTCATCCCGGAGGGCGGCACCCGCACCTATGCCGAAATCGACCCGCAGGAAAAGCACGACAGCAGCCATCGCGCTGCGGCTTTTCGCCAACTCGAAGCTGCCTGTCTCGCATGAACGATTGGACCCGTGGGGGCTTTGGCGTCTATGTGCATTGGCCGTTTTGCATGGCCAAATGTCCCTATTGCGATTTCAACTCCCATGTTCGGCGCGAGGTGGATCAGGCGCGATGGCGTGCCGCGCTCATTCGCGCGCTGGAAAGCGAAGCCGAGCGGATGCCCGGTCGGCGTGTCGATAGCATCTTCTTCGGCGGGGGCACCCCGTCGCTGATGCCGCCGGAGACGGTGGCCGCCATTATCGAGGCGGTTGCGCGGCTCTGGACCCTTGCTCGCGATGCGGAGGTAACGCTGGAGGCGAACCCCACATCCGTCGAGGCAGGGCGATTTCGCGCCTATGCCGATGGTGGCGTGAATCGCGTGTCGATGGGGGTGCAGGCGCTGAACGATCCTGACCTCAAGGCGCTTGGCCGGATGCATGATGGTGCAGAAGCGCGCGCCGCCTTCGATGTCGCGCGCCATGCCTTCGAGCGGGTCAGTTTCGACCTGATCTACGCGCGTATGGGCCAGACGCGGGAGGCATGGCGGGGGGAGCTGCGCGAGGCGCTTGCCATGGCGGTCGATCATCTGTCGCTGTATCAACTCACCATCGAGAACGGCACCCGCTTTGCCGATCTCTACCGCCTTGGCAAGTTGCGGGTGCCCGATGACGATGCGGCAGCGGCGATGTACGATGTGACACAAGAAGAATGCGCGCAGGCGGGGCTACCCGCTTATGAAATTTCCAACCATGCCCGACCGGGCGCTGAAAGCCGCCATAACCTCGTGTACTGGCGCTATGGCGATTATGTAGGGGTTGGGCCGGGAGCGCATGGACGGCTGACCCTGCCCGATGGGCGGATCGCCACCGAAACCCTTCTCGCGCCGGAACCTTGGTTGGATGCAGCCGAGGAAAACGGCACCGGAATCACGCGTGAAACGCCCCTGACCGACGATGAACAGGCGAGCGAATACCTGATGATGTCGCTGCGCCTCGCCGAAGGATCCGATCCGCTGCGCTATGCTCAATTGGCGGGCAAACCCTTGCCAGAGGCGCGTATGGTTCAGCTGGAGCAAGACGGGTTCGTGTTGCGGCAAGGCGGTCGCCTGCGCGCGACGGCGCGGGGGCGCATTGTGCTTAACGCTATCCTTGGACATCTTCTCACATAACGGCCCCATGCCCGATTGCGCTTGGCAAGGCGCTCGCCCTGTGTCACCCCGTTCTCCAAAGCATCATTCTCGAAAGGCCCGCCATGAGCCGCAAGGATCGCCACTCGAAGCTCCGTTCCGTCGAAGCCGATATCGCCAAGGTGCAGGAAATACCCCAAACGCCGCAGACGGAATCGCCCGCCTATACGCTGGCCTTCCGCGATGACGATTTTCTGCGTCGGGATGATATGCGCCCCGTGCGCCTGCAACTCGAATTGCTCAAGCCCGAAACGATCCTCAATGAAGCGGGCATCCGCTCAACGGTCGTGCTGTTCGGTGGAGCACGTTTGCCGGAGCCGGGGGTCGAGCCTTGGTCCTTCAAGAACGAGACCCAGCGGGAAAATCTCAAGAAGAATTCGAAATACTACGCCGAAGCCCGCCGCTTTGCCGAGCGTGTCAGCCGCGAGGCGCTGAAGCATGACGGCAAGGAATACGTGGTTGTCACCGGGGGCGGCCCCGGCGTGATGGAGGCGGGCAATCGCGGGGCGACGGATGCGGATGCACCCTCAATCGGGCTGAATATCGTGCTGCGTCAGGAGCCGGTGCCAAACGCCTATATCACCCCTGAATTGTGCTTCAATTTCCATTATTTCGCGATCCGCAAGATGCATTTCCTGATGCGTGCGAAGGCCATCGCGGTCTTTCCCGGCGGTTTTGGCACCATGGATGAGTTGTTCGAAACCCTGACCCTGATCCAGACCGAACGGATGGAGCGATTGCCGATCCTGCTGTTCGGCGAATCGTTCTGGCGGCGCATTATCAATTTCGAGGCTCTGGCGGAGGAAGGCACCATCGCCCCCGACGATCTTGATCTTTTCCGGTTTGTCGAAACGGCGGAGGAAGGCTGGAAGATCATCGCCGATGCGTATGGTCTGGACGGTTAATGCCAGAAAACTGACGCCGGAACTATGGAGAAACGCCCATGTTACTTGATACTCCGCTCTGCAATTTTGGCTGGCAGGCACCGGATTTCACGCTCAAGGATCCCGATGGGGCACCTTATCGCCTTGCGGATCATCTGGGCGGAAAAGGGCTGTTGGTCGCCTTCATCTGCAACCACTGTCCCTATGTCGTTGCAATCGCCGAGCGCTTGGCCAGCGATACGGCATTATTGATGGATGAGGGGGTCAATGTCCTTGCGGTCATGTCGAACGATTATCGCATCGTTCGCGCGGATTCACCCCCCGAAATGAAGAAATTCGCGGCGCATTACGGGTTCGCCTTCCCCTATCTGGTCGATGAGGATCAATCCGTGGGCCGGGCCTATGGCGCCGTTTGCACCCCCGATTTCTTCGGGTTCAACGGCAAGGGGGAATTGCAATACCGAGGGCGTCTGGACGATGCGAAAATGGGCGATCCTGCGGGTCGTAGCCCCGAATTGCTGAACGCGATGCGTCAAGTCGCCGAGACGGGCCACGGCCCGCAAACTCAATATCCGAGTATGGGATGTTCCATCAAATGGGGGTGAGCTGAGCGCGGCGGATACGCCTACTCCGCCGCCACGGCACCGGGGTTGTTCGGATGGCCCGTCCAGTCGCCGTGAGCCGCCTCGACCACGCGCCCTGTGCGTTCGTCAAGGGCACCGGGGGCCAGTTCTTCCATCGTGATACAGCCGTCGACCGGACAGACATTCACGCAAAGATTGCAGGCCACGCATTCGGCATCGATCACGTCGAATTTACGGTCGGCGGACATGCTGATCGCTTGATGGGAGGTATCCTCGCAAGCGGCGTAACAGCGCCCGCATTGGATGCATTTATCCTGATCGATCCGCGCCTTTGTAACGTAATTGAGGTTGAGATACTGCCAATCCGTTACGTTCGGCACGGCCATGCCCTTGAAATCTTCCGTCGTGGCATAGCCCTTTTCGTCCATCCAATCGGACAGGCCTGCGATCATCTCCTGCACGATCTTGAAGCCATAGGTCATCGCCGCCGTGCAGACCTGTACATTGCCTGCGCCCAGCGCGATGAATTCCGCAGCGTCGCGCCATGTCGTGACCCCGCCGATTCCGCTGATCGGGATGGTGCGCGTCTGCGCGTCGCGGGCGATTTCGGCGACCATGTTCAGCGCGATCGGCTTGACGGCGGGGCCGCAATAGCCGCCATGCGACCCCTTGCCATCAATGGTCGGTTCGGGGGCCATCAGATCGAGATTGACGCTGGTGATGGAGGAAACGGTGTTGATCAAGCTGACCGCATCCGCGCCTCCGGCGAGGGCCGCCCGCGCGGGATAGCGAATATCGGTGATATTCGGGGTCAGTTTGACGATGACCGGCATCCGCGTTGCCGCCTTGCACCAGCGGGCGACCATTTCGATATATTCCGGCACTTGCCCAACCGCCGCGCCCATGCCGCGCTCGCTCATGCCATGGGGACAGCCGAAATTCAGTTCGACGCCATCCGCGCCGGTCTCCTCGACATCGCGCAGGATATCGGTCCAGCACACCTCCTCGCAGGGCACCATCAGCGAGACGACCATGGCCCTGTCGGGCCAGTCGCGCTTGACGGCCTTGATTTCGCGCAGGTTCGTCTCCAGGGGGCGATCGGTAATCAACTCGATATTGTTGATCCCCAGAACCCGCCGGTCGGCCCCGTGGATCACGCCATAGCGCGGGCCGTTGACATTGACGATATGCGGGTCGAGGCCCAGCGTTTTCCACACAACGCCGCCCCATCCGGCCTCAAAGGCGCGACGGACATTGTATTCCTTATCCGTTGGCGGCGCCGAGGCGAGCCAGAAGGGATTCGGGGATTTGATCCCGACGAAATCGTTGCGCAGGTCAGCCATGATCGGTTCTCCCTGTCAGGCGCTCAAGGCCCGGTGAATGCTTTCGGCGGCGTCGCGCCCCTCGGCGACGGCGGTCACGGTCAGATCCTCGCCCCCCGCCGCGCAATCGCCTCCGGCCCAGACGCTGGCGATCGAGGTTCGCCCTTCGGTGTCGACCCGGATTTTGCCGCGTTCGAGATCGAGGACCGCACCGGGCGCCTCGCCATAGGTCTGGCCGATGGCGCGCAACACTTGATCGGCCGCAAGGGTGAAGGTCTCGCCGGTGCCGTGCAGGCCATCGGGGGTTTCTTGGGTATATTCGAATTCGACCCCGCCCTCGACGCCGCGCACCGGCATTGCATTGCAGACGAGGCGCACGCCTGACGCGGTGGCGTGATCCTGCTCATGGCGGCTGGCGCCCATGCGCTCCTGACTCCGGCGATAGACGATGGTGACGTCTTGCGCTCCCAACAGCTTTGATTGCACAGCGGCATCCACCGCCGTCATTCCGCCACCGATGACCACGACCCGCCGCCCGATGGGCAGACGCGACAGATCATCCGATTGGCGCAGTGTGGCGATGAAATCCACTGCATTGCCGAGACGGTCTTCCGCACCATCCAGCATCAGGGCATTGACGCCCGACAATCCCATCCCAAGAAAGACCGCATCATAGTCGTGGCGCAGTTCATCGAGGGTGAAATCCCGGCCCAGCATCGCCCCCGTCTCGATACGGATACCGCCGATCTTCATCAGCCAGTCGATTTCAGCCTGCGCAAAATTATCGACGGTCTTGTAGCTGGCAATGCCATATTCATTCAACCCGCCGGGCTTTGCGCGTCCATCGACGACCACGACCTTATGTCCATGCAGGGCGAGCCGATGCGCGCAGGCGAGGCCCGCAGGGCCCGCGCCGATAACCGCGACGATCTTGCCCGTCGGGTCTGCACGGGTGAAGGGATGCTCGCCCGTGGCCATCAATGTATCGGTTGCAAAGCGTTGCAATGCGCCGATCTGCACCGGCTTGCCTTCGGCCAATTCTCGCACGCAGGCTTCTTCGCATAGGGTTTCGGTGGGGCAGACCCGCGCGCACATACCACCCAGAATGTTTTGATTTAGGATCGTTTTTGCCGCGCCCTTGGGGCTGCCCGCCTGAATCTGACGAATGAACAAGGGGATATCGATCTCGGTCGGACAGGCCGCGATACATGGCGCATCATGGCAGAAATAACAGCGATCCGCGGCGACCAGCGCTTCATGCGGGTCGAGCGGTGGATAGGCATCGGTGAAATTCTCTACATATGCCTCCGGCGATAGCCGCCCTGCGACGATCCCGTCCTGTCGTTGTGTCGCACCCATCGTTTCGCCTCCCGGTCGTCATGATGGGGAAACGCTTGCACAGGAATTGAGTTTTATCAATTGGTAAAAAAGTTGAAATCACAAGCCGGATGCATCGGATTGCGCGTCATCGATCAGGGATGGCAGGGATGTCCAGATCGCGCCGCCATGGGTCAGTCGCGTGACGACGGCGTCGGTCAGTTCCCAAATCGCGTCATCATGCGCGAGGTGATGGGTCATCAATCCGATGGGAGCGTCGTCGTTCATCAGCGTTGCGATGCGCTCGACAAACCCCTGTGGATCAACGGCGGAGCGGGTGCTGCGCCAGTCGATCGGGTCCAGATGCGCATCGAAACGGGAAAGTGGCAGGTGGCGGGGCATCCGCTCGCCATAGACGGAAATCCCCCGATACCCCGCCAAAGCCAAGGTTGCGGGCATATCGGGCGCGATCCGGTTCCAAGGGGGAATGAAGACCGGCACGGCCTGTGCGCCAAACGAGTCGGTGAGGATCGATAATGCCTTTTCCGCCTCGGCCATCCGGTCGGATAAGGGGCGATGGGCGCCGAATTCTGCCTTTTTCTCGTCTTTGGGCGCATGGCTCGTATGAGTCCAGCCATGCACGGCGACGCTGACCGACGGATCATGCGCGATCCGGGGAGCGAGGGCCGGGTCGATCCGGGTCGGAATCGCCGCCAGCGTAATCGGGGCATCCCATGCCGCCGTTAGGTCCAAGAGGCGATCAAGCGCGGGACTGGGTTCTGTCACATCATCATCGCGCCACCACAGGACCGGCGCGCGCCGCTCCAACGCGGCATCGAGCGTAGACCAGTCGATCTTCATGGCGCCGCTTTCAGGGCAGTCTCGACGATACGGACGCTGCGCGAAGCGCCATCCAATCGCAGCGCCGAATAATCGGGGCGGATCGTCTGGCTTGCGGTATCGACTGCCGTGGCGAGGGATTGCGCCGTCAAGTCGCCCTCGCGGACGAGACCGCATCGATACCGATCCGCCATCGCCCGCGCGCGGTGCAGTTGTTCCGTTTCCCCGATCCCTTCGAAGGGGCAAAACACTGCCCGCGCGCCGGTTACTGCGACATCCATTGCTGTATTGTATCCGCATTGCAGTACGGCCACGCGGCACCGGGTGAGCAAGGCCCGAAAGTCTGGCCGCACTCGCTCCGCCAGAGTATTGGGGGGCAGGGCACCGAGGGCCGCGATCCGCGCCTCATGATCCGCGCCACCGACCAGCAATCGCCAGCGGAAACCGGGCATCAAACGCGCCGCCTCGACCGATATGCGAAACAGGGCATCGCCGACCGATCCGCCTCCGGCGGCAACCAGAATATCGCCTTGGCCATCGACTCCATCATCATTTTGATTCTTGCAATCAGCAATATAGCCCGTTTCTTTGACAAGAGAGCGCAAGTCGGTGGGCAGGGACCAGCTTTCATCCAGATCAACCAATGCGGTATCGCCATGGAAGAGAATGCCGTGATATTGCCGCGCGAGGCGCGCCTCCGCCTCCGCCTTGCGTCCGGCCTTTCGGGGTGCTTGCAGGATATCGCGGATCGACGAAAAGATCATCGCGCCTCGTGCTGCCGCAATCGCCGCCTCAAATTCCGGCGCAAGCTTTCGTCGTCCAAAAGGAAACAATTCCGTCACCAGCACATCGGGGGCAAACGTGTGAATGCCCGTGGTGATTGCATCGATACGCCCTGCAAGCAGGGTGTCGCCCGCGATCTTTCCCGATCCATCGAGCAGAGCTGAAAAGGCAATATCTGACCGAATTGGTTCAACCTGTTGTAGAATAGACATTTTCGGTGCAGCAAGGGGAGCGGGCATGCCGCCGCTGATGACCAGTGCCTCATGTCCCGCCGCTGTAAACGCATCCGCGATTTGCGCCGTCCGGGCGAGATGGCCTGTGCCGAGCAAATGCGTCACCAAAAACGCTATGCGCATCGTGACACCAGCCTTACAGGCTCCGGTTCTGCGCGCCAGATATTGCCTTCCCGATGCAGGATATAAAGCCGATTACGTTTGATGCGAAAGGGCATCGGTCCGTCAAAATGCCAATCATGCGCCTTGGCCAGAATAACGCGCATGATATTGATATGACTGACAATTATAGTGTCTTCCGTCAAGCCTGATAACAATGGATCGACCCGCGCCAGCAATTCGCGCGGCGTCTCGCCACCGGGGGGGCGGCCATCCCAGCCCCATTCCTCGACATGGCGATATCCGCTCGACGGATCGCCCAGAAGGTCAACGCCGCGTTTTCCCTCCCATGCGCCGAGATCAAGTTCGATCAGCGCGTCATCGGTCGTGATTGGCCCTTCGGCAATGATATCGGCAGTTTCACGCGCTCGGCTCAGGGGGCTGGATAAGATGGCAGCCCCTTGCCATTCGGGCGGCAGTGAAACCGTGGAAAGGCGTGTGCGCTCGGCATCGGATATCGGAATATCCGTCCGGCCCTGCAAGCGCCCGGCCTCGTTCCATTCGGTACGTCCGTGCCGTAGCAGCCCGATTTTCATCGCAAATCCCCCAGTAAATCGCCGAGACGCATCGATGCCGCATCGAGGCTATGGCCGTCCAGCACATAGCGGCGGACGGCATGGCATATCTGCGCATCATTGGTGACGCGCAGGATGGCGGATCGGAACGCTTCGGCATCGCCCTGCGGCACGATGGCGGAGGCGGGGGCGATCACGCTGCGGGGGCCGGGCCAGTCTTCGGCGATGACGGGCGTGCCCGCTGCCTGCGCCTCAAGATAGATCATCCCATAGGCTTCATTGACCCCCGGCCAGACCAGCGCATCGGCGGTTTCGTAATAGGGTCGCAGCGCGCTCGCATCCGCGATCATCTCTCCGAATGAAACCCTATCCCCATAAGGCCGAAACAGGGCGTCCACAGCCGCGCGCTCCGGGCCGTCGCCGATTATGGTCAGTCGCCAATCGACCGTATCGAGACCGTGCAGTGCCTCCGCAAGCGCCCGATAGGAGGCCAGCTTATCCGCCCCGCGCATCATGGCGACCGTCAACAGGCGCAGGGTCGCAGAGGGTCGCTTGGGCACCGGATCAGGACCGGGATCGAGAAAGGGAGGAAAATCAACGATATGTTGTCCATCTTTTGCATCACGATCCAAGGCAAAGCGGTCATGGGCCGTCATGGCGAGCAGCAGGTCGGCACGGTCGATGGCGGTGTCGGCACGGCGGGCGAATCCATCCCACGGCCCCCCTCTCCGTTTGCGCGCCCGGCTTGCCTCCGCAATGACATAGGGAATTGCAAATCGATCCGCGAGGGTGGGTCCGATCAAGTCCGGGGCCTTGTAATAGCAATGATAGGTGAACCAGATCGACGGGGGGTCGGCACGCCATTGATTTGTCAGGCGCTCGATCTCGCGCCCGGCGTTTTCGATGGCGGTGGCCTGTATCGCCCTATCGCCCAAGCCATCGCGTACACGTAAAGTGCTTGCGATTTCTGGATTATATCCGGCTTTCTTCAATGCATCGATGAATAAGCGCCCCATGCGTCGATCACCAGAAGGGGTCGGGTGATCGGGGGGCTTCAAGGGCGCATAGAAGGCGATCCGTGTCATGTCATCGCCGCTTCGATCCGCTTGGCCACGGCGTCGATCCCGGCATTTGCGCCAAAATCTGCAATGAGTCGTTGATAGAGATGATCCGCAAAATCCTTTTTTTGCTGAGGGTTTGTGGTGTGATCTTCGATGGCTATGCGAAGAGATTGCACGTCATCCGCCGGAACCAGGCGCCCCGAAAGACCGTCCTCCACGAATTCCGGTATCGCCGAAACGGCGGTGGAGATGATCGGCAGTTTTTGACTCGCCGCCTCCATCAGCACATTGGGCAAGCCGTCCCGGTCGCCCGATCCGGTAATGCGGCTGGGCAGGACGAAGAGATCCGCTTCGCGCATCGCGGCAAAGACGGCATCACGGGCCTGCGCCCCGCGCCAGTCTATCTTTGTTTCTATTCCAGATGCTTGGGCGCGTTTCTTTAAATCACCGCCCAACGGTCCGCCACCGATATGGATGAAGCGCCATTCCAGATCATCCGGCAATCCGGCCAAGGCGTCGAGCAACAGGTCGTATCCTTTTTTCTCGACCAATCGCCCGACCGACAGGATCGTCCATGCGCCGCCATGGGGCGTACGCTCCGGGGGCGCGGGCAGGCGCGACAGGTCCAGACCGTGATAAACCAGCGAGACCCGGCCCTCCGGCCCAAGTTCCGACAGGTGATCGGCGCCATAGCGCGTACAGGTCACGCCAAAGGCGGCATCAACGATTTTCTCGCGCTTTTCCCATTCGGCGGTGGTCCAGATGTCTTTTGCATGGGCTGAAAAGCCCCATTTCATCCCGCACATCATCGCTGCATAGCGGGCAACCGATGATGGCGTATGCAGAAAATGGGCGTAGAAAAAGGCGGTTTCTGGTGCTGATTCTGTTGCCAGAACAGCCGCTTGCGCAAATCGGCGGACCCGGTTCGCATCGCGTGCCCGGATCAGATCATGCAGCCAGATCCGCATTGCCCGCCAGAACCCCCGCTTGCGCGCAGCCCGGCCCAGCGCGCGCAACACGCGCCATGGCTCATGCCGGATATATTCGGGCAGGTAATGCACCGGCGCGGTGATCGCGTCGTTCACTGGATGGGTTGCCGTGTCGGTCGGGTGGCGCAGGGACCAGATATCGAAGATGATTCCGCGCTCTTGCAGGCCCAGCAATTCTTGCGCGATGAAGGTTTCCGACAGGCGCGGATATCCCTTGACGACGATGCCGATCCGCCGGGTCATCGCCGTGCCAATGCCGCGCGGGTCAGGTCGCTGACCCGGTCCAGCCCGTCGAGCAATCCGACGATCTTCGCTTGGGAGGGCAGGGGTTGCGTATCGAGGGCACGGATGGCCGCCGCCATCGCCGCAGAATCAGGTTTGTCGTCACCGTCGCGCACGGGGGGCAGCATTCGCACCAGCCCGATGCGTTCGGCGGCGACGACACGCAGATATTGTTCCATGCGCGGGGTGATGCGCGGGGCTAGAGCGGCGGGTTTGTCGAAGCTGAGTATCTCGCAGAACGTATTATACCCGCCCATGGCGATAACACCCTTCGCATCAATCATCAGGCGCTCTAGCCGGGAATCGAAATTCCGGGTTTGAATGGTGCGAAATCGATGGGCGCGGCGCTCGAATTCGACCCGTCGCTCGGCATTCAGAAAAGGTCCGAAGACGATCAAAGCGGGTACGGAGAGGTTCTTGTCGGTTTCATAGGCGCGCAAAACCCAATCGATCAGCACCTCGCCATCGCCCCCGCCGCCCGGCGTCACCAGAACCGATCCATGGGGCATTTGCTCGTTTGCACGGGGTTCGGGCCAGTCATCCGGTGCTTCGCGGCGCAGATAGCCAGTATAGCGAATGCGATCGCGAATCTTCTCCGGCAGGGCCAATCCCGCCAGTGGTTCGAAGATTTCGCTCAGGCCGTATATCCAGATTTCATCGTAATATTGCTCTATGGCCTGCACGGCACCTTTGCGCGCCCATTCGGTTTTCAGCGCTTTGGCCTCGTCGAGCACATCGCGCAATCCGAGCACGATGCGCGTTCCGTGTTCGCTCAGATGTTGCAGCGTTGGCAACATTTCACCGCGCAGGCCGGTTGGCTCCTTATCCACGATCAGCAGGTCGGGGGCAAAGGCTTCGGCTGTGGCGTGCAGAATGCGCTCTCGCAGGGCCACGGTCTGGGCGATATCGAGATGCATGGTATCGGAGGCATAATCGCCGCTTGGCAGCTTGACGACCCCCGGTATCCGAACGAAATCGACACCGTGTGGAAAGTCGAAGCGTCCCACGATCGGCGATCCGGTTGCAATCAGGATGCTCGCATTCTCAAAGCGCGAGGCAAAGGCCATCGCAATGGTGCGCGCCCGGCGGATATGTCCGAGACCGTAGGTGTCGTGACTGTAGAGCATGATTCGTGGCGCGGCAGAGCGCTCGCCGGTTTGGTTGTCCGACTTTCCGTGCCCCATTTCGGGATCGTTAAACACTAAAATATAGCCCCCGTGTGTCACGCCCGTCGGGAGCGCATCGGGATTTATACCAGACGAGTAGGGCCACGGTACAGGGCTTCGGGTAAAAGACTACAAGAATGCGTGATAGATGAAGGAAGACGACACGATCATAAAGCGGTATACAGGACAGATGCGAGATGTCCTTGGCCTGATACGCGCGCTTCTGGGTCCGTTATTCCTTGTTGTCGCGCTGATTTTTGCAACTCTTCCGGCTTTGTCTCAGGAAGTGACCTCTCCTGCTGGCTACGCAGAGATTGCCATCAATGCGAGTTCCGCCGGTGAAGCAGGGCCAGATCAATATGCGGTGGCGGCGGAAAGCCTGAGCATGTTGTCCGAGACGCAGATCAGCATTCAGAAGGTCTATAAGCGTTTCTTCGAATTGATCGCGCATATGCCCGAAATGGGCGGCGCAATTCATACGCTGCTTTCGAGTCAAAGCCCGACCGGGGAGGCGGTTTACTTCTTCGGCATTGTCGGATGGACCTTTGCGTTCCTTGGGATCGCCTATCTCATCGAATGGCAGATTTACGGTGTTCGTCTTGTCGGCCCGTGGTTTATCGCGTTGCAGCAACCCCATCCGCAGGGATTGGTCGAAAAGCTGCCGATCTTGGCCTTAAGGGCGGCGATCGGGATTGTCGGGATCATGCTATCCACATTGATCACCGCCGGTCTTGTGTTCGCTTTTCTGAATCCGAGCGGCGAGGCGTCGCAAAAAACGATCATCGTTGTCGTTGTCGCGGTGGTCTGCTCTCGTCTGACGGCGATCCTGTGGCGCATGGTGTTGGCACCATATCTGTCGAATTACCGCATTCCCTGCATGTCGGATGACGATTCCCGAAAGCTGTTCCGCTGGCTTTGGCTGACAATGACGTCATCCATCGCGTTGCTCGCCTTTTGCTACTGGATCGAGGATATCGGGGCCAGCCGCGAGACGCATAATGCGCTGACCTTGCTGGCGACGGTGCTGATGGTGATCATCAACTTGATGATGGTCCTCGTGAATCGCAATGCGGTCACGATGGCAATCCTTGGGCAATGTCATGCGGAGACAGTGACACTGCTGCCCCGGATTTCCTCGCTGCTTTGGGCGCCGCTGGTCGTCTTGTATTTTCTGGGGGCATCGGTGGTTCTCACCTATCGCCTGTTATCGGGAACGGTCAGCGGCGCACCGATGATTGTTGGGGCCTATACGGTGCTGCTGGCGGTGATTGTCGCCTATGGCGTTGTCGCCTTTACCATCGCGCGCATCTTTCGCAGCAAGCGGGTTACCGTCTATGCAAGCCAGCGCGCGGAAACCGGCAATCCAGACGCTCCGCGCATCGTCGAAAACGCCTATATCGAAGGGGATCCCCTTGAAGGGGACGGAGACGAGGAATCCGGCCCGGCGATGCAGCCGCTGGATAGCGACGATCGCCGCACGACGGATGCGGCCCTGACGGGGATGAGCGATTTCGAGGCTTTGGCCAAGCGTACCGCGACCATCTTCGCCTTTGGAGCCGGTATTTACTCGCTGTTGCATATCTGGGATTTCGATTATCTGCTGAAGGAGGGCGGGGCGCTCGATCCGGTGCAGGATGTCATCGATATCAGCTTGATCGGATACCTGCTGTACCACACCACCCGTATCTGGATCGATACCCGCATCCGCGAGGAGGGCGGAGAGGAGATCAATCTCGAACCGGGTGACGAGGGCATGGCCAGCGCGGCCAGCCGTCTGGCCACCCTGCTGCCGCTGTTTCGCAACTTCCTGCTCTTTACGATTGCGATCAGTGCGGTCGTCATGGTGTTGCTGGAAATGGGCATCAATGTTGCCCCGTTATTCGCCGGTGCCGGTGTGGTCGGCATCGCCATCGGTTTCGGGGCGCAAACCTTGATCCGCGATATTTTGTCCGGGGCATTCTATCTGGTCGATGATGCCTTTCGCAAAGGGGAGTATATCGATATCGGCACGGTCAAAGGCACGGTGGAGCGGATTTCACTGCGGTCGTTTCAACTGCGTCATCACCTTGGGGCGTTGCACACGATACCGTTTGGTGAAGTCACGCATCTGACCAACTTTTCCCGCGACTGGGTGATGGTCAAACTGCCGATCCGGGTCACCTACGATACCGATGTCGAAAAGGTCCGAAAGCTCATCAAACGCCTTGGGGCCGAATTGATGGAGCATCCGACCGAAGGGTCCAAATTCCTCCAGCCGCTCAAATCTCAGGGCATCTACAAGATGGAGGATTCGGCGATGATCATCCGGGTCAAGTTTATGACCCGACCCGGCGATCAATGGACAACCCGCAAGCTTGTCTATTCGCGCCTGCGCGGTCTGTTCGAGGAAAACGGGGTCAAATTCGCGCATCGCGAAGTCACTGTCCGGTTATCCGATCAAGAATTGGCGGCCCTGCCGCATGATCAACGGGAAGCGGTCGCCGGGGCGGCCCTGACCGCCGTTCGCGTGGCCGACGAAGAAGCGATGGGGATGCCCAAGGTCGTCGGCGACGATCGCTGAGGCGGCTGATTACAGCGCGGCGGTGATCGTATTCAGGTGCTCACAGCGATAGCTGCGGCAGGTCGTCGATCGTATCTCGTGAATGGAACAGAGGTTATCTTCGGCGAGAAAGATACAGGGCAAAATGTCGGGGTTGTCGGCCAAGCGAAGAGCCGGAAAGCATTCGGGGCGTTGCCATTGCGAACGCTCAGGGAACATCGCGGAGCCTTCCTCGAAATCGATGAAGATTTCTTCATACGGAACATCGCGATTGTAATGGATGCTGAGCCGCTCGAGCAGCGCGGCGGAATCATGAATCGGGCCGATTATATAGTCGCGGGGACCAACAGTGCAGCATCCCGCCGCCAATCCCGCATTGCCCATACAGTTGCGCAGGCATGTATGAACGGTCACGGTATCGATGATGGCCTCTTTCGGGGGGACATCGATCGTGGTCGTTTCGACGCTGGGACGTGACATGATAAGACCCTTTAATATCAGCGGCGTGTGAGCCAGACTATTCTATCGCTTATTGTTCGGACCGCTCGCCATGCACGATCTTGTTATCCGTAATGCCCGTATCATCGATCCTGCTCAGGCAATTGATCGAATAACATCAATAGCTTTCCTTAACGGAAAGATTGCCGCCCTTGGTGACGATCTTGGCCCGGCAAAAGAGATGCGGGACGGGGAGGGCGCGATCCTGACACCGGGATTGATCGATCTGCATACGCATGTTTATTGGGGCGGAACCTCCCTTGGGATCGATGCGCAGGCGTTTTGCCGCCAGAGCGCCGTCACGACTGCGGTGGATACCGGCAGCGCGGGGCCGGGCAATTTTGCCGGATTTCGCGCCCATGTTATCGATCCATCCCCGGTGCGTATTTTGGCGTATCTGCATGTCTCCCATGCGGGAATCTTCGGGTTTTCCAATCGGGTGATGGTGGGCGAATCCGAGGATATGCGCTTGCTCGATCCGGTCACGGCGGTTGAGGTGATCGAGGCGAATCGCGATGTGATCGTCGGCATCAAGGTGCGGCTGGGGCGTCATACCTCCGGGGTGAACGGTATGACGCCTTTCGAGACTGCCTTGCAGGTGGCCGAAGAAACGGCCTTGCCCATGATGGTACATATTGACGAGCCGCCGCCCTCTTATGCGGCGGTGGTCGAGCGGCTGCGCCCCGGCGATGTGCTGACCCATTGTTTCAGGCCCTTCCCTAATACCCCGCTGGACGGCAAAGGCAGGGTGCGCGCGGAAGTTCTGGCCGCGCGCGAGCGGGGGGTGATCTTCGATGTGGGGCACGGGATGGGATCGTTCAGCTTTGATGTGGCGCGCCGGATGCTCGATCAGGGCTTTGCGCCCGATACGATCAGTTCGGATATTCATGCCTTGTGCATCGATGGTCCGGCCTTCGATCAGGTGACAACCTTGTCGAAGTTTCTGGCTCTGGGGATGGCATTGCCGGAAGTGATCCGCCGAAGCACACAAACCCCCGCCGCCGCGCTTCGTCGTCCCGATCTTGGTACTCTGGCGGTCGGGGCGCCCGGTGAGGTGGCCGTTATGCGGGTCGAGGACGGGGTGTTCGATTATGGCGACACGATCGGTCAGAGGATAACCGGCTCACAGAAGATAACCGTCGCTGGAATCGTTCTGAACGGCGCGTGGTGGCATCCCCGCTGAACCGGGCCGCCTCTCCCCCAATGCGGAAAAGGGGGAGAGGGGTCGTCTAGTTTTTCGTGCCTTCAGAGCTGGCCCGAAAGATACGCGTCGAGATGCGCGATCCGGTCCTGTCCCCAAAACCGTTGATCGTCCACGACGTAGAACGGCGCGCCGAACACGCCTTTGGTCATGGCCTCCTGCGTCATCGGATCAAAGGCGGCGCGGGCGGCATCCAGATGCGGCTCCAGCGCGGCGCGGTCGATGCCGGTTTCGGACAGGATCGCGGTCAGTGTCGCGTCATCGGCGATATTGCGCTCCTCTGCCCAGACAGCTTTCATAACCGCTCGGGACAATGCGCCCGCATCGGCCCCGGCTTTCTCGGCGGCGACGATCATGGCCGATGCCGGTTTCTGATCGGTCGGCCAGTGCGCGGGCTGGAAGTTCATCGCCATCCCGTTCAGCTTTGACAGGCGCTGAAGCTCCTGCATCCGGTATTCCTTGCGTGAATCGTGGCGCTGCGCCGGGGGGGTGCCGCCCATTTCCGAGAACAATGTCATGATGTCGACAGGCTTATATGCGATCTTGGCACCGTGCTTTTGCGCGATCTGTTCCATACGATCACCCGCCAGATAGGCAAAGGGCGAGAGAACGGTGAAATAATAGTCGATATGCGCCATTGATGATCTCCTTGGCGTGGTGCCGCATTGGCAGGGTTAATCGCAAATCTTCACGCTCGCGTGAGGTGACCCTAGGGCGGGGTGACACGCGAGAGATGAGCAATAGGTGAGGTGTTGTCAGAAACCGCAATATCGAGGACTTGCAATGAACAAAATTGTGTCCGGCGTTATCGCCGCAACCTTTATGACCACTGCAGCCATGGCTCAGTCGGAAAATATCGAGTCGACGACGACCATCGAGCCTGCAGCCTTTACAACGGTCGACAGCTACACGTTCGACCTTGATAACACGACCGATCCCGCTTTGACGCCCCTGCCTGCGGATGCCGGGGATTATGAGCTGGCGACGCCCGCCGATGTCGAGACCATCACATCGATTACCTTCGATCTGGAATAATCATCCGGTGGCGACCCAAACCACCCGCCCAAAAAACCGCGCGCCTGCCTTGTGGGGCGCGGTCTGCGGCGCCATTGGCTGAAAGTTCGACCCTTTGCCGGGGTCAGGCATCTTGCACTCCGCCGGTTCTTGGCGCTAGAGATTGCGTCGCAGCATAGCGGGGGACAAGACAGCCGATGTTCAAGAAAATCCTGATCGCCAACCGGGGCGAAATCGCCTGTCGCGTCATGAAGACGGCCCGCCGTATGGGCATCGCAACCGTGGCCGTCTATTCCGATGCGGATGCCAATGCCCCGCATGTTAAGATGGCCGATGAGGCGGTGCATATTGGCCCGCCCGCCGCCGCCGACAGCTATCTGGTGATGGACAAGATCATCGAAGCGATTCGCCAGACCGGCGCGCAGGCTGTGCATCCCGGCTATGGCTTCCTGTCCGAGAATGCGGCCTTTGCACAGCGGCTCAAGGATGAGGGCGTTGCCTTTATCGGGCCTCCTGTCGGGGCCATCGAGGCGATGGGCGATAAGATCACCTCCAAAAAGCTTGCCGATGAGGCCGGTGTCTCGACCGTTCCCGGCCATATGGGCTTGATCGAAGATGCCGAAGAGGCGGTGAAGATCGCGACTCAGATCGGCTATCCCGTGATGATCAAGGCCAGCGCGGGCGGTGGAGGCAAGGGTATGCGCATCGCGTGGGACGATGCCGAGGCGCGGGAAGGCTTTGCCCTGTCCCGGTCGGAGGCGAAATCCTCCTTCGGCGATGAACGCATCTTCATCGAAAAATTCGTGCAAAAACCCCGCCATATCGAAATACAGGTTCTTGGCGATCAGCATGGCAATATCGTCTATCTGGGCGAACGGGAATGCTCGATTCAGCGGCGCAATCAAAAGGTTATCGAAGAAGCCCCCTCACCCTTCCTTGATGAAGCCACGCGCAGGGCGATGGGCGAGCAATCGGTCGCCTTGGCGCGCGCGGTGGATTATTGCTCGGCTGGGACGGTTGAATTCATTGTCGATCCCGACCGTAATTTCTACTTTCTCGAAATGAATACCCGCCTTCAGGTCGAGCATCCGGTGACCGAACTCATCACCGGCATCGATCTTGTGGAACAGATGATCCGCGTCGCGGCGGGCGAGCCATTGGCGATCAAGCAGGACGATGTGGCGCTGGACGGATGGGCCATCGAATCGCGGCTGTATGCCGAAGATCCCTATCGCAACTTTTTGCCTTCCATTGGCCGTCTGACCCGCTATCGCCCTCCCGCCGAGGGGGCGCTGCGGGACGTGGAAGCGAGCGCAGCGAGTGGACGCGAAAGCCCGCCAACGAAAATCGTGCGCAACGATACCGGCGTCGAAGAGGGCGGCGAAATCTCGATGTATTACGACCCGATGATCGCCAAGCTCTGCACATGGGCGCCGGATCGGATTACGGCAATCGATGCGATGCGCGATGCGCTTGATGGGTTCGAGGTCGAAGGCATTGGCCATAATATACCGTTCCTGCAAGCGGTCATGAACCATCCCCGCTTTCGCTCCGGTGATATTTCCACCGCGTTTATCGAGGAAGAATACCCGGAAGGATTCGAAGGCGCGACCTTGTCGAACGATGAAACGGCGATGGCGGTCACGCTTGCCTCGCTTGCCCATGTCATCGGACAACGGCGCAATGCAGAGACTTCCGGCACCTTGAGCAACCGTCGGCGAAAGATCGGCACGGAATGGGTGGCCATGGTCGATGATCCTGTCGCCGGGCGCTCATCGCATCCGGTCAGGGTTGTCGTCGATGGGGGGTCGTCCAGCGTGCAGGTGGGTGAGGGGACGGTGCACTCGGTAGAGACGGATTGGCGCCCCGGTCAACCGCTGATGCGGGCGATGGTCGATGGGCGCGAGATCACACTGAAGATCGCGCCGGAAGCCGACGGCATGCGTCTTCGCTGGCGCGGGGCCTCTGCGCGTATCGCCGTTCGCACGCCTCGTGCAGCGGAGATGGCCGCCTTGATGCCGGTCAAGCTGCCGCCTGATACGTCGAAATATCTTTTGTGCCCCATGCCGGGTCTTGTCGTCTCGATCATGGTTGCCGAAGGCGATGACGTGCAGGAAGGTCAGGCCCTGGCCGTTGTCGAAGCGATGAAGATGGAAAACGTATTGCGCGCCGAAAAGCGCGCAACCGTTGCGAGCATCAATGCCAAACCGGGCGCATCCCTTGCCGTGGATGATGTGATTATGGAATTCGACTAAGGCCGACAGGTCTTCTCAATTCGAATCAATAGCATGGGCCAAGAGGGCCGCATGGGGGATGATGGTTGCCGCCTCCCGGTGCGTCGAGCGCAGCACCACTTTCGGTGCCTTGCCTTCTTCATAGGCTTCGCGCCACCGGCCCGCGCAGAGGCACCAGCGATCCCCCGGCTTTAACCCCAGAAAACCGAATTCAGGGCGCGGCGTTGACAGGTCGTTGCCCTTGGATTTCGAAAATTCGAGAAAATCCGCCGTCATGATCGCACACACGGTATGTGACCCGATATCGCCGATATGGGCCTCACAACACCCGTTCCTCACATAGCCCGTGACGGGATCATGGGAGCACGATTCCAGCTTATCGCCCAGTATGTTGATGGAAGGGGTCAGCCCCGGCACCGGCTCCGCCATTTTATGTCCTTTGAATGATATCGTGCTGTTTGGTGTGATTTAACATGTAAATCAAAGTGATCGTTTACCAAATCGAAAGGCTGAACGCCGATTTTAATAAGGAACGGTACTCGTCATAATTCTGGCTCTCCTTAATCTCAGGTTTTGCACGCAGCATGGCATTTGGTACCCTCTATCTCATCGTCGGACCGACAGGCTCAGGAAAGCAAGCCTTGGTCGATGCCGTGCTTGAGAGCCGCCCGGATATCAGGCGTGCTCCGCTCGTCGTTTCTGCCGATCACAATCACACCATATGTGCCGTGGGGACCATCCCACCAACGCGTTTCCTGCAATTGATACGACGTGACGCATTTGCCCTGCAATGGGATACGGATGGCGTGCGTTATGGCCTGTCCCATGATGCCACGCGGTTGCTGCGCGATGGTCAGTCGCTGATATTATGCTGCGATGCGTTCGTGATCGCTCAGGCGCGGGCGCTGTATCCGAATGTGCGGGCGATCTATATTACCGCTCGGATGGATGTTTTGCGTCGTCGCCTTGCTTCGATGGCCTATGGCTCTGATTTCGAGATCGATATGCACCTCGCCCAATCGGCCAGAATGCGCCCCCGCGACTCGGAAATCGTGACCGTCGATACCAGCGATAGCATCGCGGCAGGGGCAAAGGTGCTGATGAGTGCCATTCCGCTCATTGATCCGAGTGCGCATGCCGTCCAAAAGGGTGATCTGCCTGCGCGCTGATCCCCGTCTGTCAGCCTTGATTGCGTGGGAGAGGTCGCCAATCGGGCGGGGCCATCTCGAAGCCTGCAAAATCGAAACCGGGCGAGACGGTACAGCCGCAGAGTGTCCATTCCCCCAGCGATGTTGCGCATTGCCACCAACCGGCCGGAACGATCCTCTGGGGCCGGTGCCCTGCCGCGATGTCGGGGCCGAGGATATGCGCCTGTGCATCATGGCCATCGGGCGAGAGGGTCAGCGATAGCGGCGCGCCCGCGTACCAGTGCCAGATTTCGGCGGCATCGACCCGGTGCCAATGCGAAAATTCGCCTACATCGAGCAGATAATAGATCGCCGTTCCCGCCGGTCTTTCGCCATCGGGAGCATCCGCCCGCCATGTCTCGCGATACCAGCCCCCTTCGGGATGCGGGGCGAGATCGAGGGCGCGGATGATGTCTTGTGCGGTCATGCGGTTTGGTCCGGGGGGGGCTGTGTTTCTGGATTGCGCAAGTCCTGCATAAAGGCCATCCGCCATGCCGCGATATCGTTTTTGCGCACCCGCGCGAGTAATTTGCCGTGGCGGTCGAGCCGTTCGTCCAATTCCATCGTCACGGCGTTATACAGGGCTTTTGCCACCTCGTCGGCATCATAGGGGTTGACGATCAAGGCTTCTTCCATGTCGGCGGCGGCTCCGGCAAAGCGAGACAGGATCAACACGCCGGGGTCGTCCGGTTCCTGTGCGGCGACGTATTCCTTGGCCACGAGATTCATCCCGTCGCGTAACGGTGTGACCAGCCCGACTTTGGACCCGCGAAACAGGGCAGCGAGGGTGTCGCGCGGCACGGATCGGTGGATGTAACGCACGGGCGTCCAGTCGAAATCTCCAAACGCACCATTGATCGCGCCCGATAATTGCTCAAGCTCCGTGCGGATTTCGGCATAAGCGGCAAGCTCCCCGCGCGTGGGGGGCGCGATCTGCATCAGCACGGTTTTCTTTCGCTGATCGGGGTATTGCTCCAAAAACCGGCGGAAGGAGCGGAAGCGGTCGGGTAAGCCCTTCGAATAATCGAGCCGCTCGACCCCGATGACATGATTGCGTACTTCGCCACGGGTCAGGCGCTGTATCCGCTCGGTCGCCTTAGGCGTATGCGCCATGGTGATGAACGAATCCACATCGATGCCGATGGGATAGGTCTTGGCCAGCATCTTGCGCGTGCCATTGCGAAATGGATGGGTGACCGGCCCGGCGCTGGCCATCGATTGCTCGACATAGCGGTTGAAGTTTGACAGGTCCTGCTCGGTCTGAAAGCCGACCACGTCATAGGCATGCAGCGTATCGAACAGCCATCCATGATCGGGCACTGCCGCGATGATTTCGGGCGGGGGAAAGGGGATATGCAGGAAAAACCCGATCCGGTTTTCCGCGCCCAGCTTGCGCAATTCTGCCGCGAGGGGAATCAGGTGATAGTCGTGAATCCACACCACGTCCGAGGGGTCGATAAGGGCGGCGATGGATTTTGCGAAGCGGCGGTTGACGGAACGATACCCCTCCAATGCCTGAATGTCGAATTCCGCCAGATCGAGGCGATAATGGAAGACAGGCCAGAGCGCGCGGTTGGAATAGCCCAGATAATAGGTGTCATATTCGCTTTGACTCAGGGGCAGGGTCGCGAGGGTGACACCGCCGCGCCGTTCCAGATTGACGCCGGATTTCTCGGCATTCTCGTTGATCTCGCCATTCCAGCCGAACCAGATACCGTTTCCATCCTGAAGCGCATCGCCCACCGCGACGGCGAGGCCACCGGACTGAACGGCTGTGGGATCGGCCACGCGGTTGGAGACAACGACCAGACGGCTCATACGGTATGCTCCCACGGTTTCGACAGGCGCATCGCGCCGTTTATGATACCGACAAGCGAGTAGGTCTGGGGAAAGTTGCCCCAAGCCTCGCCCGTTCGGAAATCCGTATCCTCCGACATCAGGCCCAGCGGGTTGCGTGCAGCCAGTAATCCTTCGAAATGCTCGCGCGCCTCATCGTGACGACCGGCCCGCGCCAGCGCATCGACCCGCCAGAACGCGCAGACATTGAACCCGACCTCCGGCTCGCCGAAATCATCCGCCTCTTCGTAGCGCAGCATGAAGGGTCCGCGCCCCAATGTCGATGAGAGCGCATCGACCGTGGCGACAAATCGTGGATCGCGGGCATCGATCAACCCGACTTCGGCCATCAATAGAACACTGGCATCGAGCGTCTCGCCGCCAAAGCTTTCGACGAAGGCACCGCGTTTATCGGACCAAGCATGGGTCAGGATCTTGTCACGGATCGTCTGCGCCCGCGATCCCCAGACCGTTTCACTGTCGGTCAAACCCAGATGCCGGGCGATCTTGGCCAGTCGATCGCAGGCGGCCCAGCACATCAGCGAGGATGAGGTATGGATGCGCGCACGGGTGCGCAATTCCCATATCCCGGCATCGGGTTGATCGTGTAGCGCCCAGGATTGCTCGCCCAGCGGCTCCAGCATCCGAAATGCCTGTTCATCCGCTTCCATATAGAGGCGCTTGTCAAAAAAGGCGGGGGCGGCGGCGAGGATGATGTTGCCATAGGTATCGTGTTGATAATGTTCATGTGCCTGATTGCCGACGCGCACCGGCCCCATCCCGCGATAGCCTTGCAAGGCTCCGGCATGGCGTTCGGTCAGCGCTTTTTCCAACCCGACGCCGAGAACCGGCTGGATATGCTGTCCCTTCGCATCGGCGACGACATTCATCAGCCATTGAAAATACCGCTCCATCGTATGCGTCGCCGCGAGGCTGTTGAGAGCGCGCACCGTGAAGAATGCATCGCGCACCCAGCAATAGCGATAATCCCAATTGCGTTCGCTGTGGGGGGCTTCGGGGATCGAGGTGGTCACGGCGGCGATGATCGCCCCGGTCGGTTCGTAGCTGCACAGCTTTAGCCCGATGGCCGCGCGGATGACCGCGTCTTGCCATTCCAGAGGCAAGGCCAATCGCCGGGACCATCCGCGCCAGTAATTCGAGGTGTCGCGGTGAAATGCCGCGTAGAGTTCGGCGGGGCTGCGATCGGGGCTTTCATCGGGACCGAGCATAAAGTGATAGGTGCGGTTCAGGTTGAAGACCTGCTCATCGAGCACATGGTCGATGGGGGCATCGGTGGTCAGGCGCATGGTCAAGTCTGGCCCGACAAAGCGCACATGGTTCGATCCACGCGTGATCTGCGGCGCATTCTCGGCCCAATTGAAGCGAGGGCGCAGGCGCACGGTGATGCGGGGCCAGCCCGATAGGGGCCGAATGCGCCGCGCGACGGATTGAGGCCGAAACATGCGCCCTTGGGATTCAAAGCGGGGGCAGAAATCGGTAATCTCAACCGATCCCGAAGGACCATGCAGTACGGTCGTCAGGATCGCGGTATTGGACTCGTAGGATTGTTCCGCATGGCTCAGGTCTTCGAGATCGATGGTGAATGTGCCATCATGCTCGTTTTCCGGTCCGTGGCCGACGAGGTGATGAAAAACCGGATCGCCATCGAAGCGGGGCAGGCACAGCCACACGAGCCGCCCGCGTTCGTCAACAAGACCGGCCACCGCGCAGTTTCCGATAAGGCCAAGGGTCATGGTCGTTCCAGTCTCATGATGCCGCTTTCGGCGATGGTTGCGAACCAGGGGTGAAACGCATCGAAATCGGCAAAGCGCGCCTTTGCGCAGGTCTCTGCGCCGCCGATCCTGATGCCGATCCCGCCGCGTTGCTGTGCGGCGCGAAAGGCGTCTTCGTCGGTCGTGTCATCGCCGATGGCGACAGGGATACGCCCTGCGAAGGGTGGCTCGTCCATGAAGGCGACAAGAGCCGATCCCTTATCCGATCCGGCGAGCGATAATTCGGCGACCATATGGCCATGGATGACGCGAAGGCCATCATTTTGGGCGGCCAGATCATCCGCCATGGCCCGTATATCGGTTTCCAGATGCGGGGCCGCGCGGAAATGAATCGCGCTGCCACCGCGCTTTTGCTCCAACAGAAGATCATGGTGTACGGCATAGTCTTGCAAGCGGGCCGTTGCGTCTTCCAATTCATGCCCCCCTTTCGTAACCGCCGTGAAAGCGCCCCGCGCATCCCGCCGCTCGACCCCGTGCGAGCCTGCGCCGGGCAGGATCAGCGGCGTAAGGAAGCCATCGACCTGCGCCAGCGGACGCCCGGAAAGGATCGCCACAGCGCCCCCCGTGGCATCGATCACCCGGTTCAGGGCCGCGCGCGTCTGTGCTGACACCTCCACAAGCTCAGGGCGTTCGGCGATGCGCACCAGCGTGCCGTCGAAATCAAGGAACAGGGCGATGCGGTCAAGGGATTCGCGAAACAGGAGGCCGCTCCTTTAGGCAGGCGGTTGCGAAGACCATATCTATCCGGAATCCCGGATGATATTGCAATGCGGTATAACCGCTCAAAGTCCTTAGACCGCCCGGATCGCCCGGCCCGCGAAATCGGGGGCCTCAAGCGCGCCATGCCCTTCCGCGATCTTGGCGAGACGCTCGGTCACGGGTGCGGCCAGCGGGCAGGCGCGGCTCTCGGCGGTATTAACGCTGAGAAGCATATGTTCGGCGGTGGCCAGAACCTCGCCACTCTCACCCTCGCGCATGATATGGGCGATGCGGATGCGCTTTTCATCATTGCCCAGCAGTTGCGTCGTAATCGCGAGCGGTCGACCCTCGCGCACTTCCGCCACATGGCGAAGATGGGTTTCGACGGTGTAGATCGAGCGCCCCCCGGCCATGTAATCCGCATCCATGCCCAGATAGGTCAAGAATGCATCCGTCGCATCGCCGAAGACATGCAGATAGCGAAACTCGGTCATATGCCCGTTGTAATCGACCCAATCGGGCAGGACGGTCGCGCTATGCAAGGGCAGGGGGGCCGATAGGTCATGCTCGACCGACATTCCCGCGAATGACAATTCGCGCAGGCGCTTTTCGTGGTGCGCGACCGTCTCCCCCGCACCCCATGGTTTCGCCTTCAGCGCCTGTAGGATGCCGACGAGATTGTCGTCACGGATGCGTTCCAGCTCGCGGATCGAATATGCGCCCGATTGCGCGTCGGATTGCCCGGCAATCAGATCGACCAGCTCATCCGTAAACTCCGGCACGTCCATCAGCTTGGTCCATGGCCATTTCAGCGCGGGGCCGAACTGTGCCATGAAATGCCGCATCCCCGCCTCGCCGCCTGCCACGCGATAGGTCTCGAACAGACCCATCTGTGCCCAGCGCAGGCCAAACCCGAAGCGGATCGCATCGTCGATCTCCTCGGTCGTCGCCACGCCGTCTTTCACCAGCCACAGCGCTTCGCGCCAGACCGCCTCCAGAAACCGATCGGCGATATGGGCGTCGATCTCCTGTCGTACCAAGAGCGGATGCATCCCGACTCCCGATAACAGTTTCTTCGCCCATGCCACCGCGCGCGGGTCGCCCTTCGGCCCGCCTACGATCTCGACGAGGGGCAGCAGATAGACGGGATTGAACGGATGCGCCACGAGGATTTGGCCGGGGTCTTTGGACCCCTGTTGCAACTCCGACGGCTTGAATCCTGATGTGGAGGAGCCGATGACCGCTTCCGGGTGCAATGTTTCCTGTATCTCGGCATAGACGCTGTGCTTGAGGTCAAGGCGTTCGGAGACGCTTTCCTGCACCCATCCCACGCCCTCCACGGCCTCTGCGATGCTGGCGGCAAAATGGATCGTTCCGGGGGCGGGCAGGGGGGCGACATAGAGGCGGCGGGTTGCGGCTTCGGCATTGGCATAGACCTCGCCGATCTTGCGCTCCGCCTCGGGGTCGGGATCGAAGACGCTGACATCATGCCCCGCCAGCGCAAAGCGCGCCGCCCAGCCGCCGCCGATAACCCCGCCGCCTATGATCGCGATTTTCGTCTGTCCCATGGCCGTCATTCCTCAAGGTCGTGCTTCAGTTGCGAATGGATGAGCCGGGCATATCTCAGCCGATCCCCACATAGCGCTGCACCAGCGCCGGATCGTCGCGCAGGATCGTTGCATCCACCGTTTCGCGCGGGGTGCCGTTCTCGATGAAGACGACTCGATCCGCAATCGACAACACCGCATCGACCCGCTGTTCCACGAGGATAACCGCCGTATCGCTGCCACGCAGCTCGACCACCACATCGCGGATGAGGGCGATCATCGAGGGTTGCAGCCCTTCGGTCGGCTCATCAAGCAGCAAGACGCGCGGCTCCAGACATAAGGCCCGCGCCATGGCGAGCATCTGTTGCTCTCCACCGGAGAGGGTGCCGGATACCTGTTTCATCCGGTCACGCAGAAGCGGAAAAAGATCGAGCATCCGTTCGCGCACCACCCGCCCCCGGCCACGGGTCATCAGCCCGATTTCCAGATTTTCCGCGACCGTCATTTCGGCAAACAGCCGCCGTCCCTGCGGTACATAGCCAATGCCCCGCTTCGGGATTTCATGGGCGGGTAGGGTGGTCAGGTCTTCTCCATCGAGTGTGACGCTTCCGCCTCGCGCCCGTACCAATCCCATGATCGTTTTCAGCGTCGTCGTCTTGCCCGCACCGTTCCGGCCCAGAAGACACAGAATTTCACCGGGGCGCGCATCGAGCGCCATGCCGCGCAGCACCTGAACATTGCCGTAGAAGGCATCGACACCGGAGAGGGTCAGCATCGTGTCATCCTCCCAGATACGCCGCTTGAACGGCGGCATCGGCGCGGATTGCCTCGGGCGACCCTTCGGCGAGCACCCGGCCTTGATCCAGAACCGTAATCTGTTCGGCGAGGGCCATGACGACGGGCATATTATGCTCGATCAACAGAACGGTCGTCTCCTCGGCCACCTCGCGGATCAGGGCGATGAAATCGGTGATTTCACTATCCGCCAGCCCCTGCGTCGGCTCGTCGAGGATCAGCACCTTGGGGGCGAGCGCAAGGCCCATGGCAACTTCCAAAAGGCGCTGATGGCCATAGCTTTGAGTGCCCGCCTGTTCCTGTGCACGATCTGCAAGGCCAACTCGGTCGAGCGCCGCCATCGCCCGCTCGCGCAGAGTGCCGCCCCCGTCCAGCATGATCCGCCGCTGCGCGGGCAGGGCCACATTGTCATAGAGGCTGAGATTGCCGAAAATCGACGTGATCTGAAACGTGTAGGCAATCCCCAGCGCGACGCGCTCATGGGCGGGCATTGTGGTAATGTCACGCCCCTCGAAGGCGATACGCCCCTGCGAGGGCGCAAACCGTCCGCATAGCAGGCTGACAAAGGTGGTCTTGCCCGCTCCGTTCGGCCCGATGACCGCGCGGATTTCGCCTTTGTTGAGGGTGAAGGACGTAACATCGACCGCGCGCAGCCCCCCGAAATCCTTGACCAGCCCTTCGGCGGTCAGTTGTCCTATGGCAGCCATGGGATCATCCTTGCACGCACCGTTCCCAGCAACCCCTTGGGCGCGAAAAGCACCAGCAGCACCAATGTCACCCCGACCAGCAACAGATAGGCGGAGGCCAGCCCCGGTGCCTCGATGCCGAATTGCGTTTCGACCAAGGCGGCCAGTCCCGGCATGATCGTTCCGCTGGCATAATCGACCAGATAGAACATCAAGACCGTACCCAGCAGCGGCCCCAGCGTCGTCCCTGGCCCGCCGAGCAGCACCCAGAGCAACGGAAAGATCGAATATTGCACCGAGGCAAAGGTCGCCCCTGCATAGCCGAACAACACCGCATAAGCCGCCCCCGCCGCCCCCGCCATGGTCGCCGAGATGACCAGTGCGAACAGTTTGTAGCGGAACGGATCAAAGCCCAGCATCCGCACCCGGTCCTCGTTTTCGCGAATGGCCACCAATACGCGCCCGGTGCGCGCCTGAACGATGGCGGCGCAGGCGATCAGGGCGATTGCGAATAACAGGAGGGCGGCGAAATAGCGGTTTGTCGTATCCGAAAGATCGATGCCCGCGATGCTGCGCACGGCCTGCGGAATCGTGAATCCCTCATCGCCACGGGTGAATTCGTTGTAATAGAGGATCACCAGATAGGCCGCTTCGGCGAACATCAGCGTGACGATCATGAATCCGACCCCGATGGTGCGCAGAGCCAATGTTCCGACGATAATTCCCGCCACCAGCGCGCAAAGGACACCGGCCAGAAACGCCGGTCCGACGCTCCACTCCGCGAGGCGGATCAGCATCGCGCAGCCATACATTCCGGCAGCGAAAAACATCGCATGGCCAAGGCTGAGTAACCCCGTGTAGCCGAACAGCATATTATATCCGACCGCATAGGTCGCCAGCACCATGATGCGCGCGAGATTGCCATGATGGTAGTCGGACAAAACCGGTTCTAGCAGGAAAAGCCCTGCAATGACCGCCGCGTGGAGCACAATCGTACGGATCATGCCGCCCGCGCTCCGAACAAGCCCTGCGGACGGAAGACGAGGACCATGGCGACGAGGAGCGTTGCGAGAATCTTTGCCAGAGTCGGCTCGTAGAGGGTCGAGATAATGCCATCCGACAAACCGATGAAGATTGCCGCGACCAGCGTTCCCTTCAGCGAGCCAAGCCCGCCGAGAATCACGACGATGAAGGATAACAGCAGCGGATCGCCGCCCATCAGGTAATGCGCCTGCTGGATCGGCACGATCAGCACCGCGCCAATGGCCGCTAAGGCTGCACCGAGCGCAAAGACACCCGCATAGACCTTATCGACCGGAATACCGAAAGCCTGTGCCGTTTCGCGGTCGTATTGCGTCGCCCGCATGACGAGGCCGATTTTCGTGCGGGTCAGAACCAGCCAGACAACCAGCATCAGCGCAATCGCCGCCCCGACAACCACCAGCTTGTACCCCGAATATCCGAACCACGGCAATTGCACCCGAAAGTCGAACGGGGCCTCAACGGGCCGGGCATCCGGGCCATAGAAGGTCAGCGCGAGTTGCTGAATGATGTAAAGCACGCCAATGGTCGCCACGATGGTCGCTTCGGGGTCGTAATCGAGCCGCTTGAGCACCAGCCAATCCGTCAACGCCGCCATAGCCGCGACGATCAGCGGGGCGACGATCAAGGCAATGGCAAAGCCCAGCCATGGCGGCCCCCCGACCGTGCCACTGACGGTATGGGTCACGAACCATGCGAGCACTGCGCCGAGCATGTAAAATTCGCCATGGGCCACATTCACGACCCGCATGATTCCAAATACGATCGACAGGCCCAGCGCCGTGAGCGCCAGAACTGCGGCAAGCACCGTACCTTCCAGCATCCCGGCGGCAAGGAGGGCGGGATGGGGGAGGTCGAAGGGGAGAAGGGCGATCAGGTCCAAGAAATACAGACTTTCATAGCGGTCACAGCCCCATCATTGATGCAGGGTTTGCTGGATCGACGAATGGCAAAGGGCTGCCCCGGATCATCCCCGGAGCAGCGAGAAGGCCGATCTCAGAACGACATTTTCGTGTAATCCACTTCGTCCTCGTAATACGTGTCGAAGATCGATGTCTTATGCACCGGCACCAGCTTTCCGCCCTCGACCTTCGAGATATGCTGATGGCCAAACGCTTGATGCGTGCGCCCGTTGAACAGCTTCGACCCTTGGGGGTGAGCCTGACTTTCGGGAAAGACGTCCATGTTTTCAATCGCTTCGATCAGGGCCTGTCGATCCTTTGGCCCCTTGTAATCCGCCGCTTCCATCCCGGCTTTCAGGATGTGCAGCGTTTCCCAGCAGCCGAACATATGGGCATAGGTGGAAATATCCTTGGAATCCGACAGCGATGCGCCATTGTCATCGACACCCACGGCGGCACGATAGAATTTGTCATGCTCGCTCTGGTTTTCGCCCGCATAGCGTGGATATCCCTCCCAGAAATGCGATCCTTCGAGGAATTCGAGACCGGGTGACGCGATATCCACCGCCTCCAGTGAATCGATAAAGCCGAAGATTTCAGGCCGGTTGTCGCCGAAATACTCGCCCAGTTCCTTCACAAAGGTCAGCACGCCGGGGCCGACCATAACGTGATAGAGAACCTCGGTATCCTTTGGAATTTTCGGCAGATATTTGAAGAACGACGTCTCGCGTGGCGGAATGGCGATCTTGGCGATGACATTGCCGCCCTGCCGCTCGATGGCCTCGGAGAAGTAATCGCGATGATCGTGGCCGAACGCGAAGTCGGGATAGACCATCGTGACTTTCTTGCCCAGATTATCGGCGACCCAAGGGGCCATCGACTGTACCTGACTTTTCACATCCGTGATGCCTGGTTGCAGGGTGTAGCGGTTGAGCATCCCGCTGGCGACATGATGCCCTTCGGAGACGACGAAATAGGGCAGTTTCAATTCACCCGCACGGGGGGCGGAGCCGATCACCACATGGCTGAACAGCGTGCCGAATGCCACGTCGCATTCATGCTTGGTCGCGAATTTTTCGATGACTTCCGCCCCGCGCTTGGGATCGGTGCCGTCATCTTCGGCGATGATTTCGACCGGGCGGCCATTGATGCCGCCATTGTCATTGATCAGCTTTGCGGCGGCCTTGGTGGTGCGATCGTACCAGCGCCCATAGGCGGCACCGATTCCGGTACGGTGAACCTGAAATCCGATCTTGATTGGAGCGGAGGTCTGCGCCTGAGCATAGCGCCCCAGACCGGGCAGAAGGCCCGCGCCCGCTGCCGTTCCAAGGAGAGCGGCGCCCCCCAGAATCGTCCGGCGGGTTTGCCCTGCGGTGTGTTTGCTGTCTGCCATCGCGTCCTCCATCATGCGCCCTGATTTCTAGGGAGCGATGGTCATGCGGACGCGCCTGATTGTCCAGCGTAAATAACGACAGCGATCTCGTTAGGAGCGTCGCTTATTTCACCAACCGTGCCCCTGATGTGGCGATCTGATCGAAGATGGCGTCGAAAACGCCCTTCAACTGGCCATTATCCGCCGGTTCATGGAAATAGTCGTCCCCGCTGGAGCAAGCGCGCAGCAATTGCCGCGTTGTGTCATTTGAGACAGCAAAAGCGACCGTGAAGACGGTGATGCCTTGGGCCTTCATGGCTTCGCAGCTGGCGGCGATATTGTTGTTCGCGGCATCGACATTGTAGTTTCCGCCTGCGCCATGGGCGGGCACGGTTTGCACCCCGTCGGTCAACAGCACGGCCACCCGCTCGACCTTCTGCTCCTGCTCTCCTTCTTCATAGGGAGCATTGGGGGTGAGGGTGTGCCAGCCCAGATCGAGGGCGAGTGCGATATTCGTCAGGCCGCTTGGCTGCATGGATTTGAACGCATCGCGCAATCCCTTATAATCGGTCGAAAGAGGCCGTAACCACAGGTCGTTATCGACATAGCGCTGACAGAAGGGCGGCAGAGTTTCGACCGTCAGAGCGGTGTTGAAATCCGGTGGCAGATTGGCATCTGCGGGCGTGCTCCATCCATCCGATCCCGCATAATTGTTGAGCGGAACTGCGGGCGCTTGGGGGGGCGCGAGCGCATTGATCACCTGAACATGGTTGTTGAAGTGATTGATTTGGGCGGGCGATAAACCAGTTTCGCGCAGGGTGATGGAAACCGTGTGGTTTACGTCGATGACGTAGTTGAGATCGCCGGTGGTGGCGTTATAGCCATTGGTCTTGATCGAATAAGAGGTCGAATTGCCATCCGATGGATCGTTTCTCCCATCGAGTGTGGCAGTAAAATCCCCGACTGACGGCGACGTGATATTGATCGGCCATTCATGCGGCAGCCAATTCGAGGCACTGCCGGTGTAATCATCCGACATGCCCATCGTCGTCGGTGTGGTGGATTTGACATAGCTGAGTACCGGCCACAGCGCCCCTTCGGTCGCAATATTCGGCGTTTCGTCCGATACGGAATAGGGGTGCTGACGATTGAGCAGGCATCCGAAGATTCGTTCGCCATCGAGGCTGGCCCCCCCCGCCACGTCAAAGACATAGCGTCCCTCCATCGGGGCAAGAACGTATTTGGAAAAGGGGATCATCGCGATCTTTCCGTCGCCATCGCTTTCGTCTTCGAGTTGATCGACAAAGGATGTCGCCGCCTTTCCCATGGCGATATAGCGGTTATTGGTGTTCATCGATCCGGAATAATCGAGCATCATCGCGACTTCCAACTTGCCCGGAGGACCAGCCATCGCGCTGGCGGAGACGGAGATGGGCAGGTGCTTGACCCCAACGACATTCATGATCGAGGTCGGTACACTTGCCTCAATGTCAACTGTAATAACGTCAGCCTTGATCGAGATATCAATCGTATCGCATCGGTTTTTCTGACACCATTTCGATGATTCAATGTATTTCGTGATGATCATCTTGCGTTGGGCATCGGTTGCGCCCGCTGCCCGCACGGCGGCCAAACTGCTAATATCCGCCAGACTCTGAAAATTGTTTCGCTGATTCGCCGCTTGGGTCAGATCAACGGCACCGCCCACCGAAACGGTGAGAAGGCCCAACATGAGGCCCGTCATGGCCGCTAGGCTGCCTTTATCTGTTGTAACAAAATCGTGTGCTCGCATAGCGATATAATCCTAGGCTCAATATTTTCCCTAGAATTGCAGGCTTTGCGAAAAAAAAGATTAATCGGATGCGTCGTTAGGTGTGTTGTGGCGTTTAAATATTATTAATACTTAGTAAGTTTCGAATCTATACTCCAGTCGGTGCGGCAAGCAGCCAGAGGCCGAATGCTGTATAGGCAATCATTAACATTGCGAGCGGTGCGCCGCGCCGGGTGGCGTCGCCTGTACTGTCCGTCACGGCCAGAATACTCGCATGGGCCAGCAATACTGCGAGGATATGGCCAAGAACAATGGTTCCCGATTGCGCCTGCCATATTTTCTCGACTGCATGAATATTGTTCAGGAACGAGGTTGTGACTTCGGTTTCGGGTAATCCGAGCATTCTTTGCCCGGCTGCGCGGGCGTACTGACCGTTGACCATCAGGACCGTCAGATAATGCGAGGCGTGATAGGCGAGCGAGATGGGCAGGATCGTCAGGGCCAAACGCCCGGCCATCCGCACACCGCTTTCCTCGCCCAGCCATCGCCCCGCAAGAATGCAGGCGAAGAAGGCTGCGGCCAGCGCAGCCCATGCCCAGACAAGGCCGAGCGTATTCGGCAGCGCCACGCCTGAACGCCCCGGAAACTGAAGCGGGTTGACGCCGATCAGGCCAAGCCACGGAAAGGTCTTCGACAAGCCATCGAAAGAAACCGTCGCCAATGCCAGCAGGATAAACAAGGCCCCGCTGATGCTGATTGATTTGCCGTGCAAGACGCCGAACCCCGGAAATCCGGCATACAGGGTCACGATACCCTCGTCCCGCGTGAACCGGATCGGAGCCAGACGCGCGATAAAGCGAAAGAAGACGGAGAAACACTCCCCCCGCTCCGACCAGTCGCGCCAGCCGAATATGGCCCCGGCGATAAAAGTGACGATGACATAGAGGCTGACGGCTTTTGCGAGGCCCGTAGGGTCTTCCGGTGACAAGGAAACCAGCTCGAACCATGCAAAGCCGAGGAAAAGTAGCGTTGCGGGCATATATCCGACCTGCTGCGGCAAGGTCAGAATCCCCCTATTGCCGGTCAGGGTGAAAATGCCGCTCCACGGATTGATCATCGCCCAGAGATTGCCCACCACGGCGCAGAGTAAGGGAAGGGCAACCCACCACAGGGTCCAGACGGCAAGGGGCAGCGGGTTTTCCAAGGGGTCCGGCGTCCCCGTAAACCCTTGATGGATCAGCACGGCGAGGATGGCTGCCCCGGCGAGGCTGGTGAGAATTTCTATCCGGGGCAACCGCCCGCTCCATAGCGTAACGGGGCGAAACAGGGCGGTGATCCATCCCGCTGCGGGCGCGAATGCCGCGACCAGTACGGTCGCAAGGACAGCCAGCGTTCCCCCCGTGATATAATATCCCGTGGGTAGCAGCAGCTTGATTCCGCTATCGGAGGCATGGGCGAGGGCCTGATGTGGCACACTACCCAAGAGGGCAAAAAGGACACAGATGCGAAGAAAAATGCCCATTTTGCCCCGCTGTTATGTCCGTGTATCGCCAGAATGGCCAGCATTGCGAATGATATTGCTCGCGGTCAACGCCTTATTCACGCCCCAGCGAGGATGATTGTCTCTAATCAACGATCATATGCCCTTTTGACGGAGAAACGATCTTGCGCATAGCTCCGAGCTTTTCGGTGGCCGCGATCCTGACGGCGCTTGTCGCATCGCCCGCAATGGCGGAATGCGGGGCGATGGTGCCCGGTGTGCTGTTCGGCGGATGCAGCATATCACAGATACAGGCACGCCTGATCCTCGTACCGGAAGGGGGCGTGGTGCCCGATGCCTCGACCGGCAGTCATGTGACCGTGACCGGAGCCTATACCAGCGGCGAGAAACGCGAACCGGAGGGCCTGTTTATCATCGATGGCGAGGCGCTCGATCCGTATCCGCAAGGATGGGATGGGGTCGCATTGATCGATCATTCGGGTCGTCTGACCGTACATCATGCCGAACGGATCGATATGGGCAATGAACGCTTTGATCTGCGCCGCAAAGCATCGCGCGTGGCCTTTGCGCAAGCGGCGCGATTGCGTGGATGGTCGGCTTTTCAAAGCCATTTGCTCGTGATCGATGGCGCGGTCGATACAAAACCGCGCGAGGGTGCGCCCCGCTTTGCCCGCCGCCTTCTGTATATGCTTCAGGATGGCAGTATCGGTCTCTATGAGACATCACCCATGACGCTGCACGACGCGGCCCTAGCGATTCATGCGGCCCTTTCGCCGGTCATGGCGCTTAATCTGGATATGGGCAGCTATGATTATTGCCGGATCGAAGGGCAGGGCGCGCGAAACTGTGGCGCTCTTGCACCGGGGCAGACGGCAAAACTGTCGAATCTGCTTGTGTTGTCGAAGGGTAGTGCCGGGGATGTCGCGGTGGTGGAATAGCCCGCCGCTTTCTCTGCGGCCGAGCCGTCATCCCCTCGCCCCGGCACGATCGCGCTATCCGTTATCGGAGCCATTCGTGGCAACGGTGCTGTCGGCTTCGGGTCTGTTTTTCGGTAAGGCGTCACGCGCATCGACATCGACCACGGAGACCTGCGGTTTTTCGCCGGTCAGGGTTGCGACGACCCTGCTGGCAACCTCGCTGTTATCGACCTTGAAGACGAAACCGCCGCCATATACCGCCGTTTCGAGAACCGGCGTGCTGACAGTCATGTTATCGACGATGACGGCCAGAGCCTCGCCGGTCGTTTCTGTTGTCAGGGTATAGAAATCTTCCGCCGCGCTTTTGTCGAGCTGTACGAAGACCGACCAAACATCCGTGTCGGCATCATGGACGGGCGACACCATTGTCAGGGCGGTGCGGGCAAGGGCGAGTTTGCCGTCTTCGCTTTTGAACGCGATGATCGGATTGACCGGCTCCGGCATGGGCGTCGGCGCTTTCTGGATTACCTCCGCCACATCTCCGGGGGCGATGGCCGCTTTCCGGGCACTCTCGGCGACGATTGTATCCGCCGCCTTGCCGGGCGTGGCCGGGGCCTCTACGCGGCGCTCAGGCGCGGGGCTTTCGGCCTTTGTGGCTGACTCGTCTCCACAGGCGGACAGAATCATCAGGGCTGTTGCAGCGGTCAGCGGCATCGTGATTTTCATGCTCGGTCTCCTGATCGGAAAAGCGTAAGCGCCATTTCATGTCAGGTGTACGGCAAGGGTGTTGAAAGAGAGTTTAGGCCCGTTTCTCTTTATGACGATCCGAATGCGATTTGGACTTTCATGGCACGGTTTCGGTCGGTTGCGAGTGCAAACGCGTCCTCGGCCCGGTTTAATGGCAGGGTTTCCGTCAACAGGGCAGACACGTCGAGACGGCCATCTGCGATCATTTGTGCGGCGATGGCGAATTCGTCATGAAAGCGGAATGTGCCCCGCAAGGACAATTCCTTTGCGACAATCATGTTTTGTGGAATTGTCACATCGCCGCCAAGACCAAGCTGTACGATCGTGCCGCGTGGGCGCACGACCTCCAGCCCCGTCCTGAGCGCCGCGCCATTGCCGGAAGCTTCGAACATCACATCGAAATGGCCTTTATGGGCCGCATAATCGGCCATGGCATCGGGATTTTGCAGGACATTGATCGTCCGATCTGCGCCGATTTTGCGGGCGATGGCCAGCGCCCCGTCAACCTGATCGGTTGCAACGATTTCCGCCGCCCCGGCGCCGCGCGCGACCAGAACCGAGAGCGCGCCGATCGGCCCGCACCCGGCCACATGCACCCGGCGTCCGATCAAGGGTCCGGCCTTTTGTGCTGCATTGAGAACGACCGCGAGCGGCTCGGCAAAGGCGGCATGGCCAAAGGGCATTGAGGATGGCACGACGACACAGCGCGCAGCTTCGGTCACCAAGACTTCGCGAAAGGCCCCATCGATATGGGGACGTCGCATTGCACTGCCGAAAAAGCGCATATCCGTGCAATGATTCGGCTCCCCCCGCAGACAGAAGCCACATGCTCCGCAGGGCAGGCTCGGATTGACCGCGACCCGATCCCCAAGCGACAGGCCCGTTACCCCCGCCCCCAGTGCCGCGATTTCGCCTGAGACCTCATGCCCCAGAACCATGGGATCAATGACCCGGATCGCCCCGAAACCGCCATTCGTATAATAATGCAGGTCCGATCCGCAGATTCCCCCCGCCCGGATCGCGATGGAGACCTCGCCCGGCCCCGGCGCGGGCACATCGCGGTCTTCGACACGCAGGTCGCGGGCGGCGTGGATGACGATGGCTTTCATCGGATGACCTTTCGGCAGGGGCGCGCTATGCGTTGATACGAAGACCCTGCATAGCAAGCCCCGCCGAAAGGACAACCGCATGACCCTCTCCCTGTTCAGCCTCGAAGGGCGCACCGCCCTGATCACCGGATCGAGCCAAGGGATCGGATTCGCTCTCGCGCGGGGGCTTGCACAGGCGGGGGCGCGGGTCGTGCTGAACGGGCGTGACGCCGCGAAGCTGTCCAAAGCCGCCGAGACCCTGCGCGGCGAGGATCTGACCATCGAGGAAGCGGTCTTCGACGTCACCGATTCACCCGCTGTGAGCGAGGGGATCGCCCGGATCGAGCGTGAGATCGGCCCGATCGATATTCTCGTGAACAATGCCGGTATCCAGCGCCGCGCGCCCCTACATGAATTCGATGAGGGTGATTGGCGCGACGTGATGGAGACGAATATCGATTCGGTTTTCTATGTCTCAAAAGCCGTCGCAGCCCACATGATCCCGCGTGGCAAAGGCAAGATCATCAATATCTGCTCCGTCCAGAGCGAATTGGGCCGCCCCTCTGTCGCGCCTTATGCCGCCTCGAAAGGGGCGATCAAGATGCTGACGCGGGGAATGTGCATCGATTGGGGACCGCATGGCATTCAGGTGAACGGCATCGGCCCCGGCTATTTCAAGACCGAATTGACCGATGCACTGGTAAAAGACGAAACCTTCAGCGGATGGCTGACCGGGCGCACGCCTTCGCGTCGATGGGGGAATGTCGAGGAGTTGGCGGGCGCTGCGATTTATCTCGCCTCGGATGCGTCCAGCTTTGTGAACGGACATATCCTCTATGTCGATGGCGGGATCACGACGTCATTGTGAGGCGGTGAGATCATCGATAATGCCCCGCTTATAATGCGGGGCATGTGTATCGGAGCAGACCCCGGCCTAGAGCAGAATGGCCGGGGAATCGCTTCTCACCCTTTTCGGACGGTCTTTTCCGCGCCGCTGGAGGCACTGACGTAATCGGTCAGCATGGGCATGTGCTCATCCCCGCCCCCTTGGGCCACGGCCATCTGATAGTAGGATTTCGCCGCGCCGGTCATCGGAGCGGCCATATTGGCATCATCGGCCAACTGGCTGAAATACTTAATGTCTTTCAAGCAGTTATTCAGCGAAAACAGATGCGCGTTCGGGTCGCCGTCGATGATGTAATTGCTCATCCGCTGGAACATGCCGGAATTGATCCCGCCGCCTGTGATCAATTCGCGGAATTTCTGAAGATCCACGCCGCCCTTGCGGCAGGCGGTATAGGCTTCGGCATAAAGCGCATTATAGCCAAGCGCGAGGAAGTTATTGATCAGCTTGGCTTTATGACCTGTGCTAACGGGTCCCATATGGGTGATGTTCTTCGCCCAGGTCTCAAGGATCGGGCGTACTTTTTCGAGAGTCGCGTCATCGGAGCCAACGAAGGTGTTCAGCTCGCCGGTTTCCGCTTCCTTTGGTGTCATTCCGAGCGGGGCGTCGATCATCGTCGCGCCCTTGGCCTTGAATTCCTCGGCCAGTGCAAGGGTCGAGGTCGGGTCGGCGGTCGAGCAATCGATGACGATCAACCCGTCATGCGCCCCGGCCAGCAGGCCATCCGCGCGGCGGCACAGATCCTCGACCTGAATCGAGGATGTCACGCATAGATGCACCACGTCACAGGATTCGGCCATTGCCTTTGGCGATGTTGCCTCGGTCGCGCCCTTGGAGACGAGATCGTCGACCGGCTGGCGGTTGCGATTGCCCATGATGGTGGTGGGGTAACCGTTGAGTAGAATGTTTTTGGCCATGCCGTGGCCCATCAGGCCGACGCCGATAAAGCCGACTTTTGCTTTGTCGCTCATATTTTTCTCCGAAATTCAGGTAACGGGGGTCTTGACCGGCTCGCCGGTAAAATGACGGTGCAGGTTTTCGATGACGAGATCGCCCATCGCACGGCGGGTTTCGACGGTGCCGCTGCCTTGGTGGGGTTGCAGGACGACATTGTCCATCGTCAGCAGGGCGTCGGGCACGCTCGGCTCGGCAGCAAAGACATCCAGCCCCGCCATGCCAAGTGCACCGCTCTGCAAGGCGGAAACGAGGGCGGCTTCATCATGCACCGATCCGCGCGCGACATTGATGAAGGTGCCTTCCGGTCCCAGCGCGTTCAACACGGCGGCATTGACGATACCATTTGTGGCGGGGCCGCCGGGACAGATGGCAATCAGGAAATCGACCGCCGAAGCCATGGCCGTCAGATCGTCGAAATACTCGTATGACACATCCTGTTTCGAGCGCCCGTGATAGACGATTTCACAGCCGAAAACCTGAAGTTTCTCGGCGATATCCTTGCCGATGCGGCCCAGTCCGAGGATGCCGACCTTGCGCCCCCGAATCGAGCGGGCGAGGGGGGGTGCGCCGTCATTGACCCATCGTCCCTGTCGCAGATATGTGTCATTCGCGACGAGGGTGCGGCTGGTGGCGAGGACGAGGGCAACCGCCATATTCGCTACGTCGTCATTGAGAACATCGGGGGTGTTGGTGACGGTAACGCCCTGCTTGCCCGCATGGGCAAGATCGATCGCATCGACCCCGACACCATAGCAGGAGACGATTTCCAACGCCGGTAAGCGGGCCATCAAGTCGGCACTGGCGCCCAGGCCACCATCGGTCGCAATGCCCCGGATGCGCGGCCCGGCCTCGGCGAGCAAGCCGTCCTTATCATCGGTTTTGTAAAGGCGATGGACCGTATAGGCCGCGTCGAGCGCCGCCTCCACATGCGGCATCATCGGACCCATCATCAGGATTTCGGGTTTCATCGCGGCTCCATTGCTGGCGGGGGTTCGCAAGATATTTTCCCCGTTATGCAAATCTGCGATGCCCGTGGCAATGGCATACCGTGTATGAAATGCAATTCCATGGGGCGGCATCGTGCCGGGAAACGCCCATGATGGCGCCTGCCCTTGGACGGTTTTGGCCTATACCCGCTCCATACCGAACAAGACACGTCCGAGAGATTTTGCCGATCCATCCGCTGCGATAGCGATGACCGATCCTTCGCCCGAACCAAGCAGGCCGCCGATCAGATGGCTGGCAATGGTGGAATGGGTGACGAGGATGGCGGGGCCGGGTTTTGAGACGAGGCTTCCGACAAACCGACGCAGTTTGCGGAGTTTTTCAGCCTCGGTGCCGGGCATGTCGGCGATCGAGTTCAAGGATACTTCCGGCACGATCGGCGCAAATCCCATCAGGCGCGCGGTATCCATGCAACGACACCACTGGCTGCTATAGACCGTGGAGGGCATAACGCCCTTATCGCGCAGCCAATCCCCGACGCGCACCGCCTGCGCCCGGCCCACATCGTCCAGATTGCGCTGGGTCTGGCATTCGGACAGATCGAAATCCGCCGGGTCGTTATGGCCGGGCGCGAGGGTGTGGCGCAGCAATAGCGCATGGCCGGGGGTCTTCAGGGTCGCGATGGCCTGATCCTGTTCGGCAGGGGTGGGGTCGAAGAATCCTGCGAATGCGGGCGTGGCCAGCAGGGCAGGGGCGGCAAGGATCGTGCGTCGGGTCAGCGTCATGGTCGGTCTCTTTCTTCCCAAAGATTGCGTGCTCGCGAGGGGCGTGGCCTCAGGCCGCCTTTGCCTCGTTATGCTCCACGAGGGAGACGATATCGGCCATGATTTTCGTGAGTTCGAAATCCTTGGGGGTATAGACCCGCGCCACGCCATCGGCACGCAGGGCGGCGGCGTCGCTATCGGGGATGATCCCGCCTGCAATGACCGGGATGTCATCGAGACCCTGCTGGCGCATCAGGGCCATCACTTCGGCCACCAGCGGCATGTGAGAACCGGACAGGATCGACAGGCCAACGACATGCACGCCTTCTTCCAGCGCCGTGTTGACGATCTGCGCCGGGGTTAAGCGGATGCCTTCATAGACGACTTCCATCCCGCAATCCCGCGCCCGGACCGCGATTTGTTCGGCCCCGTTGGAATGGCCGTCAAGGCCCGGTTTGCCGACCAGAAACTTGATCCGGCGCCCCTGTGCCGCCGAGACCCGCTCCACATCGGCGCGCACTTTCGTCATCGCTTCCTCATCGGTGACGGTGGCCTGAGCCGAGGCACTGACGCCGGTTGGTGCGCGATATTCGCCGAAGACTTCGCGCATCACGCCGCCCCATTCGCCGGTCGTGACACCCGCTTTTGCGGCGGCGATGGAAGCGGGCATGATATTGCGCCCCTCGACCGCCGCAGCGCGTAAATCGGCCAGCGCGCCCGCGACATCGCCCCGCTGGGCGCGCCATTCCTGCAATCGCTCGACCTGTTCGGCCTCCACCGCCGGATCGACGACGAGAATACCGCCATCGCCTGCCGTCAGAGGGGATTCGGCGGTTTCGGTAAAGCGGTTGACGCCGATCACCGTCTGCGCGCCGCTTTCGATCCCGGCGATCCGCTCGGAATTCGCTTCGACCAATTGTCGCTTCATGTAATCGATGGCGGCCATGGCCCCGCCCATCTCGTCGATCCGGGTCAGTTCGTCCCGCGCCCCGTCTTTCAGCGCGGCGACCTTGCGCTCGACTGCCGGGTTTCCGTCGAACAGGTCGTCATATTCCAGAAGATCCGTCTCGAAGGCCAGAACCTGCTGCATCCGAAGCGACCATTGTTGATCCCACGGGCGGGGCAGGCCCAGCGCCTCGTTCCAGGCCGGTAGCTGAACCGCCCGCGCCCGCGCATTTTTAGACAGGGTGACGGCCAGCATCTCCAGCAGGATGCGATAGGGGTTGTTCTCCGGTTGCTGTTCGGTCAGGCCGAGGCTGTTGACCTGTACGCCATAGCGAAAACGCCGCAGTTTCGGATCGGTCACGCCATAGCGCTCGGCGGTGATTTCATCCCATAGATCCACGAAAGCGCGCATCTTGCACATCTCGGTCACGAAGCGGATGCCCGCATTCACGAAAAAGCTGATCCGCGCGACAATGCCCGGAAAATCCTCCTCCGCCACATCGTCCCGCGCGCGCATGCCATCGAGCACCGCCGTGGCCGTGGCCAGCGCGAAGGCAAGTTCCTGCTCCGGCGTCGCGCCCGCTTCCTGCAAATGATACGAGCATACATTCATCGGATTCCATTTCGGAACCGCCGAATAGGTATAGGCCGCGACATCGGTAATCAGGCGCAGGCTTGGCTCTGGCGGAAAGACATAGGTGCCGCGCGACAGGTATTCCTTGATGATGTCGTTCTGCACGGTGCCCTGTAGCGTGGCGGGATCGGCCCCTTGCTCCTCCGCCACCGCGACATAGAGCGCCAGCAACCATGCAGCGGTCGCATTGATGGTCATGGAAGTGTTCATTTGCTCCAGCGGGATGCCGTCGAACAGGGTGCGCATGTCGCCGATATGGCTGACCGGCACGCCGACCTTGCCGACCTCGCCCCGCGCGAGGATATGGTCGCTGTCATAGCCCGTTTGCGTCGGCAGGTCGAAGGCGACCGACAGGCCCGTCTGTCCCTTGGCCATATTGGTCTTGTAGAGCGCGTTGGAGGCGGCGGCGGTCGAATGACCGGCATAGGTTCGCATGAGCCACGGGCGATCGGCGGTTTTGGTCATGGGATGGTCCTGTTCAGAATTCCATGTCCATATTGCAGTGCAGCGAAATGTGATGCAAGCGAAACGAATGGTCGCTCAGGGCTTGTTTGACGAAATTTTCGTGCGCGTCATATTTTTGGCTGTCGCCGTGCCGTGATCCGTCCGCGCTGTATCCGCGCGACCATCACGCCGCTTGCGATGATGATCGCCATGCCGAGAAACGACCACGTATCGGGCAGGGTGCCAAACACCGCAAAGCCGATCCCGACCGCCGCGATGATCTCCATATAGGTAAACGGCGCGAGGTCGACGGCGGGGCTGCGGGCGAAGGCGATGGTCACGAGGGTCTGGCTCAAGGCCGCCATGCCCGCCAGCAGGGCCAGCTTACCCGCCTGTTCAGGGGTCACCGCCTGCCATATCCACGGCGCGAAGGGTGTCAGCAACATCGTGACCACACAAGCGCCCCAGAACGAGGTCAACAGCGGATCGACTGCACTGCCCAAACGCCGGTTCAGGATCATCTGCCCGGCGATTGAGGCCCCCGCCGCCAGCGCGAAGGGCGTGCCCGCATTGACCAGCCCCTGCGCGCTGGGCCGTGCCACCAGAAGCACGCCGACAAATCCGCCCGCAACCCCCAAAAAGGTCTGCAGGCGCGGCGGTTCATTGAGAAACAGGGGGGCCAGCAGCGTGATCAGAAACGGATAGATGTAGAGCAGTGTAATCGCTTCGGCGAAATCGAGCGTGCGGGCGGCGATCACGAAACACACGGTTCCCATCGCCATCATCGCCCCGCGCAACAACTGCGCCCATGGCAGGACGGGCCGCATCATCCGGGCCTTGCCCTGTCGCCACAGCACGAGCGGCACCATGATCGCCACAAAACCCAGAAAACGAATCCAGACGATCAGAAAGGCGGGCAGTTCCGTCGATAACCCTTTCATGACCGCCCCGGACAGGGCGGCCATTCCCAGCCCCGCAAGCAAAGGAACAAGGCCGGATTTGAGGATTTCGCTGGAAGGTCCGCCCTTGTTCATGTCCCATGACGTATCGTGTCCGCAGACGTGAAGCGAGTCCGCAGAGTGGTATCAGGGCAATCCGCCGACCGCCCGACGCCTTTAAAGCCCAATACGGTTATAGAAAGTCGTCGCGCCGGGGGGTGAAGGTATCGATCAACTCGCCCGGTACGGTGCAGGTGCAGCCATGTACGGCATTCGAGGGGATGACAAAGCTGTCGCCTTCCTTGACCACAAACTCCTCCCCCGCGACCGAAAAAGTGAACGCGCCGCTTTTCACATAGGTCGATTGAATATGAGGATGGTTATGCAGCTTGCCCGCTGCCCCCTCCTCGAACTTGAAGGATACGACCATCAGCTCAGGCGAATGCGACAAAACCTGTCGCGTGACACCGGGGTCGGCCTGTTTGGCGGGAAAGCTTTCGATCATGGGGTCATCCTTGAGTTTTGTTCTACAGCAAGCCCCGATCAAGATACGCCGAAAGTCGCCCCAAGGCGGCGGGCCGCAAGGGAGCATTTTTGGCGTATCGTCCCTTAACTCTGGCCGGGTTTCGCTCTAATCGATGATATCCTCGATCTCATCCCAGATGTCTTCGAGGCGATCAAGAAAGCTCTTGCGCTTTTTTGGCTTTGATTTGGATTTTTTCTTCGGCTTGTTTTCCAGTGACAGGAACGGCACGGCGGGGCCCTGCCAGCGGGCATCGAGCGTGCCGGTCTGTCCTGTCTGCTTGGCAGGGCGGCGCTGTACCGGGATCGGTTTATTGACCACCGCTTCCATCCGCGCCGAGGACAACCGCGCGCCGCAGGCATCGCAGGTCAGCACCCCGCGCCCGATCTTTGCCAGATCCACAAGCGTCGAGGCATCGCAGTAACAGCAGGAAATCGTTTTCACGGTTCTGGGCATCGCCGCCTCCTTCGATTATGCAGATAATCGCGTCCTCACCGGATTGAAAGGCCCCATCGCGTCGCGAAGGGGCGACAGTCTGACGGATTTGCACGGGCGCAGCTTTGCGGCATAAGCCATCACCGCGAAATCGTAATTCATTGGATCCTGTCCCATGCTTTTGATTCAGTGCCCCTGTTGTGGCGTCGAGGCCGAGGAAACCGAGTTCGCCCCCGGTGGCGAAGCGCATATCACGCGCCCCGGTCCCGATTGCTCCGACACGGATTGGGCGACCTATCTGTTCGAGCGTAAGAACCCGCGTGCGGTCCATTACGAGCGCTGGCGTCATGCTTTTGGTTGTGGAAAGTGGTTTCATATGGCGCGTCATACGCACACGCTGGAAATTTTCGGAGTCTATGCGGCGGATGACCTAAGCCCGCCCCAAGCCATTCTCGATTACATTGCCGAAAGGACTGCGCCATGACCCGCCTCAAGACCGGCGGCGCGCTGATCGAGCGCGGTACGCCCTTGCGCTTTCGGTTCGATGGCACGGAATACCGGGGTGTGAAGGGCGATACGCTTGCTTCGGCATTGTTGGCCAATAGCGTCAAGCTGGTGAACCGTTCCTACAAATATCACCGCCCGCGCGGTGTGGTGACATCGGGACCGGAGGAGCCGAACGCCCTTGTCAATCTGGGGTCTGGCAATCGCCACGAACCCAATATCCGCATGACCCAGATCGAGCTGTTCGACGGGTTGGAGGCCACATCGCAGAACCGTTTTCCGTCCCTGCGAACCGATGTGGGGGTGTTGAACGCTGCCGCCTCGCGGCTGTATCCGGCGGGTTTCTACTACAAGACCTTCATCCATCCCCGCGTGGCATGGAAGCACGTCTTCGAGCCGATGATCCGCCGGATCGCCGGGCTGGGCCGCGCGCCGACCGAAGCGGACCCGGATACTTACGAGCATCAATACGCTTTTTGCGACACGTTGATCGCGGGGGGCGGTCCCGCCGGATTGCTGGCTGCGCGCCGGGCGGGCGAAGCGGGTGAGCGGGTCATGCTGGTCGAGCAGACCGAACGCCTTGGCGGGCGTCTGCTGGTCGATGACGATGCAGAAATCGACGGCAAACCGGCCCGTGACTGGCTCGCGGAGCAGATCGCGGCGCTGGAAGCGATGGAGAATGTCACCATTCGCCTGCGGACTTGTTGCTCGGCGGCCTTCGACCATGGATATACGCTGCTTTATGAGCGTCGCGCCGATCATACGGTTCCGACCGGCCCGCGTCATCGCCTCTGGCGGGTGCGGACGAAGCAGATTATCGGCGCAACCGGCATGATCGAACGGCCCATTCCCTTCTATGGGAATGATGTGCCCGGCGTGATGCTGGCCAGTGCCGTGCGCGATTACGTCAAGCTCTGGGGCGTGGCCCCCGGCGCGAAAACCGTGCTCTACACGACCAATGACGATGGCTACCGAACTGCTCTCGCGTTGCATGAGGCGGGATGTACCGTCGCCGCGATCCTCGATTCCCGATCCGATCCGGCGGGCATTCTCGTCGAGCGGGCGATCAATGCCGGGCTGACGGTCATGCCATCGACCGGCATTGGCAAGGTCACGGGCGGCAAGGACGGTGTGACGGCGATCCAGACGGTTCCACTCGGCGGCGAAGGGAACGAAGCCGGGTTCGGCGCGAAAATCACCTGTGATTGCGTCGCCATGGCGGGCGGCTGGTCGCCGGTCGTTCATCTCTACAGCCATTCGGGCGGAAAGGTGATCTGGGACAAGGATCGCGCGATGTATCGCCCCGATTCTGCCAATCCGCCCCGCAACAGCATCGGCGAACCCTATGCCCGCATGGTGGGCGGTGCGACCGGAGCATTGACCACCGCCGATGTGCTGGCGAGTGCTGCGCAGGGGAGCGCGGTCCCGACGGTTCATTCGGCGACGGAACAACCCGCCTCGCCGGTCTGGTTCACCCCCTCCCATGGCAAGGCGGCGATGGGCGGCAAGCACTTCCTCGATTATCAGAACGATGTGACGGTTGCCGATATTCGCCTTGCCGCGCGCGAGGGATTTGAATCCGTCGAACATGCCAAGCGCTACACGACCCTTGGCATGGCCACCGATCAGGGCAAACTGTCGAATATCAACGGCCATGCCATTCTCGCCGATACGCTGGGCAAGGCGATGGCGGATGTGGGCACCACGACATTTCGCCCGCCCTATACACCCATTTCGATGGGGTCGATTGCCGGACAGGAAAAAGGCACGCTGTTCAAGCCGGTGCGCCAAACGCCCCTGCATGACTGGCACGCGGCACAGGGTGCGGAATTCGAGCCGGTGGGCGATTGGCGACGGCCCTATCGCTACCAAAAAGGTAGCGAGAAGCGCGAAGCGTCGATCTATCGCGAGATCAAGCGGGTGCGGAATTCCGTCGGCCTGCTCGATGCCTCGACCCTTGGCAAGATCATCGTGCGCGGCCCGGATGCGGGCAAGTTTCTCGATTTGATGTACACCAACATGATGTCGAGCCTGAAACCGGGGCGCTGCCGCTATGGTCTGATGTGCAACGATAATGGCTTTCTGATGGATGATGGCGTTATCGCACGGATCGACGATCAAACCTTCCTGTGTCACACAACCTCAGGCGGATCGGATCGCGTTCATGCGTGGTTTGAGGAATGGTTGCAAACCGAATGGTTCGACATGAAGGTCTATACGGCCAATGTCACCGAACAATGGTCGCAATTTGCCGTTGCCGGGCCGAATGCTCGCAAGCTGATCGAAAAACTAGACGGAACAATCGACCTGTCGGCGGATGGATTGCCCTTTATGGGGTTTGCCGACGGGCATTTGGCCGGATGCCCGGTGCGGGTTTTCCGCATCTCGTTTTCGGGCGAATTATCCTTCGAGATCGCGACACCCGCGTCTTTCGCCATGTCTCTCTGGGAAAAGCTGATGGCGGCGGGCGCGGATCTCGATGTCGGTCCCTATGGCACCGAAGCGCTGCATGTCCTGCGCGCCGAGAAGGGTTTTATCGTCGTTGGGGACGAAACGGATGGCACGGTCACGCCGCATGATGTGGGGATGAGCTGGGCTGTCTCGAAGAAGAAAGAAGACTTCATCGGCAAGCGTGCGATGGAGCGACCCGACCTGACCCGCAAGGGGCGCAAGCAACTGGTTGGCCTGCTGACCGAAGAGGCGAGTTTCGTGCTGCCCGATGGGGCGCATGCGCTGTCCGAGGATGGAAAACGGGCGATCGGGCATGTTACCTCGACCTATTTTTCGCCTACGCTCAAGCGGTCGATCGCCATGGCCTTGATCGAGGGGGGGATGGACCGGATGGGCGAGGCGCTGGAAATCGGCATCGACCGCAAGACGACGGCGCGGGCCGTGATTGCCTCGCCGGTATTCTATGACAAGGAAGGAGCGCGGCAGAATGTCTGATCTCGATCTCATGCTCGCGCGCCCGGCGCTCGATGTCGCATCGGGTCCCGATCTGGGGGCCGATATTGCCGCGATGCCCTTGCGCGGGATGGTCACCCTGCGCGGTGATCTTGGCGATAGCGGTTTTGCCGCGATGCTGAAGGCGGCAACGGGATGCGATATTCCCGATACGCGCAGCAGTATCCGTGCTGGCGACAATCATGTCCTGTGGATGTCACCGGATGAGCTGATGGTGTTTTGTCCATGGAGCGAGGCTTCTGCCCTCGTCGCCGGATTTATGGAGCAGGCGGGCGATGCCCATGTCCTGGCGCTCGATGTATCGGATGCACGGGCCGTCTTTCGCGTGTCGGGCGAGAAGGCTTGGCGCGTATTGGCCAAGGGCGCGCCGGTCGATCTGGCTCCCGAACGCTTTGCTGTCGGGGAGGTTCGCCGCACCCGGATCGCCACCGTCGCCGCCGGAATCGTCAAGACGGATGAGACCACGTTCGAGGTGTTCTGCTTCCGCTCCTATGCCGCTTATCTGTGGAACTGGCTGACGGTGGGTGCAGACGCGCAAAGCCTGTCCGACCTTTGATCAGACCTTTGGCCGGTCGAGCGAGAAGACGTCCTCGACGGTGGCATAATCCATGTAGCCGAGCCGCGCGAGCGGCTTGTAGGTGGTGACATCCAGCATACCGTCGACCAAGGCGTCGTCCGCGATATGGATGCCCACCACCTCGCCAAAGATGACATGAGAGCCGCGCATTCCATTCTGACCGGGAAAGCCCAGATTTACATGGTGGCGGCATTCCATCGCGATGGGGGCATCCGCGATGCGGGGCGGGGCGACGATGGTGGAGGGCGCTTTTTCCAGCCCGGCGCGCTTGAATTCATCGTCATTGGGCGGATAGCCGCCGGAGGTCGCGTTCATCGCGTCGCGCATCGCATGCGGCACAATATGGACAACGAATTCGCCGGTATTGAGGATATTCGTCAGGGTATCCTTGTCCTGATTGCTCGGCACCGGAGAACTGGAGATCATCAGCATCGGCGGCGCATCGGCCACCGCATTGAAAAAGCTGTAGGGTGCCAGATTGGCCACGCCTTCGGTGCTCAGGCTCGACACCCATGCAATCGGACGCGGCGCGACGATGGCCTTGAAGGGATTATGCGGCAGGCCGTGGCCGTCTTTTGGTTCGTAGAACATGAACAGGTCCTTTTAGAAATCAGTCCATCGCGAAGACGAGAACTTTTAGATAGCCGCTTTCGGCAAGGGCGGGGTGAACGGGATGGTCGGCCCCGGCCCGCCCCGAATGGATCAAGCGCCCCCGGCGATGCGCTCGGTGGAACATCCGCATCGCGCTGCCCATCAGCGCATCGGGCGTGATGGCATGGGAACAGGAGCAAATTGTCAGAACGCCTCCCTCGGCGACAAGTGGCAGGGCCAGCCGTGTCACCCGTTCATAGGCGCGCAAGCCCGCCTCCAGCGTTTCCTTGCGCGGCGCAAAGGCAGGCGGATCACAGATGACGATATCGAAAACCTGCCCTTCGCCGGTCAGGGCGCGCATGGTATCGAAGGCATCGCCCTGACGGGTCGTCAATCGATCCGAGACGCCCGCTTCCGCCGCGCCCTTTTCGGCCATTTCCAGCGCCTTGGCCGAGCCGTCCACTGCAATCGCTTCCGCCGCCCCCTGACCAAGCGCGGCAAGGGCAAAGCCGCCGGTATGGGAAAAGACGTCGAGCACGCGTTTGTCTTTTGCGAGGGATGCGACAAAGGCATGGTTCGGGAATTGGTCGAAATACACCCCGGTTTTCTGGCCTTCCTCAATATCGGCATAGAGCAGACCTGAGGGGGATTTGATCATGATCGGTCCGTCGAGCGATCCGGTCATGACCTCGCGGCCACTGGGCAATCCCTCCTGCACGCGCCCGCGCGAATCGCGGTTTACGACAATTGTGGCGGGTGAGAGCAGGTCGTGAAGAGCGGCGAGAATATCCGCGAGTGCGGCTTCGGCCCATGCCGTGTTCGGCTGAATCACCAGCAGATCGCCCATCCGGTCGATCACCAGCCCCGGCAATCCATCGCCCTCTGCATGGACGAGGCGATAATACGGCGCTGCAAAGATGCGCTCGCGCAGGGTTAGCGCCCGCAGGATCCGGGCCTTGATCCATGCCGCATCGATGATGGCTGCCGGGTCGCGGTCAAGGTCGCGCGCGGCGATGCCTGAGCCGGGATTCAGTGCAACGATCCCGACGGGAATCCGTTTGGCATCCTCCAGAATGACCGGCATGCCCGGTTCGATCGATCCCGTGCGCCGGTCGAGAACCAGTTCATCCTTATAAACCCAAGGATGCCCGCCGAGATACGCCTTGCCCTTGTTCGGGCGGAGACGTGCGGTTCGATAGAGGGGGTCGCTCATCGGGCGTGACTTTCGTTACAAGGGGTCGAGGCGCAGGCGGTATTCAACTTCACCCACGGCACCGGGCCGAAAGAGACCTTCGAATTCCCATTCCAGCGTTTCGGAGGCCGGATTGGGCATGATGACATCTTCCAGCGGTTCAGGGGTAATGCGCACTGTCGCCGAATCGGGCAACAGGGTCGTGCGCGTTGATACCACGTCCCGGATCACAATCCGCTCGACTTCCTGCAATCCGATATTTTCGAATCCGATCCGGATAATCAGACAATCACCGGGGGTCGCATCCTTGCCCTGTTCGAACACGGCATCCTGTACCCGCTCATCCGCCAGAATGCCGTCGCAATCGCGGTCCAAGGCCACGAGTTTTTCCGTTGCGATGGCCCGCGCCGAACCGACCCCGGTTCGGATCACAAGGCGTAAGGTCGCCGCAAAACGCCGCCCGTCATCCGTCAGGATTTCAGCGTTGAGACGCGTAGTATCGACCCAGCCGAGGGGCAGGCTTTCGGGCACGCTCGCCTGCATCGTAATCCCGACCGTTGATCCCGGCGAATAGACCTGTGCATTGTTCAGCCATGGCTGAACCTGATCTCCCTGGTTTTCAAACAACACCCAATCGAGCTTGGTCGAACTTTGCGGTAACAGCGCAATACGAAACGGGCCAAGATAATCGGGGACGCTCAGGTCGACCGGATGCGTGACTTGCCGGTCGCTTCCAACATGGATCGTGGAGGAGGGACCGATGCTGATCACCGGAATTTGGAACCGCACGGGCGATGTGCGGCGGGTTGGGTATGTGCGTGCCCGCTCCGGGGTCGAATGCCCTGTATAGACCGAAAGCGATGTCAGAACGGAGGTTGACGTCGCCACATCCGCCGGGGTGGTTTTTAGCGGCGCTTGCAACTCCAGACCAATGCATTGATCGGGATCGATGGAGGGTAGCCCATGGGCAATGGCGACCGATTGCGCGTCGATTATGGCGGTGGCGGTTTTCAAGGCGTCCCGCTCCTCGCCGATCCTGTCGAGCGACCCGCTGCGCACGGTATCGAGGGGAACGGTGAAGATGTCTGTATTCGTCTTATCGGATAACAGATCGACCGGATTGGCCACATCCAGCGTCATGGATGCGCCATAGGCCGGACTATCCCCGTAATTGCAGACAAGGGACGCGATGCCGAAGATTTCTTCGGGTCGGATGATCCGGTCATCATCGAGCGAGAATGTCTTCAGGCGCAGGTCCGGTTCCTGAATCAGCAACTCGACCCATGTATTGCTCGTGGCGCTTATGCCGCCATAGGCGATTGTTTCCGCGCCAATTTCCAGAATATGGCCTGCCTTGATGGCGGGATCATCGGCGAGAAGCACATCGAATTCTGCAACGAAACGACGGTTCTGGCCGGATTTCGGAGAAGCTTCCCTCAGATCAAAAGCGACATTCTGCTGTGTCCATAACGTGCCTGTTTTCATGGAGAAATCGCTCTCCATCTCGATTGTCTCGCCATCCATCGTCTTCATGGACAGGTCGGGATCGAGAATCGTCACGGTGGCGGGCGAAACGGGCGCGCCGGTCAAGGCGTCGATGGTGCGCGTCACCACGCGTATTTGTCCCGGATACCGACCGGGGGGAAGGGTGCCTTCCAGACGCAGACGCCCCCGGTCACCGATTGTGGCGGTTGTGATGGTATCTTGTTTCTGCCAGTCACGATGATCGGCAACTGTCAAAACGGGCGCATCATGCAGGGCGAGGGTAATGGGCGGGACGGGCAGGGTGTAGACGCCTGAATCCGGACTGACGAGATCCAGTTGCGGCCCTGTGCGTCCCTCGATCAAGGCATCGTCACGCAGGGCAAGTGTAACGCCCAGATCAAGCGCTTCATCCGCATCGATACCGGGCAGCGTCACCGAATTATCGACGCAGGGAATCGCCGTGTCATCGGTGCCAATCGTGACCGACCGGCACAGGAAGCTTTCTCCATTCAGCACACGCAGGCGGGCATCGACAAGCGGGCGGTCGCCACGGTTGGCGATGCTGACCCGTGCGATCAGGGGGTCGCCGACGCGATAGCGTTTGTCTTCCGGCAGCGTCATCGTCACCACGGGGCGGGGACCGTGCAAGATGTTGTTTCTGACGGTCGCGCCGAGCAGGGTATCGCCGCTCCAGACGCCCAGATAGATTGACAATTCGCGCCAAGTATCGAGCGCCGCGTCATCCGCCTCCGCCGAGGCATCGGACAGGGTGCTGCTGATTTGAAGGTTTATCGCGCGGTCATCGGCGGGCTGATCGGCGCCGATATCGCATTGGCCCAGTTCAAGAACCACCTTGTCGCCCAGAATGGCGGGGGTCATCTCGTTGTCGCAGTCAATGGCCGATCCGATGCGATAGCTTTTGATCGAAGCATCCGTCATGGCGGGGGGCAGGTCGAGGGTGATGCGGAGAGCGGGCAGGATGCCGCTTGGCAGGATTACCGTGCTTTCAATATCGGATTTGCCGCCAACCACTAACGCTTGAGTCTCGTCCGCTGTCAGGGTCAAAACCGGGGGGGTGACGGGAATGCTGAAATCGTGACGCGTTTTTTGCGGTCGGCTGGGCGCGTCACCTGAGCGGGTCGATCCGGCGGTCAGGGTCAGGGTCTCGGTCGTGCCGGGCAATGCGGAGCGGGCAAGGGCGATCCTGAATGTATGGGCGATTTTGCCACCGGGTGCGAGGCGCTGGCCGTCACCGGAGAACATCCACGCCACGCTTTCACCATCGCGCTTGCCAAAGGCTTCATCCGTTTCATCGGTCTGGCCATCGGCATCGTTATCGAGACCATCGCTTGCCGGATCGATAACGGTGATCCCTGCCGAGCTGTTCAAAACGATGCGGTGCAGGGTAAGCGGATTATTCCCCCGATTATGCAGGGTTACGCTGGCGGTAATCTCGCTGTCCGGCGCGAAAGGCTTGCCTTTGCCGGTTTGGGCATGGTGCAGCATCGCCGTCTCGACCACGAGGTCAGGTGTCGTCGTATCCTGTGCAACAGCGGGGGGCATGGCACAGAGAATCAGTATCAAGGCAAGGCGCAGGTTCGTCATGGTGGGGACGTTATCGCCAGCGGCTCCGCGCAACAACGGTTGTGCGCGACCCTGAGATACACGGCGTCAAGCACCGGGCGCACGCAAGCTCTCGAAACAAATCATTGCATGGGTGCGATAGGGTTCGCGGTCTTGCAAACGCTGGTAATACGCATCGAGATTGGGTGTTTTGGGCCGCTCGAAATCGATGGAATAATATCGGTAGAGTTGAACGCCAAAGGTGAAATCCGCCAGCGAAATCGTCTCCCCGGCCAGCCATCCATGCCGGGCAATCTGTGCATCGGCCATCGGCATCAGCCTATGCACCGCTTCGATTCCCGCGCGGATCATCGCCGCGTCCCGGTCGGCGGGTGACGTGCGCACCAATTGCCAGAAGATCTTGTAATTGAATTCTGCCGAGACGTTCAGCTTGGCCCATTCCATCCATTGATCGTGCAGGGCGCGCGCACGGGCGCTGCCGGGCCAGAGGGCGTCGCGCCCGTATTCCGATGCCAGATACCGCAAAATTGCCTGACTTTCGAACATCGTCAGGTCACCGTCGCGCAGAACGGGAATCCTGCCCATGGGGTTCATCGCGAGATAGTCTTCCGTATCCGTGCCGCCGAAGACGCCGCCAATATCAAGCCGCTCGACTTCCAGCCCCAGTTCGGCACAGATCCACATGACGGGTTGTACGTTACTGGAAGTTTTGCGACCGTATACACGGATCATGGTTCTCGTCCCTCGGCGTAAAGCGTACATTGTCCGTGCACGGGGGCGCCTCGCCTGTCAACAGCTTGTACGCTTTAGCGTCCCGCGATGAGACTGTTTTGGCACAGAATTAAAATGGGATGATGGATGGCAAGGGTGCGAAAGCGCGTGTTTTGACGCGCTATGATGGTAAATGACCTGCTCTTTTCGCGTTCTCTTGACATCTGTTGCCGTGAAATTGCGGGTATTGTAAAAATGAGACGGGTTAAGGCCGCATGACAGGCCGATGCAGGGGCCTTGTCCCTTTGCACGAATCGCAACGGAGATGGCCTCGTATCGCCCCTCACGAAGGCCGATATCCCGCGATCTATCCCCATCGGGGATGCCTGCGGAGTTGACGCGCTCCCGATCAAGGGGACAAGGTATGAATGACGACGATACGACGCTGGCGATTCATGGCGCCTGGCGTACAACGTGTCATACGGCGTTTAGGGGGTTATCGCTTGTGATGCCGTTTTACGGCTCGCGGCAATGGGAGTAGAGAGATGAAACTCGAAGGTGCACAGGTTATCGCGGCGGATCGTATGGCGGTCTGGAATGCGATCAATGACCCAGAAGTTCTGAAACGATGCATTTCCGGCTGTGAGGAGATGAGCCGAACATCCCCGACGCAATATGACGCTATCGTCAAACAAAAGATCGGCCCGGTTTCCGCGACATTTAAGGGCCTCGTCAATCTCAGCGATGTGCGCGAGGGCGAAAGCCTGCGGCTCGACGGCGAGGGCAAGGGCGGTGTCGCGGGCATGGCCAAAGGCGGGGCGCTTGTCACCCTGAGCGATGTACCCGGCGGCACGCAGCTATCCTATAATGCCGAAGCATCCGTAGCCGGAAAACTGGCGCAGCTGGGTTCGCGCCTGATCGATGGTGTGGCCCAGCGGATGATCAACAGCTTCTTTGAAAACTTCAAGAACGAGGTGGAATCGGGGTCATCGTCTGCGACAGGCGCCTCGACGGATGGCATGGGCGCTTCCGCAACCGTCCAGCACGAGGGCGGCGGCATGGGAACCGCCGCTGTAGCCGGTGCGATGGGCGCGGCGGCGGCAAGCGCGAGCGCAAGTGCCAGCGGCATGGTCGACGGTGTCCGCAGCAGCATCGATGCAGGCGTCAGCGATGCGATGGAGGGTGTCAGCGCGAGC
>CALLLP010000009.1 GCA_938008165.1 uncultured Neomegalonema sp. | reverse complement strand
GTTGGAATTTCATCTTCTTGGTCCTCTCTCAGGTCTTGGGCTGCGTCAGCGCATCACAAAGGGGTTGGCCATCGGTTCGTCCGATGTGTTCATCCAAATCGTTTTGGGGCGGGTATAGTCATAGATCGCCTGAAACCCGCTTTCGCGGCCATAGCCCGATCCCTTGACCCCGCCGAATTCCGCAATGGGCGAGACGACGCGGTAGGTATTGACCCAGACGATCCCCGCGCGCACGGCATTGGCCATCCGCAACGAGCGCGCGGAATCGCGGGTGAAGATGCCCGCCGCAAGACCATGCTCGGTATCATTGGCCAATGCGATCACCTCCTCCTCGGTGCGGAAGCGTTGGACGCAGAGGACCGGGCCGAACAATTCGGTATCCACGATCCGCAAGTCCTGTCGCGGGCAGGAAAGGATGGTCGGTTCAAAGAACAGGCCGCCCATCCCTTCGGGGCGCGCGCCTCCGGTCAGGATGTCGGCTCCTTCGGTCACGGCATGGGCGATTTCGGCCTCGATCCTGTCGCGCTGTCCGGTGGTGCAGAGCGGCCCCATCTGCGTTTCCTCCGCCAAGGGATCGCCGATGCGGATCTCTTTTGCCAAGGCGGTCATACGCTCCAGAAAGGCGTCGGCGATGTCCTCATGCAGATAGAGGCGCGATCCGGCAACGCAGCTTTGCCCCGTCGCGCCGAAAATCCCCGCAATGGAGGCATTGACCGCGCTCTCGATATTGGCGTCGTCGAAGACGATGACGGGGGATTTGCCCCCCAGTTCCAGCGATACCTCGGCGAAATTGCGCTTGGAATTTTCCAGTACATGCCGCGCCGCGCCCGGCCCGCCGGTAAAGGAAATCCGGGCGACCAGCGGATGCGCGGTCAGCACCCGGCCACAGGGATCGCCATGGCCCGTCACGATATTGACCACACCGGGTGGAAACCCGGCCTCTTCGATCAATCGCCCAAAGGCCAAGAGGGCCGCAGAGGCATGTTCGGAGGCTTTCAGCACAACCGTATTCCCGGCGGCCAAGGCAGGCCCGATCTTCACGGCGACGAGGAAAAGCTGGCTGTTCCACGGCACCACCGCCGCGACCACGCCCAAGGGTTCGCGCTTCGTGAAGACCATCATATCCGGCTTGTCGATGGGCAGGGTCTCGCCGCTGATCTTATCGGCGCATCCGGCGTAGAAATGGAAGAATTCGGCGATGTATGTCGCCTGCCACTTCGTTTCCTTCAACATCTTGCCGGTATCGACGCTTTCGATCCGGCCCAGTTCTTCCGAGCGATCGGCCAATAGGTCGGCGAGGCGGCGCAGGCATTTGCCGCGCGCTGTCGGGGTCATGCTGGCCCATGGCCCGGTGGTGAAGGCGCGATGCGCGGCCTGCACCGCGCGATCCACATCCTCGGCGGTGGCTTCGGGGATGTGTGACCAGACCGTGCCGGTAGCGGGGTTGATGCTGTCGAATACCGCCCCGTCCGATGCGGGTACCCATGCGCCGTCTATCAGCATGTCATAGCGTTCAATATCGGCCATGGGTCCGGTCCTCTTTCGCTCAGGTCGTCGCTTGTTGGTCGTCTGTGGTGGAGTGTTTGCGATTTTTCGTCATCTGACGACGAAAAAAGTAGATTGCCCCGATATTATCCATGCAAGCTGCTCGGCAAGCCGGGGAGAATGTCGATGTGCAGCCAGAAAACCGTCATCGGAGGCCCGCTGGAAATCGGGGGTCGTGTCCTGTCGCTGTCAAAGGCGATTCGGGCGGGTGATTTCGTGTTCCTGACCGGGCAAATCCCCATGAAGGATGGCGCGCCCCTGACCACCGGCACGATAGAGGAGCAGACCCGCGCCGTCCTGAACGACATCACCGCGACGCTGGCCGAGGCCGGATGCGAACGGGCCGATGTGGTCAAGGCGATGGTCTGGCTGCGCGAGCGCGCCGATTTTCCTGGCTTCAATGCGGTCTATGCCGATTATTTCCCCACCGACCCGCCCGCCCGGTCGGCGGTGGTCAGCGAGTTGCTGGTCGATTGCCGGGTCGAGGTGGAGGTCGTGGCCTATCGGCCAGAGGGCGGCACCTGATGCGGGGCACGGTCTGCGATGAAACGGGCGAAGGACCGCCCGTAATCCTGATCCATGGCCTTGGGCTGAACCGGCATTGCTGGGACTGGACGGTGCCTGCGCTGGCGGATCGCTACCGGGTCGTGACCTATGATCTTTATGGCCATGGCGAGAGCGCCGCCCCGCCGGAAACCCCGTCCTTGTCCCTGTTTGCGCGGCAAGTTGCCGGGCTGATGGAGGATCTTGGGATCGAGCGGGCGGCCATTGCCGGATTTTCGCTCGGCGGTATGATCGCCCGCCGGTTTGCGCAGGATTTTCCCGACCGCGCCCATGCCCTCGCCATTTTGCATTCGCCGCATCGGCGCAGCCCGGAGGCGCAGGCCGCCATTCTTGCGCGGGTCGAGCAGGCCCGGACCGAAGGCCCCGCCGCCACGGTCGAGGCCGCGCTGGAGCGCTGGTTCACGGCTTCGTATCGCGCGGGGAATCCGGCGGTGATGGATCGGGTCCGGGGCTGGGTGCTGGCCAATGAAAGAGCGGTCTACCATACCATCTATCAGGTGCTGGCGGAGGGCGTGGAGGAGATCGTCGCCCCCGATCCGCCGCTCTCGCTGCCCGTTCTGGCCCTGACGGGGGATGAGGATTACGGCAATGGGCCAGCGATGACCCATGCAATTGCCGCCGAAATCGATGGGGCCGACGCGGTTATCCTGCCCGGCTTGCGCCATATGGCCCTTGCCGAAGACCCCGAAGCGGTCAACAGGCCGCTGCGCGCGTTTCTCGATCGCGTCCATGCGGATCGCGCCCATGCCGACCGCCGCGCTCTGCGCGATGCCTTCGGGTGTTTTGCCACCGGCGTTACGGTCGTTACCACGCGTCAGGAGGATGGCACCCCGCGCGGGTTCACCGCCAATTCCTTCACCTCGGTATCGCTCGATCCGCCGCTATTGCTGGTATGTGTGGCCAAGACGGCCCATAGCTGCCCCGTATTCACCGCCGCCCCGCATTTCGCCGTCAATATCCTGTCGCAAGAGCAAAAGGATCTCTCCGGTCTCTTTGCCTCGCGCGGGGTGGATAAATTCGACCGGGCGGCGTGGCGCTCTGGCAAGGCGGGGATGCCGGTTTTCGATCATGCCCTCGCTCATCTGGTCTGCGCGCGTGAGCGGGTCGTGGATGCGGGCGATCATGTGATCCTGCTGGGCCGCGTCATCGGCCATGCCACCGGATCAGGCCAGCCGCTCGGTTATTTCCGGGGGTCGTATTTCTCGGCGGCGGCGGAACAGGATCTGGTCGATGCCGCCTCGCAGGGCGGAAATATCGAGATCGGCGCATTGATCGCGCAGGAAGGGTCTCTGCTGCTGGCCGATACCCCCGATGGCGGAGTGATGGTGCCCAAGGCCCCCGGCGATACCCCCGATATCGATGTCCTGACCGCCCGGCTTCGATCGGCGGGCCTGAGCGTCGAGCTGGATTTCCTCTATTCCGTTTACCGCGACACGGAAACGGGGCGACACGGCATCTTCTATCGCGGCACCGCGACCGGCGCGCCGCCCCAAGGGCATCGGTTTTATCCGATGGACACTCTGCCGCTGGAACAGGTGCCCAACGCCGCCGAACGCAGTATGCTGACCCGCTATGCCGCCGAACACCGTGAAGGGAGGTTTGGCATTTATCAGGGCGACGAGACGCGCGGCACGGTCAACCGCATCGCCTCCCGCGAACCATCCCGATTCTGAGGAGCAACCCCATGGAACCCGAATTGCGCAAGGTCGTCACCTTCGACGAGGATATTCACCGCGAGGGTGCAAAGGCCGCCGATCCGGCCCTGCGCATGATCGGCGTGGCGGCGGTGGTGAAAAACCCATGGCACGGCAAGGGCCATGTGGAAGACCTGTACCCCGATATCCGTCGTCTCGCCCCGCCGCTGGGGCAGATGCTGACCGACCGCCTGATCGCGCTGGCCGGATCGGGCGATGCGATCGAGGCCTATGGCAAGGCGTGTATTTCCGGCACGGATTGCGAGATCGAGCATGCCTCTGCCCTGATCCATACCCTGCAATTCGGCAATTTCTACCGCGAGGCGGTGGGCGCAAAAAGCTATCTAGGGTTTACCAATACGCGCGGCCCGGCCAATACGCAGATTCAGATCCCGCTGATGGACAAGCACGATACGGGGCGGCGATCCCATTACCTGACAGTACAGTTTTCGATCTATGACGCCCCGGCCCATGATGAACTGGTCGTGGCGCTGGGCGCGGCAACGGGTGGGCGGCCCCATCATCGCATAGGTGACCGCTATTCCGATCTCGCCGCTTTGGGGCGCGATGTGGAGAACCCGGCGGGGGTCTGAGCATTCCCCCTGCCCTGCTGCTCTGCTGCTGGGAGGGCAGGGGGCGCGCTTACGGCCCTTCGCTCAGGATGGTCAGAACCCGTGCATCGGCATCGAGACCCGGTATCGCGCCCGCCGCTTCGAGCAAGGCGATGATCCCCGCCGCGCCCGAAGTGGTGGAGGGAAAGCCTGCCTTTTCGACCCGCGCGAGGCCCGCTGCCGCCTCGTTCTCGCTCAGAGTGACGAAGAAATCCGCATCCCGTGCGAGGCCCTTGAGCGCGATATAGGATGGCTCCTTGCAATCGAGCCGCCCCATGGAGGATGCTGGTCCCGTCGTCACGACCGGCCCGCCCGCTTCGATGGAGGCGATCAGCGCGGGGGCGGCTTCCGGCTCGACAATCGTGATGACCGGCGTGTCCCCCCATGCCGCCCTCGCCCATGCGGCCCCGGCACAGGCCAGACCCCCGACCCCCGCTTGCAAGAAGATATGGGTGGGCGGCTGGTCGATCTGCTCTCCGACTTCGGCCATGAAGATCAGGTATCCTTCCATCAGGACATGGGGGCGCTCGATATACTCTCCCCAGGATGTGTCGGATAACAGTTCCGCGCCGGGGGCTTTTGCGGCTTCCATTGCGGCGGCGAGGCTGTCTTCGTAGACCGCCCCGGCACGCATCACCTCCGCGCCCAGTTCCCGCAGGCGCTCGGCAAAGCTTTCGGGCACGGTCTCGGCGATGAAGATGCGGGCGGTGGCACCGAAGGCAGCGGCTCCGGCGGCGACGGACAGGCCGTGATTTCCGGCGGTGGCGGCGACATAGACGCGCCCCGCCGCTTGCCCCGCCTCGGCATCGCGGGCGATGACATGGGCCGCGCCAAGGGCCTTGAAACTGCCCAGCCCCATGCGTGTGCTTTCATCCTTGATCCACAGCTCCCCGACCCCGATTTCTGCCGCCAAGGCGGGGGCGGCGGTCAGGGGCGTCGTCCCCGCCCTCGGACAGCGCGCAATCAGCGCCTGCCCCCGTGCGGCATCATCGGCGGGAAAGGGCAGGTCGGCGAGGGCGGGATGGTCGAGGCCCTTGCCGCGATATGGGTTGGGAATGATGCGCATCGGGTGCTCCGGTCAGGCGGTTACGGGGGTCGATCGGCGGGTTCAGCATATCCGCCCGAACTCTGTCGTGAAACGATGAAGGCGCGTTATGGCGCAATCACCGGCAGGTCGGCGGGTGCGCGGGTGGTCAGCAGGATGGCCCCGCCGCTGCGGATGACGATATTCTCCTCCTGCACCATCATCAGGCCATCGCCGTAGGAGACCGACGGTTCGAGGGTCAGGACCATGTTTTCCGTCAATTCGGTGGTGTCAAAGGCTGCATGGCTGGGCTGTTCGGTCAGTTGCATGCCCAAGCCATGCCCCAGCCGCCCGATATCGCCGCCGGAGGCATCCATTTCGCGGATCACCGCCGCCATCGCCTCGAAGAGATCGCGGCAGGTCTGGCCGGGTCGGGCCGCCTCGATCCCCGCTTCGGTGGCGCGCCAGAGCACGTCATGCGCGCGCCGGGCCGTGTCATCCGCGTGCCCTATGGCCCAGTTTCGGTCGAAATCGCAGAAATAGCCGTCCCAAGTGCATCCTGTGTCGAGCATCAGCACATCACCCGCTGCGAGGGGTCTGGCCGTCGGCGGCGAGATCACATCCGCATAGCCCCCCGGCCCTGCGCCCCCCACCACATAGGGGGCATCATCGGCTCCCGCCCCGATGGCCGCACGGCGGAATTCGCGAAAGACCCGATCCAGCGGTTGCCCTTGATGGGCAAAATTCGGCACGGCGGCGAAGGTGGCGGAACCGATGGCGCAGATATGGGCCAGCTTTTCGATCTCGGCGGGGGATTTGACCATGCGCAACCCCTGAACCAATCCGGTTGCATCGGCGATTCGCAATCCCGGCAGCGCGGCCACCAGCCGCTCCCAATCGCCCAGCGGCATGCGCAAATGGGTTTCGTGCCCCTTCATTACCCCGATGGTTTCGCCCGTCCGGGCCAGTGGCGACAGCAGGTCGGTCAAGAGGCCGATGCCATCGTCCTGTGGGGCAGGCGCGCTCCATGTACGAATATCGTCGATCCAGCTTTGGCGCATGAGGGCCGCGCCGATCGCCGGAATGATGGCGATGGGCTTGCCGGTCGCCGGAACGAAAATGAACCACGGGCGCGTGGGGCTTTGCCAGAACAATGTCTGGAACCCGGTAAAATAGCGCAGCTCCGGCTCGCTCATCAGCAAAAGCCCGGCCAATCCCTGCGCGGCCATCAAGGCCTGCGCCTTGCGGGTGCGGGTTTCGAATTCGGCGGTATCGAAGCCGCGGGTCGGGGGGTGGATCGGCATGATACGCGCCTCCTCGATTGTCATGATTGGTCCTCGTCCGGCTTCGCGCGCCCCGATCCCCTGCGTCATATCCGATGTCCGAGGGAATGGGGATTGCCGTTCAGGCATCGATGATATGCACATCGCGCGGAAACTGCGTCAGGCAAACGGCGTCGGTTTCGCGGATATGGATCGTTTCGCTCAACTCCATGCCCCAGCCGTCCATCCACATGCCGAGGATGATGTGGACCACCGCGTTTTCGGGCAGGGGCGTCGCGTCGCCGGGGCGAAAGCTGATCGTGTGCTCGCCCCAATCGGGGGCATAGCCAACCCCGATGGAATAGCCGATCCGGCTTTTCTTTTCGAGACCATAGCGATCCAGCACCCCCTGCCATGCGGCATGGACATCGCAGCACAGGGCGCCCGCCTTCATGGTATCGAGCAAAGCCTCCATCCCTTCGCCAACGGCCCGCGCGGTCGTCATCAGGGTGTCGTTCGGCTTGCCCAGATGAACCGTGCGCGCCAGCCCGACATTATAGCGTTTGCGGCATCCGCCGAGTTCGAATGCGATGGTCTGATCCCGCTGAAAGGGTGCATCGGTCCAGATCGGATGGGCGGTCGAGGCCGCTTCTCCGGCCAGAACCAGCGGATGAATAGCCGTCATGTCGCCCCCGAATTCCGGTGTTCCCCGGATCATTGCGGCGGTCACATCGGCCATCAGATCGCATTGCCGCACACCGGGGCCTATGCCGTCATAGGCGGTTTGCATCGTCCGGGCGGCGATGGCCGCCGCCTGTCGCATCATCTCGATTTCCGCGGCGCTCTTGGTCAGGCGGCACCAGTTTGTCAGCTTGCCACAATCCGCCCACCGGCTGTTCGGCAGCTTTGCCTTGAGGTGCTCCACGGCGGCGGGGGTCAGGTAGTAGACATCGCTTTCATAGGCGATGCGCTTGCCGTCCAATCCCTGTCCCGCCATCCAGTCGCCCATAAACTGCGCCGGGTGCGCGTCTTTGCGCTGTACCAGCGTTTCGGGGAAGGGAACGACCTGTTCGGCGGGCAGATAGGTGGTGAAATCCGCCGCGCCTGCATCCATCTCTCGCCCCAGCCATGTGGGTGGCAGATCGAGGCCGACGACCATGATCTGCGGCGTATAGAAGGACCACGCGTCATAGCCGGTCAGCCAGTTGATATTCGACGGGTCGCCGATCACGAGAGCATCGTGTCCATGCTGTTCCATCGCGCGGCGAACGCGCCTCAGCCGGTCGGCATATTCCTCGCGGGAGAAGGGAGGGGCCATGGGGTCGGATCTCCTCTGGTAAGGGCGTCCAAATTGGCGGCTAGAGCAATATCGGGGAATGCTGATAAGCTTTCCGGCTCGGACATTGCGCCAGAATAAAAACAGGGCGCTCGGCGGGATAATAGCGCCTGCTGCGATTCATGAGGGGCCTTTATCGGATAGAAGGCAACCGAAACCGGCATCGGGGCATTCCAGCCCAAGGTGGTTCAGCGCCACGCGCATCATCGCCTGATTCGATGTAACGACCGGCTTGCCAATCGCTGTTTCCAGCCGCGCGATTGTCTCCACGCTTCGCATATCGGTGCAGGAGAGGACGAGGGCCTGCGCCGCGTCGCAATCCGCGCGCATCCCAAGATCGAAAACCGCATCGGGTGATAGCTGCCCTTGCCCGTAATTATCCAGTGCAACGGGATAATCGGCCCGCGAGACGGTCTCGAACCCGCTATCGGCCAGAAACGCGATGGCCCGGTCATTCAGCGAGGCGACATAAGGGGAGGCAAAGGCGATCTTCTTCACGCTCAGGATCGTGAGGGCCGCGACCAGCGCCCCCGCCGCCGTGACCGTCTTCGCGCCGCCGATGGCTGAGACTTTCGCGCTTAGATCCCGGTCGAAGGCAACGCCATGCGACAGCGTCGCCGACGTGCATCCATACAAGATCACATCGGGCCGCACCCCATTGAGCAGGCGCAACGGCTCGTCGATATCGGATGCGCCGAGGCCTGCCATCTGATCGGCATCGGGGATTTCATCGATATCATACCCCCCCAGCCGGGCCGCATGGATCGACACACCCACCGGCGCGAGCAGGGCAATATCCGGCTCCAGATTGGTATTCGTGAAGGGCACAAGCAGCCCGATTCGCGCGCTGCCCCGGTTCGGGGGTGTCATGGCTGTTCTCCGATAAACCGTTCGAGGCATTGGGCGGCCCGTTGCATTGTCCGCTCCTGTGCGATTGTCGCGCGCAGGCAATGGGCCAATCCATAGCCTCCCATGCCGCGCATTGCGATTCCTTGGGCGCGCAGGGCGGCATCTGCTGCCTGTGCCTGTTCGGGCGATGCGAAGGCGAGGATGACGAAATTCGTATGACTATCGGGCACATCAAGGCCGATGGCGCGCATCCTGTTGGCAAAGCGGTCGCGGATATCGGCGGTTTGGCGCACTGTATCGCGCATATAGGCCTGATCGCGCGTCGCGGCGGCGGCGGCGGCTTGCGAGACGGTACTGACATTATTCGGGTTCAGGATCTTGCGCATCTGTCCGATGATAGCGGGGGGAAAAACGCCCCAGCCAACCCGCAATCCCGCGCAACCATAGGCTTTGGAAAACGTTCGCAGCACGACCGTGTTTCCGGCGGCGACGAGATCGAACGTCCCCTCGTCGAGACCATCGGCAAACTCGCCATAGGCTTCGTCGATCACCAGCATCACCGCGCCGGGCAGGGCGGCGCGCAGGCGCGCCAGTGCGTCACGTCCGATACGGGTGCCGGTGGGGTTGCCGGGATTGGCGACGAAGACGATCTTCGTTTCGGGGCGCAAGGCGGCAATCAGGGCGTCAGGATCGACCGTGAAACCCGATTCCGGCGCAAGATCGAACGCGGCCCCCGATCGTTGCGTCGCCGTGCGGAAATAGAGATAGGCCAGATCGGATGTCAGCATCCGATCCCCGGCGGATAGATAGGCCGATGCCAGCGCGCCGATCAACTCCATCGACCCCGCCCCGCAGAGGATCGCATCGGCGGAAACCTCATGAATACAGGCCAATGCCGCGCGGAGATCGATCCAGTCCGGGTCGGGGTAGAGATGCGCGTCGGCCAAGGCGCGTTGGGCCGCCGTCAGCGCATCGGGGCTGGGGGGGCGCAGGCTTTCGTTTTGTGCCAGCGAGGTCAGCTCCGGCGCAAGATCGGCGAGGGCATAAGGCGCGAGGGCGGCGATATGGGGAACAGGCGTCATCTTTATGTCCATCCGTAGTCTTTCCGCGCGGCATCGACACTGACGATACCGTCCCCGATATCGCGGGCAACCGCGTCTCGTGCGCGGTCCGTTGGCGGACCAAAGCCGCCGCCGCCGGGGGTTTCGAAAATCAGCGTTTGCCCCGCCTCGATCCGTATTTCGCCCTTGCTGGGCAGATCGGGACCGTCATCGATGCGAATGCGCCCCGGCATCCCCGACAGACCGCCCGCGCGCCCCTGTGCGGGATGCTTGACGCGCTCGACCGACAGGAACAGCACGAACGGATTGCCGTTTGCCGCTTGAACGTCGATCCGCTGACCCAGACCGCCCCGCATACGGCCCGCGCCGCCGCTGTCGGGGCGCAGTTCCCGCCGCTTGATGAGGACCGGCGCGACGCTTTCGCTGATTTCGACCTGAGAACCGAGCACGCCGCTGGGATAGGCCGTTGCCGATAATCCGTCCTTGGCGGGGCGCGCGCCCGTTCCGCCATTATGGACGAATTCGATGGCGAAGGTTTCGCCGCCGTCGCGGGCGACCTCCGGTGCGCTGCGCAGGGGCAAGTCGTACATCGCCGATGCGCCCTCCGCCGGTACACGGTCCGGCAGGGCCTGATGCAAGCACCCGAATACCAGATCGGGGGTCATCTGCCCCAGCGTATGGCGCATCGCCACGGGGGCGGGTGCCTCGGCATTGAGGATACAGCCTTTGGGACCGGTTACCCGAAACGGGTCCAGCGACCCGGCATTATTGGGGATCTCCGATCCGATGATGCAGCGCATCGCAAAGACGGAATAGGCCGTTGCGTAGTTCAGCGGCACATTGATGCCATAGCGCGAGCAACCCGACGTGCCCGCGAAATCGAGCGTGATCCCCTCGGCCTCGACCGTCAGCGTCCCGACAAGCTCGATATCGGCTTCATAGCCATCGACGGTGAGCGTATTGCGGTAGACCCCCTTCGGCACCTCGGCAATCGCCGCCAATGTGCCGCGCCGGGATGTCTCGATGATATGATCCGCGAGGGAATCGAGATGATCGAGACCGAACTCCGCCATCATTCCCGACAGCCGCGTATGGCCGGTTTCGCAACAGGCGATCAGGGCATAGATATCGCCTTCATTGGCAATCGGCTCGCGTGAGTTTGCCTTCACGATATTCAGCAATAATGCATTGATCCTGCCCGCCTCGACCAGTTTGCAGGGCGGTATCCGCAACCCCTCGTCGAAAATATCGGTGCCTTCCGGTCCCATGCCCTTGCCGCCGAGATCGACGAGATGCGAGGTGCAGGAGGTGAAGCCGACCACGCGCCCCTCGTACCAGACCGGCATCAAGAGCAGAAAATCGTTCAGATGCCCTGAGGCGATCCACGGATCGTTGGTGACATAGATATCGCCCGGCTGCATTTCCTGCACCGGAAACAGCGTCAGCAGGGTTTTGACCGCTTCGGCCATGGTGTTGATATGCCCCGGCGTGCCGGTGACGGCCTGCGCGAGCATCCGGCCTTTCAGATCGAAGATACCGGCGGAAATATCGCCGCATTCCCGGACGATGGGGCTGAAAGCGGCCCGGATCAGGGCCTGTCCCTGCTCCTCCACCACCGATAACAGGCGGTTCCACATGACCTGCATCGTCGTGACATCGTGGATCATGCGTGCCCCTCCCTTCGGGTCAGAACCAGATTTCGATACCCATCGACCGATAGCCCGAAATCCGCGCTAACCAGCGTCGTGGTCTGCGGCTCGACGATCAGGGCCGGGCCTGAAACGTGATCGCCGGGGCGAAGATCGGCTCGGAAGAAGACCCCGGCATCGACAGGCTCGCCGGTCACATCGCACCGAATCCGCCGTCTCTCGCCCGGCTGGATCGACCGGGAAATGCAGGGCGGTTCCGGCCCGGCAACGGGTTTGGGGCGGGTCGATACCAGAACCGACCAGTTCAGGATCTCGATGCTCATGCCGGGAACCGGACGCGAGAATTGCGCGCCATAGGCATGCTCGAACGCGTCCTGCAACGCTGCCTTGTCCTGTTCTGTCAAGGCCCGGTTCGGGAGCGTGATCTCGATCTCGTGGCCTTGCCCGTGATACCGCATGAAGGCCGTGCGCTGGACGATCAACGCGCCCTCCGGCGCGCCGCTGCGCACAACCTTCGTCGCGTCCGCCTCCATCGCGTCGAGCAGGGCATTGAGCGGGACCAGATCGAGCGTGTCGAGGCGGGTATATCGGCTGCGCACAAGCTCGAACGATACCGGCGCATCGAGAAATCCGACCGCCGATCCGACACCGGGATCGCGGGGTATCAGAATACGCCCGATCCCGGCCCGCCGCGCAACCCGCGTCGCATGCAGCGGCCCATTGCCGCCAAAAGCGATCATCGTGCGGCCGCCGAGGTCTTTGCCCGATTCGACCGCATGCATCCGTCCGGCGCTGGCCATGCTCTCATCGACGATTTGACTGACCCCACGCGCGGCCTGCGGCGCCGACACTCCCAACACCTCCCCGATCGCACGGGTCAGCGCGCCCTTGGCCGCATCGGCATCGATCCATAGCCGCCCTTCGGCAAATCGGTCGGGATCGATATAGCCAAGGGTGACATCCGCATCGGTAACGGTGGCGTCCTGTCCCCCTCGTCCAAAGGCCGCAGGGCCGGGTTCCGACCCCGCACTGCGCGGGCCAACGGCGAGGCGTCCCAGCGTGTCGACCGATGCGATCGAGCCACCCCCGGCCCCGATCTCGATCATTTCCACCACCGGAATGCGCACCGGCATGCCGCTGCCCTTGATGAACCGCGCCGCCCGCGCGATTTCGAAATTGCGCGAGGTTTGCGGAGTGTAATCGTCGATCAGGCACAGCTTTGCCGTCGTACCGCCGATATCGAAGGACAAGACACGCTCAAGCCCGCATCGTTCGGCCACTCTGGCGGCCAGAACAGCGCCGCCCGAAGGGCCGCTCTCGACCAGCCGGATCGGCAGGCGCTGCGCCGTCTCGATGGTGGTCATCCCCCCGCCGGAGGTCATCATCAGGATCGGGCATCGCAGGCCCTGCGCCGCAAAGGTCTGCGCGAACCGCGCCAGATAGGTCGCCATCAGCGGCTGGATATAGGCATTGGCGACGGTCGTGCAGAGCCGCTCGAATTCCCGCGCTTCCGGGCTGACATCCGATGAGAGCGAAACGAATAATCCCGGCCTCCGCGCAACCATCAGATCGCGTAGACGCCGTTCATGGGCCGGGTTTGCATAGGCATGCAGCAGGCAGATCGCCACCGCCTGCGCACCGCAGGCATCCAGTTCGGCCATCAGGCCATCGATGGCGGTTTCATCCAGAGGCGTCAGACAATCGCCGTGAACGGTCATCCGCTCCGCCACCGTAAAGCATCGGGAGCGGGGGACGATCAGGTCCGGCTTGTCGATCATGATATCGTATTGGCTGTACCGCCGTTCATAGGCGATTTCGAGGATGTCCCGGAAGCCTTCGGTCGTGATACCGGCGACCACCGCCCCGCGCCGCTCGATCAGCGCATTTGTCGCCAGCGTTGTTCCATGGACGAACGCCCCGATTGCCCCGATGCCGATGCCCAATTGATCCAGAACGATCCCGGTGCCGGTTATGGCGCCTTCGGTCGGGTCGGCGGGGGTCGTCGGTGTCTTCGCCGTCGCACGGATGACGCCATCGCCATCGGCAATCGCGATATCCGTGAAGGTGCCACCAATATCGACGGCAAGGCGGTAGGGGGCGTGCAAGGGCATGGTGGATACTGTCTGGGCAACTGCAAGAAAGAGATCGCGGGCCGAAATCGCCATGCAGACAGGTCAGGCGACGAGATCGCATCCCGTTGCACGCCGTCCCTCCCGGCGGTCGCGAAATTGGTCGTGAGCGGGCTGTTCCAGATAGGCCATACAAAATAACTGTCCCCGATCCCGCCCCTTGTCAATCATTGGTCGCGAGGGGATGGGGACCATCGCGGCCCAGACGTGGCGATCTCCCAATCGTTTGACTCCCGGCGTGCCGGATCGGAAGGTGTAGATCGATAGGATGACGGGGATTTCCATGGCGCTTTTACTCGATATCCGACAGCCCGAATGGATGACGGAAAACGCCCTGCGCGATCTGCTCACCCCGTTGATGCCGGATGTGCCGATCTATTGCGCGCTCGACGGATGCCCGCGGGAGGATATTCGTATGCTCGCGGTGGTCGGCCTGCATCCCGGCATGGTCGAGCGGTTGCCGAATCTGTCGCTCGTGCAAAAGCTTGGGGCGGGGGTGGAGCGGATACTTGGCGATCCGGCCTTGCGGGACGATATTCTCGTCGCCCGGCTCGCCCCTGAGACCCCGGCGAATGAAATCGCGGAATATTGCCTCGGCTATGTGATGCGCGCCCAACGGAATATGATGCGCCACGACGCCCATGCTGCCGCCCGCCGCTGGGTGCCGCTCGCCCCGGTGAAGAACCGGGAGACGACCGTGGCGGTGCTGGGCCTTGGCCATATCGGCGCGCGGACGGCGCGCCTGTTCGCAGCTCTCGGTTTCAGAACCCTTGGCTGGAGCCGCACGGAGAAATCCCTGCCCGATATCGAATGCCATGCCGGGCGCGCGACGCTCGATGGTGTCTTGGCGCAGGCGGATTACGTCGCCTCGATCCTGCCTTCGACACCTGAGACAGCGGATTTGTTCGATGCGGCGCGGTTCGCGGCGATGAAGCCCACGGCGACGCTTATCAATGCCGGGCGCGGGGATCTGATCGTCGATGCGGATCTGGTCTCGGCGCTCGATGCCGGTGCGCTGGGGGCGGCGGTTCTGGATGTCTTTCGGCAGGAACCCTTGCCGGTGGACCACCCTTTCTGGACCCATGACCGCATCACCGTCACCCCCCATGTTTCCGGCTGGCATATCGATGATGGGTTAGTCGCGGTGGCCGAGAATTACCGTCGGCTTATGTCCGGCGAGCCGCTCTTGCACCCGGTCGACCGCGCGCGCGGGTATTGAGAAGGCGCGGCACAACCGGGCATCGACGATGCCCAAGGCCCCGTTCCCATTCATCGATATCCGGCATAACGTTGATTGGTGAGCGGGGTGGGGATCGAACCCACGGCCAGCTGATTAAAAGTCAGCTGCTCTACCACTGAGCTACCCGCCCTCACCGATCGAAAACCCGCGAGGCGGTGTGCTTTCGTCGTGGAGCGGAAACTAGGGGGGGCGACGCGCCGGGTCAAGCAGGGTTTCGTAGTTTGACGTCGAAATTTACACTTCCCGGCGCGACATCTTTTCAGGCCTTGCTGGCGTAGCCCAATTCCTTGAGCGTGATGGTGATTTCGTCCAGTACCGCCGGGTCGTCGATGGTGGCGGGCATGTTCCAGGGCGTATCGTCGGCGATGGAGACCATCGTGGCGCGCAGGATCTTGCCCGAGCGGGTTTTTGGCAGTCTCGCGACCACGCCGACCTTCTTGAAGGCGGCGACGGGACCGATGGTCTCGCGGATGCGCAGGACGCATTCGGCGGTAATTTCCCCATGGGGCCGGTTGGTGCCCCCCTTCAGGCAGATGAGACCGACAGGGGCCTGTCCCTTCAATGCGTCGGTCACGCCGATCACGGCGCATTCGGCGACATCGGGATGACGGGCCAGTGCTTCCTCCATCTCGCCGGTCGAGAGCCGGTGGGCGGCGACATTGATAACATCGTCGGTCCGGGCCATGATTTTCAGGAAGCCGTTCTCGTCCTTCATCCCCGCATCGCCGGTTTCGTAATAGCCGGGGAAGGTGGCCAGATAGCTGGATAAAAACCGATCATCCGCCCCCCAGAGCGTCGGTAGCGAAGCGGGGGGTAGGGGCAGCTTGACGGCGATGGCCCCAAGGGTGCCGTTCTCCACCTCGTTGCCGCCCTCGTCGAGAATGCGGATGTCGTAGCCGGGCATGGCCACTCCCGCCGATCCGATGGGCACGTCGAGCAGCTCGATTCCCGATGGGTTGCCTGCGATGGTCCAGCCGGTCTCCGTCTGCCACCAGTGATCGATGACGGGGACATTGAGTTTCTCGGCCGCCCATTCGACCGTTGCGGGGTCGGCGCGCTCGCCTGCGAGAAAGAGGGTGTGGAAGCAGGAAAGATCGTATTTTCCGATAAAATCCCCTTCGGGATCGACCTGCCGGATCGCGCGAATGGCGGTGGGTGCCGTGAACAGGGCCTTGACGTCATGGTCGGAGATCACGCGCCAGAAGGTGCCCGCATCGGGCGTGCCGACGGGCTTGCCCTCGAACATGATCGTGGTACATCCGGCGATCAGGGGCGCATAGACGATATAGCTGTGTCCCACGACCCAGCCCACATCGGAGGCGGCCCAGAACACATCGCCCGGCTCGATATTATAGATGTGTTTCATCGTCCAGTTCAGGGCGACGAGATGACCACCATTGGCGCGAATCACGCCCTTGGGCTTTCCGGTGGTGCCCGATGTGTAGAGGATATACAGCGGATCGGCCCCGCCAACCTCGACACAAGGGGCTTTTTGCGCCCCCGGAACGACCGCATCCCAGTCATGGTCGCGGCCCTGCGTCAGGTCGGCGGTAAGCTGTTCGCGCTGTTTGACGATGCAGGCGGCGGGCTTGTGCGAGGCCATCTCGATGGCACCGTTCAGCAGCGGCATATAGGGGATCGTGCGGTTCGGCTCCAGCCCGCAGGAGGCGGTGATGACGGCCTTCGGGGTGCAATCGTCGATTCGAACCGCCAGTTCGTTTGAGGCGAATCCCCCGAACACGACTGAATGCACCGCTCCGATCCGCGCACAGGCGAGCATGGCAATGGCGGCTTCGGCGATCATTGGCATATAGATCAGGACACGGTCGCCCTTTTCCACGCCGAGATTTTGCAAGGCGCCACCGAGACGGGCGGTCTGTTCCTGCACGTCGCGATAGCTGAGGGTATGCTGGGTGCCGGTGATGGGGGAATCGTGGATGATGGCGGCTTGATCGCCGTTTCCGGCCTCGACATGGCGGTCGACGGCATTCCAGCAGGTGTTGCAGGTGGCATCCGCAAACCAGCGATAGAACGGCGTATTCGTGGTATCCAGAGCGATGGTCGGCGGGGTGATCCAATCGACATCCTGCGCGGCGTCCATCCAGAACCCTTCCGGGTCGGTTCTCCAGCGGTCATAGACGATGCTGTAGCTGCTCATGATCATATCCCCTAGCCGTTCACGCTCTTCGCGTTTTTCCCGATGCGCGCGCCGGGGGCAAGGGTAAATAACGTGTTTATGATGCCAGCGCCCGGACCACATCGTCGGGGGTGGCCGCCATGCGGACCCCCGCCAACTCCAGCAGAGCGGTCTTTTGCGCGATGGAGCCGGACCCCAGAACCGAGACAGTACCCGCATGGCCCATCCGGCGGTCTTCCGGCGCGTGGCGACCGACGAGCAGGGCGATGACGGGCTTGCCATAGGGTTCGGCGGCAAGGAAATCGGCGGCCTCCTCCTCCTCGACACCGCCCAGTTCGCCGATCAGGACAACGGCCTCGGTGCCCGGATCGTCGCGGAACAGGGCGAGGCAATGGGCGAAGCCGATGCCATGGATCGGATCGCCGCCGATGCCGATCGTGGTGGATTGGCCCAGCCCCGCCGCGCTGAGCCGGGCGACGACTTCACTGGTCAGGGAAGCGGATCGCGCGGCGATGCCGATGCCACCCGGTATGGCGTCGGCGGTGGACATCACGCCCAGTTTGCGTGCGCCGGGGACGAGGATGCCTTGCGAATTCGGTCCCACCAGCGCGGTGTCGCTGTCGCGCAGGGCGTCGCGCACGCGCACCATGTCGAGAACGGGCACGCGTTCGGTGACACAGACCACCGTTGGAATGCCTGCCTCGATCGCCTCCAGCATCGCGTCGGCGGCGACGGGGGCGGGGGCCATGATGACGCTGGCATCGGGCCGGGTCGCTTGGGTCGCCTCGCGCACGGTATCGAAGACCGGCAGACCCAGATGGTCGATGCCGCCTTTGCCGGGAGTCACGCCCGCGACATAGCCGCCGGTGTCGCCCGTGCCATAGGCCATCGCGAGGCGCGTATAGAATGTGCCTGCATTGCCGGTCAGGCCCTGTACCAGAATGCGGGCGTCGGAAGAGATCAGGGCGGTCATTGCAATGCCTCCGATACGGCGAGTCGCACGGCTTCGGTCATGTCATCCGGAATCGTGCAGGGCAGCGGCAGCGCCTGAGCGGCCTCGCGGGCCTGCGCGGCATTCTGGCCCGCAACGCGAAAGATCACGGGCACGGTGCGGTCATGCGCTTCGGTGGCGAGGGCGAGGGCGTCGCTGATCCGGTCGCAGGTGGTCATGCCCCCCCCATGCACATTGATCAGCAGGACGCGAACCTTCGGATCGTCCAGCAAAAGGCCGATGCCCGTGGCGATCTGTTCGGCGGTGGCCATGGTGCGAATATCCATGAAGTTTGCCGGGCGACCCCCTTCTTCGATCACCATATCATGGGTGGCCAGCCCCAACCCGGCCCCGTTGACGACAAGGCCGATTTCCCCGTCCATGCGCACGAAATTGATTTCGTTCGCCTGCGCCAGAACCTCGGCCTCGTCGCTGCGGGCTGTATCGCGCAGGGCGGCAAGGGCAGGGTGCCGGAACAGCGAATTGCCGTCGAGGACGATTTTGGCGTCGATGGCAACCGCGCCGCCGCCTTCGACCAAGGCCAGCGGGTTGATCTCGATCAGGGTGGCATCGTTTTCCATGAATGCGGCGATCATCGCTTCGACGACCCCCAGCACCGCTGCCGAATGGCTGTCTGGCACGCCGAGCATATCCAGAAAAGCGGCCAGAGCGGCGGGGTTGTGGCCCCCATCGGCCCCCAGCGGATATTTCTGGACCATGGCCGGGGCGTCCATCGCGTTTTGTTCGAAGGCCGTACCGCCCTCGGCGGCGGCGATCAATGTGGGCACGGCGCGACGCTGATCCACGATGAGCGACAGGTAAAGCGAACGTGAAAAGTCGAGAGCCTGCTCGATATAGATCTCATGCACCGTCTCGCCCTTGCGCCGGGTCTGGGCCGTGACCAGCGTGCCGCCGAGCATATCGTCGGCGCACAGGGCCGCTTCATCCGGTGTCTGGGCAAACCGCACACCCCCCGCAAGCCCCCGCCCGCCCGCATGAATCAAGGCTTTGACCGCCACCGCCCCCCCCAGCGCTGTGGCATGGGCGGCCGCCTCGTCGGAGGATCGCGCGATCATGCCTTCGGGCAGGGGAATGCCATAGCGGGCGAGGATGTCCTTGGCCTGGGCTTCATGCAGATACATCGATGCGCTCCGGTCGACATTGGAAAGGGCGTTGACGGGGATCGTCAGTGGCGTATGGTATACCACAGAATTTGAGTCGATATGTAGAGCAAGCACCGCTTCATGACCAGTACACTCAATCTTCGCCCGGTTGATGGGAATTTCAGCCTTGGGGATCATATCTACAGCGTTCTGCGCGAGGCGATTCTCGACATGAATGTCTATGACCCCGCGACGGACCTGCGATTGGATGAGCGTGCGCTGGCCGATGCCCTCAAGATTTCGCGAACCCCGGTGCGCGAGGCTCTTGTCCGGCTGGAACAGGACGGGTTTGTCGAGGTGCGCGCGCGCAAGGGTGTCTTTGTGCTGCGCAAATCCCTGACCGAAATCATGGAAATGATCACCGTCTGGGCGGCGCTGGAAAGCATGGCTGCGCGGCTGGCAACCGAGCGCGCCTCCGATGCCGAAATCTCGTCGCTGCGGTCGCTGGCGGAGCGTTTCAGCCGCGATGGCGCCGGGGCGCATATCGAGGAATATTCCGAGGCGAATATCGCCTTTCACCAACGTATTCTGGAACTGTCGCATTGCGCGATGTTCAAGACGATCACCGATGGCCTGTTCCTGCATATGCGCGCCGTGCGCCGCAAGGCGATGTCGGAGGAGAATCGGTCCGAGCGGTCGGTCGTGGAGCATATCGGCATTATCGAAGCGCTGGAGGCGCGCGATCCGATCAGGGCCGAACGGGAAGTTCGCGAGCACACGATGCGCCTTCATGACCATGTGCGCGATACGTGGGCCGATCTGGACATTATAAAACAGAAAAAAGCGGCCCATTGAGGCGGCACCAGGGAGACGATGATGTCGGCGACTGCACATACACAGGATAACACAACCGAGGGCGAACAGACGGACGGGTTTCACCTGTTGATCGACGCCCTGAAACTCAACGGGATCGAGACGATCTATAACGTCCCCGGTATCCCGATCACCGATCTGGGCCGCTATGCACAGGCACAGGGAATGCGGGTCATCTCGTTCCGCCATGAACAGCATGCGGGCTATGCGGCATCGGTCGCGGGGTTCCTGACCAAGATGCCGGGAGTGTGCATGACCGTCTCGGCGCCGGGCTTCCTGAACGGCCTGACGGCGGTGGCGAATGCGACCACGAATTGCTGGCCGATGATCCTGATTTCCGGCTCGTCCGAGCGCGAGATCGTTGATCTGGCTCAGGGCGATTACGAGGAGATGGATCAGCTCGCCATCGCGCGGCCCTTCTGTAAGGCGGCCTATCGTCTGACCTATGCCCAAGATATCGGCATCGCGGTCGCACGGGCGATTCGCTCGGCGGTCAGTGGCCGCCCCGGTGGCGTCTATCTCGATATTCCCGGCGCGATGCTGGGGCAGGTGATGGATGCGGTCGAGGGGCAGAAGACGCTCGTGAAAGTGATCGACCCGGCCCCGCGCATGCGCCCCTCCGAAGAATCGGTCGCGCGGGCCATCAGCGTGATGAAGGATGCGAAACGCCCCTTGATCGTGATCGGTAAAGGCGCGGCCTACGATCAATCGGACGAGGTCATCAAACAGCTTGTCGAGAAATCCGGCTATCCCTTCCTGCCCATGTCGATGGCAAAGGGCATCCTGCCCGATACGCATCCTCAATGTGCCTCTGCCGCACGGTCGCTGGTGCTGAAGGAATCGGATGTCGTCATCATGATGGGGGCGCGCATCAACTGGCTGCTCTCCCACGGCAAGGGCAAGCAATGGGGCGAGCCGGGGGGCAAGCGCTTCGTGCAGATGGATATCGAGCCGGAGGAGATGGACTCGAATGTCGAGATCGCCGCGCCGCTGGTCGGGGATGTCGGCTCCTGCACCACGGCGCTGCTGGAGGCGATGGACGGCGAAGGCATCGCTCCGCCGAAAGACTGGCTCGATCAGGTCCATACCAAGGCCGAAGCCAATATGCAGAAGATGTCGACCCGCCTGCAAAACAACAACCACCCGATGGATTATCACTCGGCGCTGGGCGTTCTGAAACAGGCGATCAACGACCGGCCCGATACGATTTTGGTGAATGAGGGCGCGAATACCCTCGATCTGGCCCGCTCGATCATCAATGTGCATAAGCCTCGCCACCGCATCGATGTGGGAACATGGGGCGTGATGGGCATTGGCATGGGCGCGGCGATTGCGGCCTCCATCGAAACCGGCAAGCAGGTTCTGGCGGTCGAGGGGGACAGCGCTTTCGGGTTCTGCGGCATGGAGGTTGAGACGATCTGCCGGTATAACCTGCCGGTCTGTATCGTCGTCTTCAACAATAACGGCATCTATCGCGGCGATGGCGAGAACTGGGGTGGAGGCGACGATCCCGCGACGACCGTTTTCGTGAACGATGCCCGCTATGACATGATGATGGAAGCGTTCGGCGGCGTCGGAGTCTGGGTCAAGACCCCTGACGAACTGAAACAGGCGGTCGAAGAAGCGCTGGCCAGCGGCAAGCCGACCCTGATCAATGCCGCCATCGATCCGGCGGCGGGTAAGGAAAGCGGCAATATCGGCAATCTCAACCCGCAATCGGTGGTGGCGCAGGCGCGATATCCGCAGGCTCAGGCACAGAAATAACGATCCGGAACGGAAAAAAGATTATGAAAGCACTCGAAGGCGTCAAAATCCTCGATTTTACCCATGTCCAGTCCGGGCCGACCTGCACGCAATTGCTGGCATGGTTTGGGGCGGATGTGATCAAGGTCGAGCGCCCCGGCGTGGGCGACGCGACCCGCAAGCAGTTGCAGGATGTGCCGGATGCCGACAGTCTGTATTTCACGATGCTCAACCACAACAAGCGGTCGATCGAGTTGAACTCGAAGGACGAGACGGGCAAGGAAGTGCTGACCCGTCTCGTGCAGGAATGCGATGTCCTGGTCGAGAATTTCGCCCCCGGCGCGCTCGACCGGATGGGGTTTGGCTGGGATGCGATCCAGAAGATCAACCCGCGCATGATCATGGCCTCGGTCAAGGGCTTTGGCCCCGGCAAATACGAGGATTGCAAGGTCTATGAGAATGTCGCCCAATGCGCGGGCGGTTCGGCCTCGACGACCGGATTTCTCGATGGCCCGCCTTTGGTGACCGGCGCCCAGATCGGCGATAGCGGCACGGGCCTGCATCTCGCGCTTGGGATCGTTACCGCGTTGTTCCAGCGCGAAAAAACCGGCAAGGGCCAGAAGGTGCTCGCCGCGATGCAGGACGGGGTTTTGAATCTCGCCCGCGTGAAACTGCGCGATCAGCAACGCCTCGATCACGGCCCGCTGAAGGAATACTCGCAATACGGCGCGGGCATTCCCTTTGGCGATGCGACGCCCCGCGCGGGCAACGATTCGGGGGGCGGTCAGCCGGGGCGTATCCTGAAATGCAAAGGCTGGGAAACGGACCCGAACGCCTATACCTACTTCATCACCCAAGCCGCCGTGTGGAAGAATGTCTGCGACGTGATCGGCGAGCCGGGCTGGAAGGATGCCGAAGGCTATGCCACCCCACCCGAACGGCTCGACAAGCTGGATGCCATCTTCGCGCGGATCGAGGAATGGACGATGACCAAGACCAAATTCGAGGTCATGGATATCTGTAATCCGCTGAATATCCCCGTCGGGCCGATCCTGTCGATGAAGGAAATCGCCGCGGACGAGGGCCTGCGCGCGACCGGCACCATCGTCGAATGCGACCACCCGGAGCGGGGCCGCTACATCTCGGTGGGCTGTCCGATCAAGCTGAGCGAAAGCCCGGTCGAGGTGGAACGCTCGCCGCTGCTGGGCGAGCATACGGAAGAAATTCTGCGCTCGGTACTGGGCTATTCGGATGAGGAGGTGGCCCGGATCGTGGATACCGGGGCCGTGGGCAATGTGAAAAAGCAAGCGGCAGAATAGCCATGGGATAACCGCTCAGAAACCCCGGATAGGTCTTCGTCGAGGAAGATCGCGCCCAAGATCAGGGCACGGGGGATCGGGGGGCGTATGTGAAGGACGTGTCGTTCTGGATAGGGACGGTTTTTTTGAACTATCGCCTTCACGGGGCTGAAACCGGGGGATTTTGGATGAAAATCATCGTCATGGGCCAACAGGCTTTCGGCAAGGATGCACTGGCGAAGATACTGGAGGATGACCGGGATCAGGTCGTCGCGGTCTATTGCGAACCCGACCGCGAGGGCAAACCCGCCGATCCGATCAAGGTATTTGCGGAGGAGCAGGGCATTCCCGTGCATCAACCCGCCAATTTCAACGATACCGAGACCTTGGCGACGCTCGCCGCGCATGACGCGGACCTGATGGTCATGGCCTTCGTCAATGTCTTCGTGCCCGAGGCGGCGCGGGATACGCCCAAGCATGGCTCGATCTGTTTTCACCCCTCGCTCTTGCCCCTGCACCGGGGGCCGTCGGCGGTGAACTGGCCGATCATCATGGGGTCGGATAAGTCCGGGTTCTCGTGGTTCTATCCCTCCGATGGGCTGGATGAGGGCGACAGCCTGATGCAGTGGGAATGCCCTATCGACCCGGATGACACGGTCATCAATCTGTATTTCAAAAAGATCTACCCGGCGGCCATCGACTCGGTGCCGCAGGTGGTCGATGCCTTTCGCGGTGGCAACCCGCCCCGCATCGTGCCGGATGAAGCGCAGGCGACCTATGAGCGGCGCTGCAACAAGAATCACGCGCGGATCGACTGGCACAAGCCCGTCAAACAGGTCTACGATCTGATCCGGGGTACGAACCCCGCCCCCGGTGCGTGGACGACGCTGGGCGGGGCGGAGGTTGGAATCTTCGACTGCGCGCGGATTTCCGGTGACGGTGTATCCGGCAAGGTCGTTTCCGTGACAGAAGACGGCGTGACCGTGCAGTGCGTCGGGGGCCGTATCCTGCTCAAAAGGGTGCGACCGAAAGGCGCGGATAAGCAGCCTGCCGGAGAGTGGGCAGTGTCTGCCGGAATTGAAGCCGGGGCCGTCCTGGGAACGTGAAACAAGTCAAAGCGCGAAAGCGCGACAAGGGAAGCTGGAATGTCCGATATTGAAATCGCCCGCAAGGCCAATAAAAAACCCATTCAGGAGATCGGTGCGAAGATCGGCATCGGGTCTGACGATCTGCTGCCCTATGGCCATGATAAGGCGAAGGTCTCCGCCGAGTTCATCAAGTCGAAGGCGAATGATGCCGATGGCAATCTGATCCTCGTCACCGCCATCAACCCCACCCCGGCGGGCGAGGGCAAGACCACGACGACCGTTGGTCTGGGCGATGGGCTGAACAAGATCGGCAAAAAGGCGATGGTCTGCATCCGTGAGGCATCGCTTGGGCCAAACTTTGGCATGAAGGGCGGCGCGGCAGGCGGTGGCTATGCGCAGGTCGTGCCGATGGAGGAGATGAACCTCCATTTCACGGGCGATTTTCATGCCATTACCAGCGCGCATAACCTGTGCTCCGCGATGCTCGACAACCATGTCTATTGGGGCAATGAACAGGAAATCGACGTGCGCCGGGTCGTCTGGCGGCGTGTGCTGGATATGAACGACCGCGCGCTGCGCCAGATTACGGCATCGCTTGGGGGCGTGGCCAATGGCTTTCCCCGCGAGACGGGCTTTGACATCACGGTCGCGTCGGAAGTCATGGCGATCCTGTGCCTCGCGAACGATCTCGATGATCTGCAAAAGCGCCTCGGCGACATGATCGTCGCCTATCGCCGCGACCGCAGCCCCGTCTTCTGCCGCGATATCAAGGCCGATGGCGCGATGACCGTGCTGCTCAAGGATGCGATGCAGCCGAACCTCGTGCAGACGCTGGAGAACAACCCTGCCTTCGTCCATGGCGGTCCCTTCGCCAATATCGCCCATGGCTGTAACTCGGTCGTGGCGACGAAGACCGCGCTGAAGCTGTGCGATTACGTTGTGACCGAAGCGGGCTTCGGGGCCGATCTGGGGGCCGAGAAGTTCCTGAATATCAAATGCCGCAAGGCGGGCCTGAAACCAAAAGCCGTCGTCATCGTCGCCACCGTGCGGGCGATGAAGATGAATGGCGGCGTGGCCAAGGGCGATCTCGGAAACGAGAATGTCGATGCGGTCAAATCGGGCTGTGCCAACCTTGGCCGCCACATCGAGAATATCCAGAAATTCGGTGTTCCGGCGGTGGTGGCGATCAACCATTTCAACGGCGACAGCGATGCCGAAGTGCAGGCGGTCAAGGATTTCGTGGCCACGATGGGCACCGAAGCCGTCCTTTGCAAGCATTGGGCGAATGGCGGTGCGGGCACCGAGGATCTGGCGAATAAGGTCGTCGAGATCATCGATGGCGGCAAGGCGGCGTATCAGCCGCTCTACCCCGACGATATGGGTCTGGCCGAGAAAATCGAGGCGATTGCCACCGGCATCTACCGCGCCGATTCCGTCGTTATGGACAAGAAAATCCGCGATCAGCTCAAGACCTGGGAAGATCAGGGATACGGCGCCCTGCCGGTATGCATGGCCAAGACGCAGTACAGCTTCTCGACCGATCCGAACCAGCGCGGCGCGCCGACCGGGTTCGACATCCCCGTGCGTGAAGTGCGGCTGTCGGCGGGGGCGGGCTTCGTCGTCGCGATCTGTGGCGAGATCATGACCATGCCCGGCCTGCCGCGCGTGCCCTCGGCGGAGAGCATCATGCTCGATGACGACGGCAACGTGCAGGGGCTGTTCTGATGTGGGCTGGTCTCTTTTGTGGTGTGGCCCCAAGCCTTTGCCGGGGGGTCGTGGAGCAGGTTGCTGCCCTGCGGGGCCTTGGGCCGAGTGACGGGCTGCGTATGCAAGGGGGCCAGCCATGACAATTCGCAGTATCACGCTTCCGGTGCGCGGCGATGGCAAGGGCAATAATGTCCTTGCCCATGCCGCCGTTCTCGCCAAGCGGTTCGCGGCCCATGTGACGGTGTTGCATTGCCGCCCGCGCCCTGCCGATTTGCTGCCCTATGGTGTGCCGGTGCCGGGCTTCCTGCGCGAGCAGATCAAGGCATCCGCTGGCAAGCTTGCGGATGAGGAGGAACAGGCGCTCTATGCGGAGTTCCTGTCTTTGATCGCTCAGATGGGTCTGGTGCATGGTGCCCCCGGATCGGGCAGTGCATCGGCATCGTGGCAGGAGGCCGCCGGTCGCCAGATCGACGTTCTCAAACATCACGGACGGCTGGCCGATCTCATCATGGTGCCAAAGCCGGATCGGGACCGTAACCTTGGGGCGAATACTCTGAGATCGGCGCTGTTTGCCAGTGGACGCCCGGTCCTGATGTGCCCTCCGCGCGAAACCATGCCCGAAACGCTGGGCGAGCGAATCGCGATCGGTTGGAACGGATCGATGGAGGCCAGCCGGGCGCTTGCGCTGTCGATGCCGCTGATCGAGGCGGCGCGGGAGGTCACGGTTCTGACGGCGGGCGAGGAAATCCACGGCGCAACGGCGGAAGACCTTGTCACGACGCTGTCCTTGCGCGGGGTCGAGGTGCGGCTGGTCCGCTTTTCGGTGCGCAGTTCCGTCGGGACCGACCTGTTGGAAGAATCCGAGAAGGCTGGCGCGGATATGCTGGTGATGGGCGCGTATGGCGACAGTCACGAGCGGGAGACGGTATTCGGCGGAAACACGCAGGCGGTGGTCGATCATGCAACCTTGCCGGTCGTGATGGTGCATTGATGCCCGCTGATGTCGTTTGGTGAAACTATATTGCGCGAGTCGCGCCCATGCGCGAGAGTGAGGTTGCGTAGGACACGCTGATACGAATGGCGACAAGCTGCATAAAAAAAGCGGCATCGCATCATGCCCCGAAACGGGCTAAAACCGGAGGAAGAGAAATATGCGACTTCTCAAGACACTGACCCTTGGCGCTGCGGCGCTTGGCATGGCGCTTACCGCGACTGCCGCATCGGCTTTCGAGCCATCGAAGCCCATCGACTTCGTCATCATGGCGGGCAAGGGCGGCGGCGCCGACAAGATGGCGCGCCTGATGCAATCCATCGTGGAGCAAAACGATCTGGCTGGGCAGCCTCTCGTTCCCACCAATAAATCGGGCGGTTCGGGCGCCGAGGCGCTGACCTATATGAACGGTGTTAACGACCCCGACCATTCGATCATGGTCACGCTCAACTCGTTCTACACCACGCCCCTGCGTCAGCCGGGCCTGAAGGTCGACAACATGGCCTTTGCCCCCGTCGCGCGCATGGCCGAAGACACCTTCGTGCTCTGGGTCCACAAGGATGAGGGCATCACCACCCTCGACGAATTCATTGCCGAAGTGAAAAAGCGCGGCAACAAATGGGTGATGGGCGGCACCGGGAAAAACTCGGAAGACAACATCATCACCGATCACCTGAATGAAGCCTATGGTCTCGACATCAAGTACATCCCCTATAAAGGCGGTGGCGCGGTGGCGAAGGATCTCGCGGGTAAGCAGATCCAGTCTTCGGTCAACAACCCTTCCGAAGCGCTCGGCTTCTATGAATCGGGTGATGTGGTGCCGATCGTGGCCTTCACGAACGAGCGTCTGCCCATGTTCCCGGACACGCCGACCCATAACGAGGTCAGCGATGGCGACGATTTCGCCTATTTCATGCAGCGTTCGGTCGTCGGTGCTCCCGGCATGTCCGACGAGGCACAGGCGTATTACACCGCTCTCTTCACCAAGGTCTACGAATCGGATGCTTGGCAGAAATACAAGAACGACAAGTCGCTGATGGGTGATCTCATGAGCGGTGAAGAACTGAGCGAATACTGGGGTGTCCAGATCGAGAATCACGAGAAGATTCTCAAGGCATCCGGCGCGATCAAGTAAACGCGCTTTCTGCGATGCGCTTTGCCCCGGCCCGGTGCCGGGGCATCCTACCGACCTTCGATGACCGTCGAGGTCCCGGTTTTTGGCCGGGGCACGGGGCGTTCTTACCTGAACGAGGTAATTCATGCGACGTGCGGAATTCATCACCGCCATCATTCTGGGGCTGCTCTCCGTCTACCTGATGTGGAAGGCGGGCGAGGGGCCGGAATGGGACACGGAATACGTCCATTGGGCGAATACCGGTATCAATATCGATGGATCGGGGCCGGGCAAGGGCTTTTGGCCGTTCTATCTCGCGCTTGGTATGCTGGTGTCCTGTATCTGGATCATCATCAACACCATCCGCCGCACATCGCCGCCATCCCAATCGGACGAGCCGTTCATGGATGGCTATGCGAAAAAGATGCTGTTGCTCGTGGGGGGAGGGCTGATCGGGTTTTTGATCCTGATCGATCTCATCAGCATGTATGCGGCGATTGCGGTCTTTATCTTCTATTACATGCAGATCCTTGGGCGGCATCCGCTGTCCCTGTCGGTCGCCACCTGTCTTGTGGTGCCCTTCTGGCTGTATCTGTTCTTCGACATCGTGATGACCAAGGTGCAACCCAAGGGCACGCGGTGGATCGAGGATACGTTTTATAACCCGGTGGGGACGTTCTTCCGGGATCAATCGCTCTTGGTCATCGTGCTGTGCTTTGCCGTTTCGGGGGCCATTCTGGCCGTCATTGCGCGCTCGGCCCGGCATTAGGAGGAACCATAGATGGAAATCGTTTCCGCATTGATGGACGGTCTGTGGATTGCGGTACAGCCGCATAACCTCGCGCTGGCGGTTATCGGCGTGATCGTCGGATTGTTTGTCGGGGCCTTGCCGGGTCTTGGCTCGGTCAACGGGGTGGCGATCCTGCTGCCCTTTACCTTCGTGATCAACGAGGCGACTTCGGACCCCGCCGCGCCGATGATCTTTTTGGCCGCGATCTATTACGGCGCGATGTATGGGGGCGCGATTTCATCGATTACGCTGGGGATACCCGGCGCATCGACCGCTGTGGCGACCACTTTTGACGGGCGACCCATGGCTTTGCAGGGCAATGCCGACCGCGCATTGGTCACCGCCGCCGTGGCGTCCTTTATCGGGGGAACGGTGGCGACGCTGTTCTTCACCGGGTTTGCGCCCATCCTGTCCTCGGTGGCGCTGGATTTCGGCAATCCAGAGATTTTCGCGCTGATGCTGCTGGCCTTTGCGACCTTTATCGGGCTGGGCGGGGATGACATTCCCAAGACGATGTTCTCGATCTTTTTCGGCCTGTTGCTGGCCACGGTCGGCTTCGACACCATTTCGGGCGAGCCGCGCCTGATCTTCATGAACGAGCGCGAGCAAACGGCTGTGCTGGAAACCTTCGGGGCCGGTACTGAGGCTGTGCCGTTCTTCGATTCGGTCAGCTGGTTCAGCCGGGGCATTCAGTTTCTGGTGCTGGCCATCGGGGTCTATGGCATCGGCGAGATGATCTGGACGATCAATGCCAGCCGCTACAAGGTCACGATGACCGAGACGACGATCAGTTTCCGCCGTATCATGGCGGGCATCGTCGGCATGAAGGACGCGTGGAAAGGCACGATGATCGGCTCGCTGCTGGGCTTTTTCGTCGGTATCCTGCCCGCGGCGGGGGCCACGCCCGGATCGTTGATGTCCTATGGCGTGTCCAAGATGACCTCGCGCAATCCCAAAAGCTATGGCGAGGGCAACCCGGACGGTGTGGCCGCGCCTGAGGCGGCGAATAACTCCGCCTCGACGGGGGCGATGCTGCCGATGATGACGCTGGGCATTCCCGGCTCGCCCACGACCGCCGTTCTGCTGGCGGGGATGGTGATCTGGGGGTTGGAGCCGGGGCCGAGATTGTTCGAGGATCGGCCGGAATTCGTCTGGCCACTGATCGGGTCGTTCTACATCTCGAATATCGTGGCCGTGCTGGTCAATCTGGCGTTTATTCCGTTGTTCCTCGCGGTGCTGCGGATGCCCTTTACCATTCTTGCGCCTGTGATCTTCGTCCTGTCGATCATCGGCACCTATGCCGCCTATGACAATATGTACGATGTCTGGCTGATGGTGTTGTTTGGGTTCGGGGCCTATATGCTGCGGATTCTCGATTATCCGCTTGCTCCGGCGGTTCTCGCCGTGGTGCTGGGGACGACGGCGGAAGAAAAGATGCGTCAATCGCTGCTGCTTTCCGATGGCAATTTCGCAATTTTCTGGAATCCTTTCTTTGATCGTGATGGTAAGGGACAGGAATGGTGGATCGCTCCGGTGACCACTTGGATCGCGGTTATTCTGATCGTGCTTCCCATCATTATCTGGGCCGTGCGCAAGATACGTGGCGGCTCCCCTGCCGAGGCATGACGACATGAAAATCTGTATCTACGGCGCAGGCGCCATCGGAGGATTTCTGGCGGCGGGACTATCCCGTGCCGAAGGTGCCGAATTGTCGATCATCGCGCGGGGGCCGCATCTGGAAGCGATCCGCACGAAGGGGCTGAAGCTGATTCGTGACGGGGAGGAGCATGTCGCCCAGATGGCGGCGTCCAGCGATCCCGCCGATCTGGGACCGCAGGATGTGGTGTTCAACTGTCTCAAGGCGCATCAATCCTGGGCCTCCGCCGAGCATATCCAGCCGCTTCTGGGGCCGGATACGGCGGTGGTGACCTGTCAGAACGGGGTGCCGTGGTGGTATTTTCACAAGATCGGCGGCGAGTATGAGGGCCGTCATCTCGATGCCGTCGACCGGGGCGACCGGCAATGGTCTCTCGTCGGTCCCGAGCGGGCCATCGGGTGCAGCGTCTATCCGGCCACCGAGATTTCGGAGCCGGGGGTGATTCAGCATGTCTACGGCGACAAGTTTGCGCTGGGTGAGCCATCTGGCGAGACGACGGACCGGATCACGAAAATCGCCGGAATGCTGGAGGAGGGCGGTTTCAAGGCCCCCGTGCTCGACGATATTCGCTCGGAATTATGGCTCAAACTGTGGGGGAACCTGTGCTTTAATCCGATCTCCGCCCTGACCCGCGCGACTCTCGACATCGTGGCGACCGATCCGGGCAGCCGGGCGCTGGCGAAATCGATGATGCTCGAAGGGCAGCAGATCGCTGAAAAGCTCGGCTCAAGTTTCCGGGTCGATGTGGAGCGGCGGATCAATGGCGCGGCCAAGGTCGGCGCGCATCGCACCTCGATGCTGCAGGACCTCGAAGCGGGCAAGCCGATGGAGATCGACGCGCTGGTGACGGCGGTGCAGGAGATGGGGCGCATCGTCGAGGTGCCGACCCCCGCCCTTGACAGCGTGCTGGCGCTCGTGCAGCAACTTGCGCGGGTGCAGGGTCTCTATCCCACCTATCCCGAAGAAGCGTAACGCGCCATGAAAACCGCATGGATTGCCCAGATTCTCGGCTATGCGGGTCTGATCCCGTTCGTTTTTCTGGCGCTCGATCCGCTGCTGACGGGCTTTATCTCTGCGCCACTCGCGCGGTTGTCCCTGCTCTCCTATGGGGCGATTATCCTGTCGTTTCTGGGGGGAATCATCTGGGGGCGTTCGCTCGATAACCCCCAGGCGGGCGGGGCCATGATCGTCTCGGTCGTCCTGTCACTGGCGGGATGGGGTGCGATCCTGTGGCTGGGACCAGAGGCGTTCTGGGTGCTGGCGGTCGGTTTTGGGGCGGCGCTGTTTTATGACATGGGCGGCAATCTGCCCCCGTGGTTCAGGCGGCTTCGCATTCATCTGAGCATCGGGGCCGCGCTGGCGATGATCGTCGGTGCCCTGACGTGATACTGGTAATCCGGGCTATGGTGGCCTATGTTGATCGGCGGCGGGCGCTGTGCAATGCGTCAGGAAACAGAACCCATCAGCCATAAATATCTCTGCGGGAACTGCCCCTGCCCCGGACCGTGGTCTGGGATATGCGGTGCCCACCTGGTTTACCAGGCTAACGGGGATCTTGTGTTCCAACGGTTGAAACGGCTCCGCCACTCATGACCCTTTTCGATACAAAGGATGCCGCGCGCAAAGCGGCCAAGGCCCGCCGGAAAGCGGCGCGTGCGGCCCATCCCGATGCGGCACAGGCGGCGATGGCGGTGTTTTTGGATGCCGTGACGCTGGCCCCGGATGACATCGTATCCGGGTATCGCCCTATTTTCAGCGAACTTGATCCGACGCCTCTGATGATCGCATTGCACGCGCAGGGAACGCGCCTGTGCGTTCCGGTTATCGTGGGGGAGGCACAGCCGCTGGTCTTTCGAGTCTGGACGCCGGATACACCCATGGAAAAAGGGGCTTTCGGGGCCGAGATTCCCGTCGATGCGCGGGAGGTGGTGCCGAGCGTGCTGATCGCGCCGATGCTCGCCTATGACCGCGCATTCTGGCGGCTTGGCTATGGTGGCGGGTTCTATGACCGCACGCTTGAAGGATTGCGCGCCCGTGGTCCCGCACGGGCCTATGGATACGCATATGCAGAACAGGAAATGGATTCGGTGCCGATTGAGGCCACCGACCAACGCCTTGACGGGATCGTGACGCAATGTGGTCTGGTCAAATAAGCGGTATTGTTACCCTTTGGCCCCAGAATTGCTGTTGATTGAAGGGCAGTTGGGCGATGCGGTGTGTGCAGATGAAAAAACCTGCAACCCCGCCCGTTTTCTAACTGGACATGAACAACCTCTAGCATAACTTTGGTTGGAGGGACGCAGAGTATGGGGGCATGGGGCGGATGGTATCGATTTTAGAAAAGCTCTTCTCGCGGCGCGGGGCAGAGGCCGAACCGGAAGCTCTCGGATGCGATATGGTGCCCTCGCCCTCCGTTCTGGCGACCTTGTTTGACCCGGCCACAAAAGACGCGCTGCCCCCGGCCCGCGCATCCACCACCATCGGCCCGTTCGAGACGATGGCGCAGGCTCCGATCCGCGACAGTTGACTCGTCCTTCTGCCCCGGTCATGTCTCTGACTGCCGGGTGCGCTGACCGGCGGGTATGCTGAACAGGAGACGCGTTATCGTGGAGGTCGATCGACAGAATATCGACATCACCGTCTCCTATTCATCCCATGCCGGGAAAAGGCCCCCCAGCATTGTGCCGGTGCCCCATATCCCCAAGCCGGTGCATCCGGTTTCGGCGCGCTATGGACCCAAGGCCCGAAAGCCGGATCGTGTCTTCGTTTCCATGAGCGATGTCGGGCGGTTCCGCCCGCCCGATGCCAAGCGATTGACATCGCTGCGGCCCCCGCGTGCGCGTCCACCCGTGCGCGAAGCCCCGCCCGTGCGCGAAGCCTCGTCCGAGCAGATCGCCAACGCGGCTCCGATCGCCCCTGCCGCGCCCGTCGCCCCTGCCGTGTTGCCGGTTGAGCCGGTGGCGGCCCTGAGAGAGACGGCGACGGTGGCCCCGCTGCCCGCGATGCAGGCGCAGGTCGCCGGTGATCCAATCGCTGCGCCAGAGGATACGGCTCCGCTGCTGGTTCTGACGGGTCTGTCCAAGGCGTTTGGGGCAGTGCGGGCGGTGGAGGATGTATCCCTGACCCTGTCTCCCGGCGAAAAACATGCGTTGCTTGGCGAGAACGGGGCCGGGAAATCGACGCTCGTGAAGATGATCTACGGTGTTCTGCAACCCGATACCGGAACGATCCGCCTCGATGGCCATCCCGTGCGGATCGACAGTCCCTCGGCGGCGCGGAGCCGGGGTATCGGCATGGTCTTTCAGCATTTTTCGACCTTCGAAGCCTTGAGCGTGGCCGAGAATCTCGCCGTCGTTCTGCCGGGGCGCAGCCTGAGAGACATCCGCCGGGATGTGCGCCGGATCGGCGAGGAATATGGCCTTGGGATCGAGCCGGATCGACGCCTTGCCAGCCTGTCGGCGGGGGAGCGTCAGCGCGTCGAGATCATCCGGTGTCTGCTTCAGGACCCGCGCCTCCTGATTATGGATGAGCCGACATCGGTTCTGACGCCGCAGGAGGCGCAGGCGCTGTTTGTCGTGCTGGATCGGCTGGCGGAAGAGGGCTGCGCGATTCTCTACATTTCGCACCGGCTCGACGATGTGCGTGCCCTGTGCCAAAGCGCGACGGTGATGCGCCGGGGCAAGGTCGTCGCGACCTGTAACCCGCGTGAGGAGACCGTGGCCTCTCTGGCGGAAATGATGATCGGATCGACGGTCGAGCGCCCGCGCAAACAGGCATCGCTGATCGGCAAGGCGCTGTTGGAGGTCGACGATTTGCGCGTGGTCTCCGGGGGGGGCGTGTCGCTGGACGGGATCACCTTTGCCGCGCGCCGGGGCGAGATTTTCGGCATTGCGGGGGTCGCGGGCGAGGGTCAATCCGAGTTGTTCGCGGCCCTCAGCGGCGAGCGCCCGGCCCGGCGGCCCGGCGCCATCCGCATCAATGGCCGGGCGGTCGGGGCGCTTGATCCTCTGCGCCGCCGCCGGGCGGGCATGGCCTTTGCTCCTGAACGCCGGGTCGGCCATGCCGCGATCGGCGATATGCGCTTGTCCGAGAATTTCCGTCTCACCCATCATGCGACCGGCCTGCGCCGGGGGGCGGTGGCGATGCTGCGCGACGCCTTCGATGTGCGCGCCGAGGGCAAAGACCCGTTTGCCGCCGCCCTGTCGGGGGGCAATCTCCAAAAGTTTGTGATCGGGCGAGAGATCCTGCGCGAGCCATCGGTCCTGATCGTGGAGCAGCCGACATGGGGGGTCGATGCGGGTGCGGCGACCGTAATTCACAAGGCATTGATGGAACTGGCGGCCAAAGGGGCGGCCATCGTGGTCATCAGTCAGGACCTCGACGAGATTTTCGCCCTCTGCGACCGTGTTGCCGTGCTGCACCGGGGTCGCCTGTCCGAACCGCAGGTCATGTCGGCGGTCACGGCGGAGAAGCTGGGGCTTCTGATGGGCGGCGCTGCCGTTGCGGAGGTATCCTGACCGATGCTGGAGCGCCGCGTTTCCCCCTCGCCGGTCCTCGCGATTTTGTCGCCGGTGATTGCCGTCGCGCTGACGATTATCGCCGGGTTTGCGCTGTTCGCGGCGCTGGGCAAGGACCCCGTGAAGGCGATGGAGATTTATTTTCTGTCGCCCTTTGCCGATGCCTATAATCGCTCTGAACTTCTGGTCAAGGCGATCCCGCTGGCCCTGATCGGTTCCGGTCTGGCGATCTGTTTCCGGGCGGGCGTGTTCAATATCGGTGCGCCGGGGCAGTATACGCTTGGGGCGATCTTTGCCGGGGGCGTGGCCCTTCATGCGCCGGAGGGGGCAGCGATGATCTGGCTGTTGCCCCTGACGCTGGCGGCGGGGTTTGTCGGCGGGATGCTTTGGGGCTGGATTCCGGCGTTTCTGCGGGTCGTTTCGGGGGCGAATGTCATTCTCGTCAGCCTGATGCTGACCTATGTTGCGGCGCTGTTGCTCGATTGGCTGGTGCGCGGACCATGGACGGACCCTCAGGGCCGGGGCTTTCCGAAATCCGCGCTCTTTCCCGATGGGGCGCTGATGCCGGTGCTGTTGCCCGGTACGCGGCTGCATTGGGGCTTGGCCCTTGCGGTGGTTGCCGCGCTCGCGCTGGCATGGATGCTGTCGCGGACCCGGCGCGGCTTTGGCATTCGGGCGATGGGCCTTGCGCCCAAAGCGGCCGCATTCGCCGGGTTTTCGGAGGCGAAGACGATTACCTATGTGATGCTCGTCTCAGGCGGTCTGGCCGGGTTGGCCGGTGCGGTGGAGGTGACATCCACGATCCAGCAGCTTCAGCCCGATATTGCGGCGGGATACGGCTTTGCGGCGATCATTGTCGCGTTTCTTGGGCGGCTGAACCCCATCGGCGCGCTGATCGCGGCGCTGGCGCTGGCGGTGACATATATCGGCGGCGAGAACGCCCAGATCCTGCTCAAGCTGCCGAAGAATGCCGCCTTCGTGTTTCAGGGGATGCTTTTGTTCTTCCTGCTCGCCTGCGATACGTTGATTCATTACCGGCTGCGCCTGCGCCGTGTTGCGGGGGGTTGATCGGTGGAAGCGTTTCTCGTCAGTATGATCGTTGCGGCCACCCCGCTGCTATTTGCGGCAACGGGGGAGTTGGTGGCGGAGCGTTCGGGGGTGCTGAATCTGGGGGTTGAAGGCATGATGTTGCTGGGGGCTGTGGCGGCCTTCGCCGTGGCGCTCTCGACCGGATCGAGCACGCTGGGCATCGTCGCCGGAGCGGCGGCGGGCGCGGGGGCCGCGGCCCTGTTCGCCCTTGTTGCGCTGGGCTTTACGGCAAATCAGGCGGCGACGGGATTGGCGTTGGCGATCTTCGGCACCGGCGTTTCTGGCCTGATCGGACAGGGCTATGTCGGCAATGCCATCGATCCGCTTGCGCCGCTTCTGGCGGCAGAGAGCCTGCCGGATCATCCGGCCCTGCGGATTATCCTGGGGCGCGATGCGATGGTCTATCTCGCATTGGCGCTGGCGATTGCGGTTTGGTTCTATCTCACCCGCACCCGCTCGGGGCTAAAACTGCGTGCGATCGGCGATGATGCTGATTCGGCACATTCGGTGGGGTTGAAAGTCCTGCCATCGCGGTTTGCGGCGGTCTTGTTCGGCGGGGCCTGTGCGGGGCTGGCGGGGGCGTATCTGTCGCTTGCCTATACGCCGCTCTGGGGCGAGAACATGACGGCGGGGCGCGGCTGGATCGCACTGGCGCTGGTGGTTTTTGCCGGATGGGGACCGATCCGCGTGATCTTTGGCGCGTATCTGTTCGCGGCGGCGTCCCTGTCCCAATTTTACGGCAATGCCTTGGGCCTGTCGATTCCGTCGCAGTTTCTGGCGATGACGCCCTATCTGGCCACAATCCTCGCCCTCGTCGTCATTTCCGCCGCCGGAGCGCGGTATAACGCACCGGCGATGCTGGGCCTGCCCTTCAGGCCGACACGATGAAGGATGACCGCACATTGCGCGCCGCCCGGCGGATTGCGGCCCTGATCCGCGAGGATGTGGATGCCCATTTCTCGCTGCGCCTGTGGGATGGGTCCGTCGAGCCGCTGGGGCAGGCCGTCACCCCCGATCTGGCGATTCGGATCGCCGCGCCCGGTGTGATCGCCTCGCTGTTGCATCGCCCCAGCCTTGACCGGCTGATCCGGCATTACGCGAAGGGCCATATCGAAATCGAGGGCGGCTCTATGATCGATATTGCCGAGCCTTTGGCCATCGACCGTCCCTATCGCAGACGGTTCAAGAAGCTCCGGCGCGGGCCTTTGATGCGCAGTCTCGCGCCGTTCTTCTTTGCCAAGGGTGCGCATCCCGACAGCACCCGCGATTTTGGCACCGATGCCGAAGGGGCCGGGCGACGCGAGGGCGATAATCGCCGCTTTATCCAGTTCCATTACGATGTCGGCAATGCGTTCTATCAGCTCTTTCTCGATCCTGAGATGCAGTATTCCTGCGCTCATTTCCCGCATTGGGGGGCCACGCTGGAGGAGGCACAGGTCAACAAGCTCGACCTGATTTGCCGCAAGCTGCGCCTGAAACCCGGCGAGACGCTGCTCGATATCGGGTGCGGCTGGGGTGGATTGCTCTGCCATGCCGTCACGCATTACGGTGTGACCGGCCATGGGGTGACACTGTCGGAGGAGCAGATGGCCTTTGCCCAGGCCAAGGTCGAGCGCCTTGGCATCGCCGATCGCGTGACGCTGCACCTCAAGGATTATCGCGAGATGGAGGGGGCCTTCGACAAGATTTCCTCTGTCGGGATGTATGAACATATCGGGCTGGACAATATCCCCGCCTATTTCCAGACCGTCCGGGGGTTGCTGAACGAGGGCGGATTGTTCATGAACCACGCGATTTCGCGCGGGGCCAAGCGCAAGAAGACAAAATTTTCCAGCCGCCCCGAACAGCGCGCCTTGCAGAAATATATCTTTCCCGGTGGCGAGCTGGACGATATCGGCCATACGGTTTCGGAAATGGAGATCGCCGGGTTCGAGGTGCAGGATGTCGAAGCCCTGCGCCAGCATTACCAATATACGACCCGCGAATGGTGTCAGCGGCTGTATCGTCGCCGGGCTGAGGCCGAGGCGCTGGTGGGCGCGGAGACCTATCGCATCTGGGCGGCCTATCTGGCGGGATGCTCTTTCGCGTTTCAGCGCGGATCGGCCCGACTCTATCAGACATTGGCCAGTAAATCGCCCAAAGGTCCGACCGCCGTGCCGCCCTCGCGCTTTGACATCTATGGCTGATCCGAAATTTCCCGCCCCTCGTTCCCTTTCGGCTTTGACCTCGCCTCCGCGCGCGATAGATCAGGCGGTAACGGCGCACCGATTTGCGTCCCATGACACCATGTAAAGGGGAAGACGACCCATGGCTTTTGAATTGCCCGATCTGCCTTATGCCCATGACGCCCTCGCCGCAGGCGGGATGTCGGAAGAAACCCTGCAATACCATCACGACCTGCACCACAAGGCGTATATCGACAAAACCAACGAGATGATCGCGGGCACCGAGCACGAGGGTAAATCCCTCGAAGAGATCATGGTCGCCGCGTATAATGCCGAAAATACCGGCCTGATGAACCAGTCGACCCAAGCGTGGAACCATATCCAGTTCTGGAATTGGATGAAGCCCAATGGCGGCGGCGCGATGCCCTCTGAGCTGGAAAAGCGCATCGTTGACAGCTTTGGCGATGTGGACAGCTTCAAGAAAGCATTCCAGACCGGCGGCGCGGGTCAGTTCGGGTCCGGTTGGGTCTGGCTGACGCTCAATGGCGACAAATTGTCGATCCTGTCGACCCCGAACGGTGTGAACCCGGAATGCGTGGGTCAGACCTCGCTGCTGGGCTGCGATGTGTGGGAACATTCCTACTATATCGATTTCCGCAACAAGCGGCCTGCCTATCTTGAGAATTTCCTCGAAAAGCTGGTCAATTGGGAAAACGTGGCCGAGCGTCTCGCCAAGGCTGGCGCAGCCTGAGGGGGCGGTCGATTTCCGATCACCCGAATCTGACATCGATGCAGAAGGACGCCCGACGCGGCGTCCTTCTGGCATTAGGGGCCTTTGTTATCTGGGGCGTATCGCCCCTGTTCTTTGCCCTCGTGAACGATGTGCCTCCCGTCGAGGTGGTGGCGCATCGCATCCTGTGGTCCGTGCCGGTCATTGCGCTCTATGCGGGGATGACGGGCCGATGGGGGCGGTTTTTGCAGGCGGGCCGGGATGGGCGAACGATGCTGGCGCTCGTGACGGCCACGGCGTTTATCTCCGTCAATTGGTTCGTTTTCATCTTTGCCATTCAGATCGGCCAGACGTCGCAGGCGAGTTTCGGATATTACATCTATCCCATCGTTGCGGTCGTTCTCGGAGCCTTGATCTTCCGGGAGCGGATTTCGGGTTTGCAATGGATCGCGGCGGGCATGGCGGCGACCGGCGTGATGCTGATCGCGCTGGAGCGCGGCACGCTGCCATGGATCGCGCTGGTAGTGGCGGGAAGTTTCGCGGTCTATGGCGTCATCCGAAAGAGCGTGGCGGTCGGGCCGCTGGTGGGCGTTTTATGGGAATTGACGCTCGTGTCGGGACCATTGCTTTTCTATCTGTGGGTCGTGGGCGGCGGGGCGTTTATGGGGGATGGCCGGACGGCGCTGTTGCTGATCGGGTGTTCGCTGTTCACCGGAATTCCGCTGGTGATGTATGTCGAGGCGGCAAAGCTGCTCGATTTTTCGACCGTGGGGGTGTTGTTCTACCTCAACCCGACCCTGCAATTCGTCTCGGCCCTGATTCTCGGCGAGGTGCTGAGCGGGCCTGTGCTGATAGCATTTGCGGTGATCTGGGCGGGGGTTGCGCTCTATTGCTACGACCTTATGCGGCGGGGCAGGGCTTAACGGGGGTCGCCAAGGGCCAAGGCGACCGCTTCCTCCGGGGTCTTGGCGACCGAATAAAAGCCGTTGAAGCGGGCATTCATAAAGCCCTGATCGGCGAAATGGGCAAAGAGGTCGAGCAGGCGGGTCCAGTAGCCTTTGGTATCCACGAAGACGAGTGGTTTCTCGTGCAGGCCAAGCTGTCGCCACGTCAGCGTTTCGATGGTTTCGTCCAGCGTGCCGGGGCCGCCGGGCAGGACAATGAAGGCATCGGCATTCGCGAACATGACCTTCTTGCGCTCGTGCATCGTCTCGGTGCGGATCAACGTGGTATTGACGTCGGTGCGTCCTTCCATGCCCGCCAGCACATGCGGAACCACCCCGATCACCTCGCCCCCCGCCGCGAGGGCTGCGCGGGCCGTGGCCCCCATCAGGCCGTTATCTCCCGCGCCATAAATCAGTCGCGCACCGCGCCCGGCGATGGTCTGGCCCAGCGCCGTTGCCGCATCGATATAGGCATCGTCCTTGCCGGGGGAGGAGCCGCAATAGACGCAGATCGTCGATTTGCCTTGCATGGTCTCGCTCCGCCCAGAAATTTGCGTCAGTGAACGCCATCGGGCCACAGAACGACCCTGACTGTCCGCATTAGGATGAAAATATCCAGCAATACGTTGAAGTTTTTCACGTAGTAGAGATCGTAGCGCAGTTTTTCGCGGGCGTCTTCTTCTGTCGCGCCATAGCGATATTTTATCTGCGCCCATCCCGTCAGGCCGGGTTTGACCCGGTGGCGCTCGGCATAGAAAGGCAGCGATTCTTCCAGCTTCTCCACGAAGAAGGGGCGCTCGGGGCGGGGACCGACAAGGCTCATCTCGCCGCGCAGGATATTGATGATCTGCGGCAATTCATCGATTCGCGTCTGGCGCAGAAAACGGCCCACGCGGGTCACACGGCTGTCGTTTTGCTGCGCCCATTGGGGGGTGCCGGTGGCCTCCGCATCGGATCGCATCGAGCGGAACTTCACGATTTCATAGGGCGCACCGTTCAGGCCCACGCGGGTCTGTCGATAGAAGACGCCCCCCGGACTGTCGATGCGAATCGCCAGCGCGGCCAGCAACAGCACGGGCGAGAGCGCCAGCAGGGCCGCCCCTGAAATCACGATGTCGAGCAACCGCTTTGACCGCATCGACCAGAGCGCATATCCGATATTGCGCGAAAAGATGAACCGGGCGGGGTAGAGGTTTTCCAAATCGACCTTGCCGGTTTCCAGCTCGCCGAAATCCAGCGAATCGAGAATGCGGATGCCGGATGCCTTGCAATCAAGCAGGGCGGTGACGGGCAGCAGCGGAGACTTGCGGTCGGTGACCACGATATCGGTCACGTCCATCGCCTTGGCCTGTTTCAGCAAGCCCTCTGCGGCATCGGCGGAATCGATCACGCTGATCACATCGCCCCCGCCCGATCCAACGACCGTCATGGCGCGCATGCTCTCGCCGCTGGCCGGGCTGCCGATCACGAGAATCCGGCGCTGGAGCGGCACGAAATTCAGGACCTTCCCGAAGATATAGCGTGCGACGGTGACGGTGCCGTAGGTAAAGGAGGCGCAGGCGATGGCGTAGAGTGGCGATACCCATATATCACCAAAGACATAGACGATCCCAAACCCCAAACCCGCCCCCAGAACGCAGGCCACGCCCAGCCGTTCGGTCATCGTGGCCATATTGGCCCGCGCATCGGGTTCATAGGTGCCCAATGCGAACATCATCACGATGATCAAGATGGCGGGCAGACTGGCGGCACTCGTCAGGCCGGAGGGACCATTCGGGGAATGCACGACCAGCGTGGCAATCAGGAAGATGGCGGCATAGACGGTCAGCGCCTCGATCATCGCGAGAATCAAAACCTGTGTCCTCACGGAATGCCCGAAAATCCGTACCATAGGTTTCGTCCTTTATCCGGTATGTCCGCGATGTCACGGAATCAGCATGGTTTCCGGTGACAATAATCGGTTGCAGTTGAGCATTTCTGAAGACTCTGGCGCGATTTTGGGATTCTCGTACCAGCGTCTGAAAAAGGGTGTTCCTGCGATGCGTTTTTTCCTGTTCTGCGTCGTCGCGTCGATTCTGGCCGTGTCGCCCGCCTATGCGGATGGCGCTTTCCTGTCGCGGCTGTCTCCCAATACCGGCGCGCCATCCATCGAGCGCCCGCAGGGTGCCGATGCCGTGGTCGGTCTCCGGCTGGACGGGATGACGGGGCAGGAAGGGCGCGTCACGACATTCGGACAGGTGTTTCGCAAGGGCGACTGGCCACGGGGAAAAACCCTGGTGGCGACGATTGCCGGGGCGCGCGTCCCGCTGCAAACCGATGTAAAGGCGCGCCATGACGATGGGTCGGTGCGCCATGCGATCCTGTCGATCCGCAATCCGGCCACCGCGACGGCCCAGCTTGCATTGCGGGTCTCCGACGAGGCCCCCAAGGGCGAGCCGCTGGATATTCGCGGCATTCTTGGGCGGGGATACGATCTGTCGGTGATCTTCGATTTCAACGGGCCGACGGTGACGCTGGATGTCTCGACCCTGCTGAAACAGGCGGTGACGTCGGACCCGGCGCGGTGGCTGCAAGGGCCACTCGCCTCGGAAATCCGCATCCAGCGGCGCCTGACGCCCCATTTGACGGCGATCTTCGATATACGGGCGCTGGCGGATGGGGCGGTGCGTAGCTCCGTCTCGATGCATAACGACGCGATGACGGAGGCGACCAATCACGACATCGCCTATGGCTATACGATCCGTATGAGCGGCAAGACGATGGCCGAGCGTAGGCTGACCCATTACCGCCATACCAATTGGCGCGAGATCGTCTGGGCGGGGGCGCAGCCATCGGGCGCGCATGTATCCTATGACTATCCCTATATGATCGCGGCCGGGGCCGTGCCCGCCTATGACCCGGAGCTACGCATCGACCGGGCGTTTTTATCCCGATGGCCTGCGCGGCTGGCCAAGGCCGATACCGATCTGATGGGCAATGCCCTGATCGAAAAGGCGATGGCGATGCCGGGCGAGCGCGCGGATGTGGGCATGTTGCCCGAATGGACGATTGCATGGCTGCGCACCCAATCGCCACAGCTTCACCATGCGATGATGCGCACAGCCGCCGCCGCAGGGGCCGTGCCGTGGCATCTGCGCGATTCCGCGACGGCGATGGCCCCGACCCTTGATGCACATCCCGCGTTCTGGATGGATGCGCGCGCCTCGGAGGCGGTGAACGGCCATGGGCCGGTCGATACTGCGGTGAATGGCTGGACTCTCGATCCCGCTCATCAACCGGATCTGACCTATGTGCCCTATCTGATTTCGGGTGACCGCTATTTCCTCGACGAATTGCATGCGCAGGTCGCCGCCAGCCTGTTCAGCCAAAACCCCGCGCAGGACCATCGAAACGGGGCCAAGGGCCTGCCGCGCGGTCTGGATGTGCGGGCGCAGGCATGGACCCACCGAACGCAGGGCTATGCCGCATGGATCACGCCGGATACACATCCGCTCAAGGGGGCATTGGTCGAAACCCTGCGCGCGCGGCTGGGGTGGTATGCGGCGGCCTATGCGAAAAACGATGCGCTGGGCGGCCCTGCCCGTCTGGAAACCGCCGGATGGATCATGGGGGCGGCACCGGGCGCGCCGCTCATGCATTGGCGACAGGATGCCTTCACCGCCGCCCTCGGACAGGTTGCGCGGATGGGCATTGGTGAGAGCGGGTCTGTCTTTGGCATGATGCGCCCTTATCTGCTGAACCGCTTTCTCAGGGTGGATTTCAATCCGAAATGGGCGACCGCCGGGGAGACGATCCATGGCCCGCGCTATCGCACATGGCGCGAGATCGGACAGGCGAATATCGCGGCGCGCCGGTTCGATCCCCGCCCGGCCATCCAGATGGGCGGGCATGATACGGCGCGGGGCGTCGCGGCACGGGGGCGGGCGGGATATGCCTCGCTGATAGGCAGCTTTGCCGATCCGCTGATGGCCGAAGCCTATGCAATGCTGGTGCGCAATACCATTGCCATGCAGCGCGGCGCGAACGGCTTTGGTGTGCATCCGAAATGGAGCATCGTCCCGCTCTTTCCCGATGGCACAACCCTCGCTCTCGCCGATCATCGGGCGGTGCAGGGGCGGGTCAAGGGCACTGCGCGCAACGATCTGCTAGCGGGCGGCCCCCGCGCCGATATGCTGCTCGGCGGGGATGGCAACGATATTGTGGCGGGTCTGGATGGCGACGATACCATCGCGGGCGGTTCCGGGTTCAACCTGCTGGCGGGGGGGCGCGGGAATGATCGGATCGTGGCCGAGGGTGGCATCACCATTGCCGCTGGAGGGCCGGGGGCCGATACTTTTTATATGGGACGCCGGGCGGAGGGTGGCCCCGCCCCGCTGGGACGTCTGGAGATCGTCGATTTCCGCCCCGGCATCGATCGCCTCGCCCTGCCGCCGGGCCTGCGCGACCCTGCGGCGATCCTGCGCGGGACACGGGCGACCAAGGCGGGCGCGTTGATCCCGCTGGAGCAGGGCGGCTCGATCCTGCTGCGCGGGGTGCGTCCGGGTCAATTGCGCGCGGATATGCTGGCGATGCGTTAGGGGATCGTTCAGGGCGCGGTCGTCAGGCATGGTAAAGACCGCCCGTGCCAGCGCGCCGGGGCTGGCACGGGCTTGCATGTCCGGGTCGAAGGGGCCAGCAAATCCGGTCATTATCATACCAGCGTATCCAGCATATCGACAGGTCGCACCCTGCGCTCAGGTCGTTTTGCCCCCTGCCCGATCATCCGGGCGCGCGGGGAGCGATCAGAAAAACGCCTGAAGGCCGGTGATCGCGCGCCCAAGGATCAACGCATGGACGTCATGGGTGCCCTCATAGGTGTTGACGGTTTCCAGATTGAGCATGTGGCGCATGATCTGGAATTCCTCCGAAATGCCGTTGCCGCCATGCATGTCGCGGGATTGCCGCGCGATATCGAGGGCCTTGCCGCAATTGTTGCGCTTGATGATGGAGATCATTTCGGGCGCGGCGCGGCCTGCATCCATCAACTGACCGACCCGCAAGGTCGCCTGAAGGCCAAGCGCGATTTCGGTCTCCATATCGGCCAGCTTTTTCTGGAAAAGCTGGGTTTGGGCGAGGGGTTTGCCGAATTGCTTGCGGTCGAGACCGTATTGCCGCGCGGCATGGAAGCAGAATTCCGCCGCGCCCATCACGCCCCATGCGATGCCATAGCGCGCCCGGTTGAGGCATCCGAAGGGGCCTTTCAGGCCCTGAACCCCCGGCAATAGCGCGTCCTCGCCAACGGCCACGTTCTCCATCACGATTTCGCCCGTGGTCGAGGCGCGCAGCGACAGCTTGCCCCCGATTTTCGGCGCGGACAGGCCCTTCATCCCTTTTTCGAGCACGAAGCCGCGAATCTTGCCGCCATGGGCCTCGGATTTGGCCCAGACCACGAAGACATCCGCGAAGGGGGCGTTCGAAATCCACATTTTCGACCCGTTCAGCACATAGCCGTCTTCGGTCTTCTTCGCCGTCGTTTTCATTCCGGCGGGGTCCGATCCCGCATCGGGTTCGGTCAGGCCGAAACAGCCGATGCTCTCGCCGGAAATCAGTTTGGGCAGGTATTTCTGGCGCTGTTCTTCCGATCCATAGGCTTGGATGGGATAGATCACGAGCGAGGATTGCACACTCATCATCGAGCGATAGCCGCTATCGACGCGCTCAATCTCCCGCGCGATCAGGCCATAGGTGACGTAGGAGGCGCCAAGGCCACCATATTCCTCGGATGCGGTCACGCCCAGCAGACCCGCTTCGCCCATCTCGCGGAAAATGCCCGGATCGGAGGTTTCCTCGCGATAGGAATCGATCACGCGCGGTTGCAGGCGATCCTGAGCAAAGCTGCGGGCCGCGTCGCGCAACATGCGCTCGTCCTCGGATAGCTGATCTTCGAGATAGAAGGCATCCGCCCAGTCGAAGGCGGCGAGATCGGGGCCGGTTCCTGCGATATCCTTAGGCATATGATTACTCCTTGGGGTCTGTTTGCGCCAGCATATCGGCGAAGGTTGACAGCAATTTGTGTTTCAGCAGCTTGCCGGTGGCCGCGGCCGGTAGCTGCAAGACGGGCAGAATGCGCGAGGGGCGCTTGTAACTGGCCAGATGATCGGCAACGAAAGACTTTAGCTCCGCAAGGTCAAGACCTGTCGGGTCGCTACATTGCACAAAAGCGAGAATTTCTTCGTTACCGCCCTCGATCCGGCGTCCGATCACGGCGGATTGGATGATATCGGGATGATTGTTCAGGGCGGCCTCGACTTCGGGGGGATAGACGTTGAAGCCTCCCCGGATAATAAGCTCCTTGCAGCGGCCCACAACATGCAGATTGCCCAGCGCGTCGATCTGGCCCAGATCGCCCGTGCGCAGCCACCCCGCCCCGTCGATGGTTTTGGCGGTCTCGTCGGGATTGTTGAAATAGCCCTTCATGACATGCGGCCCCCGCGTCAGGATTTCGCCCACGCCATCCTCGGCACTGACGGTCGTGTCGAGCCGGATGTCGATACCGGGCAGGGGCGGTCCGACGCTGGTATCGGGCGTGCCGATGGGGTTGCTGGTGGCGCATATCCCGGCGGTGCTTTCGGTCATGCCGTATCCGTTCTGAAGCGCCAGACCGTAGAACGCCTCCGCCTTGCGCTTCCATGCGGGGTCGAGGGGGGCGGCCCCGGAGGAGACGTAGCGCAGCTTGCTGCCTTCCAGCCGCTCGATGCCGTTTTCCTTGGTGTATTGCATCAGCAGGGCATGCATCTGTGGCACGGCGGGAAAGACGGTCACGCCGTTCATCAGCGCGGCATACAGATCATCGGGCCGAAACCGTGTTTCGAGTTGAATGGTCGCCCCGACATGGCTGGAGGCCATCAGCATCGAGGCGACGCCGAAGACATGGCTCAGGGGCAGGACGCCATAGATCCGGTCTTCGGCCACGATCGCGCGCAGCCTCGCCGATGCCGCCCCCGCGAATAAAAGATTCGCATGGGTCAGCATCACGCCTTTCGGGTCGCCTGTCGTGCCGGTGGTGTAGAGAATGATCGCCGTCTCGTCGCCCGCCATCCGGGCAGGGATGCTGTCCCCTGTGATCTTGAGGGCGAAAGTGCCGAAACTCGTGTCATGCGCTGTTGCACCCGCATTGGCGGCATGAGTGGCCGCTTCGGGCGAGGCTTCGGTGGTGTAGAGCGTGAGGCGGGGTGTCGAATGATCAATGACGCGTTTGATTTCCGCCCCGGTCATGCGCGCGTTGATTGGAATCGCATAGGCCCCGACTGTGCTGGTGGCGAACAGGAAGACCGCCGTAGCGAGACAATTTTCAGCGACGATCAGTACGCGGTCATCTGGTTGGACGCCATGATCACGCAGCAGGGCGGCGGCCTCCGTAATGGCGGCCTGATACGCGCTGTAGCTGCGCACGCCGTGATGGGGATCGATGATCGCCGGAGCGTCCGGCCTGTGGGTCGCCTGTTCGGCGATAAGGTCGTGGATATGGCGGGGGGTCATGATGACAGGGCCGACAAGCGGGCAAGGGCGGTTTCCGCCTCGTGTTCCAGTTGCGCCACGATATCGGCCAAGGGGGCGATCCGGTCGGTCAGGCCCAGCGATTGCCCCGCCGAGAGCATCCCGCGCGATACATCCCCGGTTTCATAAGCGTGGCGACCGATGGCGCCCGAAACATGGGGCATCAGCGCCGCAATGCCGATATGGGGGTTTTCGGTTTCCAGCCTCGTCACCAGATCGGTCGTTTCGTTGCGCAGGGTGCGGATCGTATTGCGTACACTGGCCATCGTCAGGGCTGTATCGCGCTCGGTCGCCTCGACCAGAGCCTGTTTATAGCCGTGATGGGCCGCGATTTCCTCTGCCACCAGAAACCGCGTGCCGATCACGACCCCGGCGGCCCCGCAGGCCAATGCGGCGATAAGCTGACTGCCTGCACCGATGCCGCCGCCGATCAGGAACGGAATATCCAGCCGCCGTTCGGCCAGCGCCTGATTGACCATACTGCCCACCAGATCCATCCCCGGATGCCCGCCGCATTCCGCCCCGACGATCGAGACCATATCGACCCCCACCGATTGCGCCTTTACCGCATAGCGCACGCTTGGCACCTTGTGCAGCACATGGATACCGGCATCCTTGAGGATCGGCATGAAGGCATCTGGGTTTCGCCCCGACGTCTCGACAAAGCGCACGCCTTCCTCTGCGATCAGGCGAAAGGTATCCGCGATCTTCTCTCCCTCGACCAGTTTTGGCAGCATGGAGACATTCACGCCAAAGGCCCGGCCATCGCAGAGGTCGCGGCAGGTCGCGATTTCCCGGCGCAGGTCATCCGGGTCGGGAAAGCTGGCTGCGGTAATGAAGGACATCACCCCCGCATGGGCCGCCGCCGCGACATAGCGGGCATCCGACAGCCACATCAGCCCCCCCGCCACGATGGGCATCCGGCACCCATAGGCCCGCGTGACGGCGGTGTCGAAGACAGGATGGGTCATGGTTTGCCTCGCAGGCGCTGAAAATCAGGACGGCGCTTTTCGAGAAAGGCGCCGATGCCTTCCCCCGCTTCGGGCGCGCCGATGGCCTGAGCCATGGCATCGCGCTCTGCATCCATCTGCTTGGGCAGGGGGCGGGTATAGGCGGGGATGACCAGCGCCTTGATCGCGCCCTGCGCTGTCATCGGGCCCCGTGCCAGCGCATCGCCTAGCCGGTGCGCGGCGGTAAGCGCCTCGCCCGGTGGCGTACATTCGGATAATGCGCCGATCTCATGCAGCCGCTGCGCACTCACCGGCTCGCCCAGCAAGGCCATCCGCATCAGCATCGCGCGGGGGATATGCGCCGCGACCGTGCCCGTCAGCCCCCCATCGGGCACCAGCCCGGCCTTGACATAGGCCACGGTAAAGGTCGCATCCTCGGCGGCGACGATCATGTCGCAGGCAAAGGCGACCGACACCCCCGCGCCTGCGGCACCGCCTTCGATGGCGGCGATGACGGGTTTGGGGCAGGCCATGATTGCGCGGATGACATCGTGCAAATCCTCGATCTTCGAGAGGCGCAGGTCATGGCTGGCCTCGCGGCGCGAGGCGAGCATTCCCAGATCCCCTCCTGAGCAGAAAAATCCCTCCGCCCCGTGCAGGATGACACAAGCGATCCGCGCCTCCGCCGCCGCGAGGGCCATCGCCTTGTGCATGACCCGGTAATAGTCCGGCGACAGGGCGTTGCGCTTGGCGGTATTGGCATTCACCACCACCAGCCGGTCGCCGCGATCCTCGTAATAGGCCAAGGGGTCCATGAACATCCTTTCGGGCGGTGTCAGCGGTGGGGCACGCGTTTGAACACACCGCTTGCCTGTGCGATGAGAGTGCCCTCTTGATCCGTCACTTCCCCATCGAGAAACAAGAGCGATCGCCCGCCGCCACGAACCGTCCCCACCGCCGACAGCACCGCTCCCGCGGGGGCAGAGGCGATGAAACTGGTGGTCAGCGTCACGGTCAGAAAGGGCACGCGGCCCGTCTCGTCGACGGTCAGGCTGGCGGTTGCTCCTAGGGCATTATCCAGCAAGGTCGCGACGATGCCGCCATGCACGACCCCATGGCGGTTCAGATGGGCTTCGCCCAGCGTCAGGCGACACCGCGCGCGCCGATCCGGCTGGCCGACATCCAGAACATAGCCGATCAGGCATTGGGTGCCGGTCTCGTTTTCGATGATGCCGGTCGGGGCCATGGTCAGGCGACCGCCAGCGTGATGAAGCGTTCGAGGTGATGGGTGGTGTCGCCAAAGCGATGATCCACCATCGTCAACCGCTTGGCGAGGTGTCCGAGGGCGTATTCTTGGGTCATCCCGATGCCGCCATGCATCTGGATGCTTTCTTCCACGACCTGCTTTGCAACGATGCCGATCAGGTTTTTGGTGGCGCTGACATGGGTATCGCGCAGGGCGGCAGGGGCATCGATATGCCCGGCCAGATTGATCACCGCCGAGCGCGCCTGTTCGATCTCGATCAGCATATCGGCCATCCGGTGCTGTAGGGCCTGAAACTGGCCGATGGGCTTGCCGAATTGCTTGCGGGTCTTCAGGTAATCGGTGGTCAGGGCGCGGATCGCTTCCATCAGGCCCAGCGCTTCCGCCGAAATGGCGAGGATGGCGCGGGCCGTGGCCGTCTCCAGCGCGCCCAGCGCTGCGTTTTCCGGGCCAAGCCGGGCAGCGTTTCCGATCTCGACCCCGTCGAGCACGATTTCCGCCGCCTGTCCGCCCCCCGCCATGGGATAGCTGCGCAGGGTCAGGCCGGGGGTATCGGCGGGCAGCAGGAACAGGCTGATCCCGTTCGCCTCCGCCATGTTCCCGTTTGTACGGGCACTGACGATGATCATATCGGCGGCGGGGGCATTGACCACGACCGCCTTGCGGCCATCAAGGCGATAGCCGGTCGGCGTTTTCTGCGCGGTTGTTGTGACGCGGGTGAGGTCGTAGCGGCTGGTCGGTTCGCCATGGGCGAGGGCCAGATGCATGGTTCCATCGATCACATCCCGGACGCTGGATACCTGCGCATCGGTTCCCAGCGCGGCGAGCAAGCCTCCGCCCAGAATGGCCGTGTCCAACAGCGGATCGACCGCGCCGATGCGCCCCATTTCTTCGAAGACCAGCGCGATGTCGAACCCCGCGCCGCCAAATCCTCCATCCCCTTCACCAAACAGCGCGCCGATGACGCCCATTTCGGCCAATCCCTGCCAGATAGCGGGCGAAAATCCCCTTTCCGCTGCGTCGATCGCCGAAACGCTGGCGGGCGTATACGCATCGCCCAGATACCGGCGCAGGCCATCTTGTAGCATCTGGCGTTCATCGGTCAGATCAAAATTCAAGGGGGCGTCCTCACAGTTCCAGAATGGCTTTGCTGATGATCGTGCGCTGCACTTCGTTCGAGCCGCCATAGATCGATAATTTGCGGTTGTTGAGGTATTGCGCCGTTGCCGCGCGGGCGTAGTCCGGCCCGATCGGTTCGGCGTTGCTGCCTTCGGTCAGGCCCTCGCTGGCGAAGGGCATGGCATAGGGACCGACCGCATTGCGCGTCAGGGCGTTGATTTCCTGACGGATTACCGTTCCCTTGATCTTCAGCATCGAGCTTTCGGCACCGGGGGCCTGTCCGGCGGCGGCTTTTGATACGACACGCAGATTGGTGGTCGACATTGCCATCAGGTCGATTTCGACCCGCGCGATCCGGGCGGCGAAATGGGGGTTCTGGATCAGCGGTTTTCCGTCTGCGCGCTCTAGCCGGGCAATGCGCTTGAGGTTTTCCAGCCCCGCCCGCGCAAACCCGACCCCGGCGATATTTGTGCGCTCATGGGTGAGCAGGTATTTGGCATAGGTCCAGCCCTTGTTCTCCTCGCCGACCAGATTGGCGGCGGGCACGCGCACAGCGTCGAAAAACACCTCGTTCACCTCCGGCTCGCCATCGATCAGCACGATGGGACGGATGGTGACGCCCGGCGCAGTCATGTCGATCAGCAGGAATGAAATCCCCTCCTGCGGCTTGCCCTCCTTCGAGCTGCGCACGAGACAGAAGATCATATTGGCGTGCTGGCCCAGTGTGGTCCATGTCTTCTGTCCATTGACGATATAATCGTCCCCGTCCCGTTCGGCGGTGGTGCGGACCGAGGCGAGATCGGACCCCGCCCCCGGCTCGGAATAGCCCTGACACCACCAGTCATCGCCGTTCAGAATGCGCGGCAGGTAATAATCCTGCTGTTCCTTCGAGCCGAATTTCTGCAAGACTGGTCCCAGCATGGCCAGCCCGAACGGCACGATGCGCGGGGCGCTCGCTTTGGTCATCTCATCGTCGAAGATATGGCGCTGCACGGCGTTCCACCCGGTCCCGCCAAAGGCAACGGGCCAGTTTCCGGCGAGCCAGCCTTTCGCATTCAGGATCGCGTGCCATTTCTCGTGATCGGCCTTGGTCAGCGTCTGGCCCCGCTTGACCTTATCCGACAGAGAGGCGGGCAGGTGCTCGGCCATGAAAGCCCGCACCTCGTCGCGGAAGGCGCGCTCCTCATCCGTATAGCTCAGATCCATGTCGCGGCCTTTCTCAGTAGATTTCGAACAGGCCAGCGGCCCCTTGTCCGCCCCCGATGCACATGGTCACGACGCCCAGTTTCGCACCCCGGCGATGCCCCTCGACCAACAGATGTCCGGCCATGCGCGCGCCGGTCATTCCGAAGGGGTGCCCCACGGCAATCGAGCCGCCATCGACGTTGCAGATCGCATTGTCGATCCCCAGCGTATCGCGGCAATAGAGCGCCTGACTGGCAAAGGCTTCGTTCAGTTCCCACAGATCGATGTCGCCGATTGTCAGGCCATGCCGTTTCAGCAGGCGCGGCACGGCATAGACGGGACCGATGCCCATCTCGTCCGGTTCGCACCCTGCGACCGCAAAGCCGCGAAACGCGCCCATTGGGGTCAGGTCCAGACGCTCGGCCTCGGCGCGGTGCATCATCACCAAGGCTGCGGCCCCGTCGCTGAGTTGCGAGGCATTGCCCGCCGTGATGTATTTGTCCTCGCCCTTGACGGGGGCGAGTTTTTGCAACGCCTCCAGCGTGGTCGTCGGGCGGTTGCATTCGTCTTTTTCGATCCGGTAGTCGATATCGGTGATCGCGCCGCTGTCCTTGTCTTTCTTTTGCATCGTGACGGTGATGGGAGTGATCTCGTCATCGAAGCGGCCCGCCTCCTGCGCCGCCGCCGTGCGCTGCTGGCTTTGCAGGGCCAGCGCATCCTGCGCCTCGCGCGTGATGCCGTAGCGTTCGGCCACGATATCGGCGGTGTCGATCATCGGCAGGTAGAGGTCAGGGCGTTGTGTCTCCAGCCATGCCTCGCGCGCGTTTCGGGGGGGTGGTTGGACCATCGAGATGCTCTCGACCCCACCGACCAGAACGGCCTTTGCCCCTTCGGCATTGATCATATGCCCGCCCATGGCGATGGCTTGCAATCCGCTGGCACAAAAGCGGTTGACGGTGGTTCCCGCGATGCTGACGGGCAGGCCCGCGCGCAGCACGATCTGGCGCGCGATATTGCCGCCCGTGGCATATTCGGGATAGCCGCAGCCCCAGAGGCTGTCCTCGATCAGCGCGGGGTCGATCCCGGCCCGGCGCACGGCTTCGGCGGCGACATGCCCGCCCATCGTGGCGCCATGGGTGATGTTGAACGCGCCGCGCCCGGCCTTGCCGATGGGGGTTCGGGCGATCGAGACGATGACGGCATCGGACATGGGTATTTCCTCAATTCAGGCTGGCAAAGCTGCGACCCTCGACCACCAGCCGCTCCAGCAGCGGGGCAGGGGTCCAGAAATGATCGTCGGTTTCGGCAAAGCGCCGGATATCCGCGAGGATGGTGTCAAGGCCGACCGTATCCGCATAATGCATCGGTCCCCCGCGCCACCGGGGAAAGCCGTAGCCGTAGAGAAACACCATATCCACATCGAGCGGGCGCATCGCGATGCCCTCCTCGACGACCCGCGCGCCTTCATTGACCATCGCGGCCATGTAGCGGCGGACGATTTCGTCATCGTCGAATTCGCGCGGATTCGTGCCCTCTTGCGCGCGCGCCTCGGCCACGATCGCCTCGATTTCGGGGTCGTGTCGGCCCCGGCGATCCCCGGCATCGTAGATATAGTAGCCGCGCCCGGTTTTCTGCCCCAGCCTGCCCTTGTGATACAGCGCATCGGCGAAGGTGGGGGCGCGGTCCTTGGGATGCGCCTTGGCGGCCTTTCGCTGGCGCGTCGCATAGCCGATATCGAGACCGGCCAGATCGGATACCTGATACGGCCCCATGGCAAAGCCAAAATCCTTCAGCGCCGCGTCGATCCGGTATGGGCTGGCCCCGTCGAGAACCATGTGATCGGCGGCGGTGCGATAGTGTGACAGGATGCGATTGCCGATGAACCCGTCGCAAACCCCGGCGCGAACGGCGGTCTTACCCAGCTTTTTCGCCAGAGCGAAGGCGGTAGCGACCACATCGGGCGCGGTTTCCTGCGCAACCACCACCTCCAGCAGCTTCATGATATGCGCGGGCGAGAAGAAATGCAGGCCGATCACATCGGCGGGCCGGGATGTGCTCGCGGCGATCTCGTCGATATCGAGATAGGAAGTATTGGTCGCAAGGATCGCACCGGGGCGCATCACGGCGTCAAGCTTGGCGAAAACGTCCTTTTTAACGTCCATATTCTCGAAGACGGCCTCGATCACGAGATCGGTGTCCTTCAGGGCGTCATAACCTGCCCCGGCCTGCAAACGCTGCGTCAGGATCGCCTCGCGGCCCGGCGCATCGAGCATGCCGCGCGAGACGGCGGCATCGAGAATGCCTGTGATGGTGCCACGCGCCTTTTCGGCGCTTTGCGCGTCGCGTTCGATGAGGGTGACGGATAGTCCACTGAGCAGGGCATTCGTCGCGATGCCCGCCCCCATCGTTCCGCCGCCGATCACGCCGATATGGCGGATGGCGCGGGGGGCGATGCCCTTGATTTCCGGCAGTTTGGCCACGGCCCGCTCGGAAAAGAAGGCATGGATCAACCCACTGCGCTGGGGCGTTTCCATCAAATGCATGAATAAGCGCCGCTCCTCGGCCAGTCCTTCGCGGATGTCATGGCGGGTGGCGGCGTCGATGGCGCATAGCGCGGTCAAGGGAGCGACCTCGCCGCGCGCGGATTTTTCCAGCGTCTTGCGCCATGCGTCGATCGGGGCGGCATCGGGCCGGGGCAGGGCACCGACCGGGCGCGGGGCGGCCCCCTCGTCCAGCAGAAAACCGGCGTAATCGAGGGCGGCGGCGCGCAGATCCTCGCCCGTGCCGATGCGGTCGATCAGCCCGTTTTCCAGCGCTTGTTCGGCGGCGATGGGCGTGCCGCCGGTTATCATCCGAAGGGCCGCCTCGGTGCCGATGAGCCGGGGCAATCGCTGGGTGCCCCCGGCGCCGGGCAGGATGCCAAGCTTTACTTCCGGCAGGCCCAGTGTCGCGCCGGGCATGGCCAGCCGATAATGCGCGCCCAAGGCCACCTCCAACCCGCCGCCAAGGGCCGTTCCGTGAATCGCCGCGACCACCGGCTTTGCGGCCGCCTCGATCCCGTTGATGACATCGGGCAGGCTGGGGGGGTGAGGCGGTTTGCCGAATTCCGAAATATCCGCGCCGCCGATGAACAGGCGTCCGGCACCCAGAATGACCGCGATCCCGGCGGCGTCATCGGCTTCGAAGCGCGAAAACGCCTGTCGAATACCGTCTCGCACCGCGCGAGACAGCGCATTGACCGGGGGATTGTCGACGGTGATGACCGCGATCTGGCCCTCAAGATCATAGGATACATCGCTCATCGATACGCCTTCCCTTCATGCCGGTACGATCTTAGGGGTTTGGGTATTAATTTCAACATGCGAAATATAATTCTACTATGAGGAACTGCGCTGCCCATTACAGCGCCCTCCCGCCCTTCATGGCGCCATGGCCGGTGATGCGATCCAGCTCCTGAATGGTGGCGCGCAGCTTGGGTCCGACCTCCGCCTGTGCTCGGTCTGCCGATAATTCCTCAGGCAAGGCGCCGCAGGTGAAGATCACCGGCTCGCTGAGATCGCGGGAAAAATACGGCACGGCCACGGCGCGGATATTGGCGGTGAAATACTCGTCCGAATCCGCCATCACAAAGCCGCGTGTCGTCAGTTGATCATGGGCGCTGCGGCGGATATCCGTCGCGCGTTCAGGGGTCAGGCCCCGCTCGCCTCCGGCATCGGCGACCGTGCGGATAAACCCCTCCTCCGACAGCGACGCCAGCAGGGCATGGCCCGAAGACGACCCGTTGAACGGCAGGCGATGCCCCACATCCAGCCATAGCGATGCCTTGCCGCGCGGACGCCATGTCTTCACGATCAGCATCTTGTTGTCATGGCGCACGAGCAACACGGCAAGGGTGCCGGTTTCATCGGCCATATCCTGCATCAGCGGGTCGGCCATATCCATGAACGAGATCGACGCGCTCGCCACATTTCCCAGCGCCAGCAGGGCCGGGCCGGGACGATACTTGTCGCGTCGGCTGGCATGGTCCAGATAGCCCAGCGCCTGCAAGGTGAAGGTCAGCCGCGATACGGTCGATTTTGGCAGGCCGGTCCGTTCGGATATATCCGCATTGCCCAGCCCGTCATCGGATGGGCGAAAGGCGCGCAGCACGCTTAACCCCCGCGCGAGGGTCGTGGCGAAGCGCCGATCCGTCTTGCTGGCATCATCCATGGCGAAGTCTCCGTGCAGGGCGTAGGCATCTTACATCGATCCGGGGATCAGCAGCGAGAGGATCGGAAAGGCGATGATCAGGATCAAGACCATCACGTCAATCACCAGAAATCGCATGATCCCGGAGAAAATCCTGTCGATGGGCACTTCTTTTCCGACCACGCTGGCAATGACGAAGACGTTGAGACCGACGGGCGGCGTAATCAACCCGATTTCCAGCAGCTTGATGACCACGACCCCGAACCAGATCAGGTCGAAGCCATAGGTTTCCACCAGCGGGATCATCAGGGGCAAGGTCAGCACCATGATGCCGATGGGATCAAGGAACATGCCGAGCAGCAGATAGATCACCGCAATCGCCAGCAACAAAATGGCGGGCGATAATTGTGCCTCTGTTACCGCGCTCACGATGGCCGGTGCCACGCCGGTCAAGGCGATGAAGGCGACGAAGATTTTCGCCGCCGCCGCGATCAAAAAGATGCTCGATGTCTGGATACAGGTCTCGCGCAGGCAGTCGATCAGGCCCTTGAGATCCAGCTTGCGCTGGAAGACCCCGATCACCACGGCGGCGGATACGCAGATCGCCGCCGCTTCGGTGGCGGTGAAGAACCCGCCATAGAGTCCGCCGACGATGATGATGAACAGCGACATGGCGGGCCATGCGGCCCTTGCCGCGCGCCAGCGGTCGCGCCCGGTAATCACCCCGGTATAGGGCGGGGCCGATGCCGGATCGCGCCGGACCCACAGAAAGATGACGAACAAAAACCCCAGCAGCGACAGGATGCCGGGCAAGATACCGGCAAGGAACAGCGCACTGATCGATGTTTCGGTAAAGATGCCGTAGATGATGAACAGCACCGAGGGCGGGATCAACGATCCGAGTGTCCCCCCCGCCGCGACACTCGCCGTCGCCAGCCGCTTGTCATATCCCATGCGCAGCATCTCCGGCGAGCAGATGCGCCCCATGGTCGATGCGCAGGCTACCGACGAGCCGGTAATGGCCGAGAACCCGCCACACCCCACCACCGACGCCATCGCCACACCGCCGGGCACGGGGGCCAGCCAGACGCGTGCGGCATGGTAGATCTTGGTGGTGATATCGGCGCGATAGGCGATATGCCCCAGGGCGATGAACAGCGGGATCATCGACAGGTCGTAGGAGTGAATCAGGTCGAAAGAATTCGAGAAGACCAGCGAAGTGGTCGGATTGATGGCCCGCTCCGGCATGAAACTTCCCGTGCGAAACGCGAATATCGCAAAGCTGCCCACCGTCGCCACCCCCGCCAGCGCAAAGGCGATGGGCACGCGCAGGGCCAGCAGCAGGATCACGGTACTGAAAGCACATAATCCGATGAAGGTGCCGTCCATCATGCGCCCTCCCCGCTGTTGCGCTCGACGATATGGCCACCCGACCGGATGGTGCGAATATCCTCGATCGCCATCAGCAGAAGGCGCAGCCAGCCCATCGATATTCCCACCAGAAAGATGACGCGCCCCGGCCATTTCGGCAGGTTTAGCTCACCGAAGAAATACGACCCGCGCTCGATGGTATTCACGATCTCGCGCCATCCGGCATAGAGCAGCGGCCCAAGCGCGAGAACGCCCAACACACTGCCCAGAACGACCAGCCAATCCTGTACCCGATAGGGCAGGGCCTTGCTGGCGAATTCCACGACGATATGGGCGCGGGCTGTGGTGACGGCGGCAAGGGGCAGCAAGATCGCGGCGACCATCAATTCGCGCACGATGACGATCGTGTCCGGGATGCCGGAATTGACCGTGGCGCGCAGGATGACGCTGGCCGTAATCAGGACACCCAGCCCGAAGACGGCGAACACGCCAAGATCGAGCAGTAATTTTTCGATACGCTTGAGCATCTGTGCCCTTCACTGGATGTCGGGGGCTTTGAGGATGGGCTTCGGGCAGGGATTGCGGCACGGATATGCGCGGGTCGGAGCCGCCGCTGTCCCTGCCCCTTTCTCTGTAACTGTCCTTGGTCTTAGCCGAGTATCCGCCCCAGCCCGGTTCGATGTCCGGGGCGGGGCGCAATCCCCGAAAGGATCGGCCGTGAGGGGGCCGTCCGCGCTATTGACGCGCCCAAGGATAGCCTTTGGTATCGCGCTCCTCGGCGTATTTCGCGAGCAGGGCTTCGTATTCTTTCAGCAGATCGTTGCCCGCAAGGCCCATCTTATCCGCCCGCTCGATCCAGTCATCGACATAGGATGCGCCTTTCTCGACCAGCTTCGCCCGTTCTTCGGCGGGCAAGTCGATGATTTCGACCCCCGCCGCTTTCATGGTTTCGATGGCTTTTTCATTGCCTGCAGTGATCAATTCACCCAGCGTATCGGCCAGCCCGACGCCCGCATCGGCCATGGCGGCCTGCTTATCGGCGGGCAGGTCGTCATAGATATCCTTGTTCATGAAGATACCGATTGCGCCGATCTGGCCCCAGTCGAGCAGGGTGTAGCTGGTGATGACTTCCTGCTGCTTGAGGGCCGCGACGGCATAGGAATAACCCTGCGAACAATCAAGCAGGCCCGTGTCAAGACCTTGATATGCCTTGTAGATCGACATTGGCACCATGTTCGCGCCAAAATCGCCGAAGGTCTTGCCATAGGCCCCGACGCCGCGCACCTTTAGCCCGTCGATATCAGCGACGCTGCGAATGGCGGTGTCTTTGCAGGCGATATGAACCGCCGAGGCCGTGAAGGTGCCGATATAGACGAGATTCTGGTTTGCGAGCGTGGCTGTAATCGCCTCGGATGTGCGCATCAGTTCGTCGGTCGCGCGCATTCCGACCCATGCATCGGAATTGCGCAGGGGCAGATCCGCGATGCCATAACCGAGCATCTCCTGCGGGAAATAGACGGCGATGACGGTGCCGAGATCGGCAACGCCATCGGCAATGGCCTTTGCCGCCGCATTCGCCTTGAACAGCGCGCCGCCCCACTGGATGTCGACCTTTACCGCGCCATCCGTCCGGGCGCTCACGTCATCGGCAAAGGATTGCAGCGCCGCCGCCCGCGCCCCACGATTCGGCCCGGCTTCGCTGAAGATCAGGGTCGTGTCGGCGGCGGCGATGGGTCCGGTGGCCATGGCGGCGGTCAATGCGGCCGTTGCAAGAAGTCGCTTCATCAGTCTTCCATCCCATTATGCAGAATTATATTTTACTATGCAGAACATTAAGGGCGGTGCTTTCAGAAAGCAAGACTTTGTGATTCCCTGTCGTGTGGTGAGGTCGGGTTGGCCCATTGCGCTCTGTCGCTCTTTGTTTGATGTGGTCTATGACAGGTTCGATGGTCTGGGCCGGTTCCAGAAGTAGAGTATGAGAAATGTGCAGCGTTGGACCGCTCTATATTGATGTGAGTGAGATCCGCAGCCTGTCGCGCCATGGCGATGAGGTGACGGGAGTCTCGCGGGTGGTGCTCGAAATCGCCCATGAATTATGCACCCGGCGCGTGGCGATCCCGGTGTATTGCGATACGGCGCGTTGCAGGATGATGGCGGTCGATCCAGAGGTGTTTGCGGATGAGATGATCTATGATCGCCTACAGGTCGCCGATCGGATCGGCCATCCGGGGCGCTATCGCGATCCCCTGCGCTATCGTGGATCGAGCCTGCGTCGGTATCATGCGCTTCTTCTGAACAGCCTGCGCGCACGCTTTGGCAGTCGGGCCGAAAAACCCGGCAATGCGGTGATCGGTGCGGCGGATGTGTCGCGCTGCGCTATCCTGTGCTTGGGGTCGTTGCCATCGAGTTTCAGGACGCTGGATGTGATCCGGCGATCCGGGGGACAGGCAAAGGCGGCGCTGATGATCCATGACGTGATGCGGATCGCGATGAACCGGCACGATCCCGATTCCGTCGTGCGCCGCGTCGAAACCACCGCTATCGAACGCTGTAACGCCATGGGCGTCACCTGGATGGCGAATTCGCACCATACCCGACAGGATGCGCTGCGTCTCGTCGCAGATGGGTTGCTCCCGCCCCTGACGGGGGGGATCGAGGTTGTGCCCCTTGCCCATGAGATGCGCGATGCCGGCGGCATGGGGTCGGCGGATGCCGTGCCCGTGACATCGCCCTATCTGCTGACGGTCGGGGGGCTGGATGGGCGCAAGAATGGACAATTGCTGTGCGAGGCCCTGTTATCGCTCTACGAAAGAGACGGCCCCGGTGGGATGATCCGGGTTGTCTGCGCGGGGCGCAACCCTGTGACCGGCATTCGGGCAGCCTTTGGAGAGGGGGGGCGCTATGCGGTGCTGGCCCCGTTTTTTCATTGGCTGGAGTCGCCCGACCACGCAACGCTGCGGGGGCTGTATGCGGCGGCGACGGCCCTTGTCTTCCCAAGCCGCTATGAGGGGTTCGGCCTGCCGGTCGGCGAGGCGCTATGGCAAGCCACCCCCGTCATCGCCTCCGATGCCACCTCCCTTCCCGAAGTCGGCGGTGATCTGGCGCGCTATGTCGACCCGGACGATAGCGGCGCATTGGCCGCTTTGGTGCATGAAGTCATGACGGATCAGGATGCCATGGCCCGATGGCGCGAACGCATCATTGCCGCGCGCCCGATGATGCGCCGCTGGCAAGACGTGGCCCTGCATATGCGGCGCATTCTGGAGCGGTGATAACGCCGCTCAGAGATCGGAGGCGAGGGTGCCCGCGATGGCCCAGTCGCTTTTCTCGACATCGGTGATGATGACATGCACAGCCTCTGGTCTGCCACCGGCAGTGCGCACGAAGGCATCGGTTACTTCGCGGACCATGGCTCGCTTTTGCTCAGGGGTGCGGCCCTTGAACATTTCAACGCGGATGACAGGCATGGCGAACTCCTTGGGGTCTTCGGTCTAGGGATTGTTCCGTGCAGGGTGATCCACCGACAGATTTCTCTGTCTGTGTTCTGGAACAGAGGGTGTTTCACCCCCACCGGAAGTCGCATCGCGACCCATGCGGCTTCCGATGCTCTTCGGCGCGCGTCCCATGCCATTCGCTCTACTCAAAATCGAGCGAGAAGCCGTCATTGAGCACGAAAGGGGCGCGGAAATCATCGGTAAGGAAATAATAGATATTCTGCTCGGTATCATGGGCAATCGTGAAGCAGGAATAGTCTTCGTCGTTCCAAAGCCCTGTCCAGCTTGAACAATACTGGCCATCCTCGATCTTATAGCGCGCCTCGGACGGTTTTTCGTCGCCCTCCTTGATCCAGAGGGTCAGGCCGGATTCCGAGAAATATTGCCGGGTTTCGACGCCGTAATGCACGCCCTTGATCGTTGCACCCGTCAGCAGGTCGGTGACGGCCTGTTGGTCGAGGGGCTTTTCCGCCGCCGCAAGGGGCGTTGTCAGGGACAATAGCCCAAGCGCGAAACCGAGTGTCTTCATTGTCATCGTCTTTCCTTTTGATCCCTTTGCAGGCCCGACCCATCGGATGGCGCGGCGTGATCATACTCCATAGGTTTCGTTGAAAGCATAGCCCGCCGCACGCACCGTGCGCAGGGGGTCGGTTTCTCCCGTGCGGTTCAGCGCCTTGCGCAGCCGTCCGACATGCACATCGACCGTGCGCGCCTCGACATAGACATCGCGCCCCCAGACGAGATCGAGCAATTGCTCGCGGCTATAGACGCGGCCCGGACGCTTCATCAGGGTTTCGAGCAGGCGAAATTCCGTCGGTCCGAGATGGATTTCCCGCGTGCCCCGATGGACGCGCCGCGTCTGGGCATCCAGCGAGATGTCGCCTGCCTGCAACGCGCCGTCATCGCCGTTGCCCCGGCGCAGGATCGCGCGGATGCGGGCGAGTAACTCGCTTACGGAAAAGGGTTTGGAAACATAGTCATCGGCCCCCGTATCAAGGCCCCGTATCCGGTCATCCTCCTCGCCCCGCGCGGTCAGCATGATGACGGGCAGGGCGCGGGTTTCGGGTCGCGCCCGGATTTGGCGACAGATTTCGATTCCGGTGGTGCCGGGCAGCATCCAGTCGAGAATTGCCAGATCGAAGGGTTCTTCGCGCAGGGTCAGCAGGGCCTCGTCCCCGTCGCGGACGATCACGGGCGTGAACCCTGCGGTTTCCAGATTATAGTCGAGCAGGGTACACAGGGCGTCGTCGTCCTCGACCACGAGAATGCGGCGGCTCATCGAAATCTATCCGAAGACCGCCTCAGGCGACCCATCGGGCACACCCTTGGGGCGCTTTTCTTCCATCGGGGTGCCGGTGACGATGTAATGCGCCATCTCGGCCACAAAGGTCGCATGGTCGCCGATCCGCTCCATGTTCTTGGCGATGAACAATAATTGCGTGTTCTGCGCGACGTCGCCGGGGCTGACCGCCATTTCCTGCACGATCTCGCGTTGCAGGCCATTATAGAGATTGTCCAGCTCCTGATCCTTGCGCCAGACCGTCATGGCCATGTCATCGTCGCGTTGGGCAAAGGCGTCGAGGGATTCGGAGAACTGGGTCATCGTATCGCGGCCCAGCCGGGCGACCGCCGGAACGGTGCGCAGGGGCGCATGTTTGCTCAGCACGATCGAGCGGCGGGCGGTGTTCTTGGCCAGATCGCCGATCCGCTCGATGGTGGAGGCGATCTTGATGATGGCCAGCACCGTGCGCAGGTCGCCCGCCATCAATTGCCGCCGGGTGAAGATCGCCGCCGTTTCGCGCCCGATCTCCATCTCCATCGCGTCGAGCGCCTTATCTCCTGCGATGACCTCGGTGGCGAGGGGGATGTCGCGCTGTACCAGCGCATCGAGCGCACGGGCCAGTTGATCCTCCGCCGCGCCGCCGAATTGCGAAATCGCGGTGTCGAGGGCGTTCATTTCCATCTGGAAAGTCATTGTCGAACCTCTGTCTCGGGGTAGATCGTCATCCGAAGCGTCCGCTGACATACCCGACCGTGCGGTCGTCCTTCGGGGTTGAGAAAATCGCGTTCGTCGTGTCGTATTCGACCAGATTGCCGAGGTGGAAAAACGCGGTGCGCTGGGAAATGCGGTTCGCCTGCTGCATCGAATGGGTGACGATGACGACGCAGTAGCGCTCGCCCAGACCCGAAATCAGCTCCTCCACCGTTTCGGTCGCGATGGGGTCCAGCGCCGAGCATGGCTCGTCCATGAGCAGAACTTCGGGCTTTGTGGCGATGGCGCGGGCGATACACAGGCGCTGTTGCTGTCCCCCTGACAGGCCGGTGCCGGGGGCGGCGAGGCGGTCTTTCACCTCGTCCCACAGTCCCGCGGCGCTCAGACTTTCCTCGACCAGCGTATCCAGCTCTGCCTTGTTCCGCGCAAGGCCATGGATGCGGGGACCATAGGCCACGTTGTCATAGATCGATTTCGGAAAGGGATTGGGTTTCTGAAACACCATCCCCACACGCGCGCGAAGCTGTACGGGATCGATGTCGCGCGAATAGATGTCGTTGCCGTCCAGCAGCAGCGAGCCGGTCACGCGGCAGATATCGATGGTGTCGTTCATCCGGTTCAGGCACCGCAGGAAGGTCGATTTCCCACAGCCGGAGGGACCGATAAAGGCCGTTACCGACTTGTCGTGGATGTCGATGTCATTGTCCTTGATGGCATGGGTGTCGCCATACCAGACATTGACGCCTTCGCATCGGAACTTGATCGCATCGCTTGTGTTCATGTCGATTCCCTACCAGCGCCGTTCAAAGCGTTTGCGCAAAATGATGGCGATTGCGTTCATCAGGACCAGAAAGGCCAGCAAGACGGCGATCGCGGCGGCAGTTCGCATGTCAAAGGCGCGCTCGGATGCATTGGCCCAGTTGAAGATCTGCACGGGCAGCACGGTGGCCGAATCCGTGATCCCTTCGGGCACGGCGGTGATGAAGGCGACCATACCGATCATCAGCAGCGGGGCCGTCTCGCCCAATGCCTGCGCCATGCCGATGATCGTGCCGGTCAGGATGCCGGGCATGGCCAAAGGCAAGACATGGTGAAAGACGGTTTGTGTCTTGGACGCTCCGATCCCCATCGCCGCCCAGCGGATCGACGGGGGCACCGCGCGAATGGCGGCTCGTGCGGCGATGATGACCGTCGGCAGGGTCATCAGGGCCAGCACCAGCCCCCCGGCAAGAGGCGAGGAGCGCGGCACACCAAAGAAATTCAGGAAGACCGCCAAGCCCAGCAGGCCAAAGACGATGGAGGGCACGGCGGCGAGGTTGTTGATATTGACCTCGATAAAATCCGTGAACCGGTTCTTCGGGGCGAATTCCTCCAGATAGATCGCCGCGCTGACCCCGATGGGAAAGGCAAGCACGAAGGTGACCAGCATCGTCCACAAACTGCCGATCAGCGCGCCCTTGATCCCCGCGATTTCGGGTTGGGTGGAATCGCTGAGGGAAAAGAATTTCCAGTTCGCGACACGCTCGATCCTGCCCTCGTCTTTCAGGGTTTCGAGAATCGCGATTTGCCGGTCTTTTACCGGGCGTCCGATTTCGGGCCGGTCGAGAATATGCAGGGACCATGCGCCCCCCGGCGCGGTCTCCGTCGTCTGCATCGGCACGAGCGGTATGGCGAGGGCGGTCTCGGCGGAAACCTCGGTTAGCTTGAGAATGCCGCCATGCGCCGCGACGAAGAAACTCGCCATTCGGTTGGATAGGGCAAGGCGCGTATCGCGATCGCCCGTAATCAGGGCGTCCAGCGCGGTGGCTTCGGCGGCAAAACGCGCTTGCTCGCTTTTGAAATAGGTCATCTGCGCCAGCGTGTTCTCGCGCTCGTCGCCGGTGAGATCGGGCAGGCGCTGTTCCAGCGTCGCGATGCCCACCGCCTGCCGCGCTTCCTGTCGGCGCAGGCTGTCCGCCTCGCGCGCCAATCCCGCTTTTGCCAGACCCAGCGCATCGGCAAAGGCCCCGCTCTGGGCGCGCAGAATAACCTTTTTGCCATCCTCTTCGATGGTAAGCGCCCCCTCGCTTGCCCGCGTTTCCAGCGCACCGAATTCGCCGCGCATGTAGAGATCGGCCGTATCGGACATCAGGAATCGCATCGGCACCGCCTCGCCGGTTTCCAGCGTTCCGGCCTCTTTCGCCTGTCGCATGTCATCGGCGGCACCATCCGAGAACAGGCTGTAGAGTTCGCGCTTTGCGCTGCGCCCTGAGACATAGGGAAAGGCCCCGCGCGCCGATTTCTTCACCACGCCGAGAAAGTCGTCTTCGTCTTCCTCGATGGTCGCGTCTATGGCGATGTAATGCTCGGTCGCGGCATTCATGGTACGCGAGACGATGTTCCACAGCAGCGCCACCAGCGCCAAGGCGGCCAGCGCAATCGCAATGACCCCGTAGAGCCGCAGGCGCGTCTCCGATGCCCGGCGTTTCTTCAGCCGCGCGGTGGCCTCGTCGCTGGCGTGAAACGACGCGGTGGCCGGGGCGGTATCTGTCACAGCATCAGTCATAGACTTCCCGATATTTGCGAACGAGGCGCAGCGCCCAGATATTGAAAATCAACGTGATACAGAACAGCGTGAATCCCAGCGCAAAGGCCGGTCCGGCGGCGGTCGAGGCTTCGGTATCGCCGGTAATCAGCGCCACGATCTGTACGGTGACGGTGGTGACGGCTTCCAGCGGATTGGCGGTCAGATTCGCGCCTTGCCCCGCCGCCATCACGACGATCATCGTCTCGCCGATGGCCCGGCTGACGCCCAGCAGCACGGCGGACATGATCCCCGGCAGGGCCGCAGGCAGGATGACATTGCGGATCGTCTCCGCCTTGGTCGCGCCCAGACCGTAGGAGCCATCGCGCAGGCTTTGCGGCACCGCGTTGATGACATCGTCCGACAGCGACGAGATGAACGGGATAATCATGATCCCCATCACTACCCCCGCCGCCAATGCGCTCTCCGATGATACCGACAATCCCATCGCCGCGCCCGTATCGCGCAGGAAAGGGGCGACGGTGATCGCGGCGAAAAAGCCATAGACGACCGTGGGAATACCCGCGAGAATCTCCAGCATAGGCTTGATGATACTCCGCGCCCGCGCGCTGGCGAAATCCGACAGATAAATCGCCGAGAACAGGCCCACGGGCACCGCGACCACCATGGCGATAACGGTGATGAGCACCGTTCCGGCAAAGAGGGGGATCGCGCCGACCTTTTCGGGATCCATCGTTCCATCATGCACGCCCGAAAGCGGGGACCAGAGGGTTCCGAACAGAAATTTCCAGACGGGAATATCCGAGAAGAAAACCAGTGTCTGCCCCAGCAGCGACGCAACGATCCCAATGGTCGTCAGAACCGCGATGGCCGATGAGACAATCAGCATCACCTGCACGATGCGCTCGAACCGATTGCGCGCCCGGAACGGGATCGCCACCTGACCCAGACTGCGCGCCAGCACGAGCGCCGCGATGCAGACCGACAACAGCGCCAGCCCCCAAACCTGTATCGTGGAGAGGTATCCATAGAGCGTCGCTACAGCTTGACGGGCCTCATCGGTGCGCGAAGCGAGTGCGCCGCTGGCCAGCGCGACCCCGTCCGAGACGAGCAAATCGCGCTCGATCTCCGATAAGCCGCCGGGCAGGCCCGAATAGAGCGCCCAGCGGATCGCGATATTGCTGAGGATCAATCCGACGATCAGCACGCCGAACCCCGCAATCGCCGTGCGGGCACAGACGTAACCGCCGTGATAGACCGGGCGCGAATGCAGCAATGCCGGGGTCTCACCCCCCAGAATCACCGCCCTGTTGCGGGCCATGAAAAAGCCCGCAACGGTCAGGATCAGGATGATCAGGGCCGTCATACTCAACATCGCCGTTCCTCGTGCCTGTCACCCGATGATCGCTGTTCTTGCAAGGCGGGGCCTTATTTCAGGTCTTCCTTGCCCGTCATCACCGTCTGGTTGTCAACGGCGGATTGATAGGTCTCAAGCTCGCTGTCTTCCAGCGGGATCAGGCCCTTCTCGACCGCGTAGCCATCCTCGCCAATGGCCGCATCGTCCAGAAATTCGGCCATATATTCCTCGATGCCGGGGATCACGCCGATATGCGCTTTCTTGACATAGACCCAGAGCGATCGGGATACCGGGTATTCGCCGGAAGCGATGTTCTCGAAGGTCGGCTCGACGCCTTCGATCTTCGATCCCTTGATGCGGTCTGCATTCTGGTCGAGAAACGAAAAGCCGAAGATGCCCAGCTTCTTGGGGTCCGCTTCGAGCTTGGAAACGATCAGGTTATCGTTTTCGCCGGATTCGATATAGGCCCCGTCATCGCGGATCTCGACCTTTTTGGCATCCGCTTTTTCAAGGCCAAACTGGTGCGCGCCCTTATGGATAGCCAGTTCCTCAAAGGCGTCGCGGGTGCCGCTGGTCGGGGGAGGGCCGAGAACCTCGATGGGAAGGGGCGGCATGGATGGGTTGACCTCGTTCCATGTCTTGAAGGAATTCGCGGTTATGCGCCCGTATTGCGCCGTTTCCTTCGCCAGCGCCCGGTACAGATCTTTCCGGCTCAGGTCGAAGCTGGGGGAATCGATCGCATTGCCGATGACGATGCCGTCAAAACCGATCTTTACTTCAATGATGTCGGTCACACCGTTGGCCTGACAAAGATCGTATTCCTTTTGCTTCATGCGGCGCGAGGAATTCGCCACATCGGGATGGTCGACCCCCACTCCGGAGCAGAACAGCTTCAGCCCCCCGCCTGAGCCGGTCGATTCGACCACCGGGGTCTCGAAATCGGTTTTCTTGCCGAATTGCTCGGCCACGGCTGTGGAGAAGGGAAAGACGGTCGATGACCCGACGACGCGGATTTCGTCGCGTGCGCTGGCAGAGGTCGCGGCAACAGATGCAAGAAAGGCAAGGGCAAAGGTGTTGCGATACTTCATGGAACGAAGCTCTCCTTGGTGGGCGCGTCTGCGCCAATCTGAACAATCCGGGGCAGGGCCTTAGGCGTAACCAGAGGCAATCGAAGACAGAACGACCCCTTTCCCGTGCCGGAAGAATCCCAGTTTGTGTCCCGGCGGGCAGACTGTCTTCATTTTCGAGCAAGGATATATTACGAAACGATGACAGTTATGCGACATTAAAAGATGATGTTAATCAAGTATTTGGCTCTATTTTTCAATTCTGTACGGCGAAATGGATAAGTCTTGCACAATAATAGATTGTACTATATCGATACATTATATGCTAAGACTCGCCTTTAAGTGTAACCTTTCTGGTCGCAGGAGGTTCGAATGGATACAGCGTCAGTCGCCATCCCGAACAGGGGAGAAACGCTTCCGGCTGGATCGAAGCTTGGTTTTGCGGGGCTGGTCACCGATAGGCCGGGCCGCAGCGCCCCCTCCGCCCCGTCATCGCCCTTATCCGGCCCGGCCCATCTATCCGCCAAATCGCTGGCCGCAGAATCGCCAAAGGGGGCGATGCCCGCCGATGACGACTTTCTTGTCGTGGATGATGTCTCGACGGTGACGACCGAGACGGGCGAGCAGATCGCGGTCCTCTCCGGCGAGACGGTCGAAGGCGCCGATGCCGCCATGGCCAATGCCGCCGAGAAAGGGGGCAAGGCGATCGTGCGCCTGTCGGAAACGCGGCTATTGTCCCGCTCGGTTTCGGGATCGACCTTCGCCTCGATGCTGCTCGACCAACGCAGTGGAATCCTGCCCAATCCCTTCAGCCTCTGGCGGTTGCCGGATCAGTACAGCGCCGCCTCGACCGCCCAATCCGTCGACACACCGGCTTTTAGTGAGATATCCGATGTGCCGCCCGGTGAGGATGGCCTGTCGGTCGGCAAGGAATTGTCCCGGTTGGAGGCATCGATTGCGCGCTTGAGCCGTGGGCAGGACCATGGCCGCGCCACCATGGATACCCTGCGCAGCAACCAGAGCGCGCCGTCGAAATAGCCCGCTCCCGTCAGGGTGTCGGCAGGCGCACCGTGAAGGACGAGCCTTCGCCGACAGTGCTGGTGATCTGCAATTCGCCCCGGTGCCGGGTCAGGATATGCTTGACGATGGCCAGCCCCAGCCCCGTCCCCCCGCGCGAGATGCTCTCGCGTTTATTGACCCGGAAGAACCGTTCGGTCAGGCGGGGCACGAGGGTCGGGTCGATTCCCTCGCCATGATCGCGCACCGCGATGCCGATCCAGCCTTCGGGCTGCGCCTTGCGCAGAATCTCGATGGGTTGATCCGCACCGCCATATTTGATCGCGTTGGAAATCAGGTTGTGGAAAATCTGGAGAAGTTCGTCCCGGTCCCCGCGCACGATCAACGCGCCCTCGCCGAGATCGACATGGATGTCGTTGCCGTTCTCCGCCGCGAGAGAGGCGGTCGCGCCGACGGCCTCGGCCACGATGGGGCGCAGGTCTTCCTGGGCGGTCGGGGTGACATTCGCCTGTAACTCGATCCGGCTAAGCGACAGCAGATCATCCACCAGCCGCGCCATCCGCGCCACCTCGCGCGTGATGATGCCCAAAAAACGATCCCGATTCGCGGTATCGTTGCGGGCGGGGCCTTGCAGCGTCTCGACCATGCCGCTGATTGCGGCCAGCGGGGTGCGCAACTCGTGGCTGGCATTGGCGACGAAATCCATCCGCATCGCGTCCAGTCGATGCACCTGTGAGACATCCTGCAACGCCAGAACGACGCGCTTTTCCCGGCCCGGCACCCGGATAGTCGCACGCAGATGGCGTGTGCGGGGGCGCAGGGCGGTGAATTCGAAGGTCTCGTCGCGGGTTTCACCGCTCAGGCTGCGATTGACAGCGGCCAGCACCGCCGGGGCGCGGAACACGGCAGAGATATGCTGCCCCACCGGATCGCGCACGAGCAGGGCATGGGCATCGGTGGAGCAAAACGTCACCTGCGCCCCCTCGTCGAGCATGAGGAACGCGAGGGGCAGGGATTCCAGAACCGCTTGTTCGCGCTCCTGAGGTCGATCGCGTTTGTGAGGCCGGGCGGCGAGCCGCTCGCCTTCCCCCAGCCAGTTTCCCTTCGGCATGGCCAATCTCAGACCCCCACTGGCCAAAACGCCCGCCAAGGCCCCAAGCATCGCGCTGCCAAAGGGTGCGGCCCATGCCCCGATCATGGCCCCAAGCGCCCCAAGCGCCATGTCGCGCATCCGGGTGGCGGTCACGGCTTTCATGAGAGGACCGGTCTTTTTACGTGCGGGAGGCTCCATGGTCTGCCTCTAACATGGCGTGCGAATTCGCGCCATTGTCATGGGGTATCCCGCCTCCTATGTAGATCGCCTTATCCGACATGAGGGTTCGTATCTGCCGATGATTCGCTACGCTCTCCGATGTGACCGAAACCACGATTTCGATATGTGGTTTGCCGATAGCGCGACGTATGATGCGCTGGCGCAGGGCAGTCATGTCGCGTGCCCGGAATGCGGCTCGACCGTCGTGGAAAAGGCCCTGATGGCCCCCGGTCTCGCCAAGGCGCAAAAACCGCAGCAGATGTCCAACACCCCGGCCCCGCGCGACATTGCGAAGATGATCACCGAATACCGTGCCAAGGTGCTCGCCGAGACGACGGATGTGGGGCGGCGTTTTCCCGAAAAAGTGCGCGATATGCACGAGGGGGTAATCGACCAAGCCCCGATTCGGGGCCAGACGACCCCCGATGAGGCGAAAGCGCTGCTCGATGACGGCATCGCCATCCTGCCCGTACCGCCCGAGCCGCCCAAGGAAAACTAGAGTGAAAGGCGATCAGGTTGAACCACTCAGGTTAAGCCACAAAGTGCCAGAAAATGCGCAACTCCGGTCGCAATTCCCGCCCCGATTTGACCGCGTCTCACTCTCTAAGCTTCCCGCGCCACCCGGTCCCATATCTCCCGCGCCGTATCGCGCAGGATCAGCGCCTCTGCCCAGCGATCCGACAATTCCGCGCCATCGGCCCCCGTCATCGCGTATTCCGGCGGGCCAAGCTCGCACAGGAAGACCGGGGCGTCGCCGGGATGGCGACGGTGCCAGTTGCGAAATCCTTCCTCCCACCATTCCTCGAACAGATCGACCCATTTTCGATGTTGCGGAAAGGCGAGGGGGAGTTGGATTTGCTGGCGGCTGGCCACCCGGCCCTGAAAGCTGCTCGCGCGGGTCAATACGCGGCTGATCAATCCCCGGTCAAACGCCGATAGCGGATACCAGAATTCGCGGTCCACCACATAATGCGACAGGTCGGCGCAGACCGGCATATCCGGGATCGCATCCATCAGGTTCAGCATGGTAAACAGGTCGTTGGTGATGCAATTGCGGTGCGTCTCAAACTGGATCGGCACGCCTTCCTCATCGGCCATTTCCATCCAGCGGCGGATGATCGGGATCGACCCCTCGACAGTCAGTGGAAAAACCTGTCCGATGACCACGACGAAAGGCGCCCCGAAATCGCGAGCCATCACCAGCGTCTCGCGCAGGGAGGCGACGGTCTTGGGAAAGGCGACGATCAGGGGGGTCAGGCCCGTGCGCTCGAAATGGGGCAGGGTGGTCATGGCCGTCGCCACATCCGACGCGCCCAGATCGATCGCCATCCCCTCGAATCCGGCATCCTTTACCCGGTCGAAAGCATCGCCCATATCCGCATAGGGTTGCATGGCCCAGAGGGATTGAAAGACGCGCAAGGGCTGGGTCATGGCTGCATGATTTCGTCTGGTTTTGGGAATGTCAGGATGAATGAGGCCATGATCCACATCACGGAAAAGACGACCGGGATCGTTTAATCCACCGCCACCATGCGGCCCCCCGGATGGCGCGCGATCCAGACTTCGTCGCTGGGGTAGTCCGCCTCCGACTTGCCGCCCCAGAGCTTGCGGATCACCTCGATCTGAAACTCGATATAGCCCATGCGATGTACCTCGTGCCCCAGCCGGGTTTCGATGGTGTCGTTCAGGCCCTTGAGCGCATGGAAAGGCACTGCCGGAAAGCTGTGATGGGCGGTGTGATACTGCATGTTCCAGCACATCCACCGCATCAGGGCATTGGTGTCGGTGGAGCGGGTATTCTGGAGGATGTCGTCCTCATGGCTGAGGCCCAGATGCTCGATGGTGTTTTGCAGTTGATGGATCGGCTTTGTCAGCAGCATGGGGGCCAGCCAGTAGATCACCGCAAACCAGCTTTGCGTGCCGAACGATAGCAGGATGATAATGGCATAAAGCGCCGCATGGAAGCGCGCTTCGCGGATGACCACCGCTTCCTGATCGGGCCGGATATACGGCTCTATGACGATGCCACGGGTCAGGCGAGCGATGCGGGCAACCCGGCTGTACCAATAGGTGGGGCCGAGGAACCACAGCAGATACGAGGTCAGGGTATAGGGCTGGCGCACCAACTCGCCGTCTTTTTCCCAATCTTGCGTATGCTGGTGATGGGCGTGGTGCTGGATCTGGTCGAAGCTGCGCGGATAGAGCATCAGGAACCCGATGATCCGCCCGACCCATTCATTGAGGGATTTCGTCTTGAACGGGGTGTTGTGGCTCAACTCGTGCTGGCCCGCGTAAAGGAAGTTGATGAGCGTGCCATGGGCGATGAAAACCGGCACGGCCCAGAGGGTGCCCCATGCCTGCGACAACAGCCACCCGGTCAGCAGGATCGCCCCAAAATGCGACCCAGCCTGCATCGCCCCGCACCAGTCTGACCGCGCCATCATCCCGCGCAGGGCAGCGGGTTCGATCAGGTTGCGGCGGGTAAATACGGCATCCATGACAGACCTCTGCTGATTGCTTTGCAAACCTGTGCATGATCCTTTCCCAAGACCCTATCGCCGGTCAAGGGAGCACGAAGAGGGAAGGCCGTCAGGTTCCGGCCACCATCGGCGCGGTCATCCGGCGCAGGGTGGCGATCACGCTGTTTGCGACGATGCGGCCCGTGCGGGGGTTTTCGGCGGAGGGGATGTTGTTCATCGTCATCGTCGCCTCGCCGGAATCCGAGCGAATCGTGACCGATTGGATATTGCGGTCGATGGTCGGATCGGCCCAGACCTCGACCTGCGTACGCTCTGGCCCGATCCCCGCCAGTGCCAGCGCGGCGGCGACATTCACATTCGCCGGAAAGCCCCGCGCTGCATCCCGCGCCGATCCGCGCAGCACGCAAAGCGGCTGTGTCAGGGCGGAAATATCGATGCCGTTTTCGATCAGATGCGGCGCCCCGGCGAGGCCGTTGGGTGGCTTGCGGGTTTGCAATGTGACCGCGTGGATCGTGCCTTCGGCCATGGCCCGCACGGTATCGAGACCGATCAGTGCCCCGGTCGGCACCACGATCCGCGCGCCGGTGGCTCTGGCCCGCTCGATCAGGTCGGGATGGTTCAGCAATGCCCCCACCGAGAGCGGCAACAGGCATCGTCCCCGCTCGATGGTCGCCGTGGCCAGTTCGGCAAAGACGGCGGCGGGGGCGCATTCCACGATGATCTCGGCGCGATCGGGCAGGTCCGACAAGGCCAAGACCGGCGGCGGCGCAGCGAAATCCGCGATCCGCTCCCGCGCTTTCGGATGGTCATGCGCGGAGACGGCGACAAGGCGCATCCCGTCGATCTCGCCCGCATCCACCGCCTGAGCGACCCGCATCCCGATGGCCCCAAGGCCTGCGACGGCCACTGCCAGAGGTCGATTTTCATCCATGATGCCTGCTCCTTGCCCGTATCACGGACGATTTATATCGCGCGCTTGCTTGGACAATGGCATGGAAAGGAGGATGCTGACATCTCATAGTTGAACAGGGTGAAGCCATGACGACTCGGATAATTGCGATCCTGATGCCCGGCGATATGGGCCATGCCGTCGGACGCGCCTTGCGCGAGCATGGCGACGATGCGATTTGCGCGCTGGACGGGCGGGGCGAGGCAACCCGCAAGCTGGCCGCCGAGGCACAGCTGCGCGATGTCGGCACAGTGGCGCAGGCGGTGGCGCAGGCGGATATGATTCTCTCCATCCTGCCCCCCGCCGCCGCTCTGACACAGGCGCAAACGGTTGCGGAGGCGATGCAGGCCAGCGGCAAAAAGCCTGTCTATGTCGATTGCAACGCGATTTCGCCCGATACAGCGACAGCGGTAGGGGCGGTGATCGAGGCCGCCGGTGCCCCTTTCATCGATGCCGGGATCATCGGGCTGGCACCGGGCAAGGGGGGCGGTACGCGGTTCTATGTCTCCGGTCCCGATCCTGCGCCGATGCTGGCCCTCGATGGCAAGGGGTTTCAGGTCATCCATGCTGGCGACCGGATCGGCGAGGCATCGGCTCTGAAAATGGTCTATGCCGGGCTGACCAAGGGTACATGGACCCTGCAAACCGCCGTTTTGCTGACCGCGCAGAAACTGGGCGTGATCGACGCGCTTCTGGAAGAATTCGCGATCAGCCAGAAAGGCCCGCTCGATGCGATGCGCGCACGGGTGCCGTTTCTGCCTGCCGATTCCGCGCGCTGGGTCGGGGAGATGGAGGAAATCGCGGCAACCTTCGCTTCGGCGGGTATCTCACCGGGGTTCCATGACGGGGCCGCTGAGATGTTTCGCATTCTGGCGCAAACCCCCTATGCCGAGGAAACCCGCGCGACGCTCGACACATCCCGAACGCTGGAGCAGGCGCTCGCGACCTACGAGAAATACGTGCCTTCCAAGACGTAAGGCTTATCTGACCCCCATTATCACCAGCGGGAGCCTCTGAAATGATCGATCTGTACACATGGACCACCCCGAACGGGCGCAAGATCTCAATCCTTCTCGAAGAACTGGGTGTCGAGTATACCGCCCATTCGATCAATATCGGCGAGGGCGAGCAGAAGACGCCGGAATTCCTCGCCATCAGCCCGAATAACAAAATTCCCGCCATCGTCGATCATGACACTGGATTGACGCTGTTCGAATCCGGCGCGATCATGGTTTATCTGGCGGATAAATACGGAAAATTCCTGTCGACCGATCCGATGAAGCGGGCGCGGGCGATGGAATGGCTGATGTGGCAGATGGGTGGCTTCGGGCCGATGCTGGGTCAGACCCATGCGTTTCATCATTTCAATCCCGGTGTCTCCGAATGGGGCGAAGATCGCTTTCTGACCGAGACGAAGCGCCTGTACGGCGTCCTCGACCGCCGCCTTGCGGATCGCGACTATATCGCCGATGAATACTCGATCGTCGACATGGCCTGCTGGCCCTGGGCCTCGCGCCATGAATGGCAAAGCATCGATCTGGCCGATTATCCCAATGTCCGCGAATGGTATCAGCGCCTCGCCCAGCGCCCGGCGGTTCAGGCGGGGTATCATGTGCCAAAGAAAATGGGAGAAATCCCGACGGGTTGAGCGGATAGGGATCGGCGCCGTGCCGCCCCCCGAAATCCTCGCGTTGATCGCGATCGCCTTTTTTACCGCCGGGATCATCAAGGGGATGGTGGGGCTGGGCCTGCCGATTATCGTGCTGGTCTTCCTCGCTTTGCCACTGGGGGTGACATCGGCGATTTCGCTGATGCTGGTTCCGGCCATCGTGACGAATATCGCGCAGGCGGTTTCCGGGCCGTCCCTGCTGCCGCTCATCAAGCGCCTGTGGAGCTTTTTGCTGGCGGCGGCGATGGGTATCTGGTTTGGGGTGGGGCTGCTATCTGTGGTCGAGCCGGGCACGACGCTCATGGTTCTGGGGGCGCTGCTCGCGGCCTATTCGATCGTCAGCCTGTTCAGCCCGCAAATCCGACCGCCGGGACGGTACGAGCCGATCCTGTCGCCCCTTGCCGGGGGCCTTGGCGGGGTCGCGTTCGGCGTTACCGGCGTCTTTATCGTGCCGGGAATCCTCTATATTCAGGCGCTGGGCCTGAAAAAAGACGCGCTTGTCCAAGCGCTCGGAATCGTCTTCATGACCCTCAGCGTGACACTGCTGGGCGCGTTTCTCGACAAGGGGTTCATGACATCGACTGTGACCCTTGTGTCCTTCGGGGCTGTGGCTCCGGCGGTGCTGGGTCTCTATCTGGGCCAGAAGATGCGCCACCGCGTATCCGAGGCCCTGTTCCGCACGGTGTTTTTCTGGGCGTTGCTGGTCACGGGGCTGTATTTCATCGCTTCGGGATGGCGATGATCGTTACGAGGCTTTCTTCTGGTCGATCCAGTTCAGGATGGCGGGGCGGTAGGTTTCCAGCTCCGGCCGGACGGCGGAAAGCCCCGCGATGCGGTCAAAGTAACGGCGCACATCCTCCGGCCATGTAATCCCAAGGCCGAGAACCGCGTCCAATTCCTCGATCAATGCGAAGGTGATCGGAAATCCGCAATCGCCCAAGGTGAGTGTCTCCGCCGGGCCGGGGCGTTGGGGCAGTAGATTGGCCAGATGCGACAGGCGGGCCGTGATGTTTCTGGCCTGTGTCAGCACCACGCAAGGATCGCGGGTCGCCGGGGTCACCTGCGCAAACAGGGGCCGCACTTCCGGCTCCAGCCGCGTATCGTGAAACCGCGACAGCTCGCGCAGCTTGGCTCGGTCGGCGATGGTGCCGGGCAGCATGGGCGGGTCTGGGTAGCGCTCGTTCAGATATTCCGTGATCGCTTCGGAATCGCCGATCAACAGCCCTTCATCGATGATCGCCGGAACATTGCCGGAGGGCACAATCGTCTTGTAGGCATCCGAGCCATAACCGCCGGGGGGCGGTCTCTCATCGGCATTGACCCCTTTATGACGAAGGACGATCCTGATCTTCGCGCAATAGAGACTGACGGGAACGGCATAATGAATCAGCATGATCGCCGTGGCGCGGACCGAAGCCCGCGCCCCTTCGATCCGATCAATTCGTCAGTTTCCATTTCTTGCCCAGTTCGGCAAAGAAACCGCGTTCCTGCTTCAACGTGATCCAGGTATTGATGTAGTTGATCCATACCTGATCCGCCTGGGGCAGAAGCATGGCAACGGGGGTCGGGGCCTTTGGCGCCGAGACCGGCACGATCATCATCTGGCTGTATTTCTCGACCAGCGTGCTCGCCTCGACATTCGAGGTGATATGCGCATCGGCACGGCCCGACAAAACCTCCTGAAAGTCGCGGGCCGGGGCCTCGACGATTTGATGCTTGGCGTCGGGGAAGAAATCCTTCACCTGCTGTTCCTGCGTCGTGCCCAGCGTTGCGGCGACGGTAACGCCTGCCTTGTTGAGATCGGCCCAATCGCTGTATTTGTCCCCGTTTTTCTTCAGCACCAGCGGCACGGTCGCCAGCGAGAAATAGCTGGCGGAATAGCCCGCTGCCTTGGCACGGGCGGGCGAGATCGAGGCGGAGCCGGTGATGTGGTACTTGCCGGAGGTGACGCCGCTGACCAGCGTTTTCCAGTCCGTCGGCACGAATTCGACTTCGACGCCCAGATCCTTCGCCAACTCGGTCATGACATCGATGTCATAGCCCTTGTAGCTATTGGTCGCCGGGTCCTTGACCGTCATCGGGTTCCAGTCGCCGGTCGTGCCGACCTTGAGCACGCCGTCATTGAGGATGTCTTGCAACGCCGATTCAGCCTGCGCCTGAACACTTGTCGCGGTCAGGGCGGCAACGGCCACTACGGCCTTGAGCAGCTTCATCATTGGGTCTGTCCCTTTCGTGGAAACGCAGTTGGGGCGCTATGCCACGGGATGCCCCGATTGCAAACCGGCTTATTGGTCGCGGCAATACCGGACCGGCCCATCACACCGCCTGATTGCCACCGATCGAGCCTGACCGCAGGCGAAAAAACGGGCTGACCCGGAATTTCGATATATCGGACCCGGTGCGAAAGGGGCGGGAGAGGTCGAAGTCCTCGCCGGAACCGCAACAGCTTTCACCGGCCTTGGGCCTTGGGGGCGCTCGACCCATCCCGGTCCCCGCGATCATGTCGCGGGGAAAACGCATTGAGGACAGGTCCGTTAAAGGGCCGTCACATTCATTCCTCGATGAACAGCGTCACCGTCTTGTCGCCCTTCGCATCGATCGACACTTTGCGGAAGGTGCGGCCATCGATGATGTTGAGGGGGGATTTCAGCGGTGTGATGCGGGATTTCGCCTCGCGGGTCTTGCCGACGATCTGCGCATAGGTCGCGGCCTCGATCGTCGGGGTCGCTTTCTGGGCGAACCCGTAATCATCCGCCACCGCAGCGATGGTCAGGTCGGTCGCTGCGGGCCTGCGCAGGGCGGATGCCGCCTCGGCCGCCGTTGCGGATTCTTTCGAGCACAGGATAAAGGCGCGCTGGGCATCGACCGTTCCGCGCAGGCAGGTCGGCGGCGTGGCGGTGACGGCCTTTGCCGCCTGAATCGGGGCCGGGGCCAGGGCCGGGGCATTGGCGGCGCATCCGGCGAGAAAGGCGACGGCCGCAAGAACGGTTCCGGTCAGGATCGGCAATCTCATGGGGTCTCTCCGTACAGGTGTTCGATGTACGATTAGACCCGACCGCGAATAACAATCCCTTAAGGGTTTAGGTCAATAGCGCCGCGATATAGGCGGGTAGGGCAAACGCGGCCTTGTGCACTTCGGGTGTATAATAGCGCGTGGTGATCCCCGCCGCCGCGTATCGCCCTTGCAGCGTGACCGGATCGACCGCCCGCGCCTTGCCCGACATCGCCCCCCAGCCCAGCGCCATCGGTCCGCCCGCATAGCTGGGCACATGGGTCAGATAGCAGCCATGATCGGGAAAGAGCGCGCGAAAGGCCCGCATCGTTCCCCGCAATTCATCCGGTTGCATGAAGGGAACGCCGTTCTGGGTGACGAGGATGCCATCGGCGGTCAGCAATCTGCGTGCATGGCCATAGAATGTGTCGGTGAACAACACTTCGCCCGGCCCGATCGGATCGGTTGAATCGACGATGATGACATCGAATTTCTCGTGATCCTCGGCCATGAAGGCTGCGCCATCCGCGATGACGAGGTTCAGGCGCGGGTCGTCGAAGACGCCATCCGACAGGGCGGGCAGGAATTCTTTCGAGAAATCCACGACTCCGGCATCGATCTCGACCATTGTGCAATGGTCGACGGATTGATGGCGCAGCACCTCGCGCGCCATGCCCCCGTCACCGCCCCCGATGACCAGCACGCGCTGTGCCGCGCCATGGGCAAGGATCGGCACATGGGCGAGCATTTCATGATACATGAATTCGTCGCCCTCGGTCGTCTGGACCACACCATCGAGGGTGAGCACCCGCCCGAACCGGGCGTTCTCGAACACCCGCAGCCGCTGATGATCGGTCTTGTTGTCATAGAGGATGCGATCTTCGCGCAGGGCCTGCGCGTAGTCGTCATGCAGGGTTTCGACGGTCCAGCCGTCCCGGTCGGGCGTGGGCATCTCAGACGATCCCGTCGCCGCGCAGCAGCTCTTTCGTGCGTACCTCGTCGGCCCCAAACGCCTCACGCAGTATCTCGACCGCGCGCCATGGTTCCGCATCGCCGCACATGAACACGTCGAACGCGCCATAGCCCGCCTCCGGCCATGTATGCACGCTGATATGGCTTTCGGCCAGCACCGCCACGCCGCTGACGCCTTGGGGCTGGAATTTGTGCAGGTGAATATGCAGCAAGGTCGCCTTGCATGCCTCGACACAGCGCCGGAAGGCCGCTTCGACCGTGTCGACGCAATCGAGACCTGTGCCGCCGATCACTTCGATGATCAAATGCGTACCCGCATAGACCTTGCCCTCGCGGCGGATGAAATGATCGTCGCGTTCTTCGTCCAGCAGGCGCGTTTCCAGTGGAACGACATTGTCGTATGCGGTGAATTCTTCCGTTCGGGCGGGGCCTGTTTCCAGGTCCATCCCCGATTGCAAGAGATGTTGCGTCGCCATCGGCGCGACCCTCCCCAACCAGCAGATGTAAACCATGCGCCGTATCCGGCGCGCGTGAAGAGCGCATCTAGGGATATTGATCCTGCGCCGCAACCGGAAAAGTATCGGCGCGGCGGTAAATTTATACAGAACGGCGCGACAGCCGCGCCTCGCGCCAGGCGATGAAGACACTCGCGCCGACGATAACTGCGGCTCCGGCAAGGGTCGGCGTCTCGATTCCCTCGCGGAAGACCAGCCATCCGGCGGCGGCGATGAACAGCAGGCGGATAAAGGCAAAAGGGGCCAAAAACCCCGCATCCGCCAGCGAATACGCCCGCACATCGGCGATCATTCGCCCGGAGGAGGCCAGCACAAGCAGGATGACCAGACCCCATGCCGTGACCGGCACCGGCACCCATATCGCCAGCACCGGAAGACCCAGCACCGCCGATGCCACGACGCTGGATGAAAACATGATGCTCGCCGCGCCATCCGCTTCCGACAGGGGCCGGGTGATGAGCAGGGCCAGCGCGAACAGGAGCGCGCTCATCACCGCCAGCACCATCGCCAGATCCAGTGGCGCGATGCCGGGCCGCAGGATGATCAAGGCCCCCACAAACGCCGCCGCCACCGCGCCCCAGCGCCTCGGCCCGACCGTTTCGCCTGCGAACAGGGCCGCAAAGACCGTGGCGAAGACCGGGGCCATGAAGAACAGTGTCGTCGCCGTGGCCAGCGGCAAATGCGCCAGCGCATAGAATCCGCTCGTGGTCGCCAGCGCGAACAGGGTGCCACGGATCAGGTGCAGCCATGGCCGCGAAAATCGTACCGGCAGGCGCTCATGCCGGGCCGCCGCACGCAGGAAAACCGGGGCCAGAACAAAAATTCCCAAGGCCGAGCGCAGAAACGCCATCTGAACCGACGGCATCTGCGTATCCGCCAGCAACCGGACGGCCACGCTCATCGTCGTTGCGGCAAGGCAGGAGGCAATCATCCACCATGCTCCGGTCAAGTTCTCGCGATCAGACGAGCCAATGGCGCGATGAAGACCAATATCAGGAAAGACGGGCATGGTTCTGGCGGTTCCGCAGGGAAGGATCGTGCCTTCTTGCCTGTGCCTGTAGATCGCTGCAAGGCTGCGATGGCATGCCGGTCCTTGTCGCAATTCCGCCATGGCGATGGTAAACAAGAACGAAGCGAGGCCGAATCGTTCGTGTGCAGGAGTATGATCGTTATGAAACCATGGTTAGCAGCCGCACTCATCGCCCTTGTCTCGGGCACCGCGTCGGCGCAGGTATCGACCCATATCGAGCAATGTCAGGCCGGAGATGCGACCATCGGCGATTTGATCGTGCATTGCACGGCGGCCATCAAGAGTGGCCGACTGACGGCGGAGCAGGAGGCACGGGCTTTTCTCAACCGGGGCGTGGCCTTCTTCGAGCGTGAACAATATTCGTTGGCCCTGCGCGATTACGGTCTTGCCGAGGCGCGCGATCCGAGAATCGCGACGATCTATGCCAACCGCGCGAATACCCATGTGCGGATGGGCAACCCGTCGCAGGCCGTGCAGGATTATGACCGGGCGCTGTCCTTGCAGCCAAACGATACGCAATCCCTGATCGGCAAAGGCGCGGCCCTGATCCAGCTATCGCAATTTGCGGAGGCGGCGCAGTCCTATACCCGTGCCGTGCAGATCGATCCAGAGGATGCGAATGCGTGGTTCAATCTCGGCATCGCGCATATGCGGCTGAATGATTACAACGGAGCTATGCATGATTTTGGCAGGGTCATCGCCCTGTCGCCGGAGGATGCCGAAGCCTATGTCAGCCGCTCGCGCGTGCGTCAGGCGCAGGGTGATCTCAATGCCGCCTATCAAGACCTGAGCCGCGCCATCGAGATCGATCCGGCCTATTCCTTTGCCTATTACCGGCGGGGCCGCATCCTGCATGATGGCGGGCGCAAGGCCGAGGCGCGCAACGATCTTGCCACGGCATATCAGCTTGGTCTCGATACGCCGTGGCTGGCCGAATACGTTGCATCTTTGGGCCAGTAAACGGGCGGGGTCTTACTCGTTCCGGGCCGAGGACCAGTAGAGGACGATCGCCAACAGACCGATGACGACCGGGCTGGCCAGTAAGGCGACCCCGGCGGTGGTCGGCTCTACACCCGGCGCGCCGGTATGATACCACCCCCACAGGGCCAGTGTGACCAATCCCGCAATCATCACCGTCGCCCGCAACGCCTGACGTCTGGCACGGCGGACGAGCGCAAAGACCGCCAAGGCGACAAGGGGCGCGGCAGCGAGGAAAAACTGGATCAGCAAAAGCATCGGATCGCCAAAGGCGGTCTCCCGCCCCGGATCGAGATGGCCGACGAGCCACGGCCCGCCGAGAACGGCGAGGGCGGGAACGGCAAGGGCGATGAACCATGCGAAAAACATGATATGTGCGATACGCTTCTTACCCCCCGTTCGTCAAACCCGATATGCGGTTCGGTCTCATTTACTCTGGCATTCGTTCACCCTTCGTGCTAGCGCGAGGGAATGAGAAGCAATTTGCGCGTCATCGGGATCGATCCGGGTCTGCGAAATACCGGCTGGGGCATCGTCGATCTGTCGGGATCGCGCCTGTCCCATGTCGCCCATGGGGTCGTACAGGCGAAGGGGCATGATCTGGCCACCCGCCTCGTTGCCCTGCGCCGCGCCCTCTCGGCGGTGGTCGAGGAAATGGCCCCCGATACTGCGGCGGTCGAGCATACCTTTGTCAACAAGGATGCGGTGGGCACCTTAAAGCTCGCCCATGCCCGCGCCATCGCCCTGCTCGTTCCGGCGGAGGCGGGTCTGCCCGTTGCCGAATATGCCCCCAATGCCATCAAGAAGGCCGTGGTCGGCGTCGGCCATGCGGATAAGGATCAGGTCGCGCATATGGTGCGCCTGCTGCTGCCGGGGGTCAAGCTGACCGGGGCCGATGCGACCGATGCCCTCGCCGCCGCCATCTGTCATGCCCATCGTGCCCCCGCCATGGCGCGGCTGGCCGAGGTGGGCGCGCCATGATCGGGCGGCTTGTCGGCGAGGTGGTGCATATGGGCGAGGACCATGTCCTCCTCGATGTGCGCGGCGTCGGCTACATCGTCTATTGCTCCTCGCGCACGCTGGGGGGGCTGGGTGTGACGGACGGGCCGGTGGCGCTCTATACCGATCTTCTGGTGCGTGAGGATCTGCTGCAACTCTTCGGGTTTCCGTCATTGCTCGACCGCGAATGGCACCGCCTGCTAACCACTGTGCAGGGGGTCGGAGCAAAGGTATCCTTGGGCATTCTGGGCACATTGGGCACAGAGGGCATCAGTCAGGCCATTGCGCTGGGGGATGCGGCCTCCGTCCGCCGGGCACCGGGCGTTGGCCCGAAACTCGCGAGCCGGATCGTCAATGAGCTGAAATCGAAGGCACCGGCCATGATGGCCAGCGCCGCCCCCGCCGCCGCCCGACCCGCGCCGGATGATGACCCATCGCCCGGTGCGGTGCCCGCTGCCCCGGCCCCCGTGGCCAGTACGGCCCCCGCCGATGCGCTCTCCGCCCTCGCCAATCTCGGCTATCAACCGATGGAAGCCGCCGATGCCGTCGCCCGCGCCGCCGCCGAAACCCCCGATGCCGAAGCAGGCACCCTGATCAAAGCCGCCCTGCGGGCACTGGCTCCGAAGGGATAGGGGGGTGCCTTCGCTGACTCTGAACGACTTGATAGAAAGCGATGGTCTCGACCCCCGAACCACGCTGATCATGCGCCATACGCCGCATGGCCGTTTTCGGCGAGCCGTTCCCTTTATCGTGCATTCCGCGCCGGAATTATTCGCGGTTTATGAATCCGCTCAGGTCAATGCCAGTGTCATCGCCAGCTTTCGGAAGTGCCGGACCGGTTTGTCCTTTCTGGGCTATGAAGATGGTAGAACAATTTTTATGACTGCCTTCGCTATTGGCGAGGAGGCAACCCTGACACGCCATGACTATGAGCAGGATCATCATTGGCGTCAGCTTCATAAGGATTTTGGTCTCGATTCGGAGAATAAGCGCAATTATGATCAGCATGTTAGCCGCTTCGCTCATGCGCCGATCGATACATGGCGGCCCTTTTCGGGGCGGCTTCAGATTGAGTGGAGCGGTGGGTCTCGATCATGGTGTCGCCGCGCGCATACGAATACATTCACCATTGCTGCAATAACCGCTGAAAGTGAGTTTTCCGCAGCTATGCCATCACCCCATGCGCTGACCTTGCGCGCGCCTGAACTGGCGGTCCTGCCGCCCTCTTGGCAGGCGGAGCTTTCGCGATGGCGGGGCATTTACCTTATCACCGTTGAGGGGGAAGGCGCGCGCTATGTCGGCGCGGCCTATGGTGAGCATAATATGCTGGGGCGTTGGCGTGCCCATGTGGCGGGGGAGATGGGCGTGACAAAGGAATTATCTCTGCGCAATTCCGAAACTTTCCGGTTCAGTATTCTGGAACTTCTCGCCCCAGATGCAACGATGGACGAGGTGATCGCTTGTGAAAGATGCTGGATGGACCGGCTGCATACAATCGAATACGGCTTGAATGTATGATGGACGAAGAGACCCGTATCCTCGCTCCCGAACCGCAGGAGGCCGATAGCCCCGATAAGGCGCTGCGCCCGCAATCCCTTGATGAATTCATCGGGCAGCAGGCTGCGCGGGCGAATCTGCGGGTGTTTGTCGAGGCGGCGCGTCAGCGCGGCGAGGCGATGGATCATGTGTTGCTGCACGGTCCCCCCGGTCTGGGCAAGACAACGCTGGCGCAGATCGTCTCGCGGGAATTGGGCGTCAATTTCCGCATGACCTCCGGTCCCGTGATTGCGCGGGCGGGGGATCTTGCGGCGGTGTTGACCAATCTGGATGCGCGGGATGTGCTGTTCATCGATGAAATCCATCGTCTGAACCCGGCGGTCGAGGAAATCCTCTATCCGGCACTCGAAGATTTCGAGCTGGACCTCGTGATTGGCGAAGGCCCCGCCGCGCGGACCGTGCGCATCGATTTGCAGCCCTTCACGCTGGTTGGCGCGACAACGCGGCTGGGCTTGCTGACCACGCCCCTGCGCGATCGTTTTGGGATTCCGGTGCGGCTGAACTTCTATGAAGTGCATGAGCTGGAAACCATCGTGACGCGCGGTGCGCGCCTGCTGGGGGTCGAGATTACGCCCGATGGCGCCACCGAGATTGCCCGCCGGTCCCGAGGAACCCCGCGCATTGCGGGCCGTTTGCTGCGTCGGGTGCGCGATTTTGCCGTCGTCGAGAGCGATGGGCGCATCACCCGCGAGCAGGCTGACCGGGCGCTGATGCGGCTGGAGGTCGATTCGGCGGGGCTGGATTCGCTGGACCGGCGTTACCTCATGTGCATCGCCGAGAATTATGGCGGGGGACCTGTGGGGGTCGAGACCCTCGCTGCCGCCTTGTCCGAAGCGCGCGATGCCATCGAGGATGTTATCGAGCCATATCTGTTGCAACAGGGCCTGATTGCCCGCACTCCGCGTGGGCGGATGTTGGGGCGCAAGGCATGGGCGCATCTGGGTCTGACCGCCCCGCGTCAGCCCCGCGACGATGCACCGGATTTATTCGAATAGGTCAGGGCGCATCGACCAGAAGCGCCATGACATCGGCGAATTGGGCATCGGGGGCGGTCATCCCCAGAACGGCGTTCGCGATGGCGCGTGTTCGTGTCTCTCCCAAAACCGGCCCCGCGAAGGCGTGGAATTTCGCGACGACCTCCTCGCGCGTCATCTGCGGCTCTGGCCCGCCCGAGGCTTCGGTCAGTCCGCTATCCAGCCGCCGTCCGTCGGTCAGTGTCACGGTGACCCGCGCCGCGCGCTTCTGGGGGAAAAGCGCGTCGATTTCGGGGTCGACCCGCACCGAAACCCGCCCAAGCATCGCGCACAGAGCGGCATCGTCAAAGGCGGTTTCCAGCACCTCATCCGTGCCGACCCGTCCCCGCACCAATGCCGCCGCTACGGGCCATGCCAGCGAATATTGTGCGTTCGATGTGCTGGTCGGCACCGCGCAATTCAGCGCGGCCGAATAGCCAAAGGTCGCGATTTCCACCGCCGCCACATCCGCCGCCCCGATCCCATGCGCCGCGCGCAGGCCCAGTGCAGCATCGATGGGGGCATGTGCCCAGCGGCAGATCGGATAAGGCTTGATATATTGCTGTGTGGTCAGCCACTCCTCGCCCAGCCCTTCCCACGCAAAACGCGCATCGGCGAATTCGACAAGTGCGGCGGGGGCGCCGAGAAAGCCGTCTTCGGCGATCAACAGCGCATAGATGCCGGTCGGCGCGCCAAACCCTGTGCCGTCATGCATCATCGAGGGATTGGCGATCTCGCGCATCATCTGGCTGCGCGGGGCGTGGTATTCCGCGATTCCGAGCGCATGGCGCAGGATGCCCGGATCACTGCCCCTCAGACGCGCGCCGATGGCCGTGCAGCCGATACCGTTCCACGCGCCGGAGGTATGGTAATCCTCGACCGTGGCATGCAGGGCCAGCGCCGCGCGATAGGCCGTCTCGTACCCGACCACCATTGCCGCCAGTGCCTCGCGCCCGGTCACATCGGGCATATCTTCGGCAAAGGCGCAGAGAGCCGGAAAAATCGCCGCGCCTCCATGGCCGAGCGAGGGTTGCCATCCGTCATGGGCATCGAGGTTATCGATCTGCGTTGCCAACGCGAAGCCCGCCCCCGGCAGCGATGCGCGCCGCCCATCGAATAACAGCCGCGCCGACGGTGCCCCCTCTCCCGCCGCCCAGTGCCGCACTGCATGATCCCGCGCGATCCGCCCGACCTCCAGCCGTGTCGCCGATGCGGCCACGCCGATCAGGTCGAGGATATAAAGCGCGGCGGCCTCCAGCACCTCTTCGGGGATCGCGGGGTCGCCCAGTACGAACTCGGCGAAGCGATGAAAGCCGGGGGAGGGATCGGGCAGGGTTTCGTGGGTGGTCATGGAAGGGCACCTCGTAACGCATCGGGGTCGAGCATGCGCGCGGTATGGTCTTCCGGTAAACAAAAAAGGGCCGCCCGAAGGCGACCCCCTGTGTTCATCGATCGATGCGGTCTCAGCTATCGTCGCCTTCGCGCTGTTTGAGCGCAGCACCGAGAATATCGCCCAGCGAAGCACCGGCATCGGAGGAGCCATACTGCTGCACGGCTTCTTTTTCCTCGGCCATTTCCAGCGCCTTGATCGACAGGCTGATCTTGCGGGTCTTGGCGTCGATGGCCGTGACGCGGGCTTCGACCTCCTCGCCTTCCTTGAAGCGTTCGGGATTTTGCTCGTCCCGGTCGCGGGAGAGATCGCCCCGGCGGATAAAGGCTTTCTGATCGCCGCCGACCAGAACCTCGACACCGCCATCATTGATCTCGGTGACAACGCCCTTGACGATCGAGCCGCGCTTGATGCCGTCGGTCGCTTCCACAAAGGGATCGGTGCCGAGCTGCTTCACGCCGAGGCTGATGCGCTCCTTGTCGACATCCACATCGAGAACCACGGCCCGGACGACATCGCCCTTTTTGTAGTCCTGCACGGCGTCGTCGCCCTGACGGTTCCAGTCGAGATCCGACAGGTGAACCATGCCGTCGATATCGTCGTCGAGACCGATAAACAGGCCGAATTCGGTGATGTTCTTGACCTCGCCCTCGACTTCGGTGCCGCGCGGGTGGTTAAGGACAAAGGCATCCCAAGGATTGTCGAGGCACTGTTTCAGGCCAAGGCTGATGCGGCGCTTTGCGGCGTCGACATCGAGAACCATGACTTCCACTTCCTGCGAGGTGGAGACGATCTTGCCGGGATGGACGTTCTTCTTGGTCCAGCTCATTTCGGAGACATGGACGAGGCCCTCGACACCGGGTTCCAGCTCCACGAACGCGCCGTAATCGGTGATGTTCGTGACGCGGCCTTTGTGCTTGGAGCCAAGCGCGTACTTGTCGGAAACCTCTTCCCACGGATCGGCCTGAAGCTGCTTCATGCCGAGCGAGATACGCTGGGTGTCCTTGTTGACCTTGACGACCTGAACCTGAACGGTCTGGCCGATGGACAGGATTTCGGTCGGGTGATTGACCCGGCGCCAGGCCATATCGGTGACGTGCAGCAGGCCGTCGACGCCGCCCAGATCCACGAACGCACCATAATCGGTGATGTTCTTGACCACGCCCTCAACGACATCGCCTTCATTGAGCTTACCGACGATTTCGCTGCGCTGTTCGGCGCGCGTTTCTTCGAGGATGGCGCGGCGGGAGACGACGATATTGCCCCGGCGGCGGTCCATCTTGAGGATCTGGAACGGCTGCGGGATATTCATCAGCGGGTTGACGTCGCGCACGGGGCGCACATCGACCTGAGAGCCGGGCAGGAAGGCCACGGCACCGCCCAGATCGACGGTAAAGCCGCCCTTGACCCGGCCAAAGATCGCGCCTTCGACGCGTTCGGTCTTGTCGAATGCCTTTTCGAGACGATCCCACGCTTCTTCGCGGCGCGCCTTGTCGCGCGACAGGACGGCTTCGCCCTTCGCGTTTTCGGTGCGGTCGAGATACACTTCGACCTCATCGCCGACTTCGAGATCGGCGGGTTTGCCCGGAGGGGCGAATTCTTTCAGATCGACGCGGCCTTCCATTTTAAAGCCGACATCGATGATGGCCTGCCCGTTTTCGATGGCGATGACCTTGCCCTTGACCACGGACCCCTCGGCGAGGTTGTCATCGGCCATGGACTCATTGAGCATGGCTTCGAAATCGTCCATGCTGGGGGCGGCGAGTGCTTCTTGCATTAAGGTTTAGCTCCTAAAACGTCTGTTGCTGGCCAGCCGGTTGTCTCCGGCGGTCTTGACCCAAAGATTACGATGACGGATGGTTTGGGATGCCCGAATACGCAAAAAACGCTGGCCGAGGGGATGATCCCTCGCGCCCGCGCGAATCGGTCTAGGGCTGACCCGTCGCCACCACGACAGCGGCGCGGTCTATAACGGCAAAGAGCCGCGCGGGCAAGAGGATGCACGATACCCGGCTCAACTTCTTGCCGGGATCACGACTTGCAGAAGGCAAAAGCGCAAGGCCGCGCCGATACAACGCGGGGGCTATGCTTCTTGCTCGGCCAGCACTTTTTTTGCGACGCGAAAGCATTCGAGCGCTTGGGGGACGCCGCAATAGATGCCGATCACGTGGATGATCGCGCGGATTTCTTCTTGGCTCACCCCGTTTTTGATCGCGCCCCGGCAATGGATTTCCCATTCGGACATCTTGCCCAATGCGCCGATCATCGACAGGTTCATCATGCTGCGTGTCTTGGCGTCGATGACATCATCGCCCCAGCCGAACCCCCAGCACCAGGCTGTCATCGCCTCCTGAAAGGGCCGGGTGAAGTCATCCGCTGCCGCCAGATTCTTCTCCACATAATCGGCACCGAGTGTCGCCTTGCGCTGTTCCAGCCCTTTGAGGAACAGATCTTCGTCGAATGTCGCCATGGGGTCATGTCCTGATTTCGGTTGCACTGTCTTTCGCCCGGATGCCTTATCGATTCTTTGGGACAGGCGCCACCAAACTGCGTTGGGGTGGTGGCCTTGCCCCTTTCGAGCCGGTGGCACCCTGTTACGGTCATGGGCTAAGTCTGTTATGCGTCATCATACGGAGCATCCCATGCGTTATGTCCCCCTTGGCCGCACCGGCGTGCAGGTATCGTCCTTATGCTTTGGCACCATGTCCTTTGGGGGCGATGCCGATGAGGGCGAATCTGCCCGGATGTATGCCGCTTGCCGCGAGCGGGGGATCAATTTCTTCGATTGCGCCGATGGCTATACGCGCGGGGCGGCCGAGGGGATCTTGGGTCGCTTGATGGCCCATGAGCGGGACGAGTTGGTCGTCACGTCGAAATGTTTTGTGCCCATGGGCGATGATGTGAATGCGCGGGGTGCGAATCGGCGGCATATCCTGCGCGCGGTGGAAAATTCGCTTCGGCGGCTGGGCACAGATCGGCTCGACATTCTGTTCATGCACCGCTGGGATGCCGCTGTGCCGCTGGAGGAAACGCTGCGCGCGCTCGACAAGCTCGTCTCCGATGGCAAGGTTCTGTATCTGGGGGCCAGCAATTACGCGGCGTGGCAGATCGCGACCGGGCTTGGCCTTTCGGCGCGCAGGGGATGGCCGCGCTTCGATGTGATCCAGCCGATGTATTCGCTGGTCAAGCGGCAGGTTGAATCCGAGATCCTGCCTCTCGCGCGGGCCGAAGGGCTGGCCGTGATGCCCTATTCGCCGGTTGGGGGCGGATTGCTGAGCGGAAAATACGGTCCCGATACCCGCCCCGATGGCGCCCGGATCGTCACCAATCCCGAATATGCCAAGCGCTATGGCGAAGACTGGGTCTACGACGTCGCCGCGCGTTTCACCGCATTTGCAAAAGTGCGGGGCGTGCATCCCGTATCGCTTGCGGTGGCCTGGGCGGGGGCGCATCCGGATGTGACCTGCCCGATCATCGGCGCGCGGTCGCTGGAACAGTTACAGCCATCGCTCGATTCGGTTGATGTCGAGATGACCGACGCCCTGCGCGACGAAATCTCCGCCTTGTCGCGCACACCGCCCCCCGCCACCGACCGGCTGGAGGAGCAGGGCTAGGACGATGACCGCCCATTGCGCCGGGAGAGCAGTTTCTCCAGCCGCATCGAGGTGCGCGGGCGATAGGTATGGGGCGTCTTGATGGCGCTCAACGGCCTGCGCGTCATGCGCCAGATCCCGAAGATCATCAGCGCCGCATGAGCCGTGCCGATATACGCGAACATCGCCGCCGGGCCGAATCGCTCGATCAACTCCGAGGCCAGCAGCGGCGAGACCACCGCCCCGATGCCATACATCATCACCAATGAGGCATTCAGCTCGACCACAAAATCCGCCTCTGCATAATCGTTCGCATGGGCCGCACTGACCGAATAAAGCGGAAAGGAAGACGCCCCGAACAGGAATGAGGCGGTCAGCAATTCCGAAAAACTCTGCACTGTGGGCCGGGTCACGAAAAAGGCGCAGGAGGCCAGCGCCAGCATTGAGACGACGATCAGGATCTTGCGCCGGTCAAAGCGGTCGGAGACATAGCCCATCACCGGCTGCGCCAACGCTCCGCCCAGTACAGCCGCCGCGAGGAACAGGCCGATCTGGCTGGGCACCAGCCCGTTCACATCGCCATAGAGCGGCCCGACCATCCGAAAGCTGGAGGTGGACAGACCCACCGTCACCACCCCCGCCGCCCCCAGCGGAGACAGGCGAACCGCCTTCAAGACACGCAGCTTCGGCGTCGTCGGCGAGGGCGGCGCTTTTGCCGTCGTCAGCGTCAGGGGCAAGAGGGACAGGCACAGGAAACAGGCGATGATATTGTAGGAAACATAGGCCGCAGGCTCCAACCCCGCGATCATCACCTGCGCCCCCAGCGAGGCGGTCAGATCGACAACGCGATAGACGCTGGAAACCCGCCCCCGGTTCTCGTTGGTCGCCTTGGCCTGTAACCAGCTTTCGACCACCGTATAGGCCCCGGCAACCGTCGCCCCGGTCGCAATGCGCAAGATCGCCCAGACCTGCGCGCTCTCGAAAACAGGATGTAGCAGGGCACTGATCGTTCCCATTGCGGCAAAGACGGCGAAGGCGCGGCTATGCCCGACCCGTGCCATGATGGCGGGTGTGAGGATGCATCCGCCGATAAAGCCGACAAAATGGGCCGATCCCAGCAACCCGATCTCACGGGTCGAGAATCCCAGCGCCCGCCCCGACAGGGCATCGAGTGGACTGAGCGTGCCCGCCCCCAATTGCACGAAGGCAATCGAGAGAAACAACGCGGCGAAGGAGATGATGACGCGCATGGACGCAAAAGGCTTCCGTATGGAAACGACAGGCAGGGTTATTGAAACGGATGACTCGCAGCGTCGCTCGCCCGTTTGCGACATGCATGTCGGACGGGCGCTACTTCACGCAGCGCACATCCAGACGGCGTGGGGCAGGAACCACGATCTTATCCGTGTTCCGGGTCTCCAGATTCTTCGGGAATTGCAGCGTGACGCGCGTGCCTTCGCCTGCGGCGCTTTGCAGTGTCAATGTGCCGCCATGTTGCTCGACCAGAAGCTTGGTGATGGGCAGGCCCAGCCCGGTTCCGTTCTCGTTGGCATGGGTGGCGCTGCTGGTTTGTTCGAAAGGTTTGAGCGCAGGTTCGATTTCTTCGGGGCGAATGCCGATGCCCGTATCGATCACTGACAGCACCGACGCGGTCTTGGTCTCGCGCCCCATGATCGTCACGGTGCCGCCCTCATGGCTGAACTTGATGGCATTGGAAACCAGATTGACAACCGCCTGTTTGATCGCCCGTTCATCGGCGCGAATGCGGGTCATCGTCGTCGGAATGTCGCAGAGGATGCGAATATTCCGCTCTCTGGCGATGGTCACAAACAGCGTCAGCACCTCCTCGATCAAGGGCATCAGGGCATTTGACCGGATGTCGAGCGTATAGGCCCCCGCCTCGATCTTCGACAAGTCCAGCAGGTCGTTGATCAGGTTCAGAAGATGGTGGCCGCTCTTGTAAACCGCTTGGGCGTATTCGCGGTATTGTACGCTCATCCCGTGGGTAAACACATCGTCCTTGAGGATCTCGGAATACCCGATAATCGCGTTGAGCGGCGTGCGCAGCTCGTGGCTCATATGGGCGAGAAACTCGGATTTCGTGCGATTCGCCTGATCCGCTTCTTCCTGCGCGATGCGCAAGCGTTCCTCGCTCTGGCGCAGTTTATATTCGATTTGAAAGCGGTTGAGCGCAAAATCGATGGATCGGGTCAGGGATGGGGGGGTCAGGTCGTTCTTGTCGAGAAAATCGAAAGCGCCCGATAACAGGGCTTCGCGTTCCGGTCCCATCACGTCCTTGCCCGTCAGCATGATGAACGGGATATGCGCATCGGTCCCGATGGCATTGACGATATCGGATGCGGAATATTCGCCGATGAAGTAATCCAGCAGGGCCACATCGAACTGCATATTTTGAAGGGCCGCGATGGCATCGTCGAAATTGTCGATATGGGTTAGCTCGTAACGCGAATTCGTTGCCCGAAGCAGCAGGCGCTGCACAGTGTAGAAGTCTTCGGGATCGTCATCGACTACCAAAACGCGATGGACGCGAGCCGCCCCCTGTTCACGGGCCGTATCGTCGGTGTCTGTCTGTGCCGTGTCGCGCAAAGGCATCGTCGTGAGTCCCGGCATCTTTGTGTGACGTCATTATCACTTTAGTAAACGAGACTTAACCATCAACCATAGGCATTACCAAAACCTGAATATTGCAATGTACAGCAAACAGAAACCCTAAATGTAATCGGGCATTCATAAAGTACCGGAAATTCGAGAAATGTAAAATAAGACGTTGATTTAATGTGTTTTTCTTAGGGTTGAATTTGAATGTTAGGGGGCAATTGGGAGGCGTGTCATTCTTTTCGGCGTTAAAATGAAAGCGCTGATGATCAAGTGCGATCAATTGAGTCGCAAGTATTGCGGGTGTCGATGACTTTGGGCCGATAGAATAACATGGGAGAGCATCCCGATAGATGCTGTGGGTCCAACGAAAAAAGCGGTCCCCGGTAAGGGACCGCTTTTCATGACAGTTCAAGGACCGAAAAAAGGCTACTTGATCTTGCCTTCCTTGAATTCCACATGCTTGCGCGCGACGGGATCGTATTTACGGACCGACATCTTTTCGGTCATCGTGCGGGCGTTTTTGCGGGTGACGTAAAAGAACCCGGTTCCCGCCGTCGAGTTGAGGCGAATCTTGATTGTCGTCGGCTTGGCCATCGGGCATCTCCGAAAGAGTGAAACAACCGCGTAGCGGGGCCAGCGGATTTACCGCGTGCTCCTAGCGCCTGAACGCGGTGCAAGTCAAGGGGGGTGCCGATGCCCCGTCACGGGATATCGGCCTGTGCGATTACGCTGCGCGCTTGATGAGAACGTCGGAGAGGCGCTCGACCGCGGCTTTTTCCTCGATCTTCTCGACCATGGCGACCTCGCGGGCGAGGCGCTCGAAGGCCGCTTCATAAAGCTGGCGTTCGGAATAGGATTGCTCTGGCTGGTCTTCGGCGCGGTGCAGGTCGCGAACGACTTCGGCGATGGAGACGAGATCGCCGGAATTGATCTTCTGTTCGTATTCCTGTGCGCGGCGCGACCACATAACACGCTTTACCCGCGCTCGCCCCTGCAGGGTGTCGAGGGCCTTCGTAACGGTGGTCTTGTCCGATAGCGGGCGCATACCGCAGCTTTTCGCCTTCGCCGTGGGAACGCGCAGGGTCAGCTTGTCCTTTTCGAAAGAAATGACGAACAACTCCAACCGCGCCCCGGCGATTTCCTGTTCTTCAATCGACGTGATCCGACCGACGCCATGGGCGGGATAGACGATGTATTCATTGGCGCGAAAAGAGGCGGATTTTGAAGATTTTGCCATCGTTCTTTTGTCTCCGACGTTGTTTATACCGTTGCCTTCACGCCTTGTTGACGAACGTATAGGGCGAGATGTGCCATAAAAAGACACGTCTGATACCTGCATCGCGCAAAAAAGAAAACCAGTACCGGCAATTTCGCCGTACCAGCGCGACAAGTTTCGTTCAGTCAACGGTGAGTGACATAAAAGCTATACCATAGAACGCCGGATTTCTCAAGGGACCACGCGAGAGGGGGGCACCGCTCCGATGCGCGGTGATGCGGGCATGGGCGCCATGATGGGCGGTGCCGATACCGGGGCAAGGTGACGCAGGGTTATATCGATTGCGTGCTTCTATGGTCGCGCCTCGGCATTAAGCCTCCATTTACCCTATTTCGACAGATAAGAACGCTAATCGATTAAGCAAATGGCGTTGTACTAGGGCCAAACTTCGTGTTCTGTATGCGCCATCCGATCGTTCCCTTGAAAAGGTTCCCCGATCCATGAGCGCCCTACGTCAGAGCCAAAGTGAAACCGCCCCTGAATCCGAAAAGCCCGCCCGCGACTGGCTCAGGGTTTTATCTAAATATCGCGAACCGATTCTCTGGCGCAGCTATTACGAAATCGCCATCACGGCGGTTCCGTTCGTCATGCTCTGGATTGTATCATATCAAGCCTATACCGTCAGTTTCTGGCTGAGCCTGCCGGTCTCGGTCATCGCCGCGTTCTTTCTGGTCCGGTTGTTCCTGATCCAGCATGATTGCGGCCATATGGCCTTTTTCCGCGATAAGCGGGCGAATGACTGGGTTGGCCGGATCATCGGGGTCGTGACGGTCACGCCCTATGAAGTCTGGAAGAAGAATCACGCCATTCATCACGGTGCCTCCGGCAATCTGGACCAGCGCGGAACCGGCGATCTGATGACCCTGACGGTTCGCGAATATCAGGAGCGCGACCTCTGGGGGCGTCTCGCCTATCGCGCCTATCGCCATCCTGTCACCCTGTTCGTGATCGGCCCGATCTATGTCTATATCTTCGAGAATCGCCTGCCCTTCGGCCATATGAAGGAGCTGCGCTACTGGATCAGCGCGATGGGGACGAATGTTTCGATGCTTGTCGTTGGCGGCGCGATCGCGTGGTATATCGGCGTGGTGGCCTTCCTCGCGATCTTCTTGCCGGTGACGCTCGGCGCAGCGGCGCTGGGGATTTGGCTGTTCTATGTGCAGCACCAGTTCGAGGAAACGCATTGGGACAGTCAGGAAGACTGGCAGGTGCATGAGGCCGCGCTGCATGGGTCATCCCATTATGTGCTTCCGCAGCCCCTGAAATGGCTGACCGCGAATATCGGCATCCATCACGTCCACCATCTCTACAGCCGGATTCCATTCTACCGGCTGACGGAAGTGCTCGACGACCACCCCGAACTCGGGGAGATCAGCCGCCTGACGCTGCGGGAAAGCCTGACCTGCGTGAAGCTCCAGCTCTGGGACGAAAGCCGCCGCAGACTGGTCAGCTATGCCGAGGCGCGGCAGGCGATGGCGTCGTAGGGGGGGCGATGAAAGGGCCTCAGCGCGGCACCAGCGCCCAGTAATCGAGGTCCAGCAGGACATTGGGGGCATATTTTCCGTCATCCCCGCGCAAATGCGGCGTCTCGGCCCGGCCTTTGGTCGCCACGAGGCGCAGGCGCAGCGCCCCGATTCCCGGCACGTCCAGCGCGGCCTTGTCCAGCACTTCGGACCAGGCATAGACCGTATCCCCCGCGATACAGGGATTCACGTGGCTGCCCCCATTGATCGCGGCGATGATCTGTGCATTGGCAAGGCCGTTGAAGGACAGCGCCCGCGCGAGGCTGATGACATGACCGCCATAGATCAGGCGCGTGCCATCCTCGCGGATTTCCGTATTGAAATGCACCTTTGAGGTATTTTGCCACAGACGGGTGGCCATCATATGCTCAGGATCGGTGACGGTCACGCCATCGACATGATCGATGATTTCGCCGATCTCGTAATCGTCTAAGCGATACGGCTCGCCCGCCAGGTCGAAATCGTAGTTCTGAAAGCCGAATCCCTCATCGGGCAGGACAAGCGCCTCCGGGGCAACCGCCGTCGCCAGATCGGGGATAGTCTCGGCCGGGGCGGGGCTGTCGGGGTCACGCTTCTTGACCATCACCCAGCGTATCCAGGTCAGCACATCCTCGCCCGTCTGATTGCGGGCGGTGGAGCGCACCCAGACAATGCCGGTCCGGCCGTTCGAATTCTGCTTGAGGCCGATGACCTGCGACGTGGTGGCCACCGTATCGCCGGGATAGACCGGCGCGAGAAACAGGCATTGCGCATAGCCCAGATTGGCCACGGCGTTCAGCGATATATCCGGCACCGTCTTGCCAAAGGCGACATGAAACCCGATCAAATCCTCCAGCGGGCTTTCGGGCAGGCCGCAAGCGCGGGCGAAGGGGTCCGAAGAATAGAGCGCAAAGCGCGTGGGGTAGAGCGCGGTATAAAGCGCCCGGTCCCCCTCCGTCACGGTGCGCGGGGTCGCATGAACCAGCGTCTCCCCCACGGTAAAATCTTCGAAGAAACGTCCGGGGTTGGTCTTGCTCAACGGTTTTCTCGCTCTTGTTCCTGCGCGTTCGAGGGGGTGCTATATCGGCTGCGCGGCACCTTAGGCAAACGCGATTTCGGGGAAGTATTGGGGCGCCTCGGTGCGCTCGACCATGGTGTAGTCGCGGACGATGCGAAAGCGGCGGGCGCGGCTGCCGGGGGGGGTGGCGAGGGTCGCGGCGGCGGCTTCGTCGGACCATCCGGTCAGCGTGGCCGAGCGGCCCGGACGGGTCACGCTGTCGAAGGGGGCGGTACTCAGGGCGTTCGGGGCGGGAACGGGAATGCCGGTTTCGTGTTCGGTCATCACCATGGATTTTGCGGGGCCGGTTTCCGTTTCGTCATAGCGGAACTGCGCCGGGGGGGTCTGCATATCGCTATCGGCGGTCATCTCGCCGATGCGGATGCGGTAATCCGAGAAAATATCGTTGCGGCCCCGCGCCTGCACAACATGGTGTTTTGCGTCGATGCGCCAGCGGATCAGCGATTTCTCGTCCCGCCATGTGGAAAAGGACAAAAACGCGCCGGGGCGTGACAGATCGCGAAAGCGCTCGACCCCCAGAAAGCCGTCGATGGCTTCGACCTGTTTGCGCATGGCGGCGGCGATCGTGAGATACGCTTCGTCCTGACCCGGTTTCGGCTGAACCTCGAAGAAGACGCAGAACATCCCTGTTCTCCCCTTGTATGACGCGACAATCCCGCGCTACCGGAAAGCCCGATGCCGGGCAAGGAGGGCGATAGACTCAATTGTCGGTATATTCCCGGCTCTCTCAATATAATCGCGAAGTATTTTTAGTACACTGCCCGCCTACCCGGTCGAATGCTGGAATGTGCTATGCAGAAAAACGACGCTGTTGCCTTGCCTGATACAGCCCTTGCCGCGCTTGCTTTCTGGAAGCATCTGCGGGGGCGACATGCTTTGCCGAAACGGTCGGATTTCAGGCCGTCGGAGTGGCGACAATGGATGTCGGATATCAGTATTATCGAGTTGCACGAGGGGCAATCCCGCCACTTCGTCAGCCTGCATGGGGGACGAACGCAGGATGCGATCGGCGTAAACCTGCATAAGCGGTATCTGGAGGATAATCTCGACCGCCATTGCCATCCGCTGGCGCTCGACCCCTATCGCGAGAGCGAGCGAACGGCCATGCCGACATTCTCGATTCTGACCCCGATGCTCTATCCGGGGGTTTTCCACGCTTTCCCCCGTCTCGTGCTGCCTTTTACGGATGATACGCCCGATGGCGGGCCGGACCGGATCGATCGTTTCGTGACCTGGATCGGGTCGGATACCACCCAGCGCTATGACTCGGATGCCCTCTGGGCGGGCAGGCCGGAGCGCCTGAAGCAATGCGATCACATCCGCGACCGGCTTGGCCTAACGGTTCTTCCGGCGTGAGGCAGGCGGGGCGGCAAAGGGGTTGCGATAGAGATCGCCGTGGCTCTCGACCCCGACTTCGATGACGCAGTCTTCCGTCGGGCGCGCGACGCAGAGCAGGATATAGCCCGCCTGCGACTGTGTCCGGTTCAGGGCGGTGCCCTTGGGCTGACGCACCTTTCCCGTTAGCATCCGCGCCGCGCAGGTGATGCAGCCGCCATATTTGCAGGCGATGGGCAGTTGAATGCCCGCCGCCAATGCCGCGTCGTAGATCGGTTCATCCTCGCGAACCGTCAGGACGGTGTTGTCCCGGTTCGCGAGGGTGACGCGATGCGAGCGCAGTACATCATCGGGCAAGATGCAGCGCCTTGAGGATGCGGCGTAAAAAGCGGGGCAGGCCGCGCGGGCCGCATTCTGCCGCCGCCTTCGCGATGTCGCCGCCGTTACAGCAACACATCGCCCTACATCCAGATATCCGACGTCACATCCCCGCCGGGATAGCGCATTTCATGGCATCGGGAGGGGCCTTTCGGCTCGTTGCCGAAATCGACGATGAAATCGGGGTTGATGGTCATGCCCCCGTTTTCGGTGTCGCAATCGATCATGAACATCTGGGCGCCCTTGTCCTTCATGCCGGGATAGAACTGGTTATCCCATGTGCTGAACAGCGAGGTCGTCGCATAGAGCCGCTTGCCGTCGAGCGACAGCTGGATCATCTGCGGCGCGCCCTGAACTTCCGTCCCGTTGACCACCGGGGCCTTGCCCAAGAGGCCGCCGAGCCAGACCTGCCCGGTCAGCTTAGGGTTGGCACGGTCGGTGATGTCGTACTGGCGCAGATCGCCGTGCAGCCAATTGGCGAAGTAGAGATATTTGTCATCCATCGAGATGAGAATATCGGTGATGAGCGAGGGCATCGGCACCGGAAAACCCTCGACATCGACGGTGGGGATATCGATGACCTTTTCGATCTCGAAATCTCCGTCTTCGGTTTTCCACCAGCGGAAGACATTGGAGGACAGCGTCGCCGCGAACATCCCCTCGTTGGAGGCCGGATCGTGCAGGCCGCGCACCTCCAGCGGGATCATGCCTTCGGCGCCCATATCGATGGATTTGACGATCTTCTTGCCTTCGAAGTCCCAGAAATGGATCGACTGGCCATATTTGCCCGCGCCCACATCGTCGAGGTCAAAGCCGGGCATAAAGGTATTCGGCGCGGCCCATTCGGAGGACACCATCATGTTGTGGCGCGGCTGATACCAGAAATCGTAATTGTAGTTCATGCCGGTGATGTCGTTTTCCCACCGGCCCACAATCTCGAATTCCTCATTGATATGCAAAAAGCCGCCAGGGGCGTTGCCGTCGGAATCGCCGAGCATCGAGATGATAATGTCCGGCCCAAGGCAATGGACGGTATGGGGCGCGGAGAGATTGGTCTTTTCCTTGATCTCGTCGCCGGAGATGACCTTGTGCAGCACAGGCGCGCGCTCGTCCGAGGTGTCGTAGATATGCAGGTTCGAGGTCCGCACGCCGGGCAGGATGATGTATTTGCGCGATTTGCTGGAATCGCTGTGACAGGAAGAACAGGCATTCCAGCCCGAATGGTGGAATTCATCGCCGATGACGGTCGACTCGGCGCGTCCCACGACCTGACAATAGGTGTCGCTGTCCGGATCGACATCGACCGTGGCCAGATAGTCGGGGGCTTCGATCCCGGTGCCGGTATAGAGCGCCACCGTGTAGAGCAGTTTCTCGCGCGGAGCTTGCATCGCTTCGGCAGGCGAGGCGTATCCGGGGCCGCAGCATTCCTTTCCGTTTCCGTCCATGATCATTCTCCCTGAATTTTGTATATCCTAAAAACGTGATGCATGATCGAGACGAGTGCAAGCTCAAACCTTTTGGGGAGCCGGGCGCTGGGCCAGCCAGACCCCGGCAAGCACGAGGGCGAGCGCCGCGCCATGATACCACGCGAAATCCTGCCCCAGCAGCACGATGGCGAGGAACGCGGCGAAGACCGGGACGAGGTTGATATACACCCCCGCGCGCCCCGGCCCGATGGCGTCGACTCCGCGCAGGAAGAACAGCTGCGACAGGCAGGACGGAAAGATCGCGATATAGAGCGTGACCAGCCAGCCCTGAAGCGTCGGCAGGGCATATCCTTCCATCAGTACCGCTTCGCCGATGGCAAAGGGCAGGGAGGTCAGGGCCGCAAAAACGGCGAGCAGGGTGAAGAACGGCGCGCCGGGCATCGCCGGGCGATTGCGCAGGGCAACCGTATAGCCCGCATAGAACAGACAGGCGATCAGCATCAGCGCATCGCCCGGATTGACCGCTTCATGCAGCAGCGAGGCGGGATTGCCCCGCGCGGCGATCAGGACGACCCCGATCATCGTCAGCACGACGCCCGCGACCTGAACCCCCGTAACGCGGGTGCGATAGGCGAGGACGGTGCCGATCAGCACAAGGCCGGGCATCGCCCCTTGCAGAATACCGATATTCACCGCCGTCGTGCTTTCGGAGGCGATGTAGAACAGGGTGTTGAACGCCGTGAAACCGATGAAGGATAACAGCACCAACGCGCCGAGGCGGGGCCGGATCACGGGCCAGTACGAACGGACCTCGCGGCCATAGATCATCCAGAGGACGCCCGCGACCATGATCCAGCGTAACAGCACCAGCTGGAAGGGATGCACATGCCCGACCGCGAGCTGTCCCGCGATGGCATTGCCCGCCCAGAACAGCGCCGTCAGCACGAGCAGGGCGGTCACGGGAACCGGGAAGGAGGGCGATGGGCCTGACACGGAAAAGCGCTTTCGCGAGGATAGGGTCGCCGCTGCGTCTAGAGCAATCGGCGATCAGGGTGAACTTAAATCGATCAACGCCCCCTATTCGAAGCGATTATCCTTGGGAAAGCCGCGCGGGGCCATGGCCCCGGCAGAGGCGCGCTTGCCCCGCCACTGGGCCAGCTCATCGGGCGCAACCGAACGGGTATTGCCATTCGACATCGACCATTGCAGGCCATCCTGCCATTTCAGCGTGCGCATATCCGACAGGCCGCCATCCTTGTATCGTTGCAGAAGCACGCCTTTGCCGCGCGACATTTCGGGCAGTTCTTCGATGGGAAAGATCAACAGCTTGCGGTTCTGCCCCACGACGGCGACCGAATCGTCCCCTTCGGACAGCCGCGCATAGGTGGCCGCAGGGGCCAGCGGGTCGGTGACCAGCACCTGCTTGCCGCTGCGCGTCTGGGCCAGTGCATCGTCCTCGGACAGCATGAAGCCGCGCCCTGCTGCGGTCGCCACGATGCCCTTCGCGCCCGGAATATGGGGAAAGAGGGTGACCATCCCCTCCTCGTTCGGCAGATCGACCAGCAGGCGCACGGGTTCGCCCATCGAGCGCCCGCCGGGCAGCTTATCGGCCCCGATGGTGTAGAATCGCCCGTTGGTGGCCAGCAACAGCAGGCGATCGGTCGTCTGGGCATGGAACATGAAGCGCGGGCCGTCGCCGTCCTTGTACTTCACCTCCGAATCGAGGGAAACATGGCCTTTCATGGCCCGGATCCAGCCGTTCTCAGAGCAGATGACCGTCACCGGCTCCCGGTCGATCATCGATTCGATGGAGGGGGCCTCGATCTTCGGGGCCTCGCCGATTTCGGTGCGCCGGGCGCCGCCGGGAGAATCCTTGCCGAAGGTTTTGCGCGTTTCACGAATTTCGGCGGCCAGTTCTTTCGATTGCGCGGCTTCGTCCTCCAGCAAGGCGGCGAGGGTGCCGCGTTCGTCGGCCAGGGCCGCGCGCTCCTTGCGCAATTCCATTTCTTCGAGCTTGCGCAGCGAGCGCAGGCGCATGTTCAGGATCGCCTCGGCCTGATTGTCGGTCAGGCCGAATTCGGCGATCATGACGGGTTTTGGCTCGTCTTCCTCGCGGATGATCTCGATCACCCGATCGAGGTTGAGATAGGCGATGATATAGCCGTCGAGCGTCTCGGCCCGCGCGTCGATCTTGCCGATCCGGTAGCGTGACCGGCGTAGCAGCACCTCGCGCCGGTGATCGAGAAACGCCTGCAATGCCTCGCCCAGCGACATGACGCGCGGGGTGCGCTTGGCATCCAGAACATTGAGGTTGAGCGGAAAGCGGGTTTCCAGATCGGTCTGCCTGAACAGCGCTTCCATCAGGACCGCCGGATCGACATTGCCTGAGCGCGGCTCCAGCACCAGCCGGATATCCTCCGCCGATTCATCGCGCACATCGGCGAGGATCGGCAGCTTTTTCTCGGTGACGAGTGCGGCGATGCGCTCGACCAGTTTGGCCTTTTGCACCTGATAGGGAATCTCGGTGACGATGATTTCGTAGCGGCCCCGGCCCAGATCCTCTGTGTGCCATTTGGAGCGGATTCGAAAGCCCCCGCGGCCGGTGCGATAGGCATCGAGAATCGAGGATGCCGGTTCCACCAGCAGCCCGCCGGTGGGAAAATCCGGGGCGGGGACGAATTCGACCAGCTTGTCGATGCTGGCATTGGGATGTTTGAGCAGATGCAGCATCGCCTCGCATAACTCGCCCGCATTATGGGGCGGGATCGAGGTCGCCATGCCCACCGCGATGCCGGTCGCGCCATTGGCCAGCAGGTTTGGGAAGGCCGAGGGCAGGACATCCGGTTCGGTTTCCTGACCGTCGTAATTGGGGCTGAAATCGACCGCATCATCGTCCAGCCCACGCAGGATCGCCGAGGCGATGCCCGTCAGTCGACATTCGGTGTAGCGCATCGCAGCGGGGTTATCGCCGTCGATATTGCCGAAATTTCCCTGCCCGTCGATCAGCGGATAGCGGGCCGCAAAATCCTGCGCCAGCCGCACGAGGGCGTCATAGACCGATTGCTCGCCATGGGGATGGTATTTGCCGACCACATCCCCCACGACCCGCGCGCTTTTCTTGAATGGCCCGTCGGGCGGCATCTTCAGCAGGCGCATCGCGTAGAGCAGGCGGCGGTGAACGGGCTTCAACCCGTCGCGCACATCCGGCAAGGCGCGGTGCATGATGGTCGAGAGCGCATAGGTCAGGTATCGCCGCCCCAGCGCCCGGATCAACGTTTCATCTTCGATAAAACCGGCTGATCCGGCGGGCGGTTCTTTTTCGGTGTCCATGGCGATCTGATTAGGTTATGAAAGAGGAAATGTCGAGAACAAAGAGGGACCGTTTGTTACGAATTCGTAACGTTTGTTTTTCAGGTTGAACGGATTCGAGCGATTCGGGTGCCCGGTGATTGTGTGGGTATCGGATCGTTCGGCAAGACGATGCGCATGTGCAGGGAGAGGGCGACATGGGAATGATGGGGAGTGGCCGCGTTGTGATGGTGCTCGCCACGGCGTTGGTGCTGGCACCGGAGCGCGCCGAGGCAAAACTGCCGGATGTCGTGCCGGGAATCATGATCAATTACGTCACCGCAATCCACAGGCCCACGGGATGTGTCGCGAAGCTGGAATTCAGCGGCACCATGTTGGTCGGTGCATCGATTACCGATCCGCTGTGCCTGCCCCATGATGTCAAGACCCGCTCGATCCCGGCTTTCAAGCGCGATTTTCATGTTCCGGCGACCAAGCGCAAGCTGTTTACAGGCCATTGAGCACCGCGTCGATATGCCGGGTTTCGACTTCGATCACCCATAGGTCGGGATCGGTGGCGCAGCGTTTTTCGATGGCCGTATCGGCATCGGCATCGGGGATGGGAAGATCGCCGCTGACAGGCTGCCATTCCGCTTCGTTCTCCATCGTGTAGCGCCGGGCATAGAGCGTGCTGGTGCCGTCGAGGTGATTCTGCCGGATCAACAACGCCCCCGCCATCCGGTCGCCCTTGCGGATGACATAGGCCCCTTCGCCACGGGCCTGACAGGTCTGGAGCGCGGCGGAAACCCGCATGTGGGTTGCGAGGCTCATAGCGTGGTATCGAGAAACAGGAACAGGGCGCAGGCGGCAATCAGCGCGCCCATCATGCCATTGAAGAGGCGGATACGGGCATCGGTCGATAAAAACCGCCGGATCGCCGCCCCGCCACTGGTCCAGAGCAGGGCAGAACCAAGGCCGCAGGTTCCGAAAACCCCCGCACAGATCGCCGCTTCCGTCAGGGGCGCGCGGCCCAGCATGTAGCCGCCGACCACGGCGATGGCCATCGCCCAGGCTTTGGGGTTGATCCACTGAAACCCCGCCGCCATCACAAAGGTGAAAGGCCGCTCCGCGTCATCGGTCTTCGCGCGGCCCGCCGTGCCGACTTTCCAGCCGATCCACAGCATGACAAGCGCGCCCAACAGGCGCAAAGCTTCGCGGAACAGGGGCGAATACTCGAATAATGCACCAAGGCCCAACGCCATTGGGAACAGCATGAGTGGAAACCCGAATGCAACGCCGAGCGCATGGGGAAGGGTGCGGCGGATGCCGAACCGCGCGCCCGAACTGGCCAACATGATATTGTTCGGCCCCGGCGTATAGAGCGACGCCAGCGCGAAGATGCACAGTTGCACCAGCGAGTCGAAGGGCATGGAAACAAAGCCTCGGGACGATCCTGTGACGCCTGCCATAGCGGGAATGGCGGTGAAGAGCAAATGCCCTCAGCCGCGTCAACGACCCTCGCGCATGGCCTGTATCGCCGCCCGGATCGACGGGAGATGCCCGGACATGCGATCCATGCTTGACCGTGAAACGATGCTGTATGAAGCATTTATACTAAGTTTCATTGCGGTATACTTGGCGCAAGGATGGCATGTGTCGCAATTGGGCCATGGGGGCCATGTGGCCAAGCGGCCCTTTGCATGATCGACGCGTGCCGCCAGAGATGAGATCAAGGGTGGGACGGGTCTGTGCAGCTTTCTGAAAAAGACGCCCAGCGGCGTTTGCTGAAATCGATCGGCCATCTCGTCGAGTCGCCCGAAATCTACGATACCTTTATCAAGAGTTGGCAGGCTTTGATTGACGATGGACAGTTGCGGTCCGCTACAAAATTCGCAATCGAGAAAAAAGCCGAAACCGTCATGTCGGCCCTCAGCGATGGGGATTGTGGGGCGGAGAACGGCCCCGTTGCCCTCGAAAAGATAAAAGACCCCGCCTTTCTCGTCGATGAAGCGGGCATCATCAAGGATCTCAACGATACCGCTTGGGCGCGTTACGGTCTGGATATCGGCGGCGCGGCCCGTGATCTGCCCCTGACATTTCACCAGAAAGACGCTCTTGGCTCGACGGTGACGGCGCTTGTGAACACCAATTCGATCCGCGATGTCCCGACGATACAATCCTGCGTCGATGTCGCCGCCCAGACGAATTACACGGTTTTGTTCATGCGCATGCCGGGATCGCCCCATCGGATCGAGCGATTGGTTCTGATGGTCGTCAATACAGGGCAGGGCGTGGAGCACGGCGCGCAGTTGATCGCGCAAGGCTATGCCCTGACGCAGAACGAGCAGGCGGTCTTGTTGTCCTTCCTGTCGGGGCGCGGCCTTTCGGATATTGCCGATAGTCGCAGCCGGTCCATTCAGACGATCCGCAATCAGATGCAATCGATCTTTGAAAAGACCGGATGTAACGGTCAAGCGGATCTCATGCGTCTTGTCTTCAGCCTGTCCAATCTCGTGGCCGAGGTTCCGCCGCTGCTGGCCAAGGCAAATTCTTCGAACCGGCAATCGGTGACGTTTCTTCGCCCGGATGGTCGGGTTGTCGGCGTGACGGTGGCGGGCGCGCGGCGGGGACGCCCCGTCGTGTCGCTGCCCAGCATTTTCGGACATCCGATCACCCCGGCGGTCGAAGAAAGCCTCACCTTGGCGAATATCAAGATGCTGTGCATCGCGCGGCCCGGCATGGGCGAGACCGATCCGCCCGCCACGGATATGAGCGAGGTCGATTGCCTGCGCGACGATATTCTGGCGGTGCTGGAGCAGATCAAGGAAACGAATATCGTGTTGATCGGGCGGGCATCGGCGGCCCCGACGGTGTTCGAACTCTGCGCTGCCTTGCCGGATATCGTGACGAAAGCCGTCATCGTGAATGCCGTCCTCCCGTCAAGCTTCGTGACGCGGGACAAGGTTGCCAGCAGTTGGACGCAATCGCTCATGGCCGCCGCCATTTCCTCGCCGACGATGGCGCGCCTGATCCTGCGCTCTGGCTGGCGCTTGATGCGGGTGATCGGCCCCGGACGATTCCTGAGCCGAATGTACGGAAATTCGGCGTCGGATGTGGATGTGCTGGCCGATCCCGATGTGGTCGGCTGCATCGAGGAAGGGGTGCAGATGGTCACGGCCCAAGGTTTTGAGGCGGGCAGTCGTGATATGATCAAGGCGCTGGGAGACTGGGCCGATTGCGTGCGCAGATGCCCGGTGACAGTGCGTCTCGTTCAGGGCGATCAAGACCCGAATGTGCCAATCGAGGCATCCAGAGCCTTCGCCGCCGCCTTTCCCGCGCATTGCAGCCTCCGGGAAATCCATGGTGGGGGCCTGCTCAACTTTTCACATGCAGACGAGATCATTCATGAGTTGACCGGGTAATCCCCTGTCTCGGCGCAGGCTCCAATCCTGACGGTCAGCGCCCCGTTTGGCGAGGGACCGGGGCGGGCGTGAGGGGGCTATCTCAGAGATGCCCGTTGCGCGGGTGTCCTGCGATCGGCGATCGGGGACATGAATTCCAGAAACAGTTTGCGTTGGATCGCCTCGGCGAAGGCATCGAAATTCTTCGCTTCGATGACGAAGGCGCCGGGGCCGGTAATCATCTCGTTTTCGTAATAGCGGTCGAGCGCCTTGAAATCGGTCAGGATGGCGAGGCCGTTGATGGTGACGTCCTTCGATTGTGCCAAGGCGCGGGCTTCGGGCAGGACCATCGCCTCGCGAAACCACGGATCGGTTTCGACGCCATCGCCAGAGACGTCGATGGTGCGCCGCTGTGCCTTGATGCCGTTTTCGTCGATCATCTTCAGCGCATATTCGATGCCCGCGCCGATCCCCGTTCCGCCGCCGCCCATGCCGTAAGTGCGGCCCGAATGGTGGTGGAAGACCTCGACGATATCGGCGTAGCGCCCCGCCGCCTCGCGCGAATCGATGATGAACCAATCGGTCTCGAATTTCTTGAAGGCCGCATCCGACCAGACCATCATCGCGATGGCGATCTTGCCCAGCGGCCCGGAGATTGCCGCCGATTGCACCGCTTCGTCGCGCAGGGCATTGGCATAGCCTTCGAGTTGTAGCTTGAACTCCTTGGTGCTGATCGAGCCTGAACCATCCACCGCGAGCACGATTTCGAGATCGACCTCCTGCGCGGCAAGGGGGGTCGCCAGCAGGGACAGGGCAAGGGCCAGCGCTCTCATTCGATCTCGATGCCCAATGCTTTTGCGACCATCGACTGAAAATGATGCACCGCATGTTCGCTCAGTTCGGTACGCCCCTCATCGACGATGAACCGCCCTTGGTTATAGCCATTGGAATGCAGCCCCCGCTGTACGCTTTCGCACAGGGAAATATCCTCCGGCTGGAGCACGTCTTTCTGATAGACCATCGCATCGCGCAGCTGATCGGTGACGACCCCGCCGGGCACGAACCAATCTTGATATTCGGTACAGGTCTGCGGCCCCGAAGGCAGCATTTGCAGCGTCGAGAGGTTCGGTTCGCCCGGATAGACCCAAAGCGTCAGGTTCGGCCAGACAAACCATCCTGCATAGCCAAAATCCACATCACCGGGCTTGAAGGAATAGGCGCGGCTGTCCGTATTGCGCGCCTGACCGGAGCAATGGCTGGAATAGATGCCCCCCACCGTCGAGCGATAGCTGGGCATATCGACGAGATCGACGAAATCCTTATGCGCGCAATGGCAGTGATAGCATTCGAGAAAATTGTCGATCAGCACCTTCCAGTTCGCCTCGACCTCATACGTGTCGCGCTGGGCATAGGCGAGGGTGTCGATGGCGGGGCAGTAATGGCGCAGCTCTTTTTCCAGATCGCCCGATTGCTCGCGGAAAGGGGCGGCATCGGGGTCGAGATTGACGAAGATCAACCCGCAGAATTCCTCGACCTGCACCGATTTGAGCGAAAAGTCACAGGCATCGAAACCCCGCACATTCTTTGAATTATGGGCCGAACGCAGCGTGCCTTCGAAATCATAGGCCCAGGCGTGATAGGGGCAGGTAATGACATTCGTGCGCCCCTCGCCGCGCAGCAATTCATGGCCCCGATGCTGGCAGACATTATAGAACGCCCGCAGCGCCCCGTCTCGCCCCCGGATCACGAAAATGTTTTGGTCATGGATCTGTGTCGTCAGATACGACCCCGCCTCCGGCACGCGGCTGACATGCCCCGCATACCACCACGCGCGGTAGAAAATGGCGTCTTTCTCGGCCTCGAATACCGATGCATCCCGGTAATACCGCGCGGGAATCGTCCATGATTGGGCCGGATCGGCGCAAAAGGGCGCGTCGGAAGGGATCGGGGCATCCATGGTCTTCGTCCTTGTGATGTGAGCCTTTGCCAAGTGCCGCAAACTGACCGCAGATTGTCAACCTGCAAAACCGTATCTGTACCAATTGAGGGCCAATTGAAAAAATTGGTTGCGGGTGGTTCGATGATGGGTTTATGTGATTCCGACTCGAATTAAACGAGTGCAAGCAAGCAAAGCCTGTCCTTCAGGGGCGGGGGGGCGGCAAGCGACAGACCTGCGGCCTCGTGATCATAAAGACAAGACGACAACCGGGGAGTATCGTCGCGTGCCAATGGATATTGAAGAATTCGTCGAGGAAGAGGGCCGGGAAGAAAAAATCCGGCAGGTTCGCGCTAAGATCGATGAGCTGGGGATCGAATATCTCTATCTCCAGTTCGTGTCGGTGACGGGCAAAATCATGGGCAAGGGCATCCCTGCGGATCACTGGGAATCGGTGGCGAAGAAGGGCTTTCAGCTCGTCTATGGCGCAACGATGAACCTGTTCCTGAACCGTGCAGGCGATTACATGGGCTATGGTCCAGAGGCCGCCGAGCTGGTGGGCATCCCTGAGCCTGAGACTTTCATGCAGCTTCCCTGGGCGCCGACCATCGGGCGCTTTTACTGCACGCTGTTCCGCAACCGCGAGGAAAAGGTCGATCCGGGCGGGTATCTGACATCCGATTGTCGTGGCAACCTGCGCCGGATGCATAAGGCATTCCGCGAAAAGCACGGCACCCAGCTGCGCATCGGCACCGAGCCGGAAATGATGTGGCTGAAATTCGATGAGAACGGTAAGCCCGGTCCCGGCTTCTCCAAGCCCTATTGCTATCACATCGATCAGTTCGAGAGCCTGCGCCCGGTGACGCTTCAGGTGATCCGCTATGCCCGGAAAATGGGTCTCGACATGATTCAGGGCGACCATGAGGATGCGCCCGGTCAGCTAGAGCTGAACTGGATGTTCGATGATGTGCTGCGCAATGCCGACCGCCTGACCACCTATCGCCAGATCTGTGCACAGGTGGCGCGCGAGCACGGTATTTTCGCCTGCTTCATGACGAAGCCGTTCATGGGCGTTTCGGCGTCGGGCTGTCACCACAATATGAGCCTGTGGGGCGGCGGTGAAGATCAGTTCGTCAAATGCGGCAACGACCCCGATAACCTGCCCGGCATGGCCGATAACTACATGTATGTGAAGGGTGGCAATAACACCTTCATGCCCGATGGCGATGATCCGCAGATGCCCGGACCCGAAGGGTTGAAGGCCATCGGCGGTGTGGTGCATCACCTTCAGGCTCTGACGGCCATCGGCTGTTCGACGGTCAACTCGTATCGCCGCCTCTGGGATGCGGGCTTCTGGGCGCCGGTCTTCGCGGATTGGGGCTTCCAGAACCGGACGACGGGCCTGCGCGTTTCCGCCCCCGGTCGCTTTGAATACCGCTCAGTGGATTCGATGGTGAACCCGTATCTGATGGGTTCGACCCTGCTGGCGGCCATGGATGACGGGCTGGAAAACAACCTCGATCCGGGTGAGCCGGAAGAGCGCAATATCTACGAAGCGATGGAAGCGGGCAAGCAGGTCAAGAAACTGCCCATGACTTTGGGCGATGCCCTCAAGCATCTCGAAGGGTCGGAGGTCGTGAAGCGCGGCCTGCCGGGCGAGATGTTCCGCCTGTTCCACGAATACAAAACCGACGAATACGAGCGCTCGATGGCGACCGTAACCGATTGGGACAAGGAAATGTATATGGAGTGCCTGCCGTAAAGGCGCTTCGCACGAATGCGCTGTCCCGCCCGTGAGGCGGGACTTCCTCGACCGACGCTCATTGTTGAAGGAAGGCCCCGGATCGCATCCGGGGCAGCCGTAAACTCATACTCAAGGAGAGAACCCATGTGCGGCATTGCCGGACTGATCCATCGGGGGAAAAGCTCGGACGTCGGGTCCGAGATGACGTCGATGCTGACCGCGCTCAAGCATCGCGGCCCTGACTCGACCGGCTTCGCCGTCTATGGCGAACCGACGGCAGGCGATTACGTCATGCGCCTGAAAGTGGCGGAACAGGAGGATATGGCCTCCGGTTACGACATGCAGGACAAGATCGACGCGCGGGTTGCGATGGTCGAAAAACGCCTCGCCGAACATAAGGCCAGCATCAAGGCCAAGGACGCCGCGACGCCCTATGCGCTGCGGTATGTCCTGACCCATGACGGCGATACCGAGGCGATGGCCCGGTATATCGAGGATATCGAAGGCACCGAGATCCTGTCGATGGGCAACGCGCTTGAGCTGATCAAGGATCTGGGCGATGCGAATGTCGTGGCCGACAATTACGGCCTGCGCGATTTCAAGGGCACCCATGGCATCGGCCATACCCGGATGGCCACCGAATCGGATGTCGATATCCGCTCGGCGCACCCCTATTGGGCGTTTCCCTATAACGACGTGTCGGTCGTCCATAACGGACAGATCACGAATTACTGGCTGAAGCGCCGCCAGATGGAGCAAAAGGGACATCGTTTCATGTCCTCCTGCGACTCCGAATTGCTGGCCGTCTACACCGCCGATAACCTCGCCAATGGCGCGACGCTGGAAGACAGCCTCAAAGCCTCCATCGAGGAGATCGACGGCGTGTTCACCTATCTGGTCGCCACCCGCGACGAGCTGGGCATGGCCAAGGATACGATGGCCGCGAAACCGTTGGTTCTCTATGAAAGCGACGACATGATCGCCATGGCTTCGGAAGAAGTGGCCATCCGCGCGATTCTGCCCCAGGAAATCGATACCACCGATCCGTATGACGAGGAGATCCGCGTATGGAAAGCATGAGCGTCATGGCCGAAGACATGGGGTATGACCCCCGTGCAGGCAAAACCCGCGACGAAATCGAGGGCACCACTCAGGAAGAACGCGCCCGCGATCTGGGGATGATGTCCGAACAGCTCAAGAACCGCTCGATGGAGGTGTTCTTCGAGACTGGCGAGGAGGAAAACCTCGTCTATCCTTGGGCCGATAATGTCGATTTCAACAAGCGCACCGAGCTTGACTGCGAAGGCAAGCCCACGACGCAGGTGAACAAGGACATCCGCGCGCTGATGGAAGAGGGCTACGGCACCATCGTCCTGAAGAACCCGCGCGGCATGCATTCGGTCGGTGTCGGCATTCTCAACAAGCTGAACCTGATCGTCGAAGGGTCCATCGGGTATTTCGGCGTTGGCTTGATCGATGGTCCGAATGTGCGGATTTCGGGTCGGGTCGGTTGGTCCTGTGCCGAGAATATGATGTCCGGCACCGTGGTCATCGAGAAGAATGCAGGCTCGACCTTCGGCGCGGCGATGCGCGGTGGCGATCTGGTCTGCAAAGGCTCGGTCGGATCGCGCACGGGCATCGACCAGAAGGGTGGCACGATCATCGTCGGTGGTGATACGGGCGCGTTTTCGGGCTTCATGATGCAGCGCGGGCGGATGGTTGTCTGTGGCAATGCAGGCAAGAACCTCGGCGATTCGATGTATGACGGCACGATCTATGTTGGCGGTGAAATCCGCGATCTGGGCGTCGATGCCGTGCCCGCCGAAATGACCGATCTCGACAAGGCGTGGTTGACCCGCAAACTGACGCAATACGATCTGATGCCTGAAAAGGGCGTCGATCATTTCACCAAGATCGTCGCGGGCAAGATGCTCTGGAACTACGACAATCTGGAACCGAACGAGAAAAAGCTGATCCTGTAAAGGGTCTGCCGCCCCGGCCATGGACCGGGGTCTCGCCCATGCCATCGCGGTCTCGGATTTCTGCCCGAGATCGCATCAACCAACGAAGGCGACAGATGAACAGAACCTTCGGCGTCAGTCTCGTAACCCTCGCCGCCATCATCATCCTCGTCATCATCCTCACCTGAAGCCAGCGCAGGGCGCGCTCAGGTAGCAGCAAGGAAAACCATCATGGCCGCAGACGGCGAAACTCCGGCACATACCGTGCCCGCAACAGCGAAACGCGACAAGAACCGGCTTGGGAACAGCTTTATCTTCCCGCCGCATGTCATGGACGACATCCATATCAAGTCCGAACTCGGACGGTATCGGATGCGCGGCTTCTCGCTGTTCAAGAAGATCCCGCATTGGGATGATCTCACCTTCCTGCCGGGCACGCTGACCCGCTTCGTCATCGAAGGCTATCGCGAGAAATGCGAGACGCGCACGGTCATCGGCCCGCGCGCAAAGCGGCCCATCGATCTGGATATTCCCGTCTACATCACGGGCATGTCCTTTGGCGCGCTGTCCTTTGAGGCGAAAACCGCGCTGGCGCGTGGCGCGACCATGGCCGGATCGGCGACCTGTTCGGGTGAAGGGGGCATGATCCCCGACGAGCGGCGCTATTCGACCAAGTGGTATTATCAGTGTATCCAGTCGCGCTACGGCTTTAACCCGCATCACCTGAAGCTGGCCGATGCCTGCGAATTCTTCATCGGTCAGGGCTGTAAGGTCGGCCTTGGCGGTCACTTGATGGGCCAGAAAGTGACCGATCAGGTCGCTGAAATGCGCTCGCTGCCCGCCGGGATCGACCAGCGCTCCCCCGCCCGTCATCCCGACTGGCTCGGCCCGGATGATCTGTCGCTCAAGATTCAGGAGATCCGCGAAGCGACCGACTGGCAGATCCCGATCAAGCTCAAGCTCGGTGCGGCGCGCGTCTATGACGACGTTCGGATGGCCGTGAAATGCGATCCCGACGCGATCTATATCGACGGGATGGAGGGCGGCACGGGTGCTGGTCCCCACTTCGCGACCGAAGATACCGGCGTCCCCGGCATCGCGGCGATCCGTCAGGCGCGCAAGGCCATCGACGACCTGGGCAAGACCGGCGAGATCACGCTGGTCTATGCGGGCGGT
>CALLLP010000008.1 GCA_938008165.1 uncultured Neomegalonema sp. | reverse complement strand
CGGTGACGCGCAGGCCGTCGATGAAATCGCTCTCGATGGCGAGGCGGTTGAGCATCGCTCCGATCTGCGGGCCGCCGCCATGGACGACGATGGGATGGACGCCGCATTGCTTCATCAGGGCGATGTCGCGGGCGAAATCGGACAGCGAATCCGGGTCGCCCATCGCATGCCCGCCCAGCTTTACGACGACGGCATTGCCATCGTGCTTTTGCAGATAGGGCAGGGCGACGGACAGGGTTCGCGCGGTGGCGATCATGTCGCGGGTGGAAGCTTTGTCTGTCATGGCGGGGTGTTAACGCTTGCGGTGGATCGGTGCAACAGGACGGATGCTCTACCCCTCCATGATCACCCGCGCGATGGCGGCGCGCAGGTCAGGGATGCCGGTTCCCGTCTCCGAAGATGTGACGATCAGATCGGGGAAGGCGGCGGGGCGTTTTGTGATGGCCTCACGGGTTGCCTCGATGGTCGCGCGCAGGGCGGCGTCCTTGGGCTTGTCGGCTTTGGTCAGGACGATTTGATAGCTGACCGCCGCGATATCCAGCATTTTGAGGATATCCGCATCCACCGATTTGATCCCATGCCGCGAATCGATCAGCACATAGGCCCGGCGCAGGGTGGCGCGGCCCTTGAGATAGGATTTGAGCACGCCCTGCCAGCGCTCGACCTCGGCCACGGGGGCCTTTGCAAAGCCATAACCGGGTAGGTCGACCATATAGAGCGGCCCGGTCTCCGGATGGGCCATCGAGAAATAGTTGAGCTGCTGCGTCCGCCCCGGCGTATTCGAGGTGCGCGCGAGATCGCGCCGCCCGGTGAGCGCATTGATAAGCGAAGATTTCCCCGCATTTGATCGTCCGGCAAAGCATAGTTCGGGGCGATCCGCCTCGGGCAGCTGCGACAACTGCGCTGCGCCGAGCACGAAATCGACTTCGCGGGCAAAGAGCAGGCGGCCAGTCTCGGTATAGGGGTCATCGTCGGTCATGCTGCGTCTTTGGGCGAAACCGGGCGCGGGCGCAAGGGCTACGACAGGGACCGTGGACAGCGGGATGTATTTTTCGCCTTCGAGGCTCTAGGCTTTGTGCATGACGGGATCGCCTAAAAACCTGCTGCTCCTGATTTCGGATGAACATCGCCGCGATGCGATGGGATGCGCGGGACATCCGCTGATCCAGACCCCGCATCTCGACGCGCTCGCGGCACGGGGAACGCTGTTCGAGAATGCCTGCACGCCCTCGCCTATGTGTGTGCCCGCCCGTGCGGCCATTGCCTGTGGCGATCATGTGCATCGGATTGGCCATTGGGACAGCGCGACCCCCTATGACGGACGCCACCGAAGCTGGATGCATACGGTGCGCGACGCGGGGGTCGAGACCACTTCCATCGGCAAGCTGCATTTTCGCTCGGCGCAGGACGATAACGGCTTCTCGCGCGAGGTGATGCCGATGCATGTCGTCGATGGGGTTGGCTGGACCATCGGTTTGCTCCGCGATCCTGCGCCGCCTTTCGATGCCGCTGCGGAACTCGCTGCGGATGTGGGACCGGGTCGCAGCTCCTATACCGATTACGATCTCGCGATCACGGCGGCGGCGGAGGAATGGCTGGCCGGGCGGGAGCGGGGCGCAGGCCCATGGGCGACGGTCGTGTCGCTGGTTAGCCCGCATTACCCATTGGTCGCGCCGCCCGACTATTACGCCCTCTACGACCCGGCGACAGTCGATATGCCGGTCGGATACGATGCCGCCCTGCGGCCCGATCATCCTGAATTGCGCAATATCGCGGCGTTCTTCGATTATGATCGCCATTTCGACGAAGCGCGGCTTCGGGCGGCGAAGGTGGCGTATTATGGCCTGACGAGTTTTATGGATGCGTGTATCGGGCGCATTCTTGCGGCGCTGGAGGCCAGCGGACAGGCGCAGGATACGGTCGTTCTTTACGTCTCGGACCATGGCGAGATGCTGGGCGATCTGGGGTTCTGGACCAAGCAGGTGATGTACGAATCATCCGTCGGTGTGCCGATGATCGCCGCTGGTCCGGGGGTGCCCGTCGGTCGGCATGTGAAGACGGCGACGTCCCTGATCGATCTGGCCCCGACGGCGATGGATGTCACCGGGGTTACGGCGGAGAGAGCGTTGCCGGGGTCGTCCCTGCGCGGTCTGGCCCATGCACCCGACGACCCGGATCGGACGGTCTTTAGCGAGTATCACGATGGTGGATCGACTACGGGCACCTTCATGGTGCGATGGGGACGGTGGAAATATGTCGCCTATATCGGGCATCCGCCGCAATTATTCGATCTGGAGGCCGATCCGCACGAATTGACGAATCGCGCCGCCGACCCCGACCCATCGAGTCGCGCGGCGCTGGCCGAAGGGGACAAGCGCCTGCGCGCCATCTGTGACCCGGAGGCCGTGAACCGGCGCTGTTTCGCGGATCAGAGCGCCCGGATCGCATCGCTTGGCGGGGCCGAAGCCTGCGCCACCCGTTTCGGGTTTAACCATACGCCGACCCCGACAGAGTAGAAAAAACCCGAACGGCGGCGCGCTTATCCTTCGGGTTTTTTCCGCGAGAACATATCCTTGAGATTGTCCCACAACTCGATCTTCGCGCCTTGCGACTTCATGATCGTCGATTGCTGAATGATCGTCAGGACGTTGTTCGCGGTCCAGTAGATCACCAGACCCGCCGGAAAACTGCCGAGCAGGAAGGTGAACAAGACCGGCATCCATGCAAAGATTTTCTTCTGGATCGGGTCCGGTGGTGCAGGGTTAAGCTGCATCTGCAACCACATCGTCACGCCCATGATCAGAGGCCAGATGCCGATCATCAGGAAGGTGGGCGGCGACCAGTCGATCAGGCCGAACAGCGTGAACATGCTGGTCGGATCGGGGGCCGCGAGGTCTTTGACCCAGCCGAAGAACGGCGCATGACGCATTTCGATGGTGACGAACAAGACCTTGTAGAGCGCGAAGAATACCGGGATCTGGAACAGGATCGGTAAACAGCCAGAGGCCGGGTTCACCTTTTCCTTCTTGTAGAGTTCCAGCATCGCGCGCTGCATCGCTTGCGGGTCGTCCTTGTGCTTTTCGCGCAGTTTTTCGGTCTGCGGTTGCAGCTTTTTCATCCGGCCCATGGAGACATAGGATTTATAGGCCAGCGGGAACATCACGGTCTTGACGATGATCGTCAGGATGATGATCGCCACCCCAAAATTGCCGACCAGCTTGTAGATCGTGTTGAGAATCCAGAAGAACGGCTTGGTCAGGAAGAAAAACCAGCCCCAATCGATCGCGTCGTAGAAGCTTTCCGCCCCAAGGCTTTTTTCATATCCCTTCAGAACATCCGCCTGTTTGGCCCCAGCGAAAAAGCGGATCGTGGAGGTCTCGGTCGCCCCCGGCGCGATGGATATGGGGGGAAGGCGGACATCGGCGCTGAAGACCGGCGCGCCCTCGCGGCCCGCCAGCTTGAAGGCGCCGGTAAAGGCTTGCCCGCTTTCGGGAATCAGCGCGGTCATCCAGTATTTATCGGTGATGCCGAGCCAGCCGTTATTGGCGGCCTTGAATTTCTCGACCCGCGCCCGTTCGGCCACGTTCATCTCGAAATCTTCGAAATCGTCGTAGTCGATGCTCTCGGTGATGCCGTCGAAGCCGCCGATGGCCCCCTCATGCAGCAGGTACATGCCCTGCGTCTCCGGCTCGCCATGGCGGGCGATGACGCCATAGGGGCTGAGCGTCGTGGCTTCGGTGCCGTTATTCGTGATGCTCTGGGTGACGGTAAAGAGGAAGTTCTCGTCGATCTCGTAGCTTTGGGTAAAGAGTTGCCCGGCGCCGTTATCCCATTCCAGAATGACGGGCTTGCCGAGATCGAGCGTTGCGCCGTCCCTCTGGGTCCATTCGGTTTTTGGCCCCGGTACATTCGCGCCCCCGGCCCAGCCGAACAGGGCGTAATACGCATCGCCCGACTCGCGGGGGGACAGGACGGTCACCTCCGGGGAACCTTCCTCGATCGTGACGTGGTAATCCTTCAGGTTCAGGTCGTCGATCCGACCGCCAACCAGAGAGATCGAGCCATCCACGCGCGGAGCGTCGATGACGATGCGCTCTGATTTCGCGAGGGCGTCGTCGCGGCTCAGCAGGGCGGAGATTTCGGCGGCGATATTGCCGTCGCCCACGGGGACGGGCACGCCGTCTATCCCTTGCTCCTGGGCGATCTGCGCCTGAATCTCGGCGTTGCGTTCCATTTCCGCGCGTTGGGGCGCGATGACGAAGGTCTCCCACAATCCAATGACGAGAAAGCTGAGGACAGCGGCGAGGATCAGGTTTTTCTGGTCGCCCATGCGGCGTGGCTCCGGCGTGGTGAATGTCGGCGAGGGTCGGCCTGCCGGTTCAAGCGTCCGGCGCTGGCAAGGTCAAGGAATTTCGCCCGTTTCAAGGCGTTGTGTCGCGCTGTGGCACAGGATCGTAACCCGATCCCCCTCCGGGGCGGCACCGGGCAAAGCGTCGTAGGGTCAACACGATGCCCTTGATCGGCCCATGCACGGCGAGGGCTTTGAGCGCATAGGTGGAGCATGTCGGCTGAAACCGGCAATTCGTGGCGAGCAAGGGGGAGAGGGCATAGCGGTAGAGATGAATCGGCGCCTGTAACGCCAGAATGGCCAAACGCCGGATCACGAGGACGGCCTATCCAGCTTGCGCAGGGCGTATTCCAGATCGCCGCGCAGGGCGTCATAAGGGCGCTCGACCGTCGATCCCGACCGGGCGATCAACACAAAATCGGTGCCGGTCGCCTCGCGCAGCCCCAGCACTTCGCGTGCAATGGCGCGCATCCTGCGCTTGGCGCGATTGCGCAGCACAGCATTGCCGACTTTTTTGGATGCGGTGTAGCCCACCCGCGTAACCGGCGTTTCGGTTTCATCCTCGCGCCGGTCGCGGCGCTGAACGATCATGCCGGTCGTGACGGCTTTCCTCGCGCGGGCGGCGGCGAGGAAATCACGGCGATTCCTGAGTGTTTCCAGTCGCAACCGGAAACCCCGATCCTCAGGCCGTCAGCTTGTTGCGGCCCTGACGGCGGCGGCGATTGATGATCTTGCGGCCATTTTTCGTTGCCATACGGGCGCGGAAACCGTGGCGATTCTTGCGAACGCGGTTGGACGGCTGGAAAGTACGTTTCACGGGTCTCGCTCCTTGGGAACGGGTGGGGACAAGGCGTCGCGGCGAGAGGGGCACCCCTGTTCGCGAGAGCGCGTATATAGGTGGCGGGCGGTCGCCCTGTCAATGCCGCGATTGCGCTGCGCCTGCAAGCTGATTAGGGGTTTGGGCGGCCATAAGGAACGGGGGATCGGATGGACAGGGATTTCTGGCTCGACAAATGGGCGAAGGGCATCACCGGCTTTCACCGCGAACAGCCCAATCCCGCCCTCATCGCCCATATCGACCGGCTCGGTCTGGCGCCGGGTGCGCGGGTTTTCCTGCCGCTTTGTGGCAAGACCCGCGATATCGGCTGGTTGCTGGGACAGGGATATCGCGTTTGTGGGGTAGAATTCAGCGCGCTGGCGGTGGATCAGCTATTCGGGGATCTGGAGATCGTACCGACGCAATCCGAGGCGGGGGCGCTGGTGCTCTACCGCGCGCCGGGTCTGGATCTTTTTGTCGGGGATATTTTTGATCTCGGTCAAGGCGCGCTTGGGTCTGTCGATGCCATCTATGACCGGGCCGCTCTCGTGGCCTTGCCGGAGGGGATGCGCGGGCGCTATGCCGGGCATCTGACGCAGATAACGGATGGGGCCGCGCAGTTGCTGGTTTGCTGTGACTATGACCAGAATGCGATGGCCGGGCCGCCATTCTCGGTGGACGAAGCGCAGGTGAGAGAGTTCTATGCCGGAACCCATGATCTGACGATACTGGCGCGCGAGGCCGTGCCGGGCGGCTTGAAAGGGCAGTGCGAGGCGGATCAATTCGTCTGGCTTTTGAAGGGGAAAGAAAGACGATGACCAACCGAACGACTGGCAGTGTCAGCGGTGTTCTGGACGATGCCGATGCGAGAAAAGCCCATGCCGCCGCCTGGTTTCGTGCGCTGCGCGATTCGATTTGCGCGCGGTTCGAGGGGATCGAGGATGACTATGACAGCGGGCCTTTCGCCGATCTGCCTGCCGGTCGATTCGTCCGCTCCGAAACCCACCGCGAGGGCGAGGCGGGCGAGGATGCGGGCGGCGGCGAGATGGCGGTGATGCGCGGGGGGCGCGTATTCGAGAAGGTCGGCGTGAATATCTCGACCGTCCATGGCACCCTTGCCCCCCGTGCGCAGGCGATGATGGCCTCGCGCGGGATTCCGGGAATCGAAGCCGATCCGCGATTCTGGGCGTCGGGGATTTCGCTGGTCGCGCATATGCGCTCGCCAAAAGTGCCCGCCGTTCACATGAATACCCGCCATTTCTGGACCCCCGCCGCGTGGTGGTTCGGGGGCGGGGGGGATCTGAATCCGATGGTGCCGAACGAGGATGACACGGCGTTTTTCCATGCCGCATACAAGCTGGCCTGCGATCGGCATGGCCCGGATTACTACGCCCGGTACAAGGATTGGGCCGATGAGTATTTCATGATCAAGCATCGCGGCTTTGCGCGGGGTGTGGGCGGCATTTTCTATGACGATCACAATTCCGGCGACTGGGATGCCGATTTCGCGCTGACCCATGACGTCGGCGCGGCGTTTCTCGATGCCTATCCGCCGCTGGTCGAGAAACATATGCATGATCCATGGACCGAGGAAGACCGCGCCCATCAACTCGTGCGGCGCGGATATTATGCCGAGTTCAATCTGGTCTATGACCGGGGCACGAAATTCGGGCTGGAAACCGGCCATAATATCGAGGCGGTTTTGATGTCCATGCCCCCGGTCGCCACCTGGCCCTGACCCCATCACAGCGATCGCCGATCACCCTAGAAAAAAGATGCCCGCCCGCGATTTTTCACCGTAAGATTGAAACCGGGGGGCTGTTATCCCCTCTAATGTGATGCCAATGGCTTTTGTGGCTGACCGCTATCAATTTCCCTCCTTCTTTCCCGGCAAGTGGTCGGGACAGGGCAGGGAAGACAGGGTCGGGATCGGGGGGCGTTGGTTTTGAGTATGGTAAAATCGAGAGGAGAAAGACCGATGGCATTCAAAAAATGGGTTCTGGCCACTGCAACCGGCCTGACGACTGCGATGGTCGCGGGCAGTGCATGGGCGCTGAGTTGCCTTGCCCCATCGATCGAAGGCGCCTTCAAGGACTGGAGCGATTCTCCGGATCGATATTACATCGTCTCCGGCACGCTGACGCCTGCTGCGCCCCTGCCGCGCATTCCGTCTCTCGCGGAGACGAATGGCGGTAACTTCGACACCTCGAACCTGCGCGGCGTGTATCGGGTGCAGGGTGAGGTGGTCTATGGGCAGCAGACCGTCCCGATCGACCATCATATCTGGGTGCGCGTCGGATGTGCTGGCCCGTGGTGCGGCGCGTTTCCGACGGCGGGGGCTTCGGGGGTCATGGGTCTCAGGCAGTTGCCGGACCAGACGCTCGAACTGCTTTCCGGGGCCTGTCCGGGCAGCCTCTTTCCCGATGGCGACGGCAGCGTAAAAGCCCGCGTTCAGCAATGCATGACATCGGGCTGCGCGCCGAGTGCTCCGCGCCGATAGGGGATTGTGCCGCTCGATATCTGCCCTTGCCCCGATCCTGTGCCCGATGCGGGACGGGGCAAGGGGGGCAGCGGTTCGCGGGGGGCATCGCTCTACCGCGCATCCGCTAGGATCATGTCGGCGCCCTTTTCCCCGATCATGATCACCGGACCGTTCGTGTTGCCCGATACCAATGTCGGCATGATGGACCCGTCGATCACGCGCAACCCCTCGACCCCGCGCACTTTTAGCTGGGATGTGACCACATCGTCATCCCGTGGTCCCATCGCACAGGTGCAGGTGGGGTGATAGATCGTCGTCCCGAAGCTGCGGGCGTAATCGAGCAGGTCTTCATCGCTCGCCACCTCCGGCCCCGGTATCGTCTCGGTATCCCACATCGCGCGCAGGGGATCGGCGGCGAGGTAGCGGCGCAGTTGATGCAGCCCCGCGACCACCGTGCGCCGGTCTTCCTCCGCCGATAGATAATTCGCGCGGATTTCGGGCGCGGTGAAGGGATCGGGCGAGAGGGCATGCACATGCCCCCGGCTCTCGGGGCGAAGCTGACAGACCGAGGCGGTAAAGCCCGAATAGGGGTGCAGCACGTCGCCCATGCTATCGGTGCTGAACGGCACGAAATGCACTTGGATATCCGGCGTTGCCAGTTCTTCGCGTGTGCGGAAAAAGGCGGCGGCGATTCCCGCGCTGACCGTCAGATAGCCGCGCCCCCGCATCAGGAAATCCACCCCCATTCCGATCCGGCGCAGGGGATTGTGATACGCATCGTTCAGCGTTACCGGGCGACGCGCGCGCATGACGAGGCGGCTCTGGAAATGATCCTGAAGGTTCTCGCCCACACGCGGCGCATGAACCCGTGGCGCGATCCCCAGACCGCGCAGCCGCTCTCCGTCGCCAATGCCCGAAAGCTCCAGCAATTGCGGCGAATTGATCGCCCCGCCGCACAGGATCACCTCCACTCGCGCGGTCGCCTCGCGGTCGGTGCCGTTCTGGCGATAGGCGATGCCGGTCGCACGCTGGCCGTCAAAGAGAATACGGGCCGCTTGCGCCCCGGTCTCGATCTGGAGATTTGCACGCCTGCGGGCTGGTTTCAGATAGGCTTTCGCAGCGCTGACCCGCACCCCCCGGCGCGAGGTTGTCTGGAAATATCCTGCCCCCTCCTGCCGTGCGCCGTTGAAATCGGGGTTCGGCGCCAATCCTTCGGTGGCGCAGGATTCGATGAAGGCATCCACCAGGGGGTTCTTGTCGCGGGCATCCGAAACGGCGAGCGGTCCCCCGGTTCCGTGCCAGTCATCCGCGCCGCGCTCCTGATCTTCGGCCCGGCGGAACAGGGGCAAGACGTCGTCATATGACCACCCGGCATTGCCCAATTGCCGCCAGTGGTCGTAATCCTCCGCCTGCCCCCGGATATAGATCAACCCGTTGATCGAGCTGGATCCGCCCAGCACCTTACCGCGCGGCTGTCCGATGCGCCGCCCGCCCAGTTCCGGCTCAGGGGCCGTCTGGTACAACCAGTTCACGCTGGCATCCTTGAACAATTTGCCATAGCCGACCGGAATGTGAATCCACGGGTTCCGGTCGCGCGGCCCCGCCTCCAGCAGAAGCACGCGATATTGGCCCGAGGCGCTGAGGCGGTTTGCGAGCACGCATCCGGCCGATCCCGCCCCGACAATGATGAAATCCGCTTCCACTCTGAGCCTTTCCGTTTTCGCGCCGTCTGTTCAGCCGGGGTTAGGGTTTCCTCTCTATTAACCGAAGGCAAGCGGAGAGACGATCCAATGCCACGATTTCCCGGAGTTGAGCCAGATGTCAGCAATGCAGATCGAAGACCGTATTGTCATCAACCGCCGAACCGCCCGGCGGTTTGCCTATCGAGAGCCGTTCAGCGTCGGGTTTGGTATCCATGTTCTGCGGATTGATGCCTATAATATCTCGGTGGGCGGGGTATCGGGCGAGATCAAGGGCATCGGCACCTTGCCTGAGGGGCAGGATGTGGAGGTTTATCTGCATAATTTCCGCCCCGTTGCCGGGCGGGTTTTATGGGCGCGGGGTCGGGAAGTCGGGATTACTTTCACCGAGGACCTTGCCAATCACCCCAAGATTCGTGCTCTACTATCCCGGATAGAAAAGGGCGAACCGATGGTCCCCTGAGCAACGATATAACGGGAGATGGATCATGGCGGCGGATAGCGAGAAACTCGATTTCGACGATCCGATGCAGCGTCCGCGCTACACGGGTCTCGCCAGTTTTTTCCGTCTTCCATATGACGAGAATTTCGAGACCGACCCGCCCGATATCGGCGTGATCGGCGTTCCCTATGATATGGGGGTCACGAATCGCCCCGGTCCGCGCCATGGCCCGCGCGAAGTGCGCAATCAGTCGAGCCTGATGCGCCGCATCAATCAGGCAACCGGCGCCTCGCCCTTCGAATCCTGCACCGTCAAGGATATCGGCGATGCCTGGGTCCGCAAACCCTTTGAGCTGGAAGGCGCGCATCGCGAGATTCAGGCGACCTTTGAACGGGTAAAGGCCGCCGGGATTATTCCGCTGGCCTGTGGCGGTGATCATTCCATTAGCCTGCCGATCCTGCGTGCTCTGGCCAAGGATGGCCCGGTCGGCATGATCCATATCGATGCCCATTGCGATACGGGCGACGATTATCTCGGCTCGCGTTTTCACCATGGTGCCCCCTTCAAGATCGCCGTTGACGAGGGATTGCTCGACCCGAAGCGGGTGGCGCAGATCGGCATTCGTGGCTCGCTCTTTGACCGCGAGATGTGGAAATTCAGCTATGATAGCGGAATGCGCGTCATGATGATCGAGGAGGTCGAGGAAAAGGGCTGGCGGCATTGTATCGAGGAGGCCAAGGCCCTTGTTGGCGATGGCCCGATCTATGTCAGCTTTGACATCGACAGTCTCGATCCCGCGATTGCCCCCGGCACCGGCACGCCCGAAGCGGGGGGGCTGACGATGCGCGAGGCGCAGGGGATGGTCCGGGCGCTGGCGGGTCTGAACATCATGGGCGCCGATATGGTCGAGGTTTCGCCCCCTTTCGATGTGGGCGGCGTGACCGCGCTGAACGGTGCGACGATCATGTTCGAGCTGCTCTGTGTCATGGCGGCGGGGCGCGAAACGGGATGACGCCCCGCACCGATCCTCAAGGGTGAGCGGGAAGGGGGGCCTACCCCTCGAACACCGTTGGCCGCGCGCTCTTTGCCGCCAGAAAATCCGGTGTCGGCAGCCCTTTCGAGCGCAGGAAATCCGCGTTCCACAGCTTTGACTGATAGCGCGAGCCATAATCGCACAGGATCGTCACGATGGTATGGCCCGGCCCCATTTCCTTGGCCATGCGCATGGCTCCGGCGATGTTGATGCCGGTGGAGAGACCCATGCACAGCCCCTCCTCCGCCAGCAGATCGAACATGATCTCCAACCCCTCCGAATCGGGGATGCGATAGGCGAAATCGGGGGTGAAGCCTTCCAGATTGGCGGTCACGCGCCCCTGTCCGATGCCTTCGGAGACCGATGACCCTTCGGAGGCCAGTTCGCCGGTCGTGTAATAGCTGTAGAGCGCCGCGCCCTCCGGGTCCGCGATCCCGACCTTGACGCCCTTTGGCTGTAATCCCATGGCGACCCCGGCCACTGTGCCCCCCGATCCGGCGGCGCAGATGAATCCGTCAACCTTGCCCCCCGTCTGCGCCCAGATTTCGGGGGCGGTCGAATCGATATGGGCCTGACGGTTCGCGACATTGTCGAATTGCTGCGCCCAGATCGCGCCATTCGGTTCGGTTTTGGCCAGTGTCGCGGCCAGTCGCCCGGAATAATGCACGTAGTTATCGGGGTTGCGATAGGGCAGGGCGGGCACTTCGATCAATTCGGCCCCGCACAGGCGCAGGGCGTCTTTTTTCTCGTCGCTCTGGGTTTCGGGGATGACGATCACGGTCGAAAACCCCAGCGCGCGGCCCACCAGAGTCAGCCCGATGCCGGTATTGCCCGCCGTTCCCTCGACAATCACGCCGCCGGGTCTGAGCGTCCCCTTTGCCATGGCATCGCGGATGATCCACAGGGCCGCACGGTCCTTGACCGATTGTCCGGGGTTCATGAATTCGGCTTTGCCATAGATATCGCAGCCCGTCATCTCGGATGCTTTGCGCAGGCGAATCAGGGGTGTGTTGCCCACGGCATCGGGCATATCGGCACAGAGGCGCATGGGAAATCCTTTCCTGAATTCGGTTTCGAGATACCTAGGGCCGGATAATTCGCCCGTAAACACTTCGTTGGACCGTTTCCGCCACAAAGCGGCATTACATGAGCGTCAGACACGATGGAGAAACCCAAGAATGACCCTTTTGACTCGCCGTTCTTTCGCCGCTGGCGCCGCAACCCTGTCGATGATGCCTGCTGTTCCCGCCTTTGCGCAGCAGGGGGCCTCGCGCAGCTTTCGCTTTCTGCGCGGCACGACCGATATTGGCCGCAGCGTCGTGACCGTTCAGCGCACCGCAACGGGCATGACGGCCACCAGCGATATCGATATCGCCGTCAAGGGTCTGGGGATCATCACGCTCTATCGCTATGCGCTGACCTGCACCGAGGTTTATGACGCCCAGGGCAATCTGGTCTCGATGAACGGCACCTGCGACGATGACGGGGATGCCCATTTCGTCACGGTCGCCCGCGATGGCGATGCGCTGCGGGTCGAAGGGTCTTTTGACGGCAGTGCGACCGCTCCGCTGTCTTCGGGGGCGGCAAGCTATTGGCGCAATGGGGCGCTGAAACGAAGCCCGTGGATCAGCACGCAATCGGGCGAACGTCTGGCCGTAACCGTGTCGCAGATTATCAGCGACGAGGCCCCGACAGGCACCACCGCCTATCGGGCCACGAACAACACCGATTACACCATCGATCTGTTCTACGATGATCGGGGCGAATGGGTTGGCGGGGCATTTGACGCCAAGGGCGATCGGGCCACCATGGAGATGATCTCCGAAACCGGAGCGCTACAGATCTGACGTGACATACCCCATAGGAGCCTGTCGATGAGCAGCGGTGCCGATTATATCCCCCGTCCCGGCCACGGGGCCGCATGGCTGACCGGGGCGAGTGCGGGGATTGGCAAGGCGGTTGCGATGCGGCTGGTGGCGGATGGCTGGACCGTCTATGTCACCGCGCGCAGCGAGGAAAAGCTGCGCGAGATGGCCGAAGGATCGGGCGGCAAGATCATCGTGGCCCCCGGCGATGTAACCGACCCGGAGGCGATGGCGGATATCGTCGCGCGGATCGAGGCGGATCACGGCCTCGCCCTCGCGATCCTGAATGCGGGTGTCTATATCCCGATGACGGCACAGGAATTCAACGTTGAGGATGCGAAGAAGCATTTCGACGTGAATCTGCAAGGGGTGGTCAACGGTCTTGTTCCCGCGATGCAGGGGATGCTGGCGAAGAACCGGGGATGCCTCGCGCTCGTGGCATCGGTGGCCGGATACCGGGGGTTGCCGAAGGCCGGGGCCTATGGGGCGACCAAGGCCGCGCTGATCAATATGGCCGAGGCGCTGGCCTATAATCTCTATCCTGAGGGCGTACGGATTTCGCTGATCTGTCCCGGTTTCGTGGAGACGGACGCGACCTCGGTGAATGATTTCGACATGCCGTTCCTGATGCAGACGGACGAGGCGGCGAAACGCATCGTCGAGGGTCTCAAAACCAAGAAATTCGAGATCACCTTCCCCCGTCGCTTTTCCTTCATGCTCAAGGCGTTTCGTCTGCTGCCCGCGAAATGGTACATCGCGCTGGGCCGTAAGGCGATGGGCATGGACAAGGATTGACGCGGGGGCCGGGGCGCGGCTCGCGGCGGCACGCGACGCGATGTTACGCTCCGAGGGGCCTGAGCATCTCGCGGCTGATGATATGGCGCTGGATTTCCGAGGTGCCGTCCCAGATGCGCTCGACCCGTGCGTCGCGCCAAAAGCGTTCCAGCGGCAGGTCGTTCATCAATCCCATGCCGCCATGGATGGCGATGGCTTCATCCGTAACGCGGGCGAGCATTTCGGAGGCGTACAGCTTGGCGGAGGCAATCTCGCGATTGGCGGGCAGGCCCTCGTCCAACCGCCATGCCGAAGCCAGCGTCAGCCAGTCGGCGGCGTCGATTTCGGTGATCATATCGGCCAGCTTGAAGCCGACGCCCTGAAACTTGCCGATCTTCTGGCCGAATTGTTCGCGCTCGGCGGCGTAGTTCAGGGCATAGTCAAAGACCCGCCGCGCCCGGCCCACGGCCATCGTCGCAACCGTGATGCGCGTGGCATAGAGCCATTCGTTCATCACCGCAAAGCCGCCATCCACTGCGCCCAGCACCTGTGCATTCGGCAGGCGACATTCCTCGAATCGCAGGATCATGTTCTTGTATCCGCGATGGGAGACGCTCTCATACCCATCCGCGATCTCGAAACCGGGGGTGCCGCGATCGACGAGAAAGGCGGTGATGCGCTTTTTCGGGCCTTTGGGTGTGTCGTCTACGCCGGTCGCGATGAAGCAGATGATGAAATCCGCATGGTCGGCACCGGAGATGAAATGCTTGGTGCCATTGATGATCCAGTCATCGCCGTCGCGCTTTGCAAAGCATTTCATGCCCCGCACATCCGATCCCGCATCGGGTTCGGTCATCGCCAGTGCATCCATCCGCTCGCCCCGCACGGCGGGCAGGAGATAGCGCTCACGCTGCTCCCCTTCGCAGGCCATCAGGATATTCTGGGGCCGCCCGAAGAAATGCGTCAGGGCCATCGACCCGCGCCCCAATTCCCGCTCGACCAATGCAAATTCCAGATGCGACAGGCCCGCGCCGCCCACCTCCTCCGGGAAGTTGCAGGCATAAAAGCCCAGCTCCTGCGTCTTGGTCTTGATCGCGTGGGCCAGATCGGGGGGGACGATGCCGGTGCGCTCGACTTCGGCCTCGTGGGGATAGATTTCCTCCTCCACGAACCGGCGGACGGTGGCGACGATCATTTCCTGTTCTTCGGTCAGTCCGAATTGCATGGCACCCGCTCCTGCACTGCGATTACAGCGTCGTCCTCACCATTCGCGGGGCGGTGGCGTCAAGCGTATTTTCGGCACGGTTACCCTGAGCGTTATTCCCACCAGCGATCGATGGCCGCAATGTCGTCATCCGTCCATCCGAGGTGATGCGCGATTTCATGCACGACGACATGGGTGACAAGCTGTTCCAGCGTCACGTCGCCCCGCTCGACCCATTCCCACAGAATCGCCCGGCGATAGAGCCAGACCACATCCGGTCGCGGCACGGGGTCGGAGACGCTTTTCTCGGTCAGGGGAACCCCGTCATACAGGCCGGTCAGCTCATAGGGGTTCTCGATCTGCATTGCGGCAAGCGTTTCGTCATCCGCTTCTTCTTCCACGCGCAGGATCAGCGTATCGCAGCGCGCCCGAACGCCATCGGGCAAGGAAAGAAAAGCCCGTTCGGCGAGGCGTTCTAGGTCGGCGATGCTTGGCGCGGGTGTCATGGCGCTATATGTAGCGGCGACACGCCCGCTTGCGAGGGCAGGCGCGATGAAAGGAACCCGATGACCGTAACCCGCTTTGCCCCATCGCCGACAGGTCGCCTGCATGTCGGCAATCTTCGCCCCGCATTGCTCAACTGGCTCTATGCGCGCAAGCAGGGCGGAGCGTTCATCCTGCGCATCGATGATACCGATGCGGAGCGCTCACGCGAGGAATATGTCGAGGCGATCAAGCGTGATCTCGACTGGCTGGGCCTCGGCTGGGACCGTTTCGAGCGTCAGTCCGAGCGCATGGATCGCTATAACGCCGCCGCCGATGCGCTGCGGGCGGATGGGCGGCTCTACCCCGCCTATGAAACCGCGACGGAGCTTGACCTGCGCCGTAAATATCAGCGGCAGGCGGGCAGGCCGCCGGTCTATGACCGCGCCGCGCTCAAACTGACCGATGCGGATCGTGCGGAGCTGGAGGCACAGGGCCGTCGCCCCCATTGGCGGTTCAAGCTCGATCAGCAGCGGGTGACATGGGTGGATGGGATTCGGGGCGAAACGACTGTCGATTGCGCCTCGGTTTCCGATCCCGTGTTGATCCGCGAGGATGGCGGGTATCTCTACACGCTGTGCAGCGTATGCGATGACATTGATTTCAACGTCACCGATGTCATCCGGGGCGAGGATCATGTCACGAATACCGCAACGCAGATCCAGATTTTTGATGCGATGAGCGGCGCGCCCACGGGCTTTGCGCATCATTCGCTCTTGGTCGATGCCGACGGGGCGGGCCTGTCGAAGCGCCTTGGCTCCCTGACTCTCGAATCCATCCGAGAGGCGGGGGTCGAGCCGCTGGCCCTGCTGTCCTATATGGCGCGTCTTGGGTCATCCGATCCCATCGAGCCGCGCACCACCCATGCAGAATTGATCGAAGGGTTCGACCTTTCCCGCTTTGGCCGCGCTCCGGCCCGGTTCAGCGATGACGAATTGACGCTCCTCAACACCAAGGCGCTGCACGTCAAGCCCTATGGCGATGTGGCCGATCGCCTGCGCGTGGCCGGGGTGCCCGATGAGGATGCGGAGGCGTTCTGGCTCGTCATCCGCGAGAACATTACCGCGCTCGACGAAATCGCGGTCTGGGCGACGATCCTGAATGGCGGGATCGACCCGGTGATCGATGCGGAAGATGCCGATTATGTCGAGCGCGCGATGGCGGCGCTGGAGGCCGCAAAACCCTGGACCGGCGAGACATGGAAAGCCGTCACCGGGGCGCTGAAGGCCGAGACGGGCCGCAAGGGCAAGGGATTGTTCATGCCTCTGCGCAAGGCGTTGACGGGGCGCAGCAATGGCCCGGACATGGCCACCCTGCTGCCCCTGCTGCGCCGTTGATGCGGGGCACCGATCGCAAGGGCTTTCGGGCGGGGAATTTGCATCCTATATTGATGCCATGAACCCGTTCCAGAAAATCGCCGCCGGTATTGGCGGCATCGGTGTGCTGGCTATCGCGATCTGGCTTGGCACGATTATTTTCGTCGCGTTGCTCGTGCTCGCGCCCATCCTGTACCTGTTTGGACGGTGGAAGATGGGCAAGATGCAAAAGGAATTCGAGGCGCATCATGCCCGGATGCGAGCCGGGGGCGCATCACAGGGTCAGGGCGGCACAATCGATGCGGAATACGTCGTGGTTGACGAACCGCTTGACGAGACCCGCCCGCCAAAGCCATAACGCCACCATGACACCCGCACCGATCATCATCGCTCGCTGCATTATCCGCTGACATATCGTCTGCGGCCCGTTTTCATTCGCCCTTTCTGAATGCTACAGCGTCGCCGCAAGGGAGGACGACGCATGGCCATCAGGCTGTACAACACCAAGACCCGCGCGAAGGAAGACTTCGTGCCGCTCGATCCGGCGGATATACGGATGTATGTCTGCGGGCCGACGGTCTATGACCGCGCGCATATCGGCAATGCGCGGCCCGTTGTGGTGTTTGACGTGCTGTACCGGCTGCTGCGCCATGAATACGGCGAAGAGCATGTCACCTATGCCCGCAATTTCACCGATGTAGACGACAAGATCAACGCCAAGGCCGCCGAAACGGGCCGCTCGATCCGCGATATCACCGATGAGACAATCGGCTGGTATCACGAGGATATGGACGCGCTCGGCGCGCTCCGCCCCGATCATGAACCCCGCGCGACCGATTATATCGCGCAGATGGTGGCGATGATCGAGGATTTGATCGCGCGCGGCCATGCCTATGCGGCGGAAGGGCATGTCTTGTTCGAGGTCGCCACCGATCCGGAATACGGCACGCTCGCCCGCCGAAATCTGGACGATATGCGCGCCGGGGCACGGGTCGAGGTGGCCCCCTATAAACGTGACCCCATGGATTTCGTGCTCTGGAAACCCTCCACCGGCGATCAACCCGGATGGGACAGCCCTTGGGGCACGGGTCGCCCCGGCTGGCATATCGAGTGCTCCGCCATGGCGGGGGAATTGTTCGGCGAGCGGTTCGATATCCATGGCGGCGGCATCGACTTGGCCTTTCCGCACCACGAAAATGAATGCGCTCAAAGCCGCTGCGCAGGCCATGATTTCGCGACCGTCTGGATGCATAACGAGATGATCAAGGTCGATGGCAAGAAGATGGCCAAGTCCCTTGGTAATTTTCGCATGGTCAATGATTTTCTGAACCGGGGCGTTCCCGGCGAAGTGCTGCGTTTCCTGATTCTGTCGACCCATTACCGCTCACCGATGGACCTGACGGAAAAGGCTCTCGGTGAGGTGGAAAAAACGCTCAGGAAATGGCGAGGGATTGTGGCGGGTGTCGAGGCCGGTGATCTGCCGGAGCCGATACGGGCTGCCGTGTCCGACGATCTCAATACGCCGCTTGCCATCGCGGCGCTGCATCGGCTGGCACATGACGGCGATGCTGTCGGCCTGCGCACGGGGGCGGCGGTGTTGGGCTTGCTTGGGGATGATCTTGGCGGATGGGACGCGATGCCCGATGCGGATGATGACCTGTCCTCCCGGATCGAGGCCCTTTTGTCGGATCGCGCGGCGGCCAAGGCGGCGAAGGATTTCGCCCGCTCCGATATGGTCCGCGATACCCTCATCAATGCGGGCATCGAGATCAAGGATACGCCGCAGGGCGCTGAATGGTCCCTCACCCCGGCCTTTGACGCATCCAAACTGCCGGAGCCATCCGATGTCTGATCCCGGTTTCCGCACCGCCGCCGCCGCCGCCCGTGAGCGGGCTGTGCGCGACGAGAATACGGTCGAGCGGGTCAAGCGGGCGCTCGAATCCTGTATCGCGGCAGAAGGGTTCCGGCCCCGTGACCGCGTGGGGCAGTATTGTTCGCAGATCGGCATTGGCGTGCGAATTACGGCGGGCGCGGGGGTCGAATTCGATACCCGCGATGCCCAAGACCTTGCCATCGCCATCGAGCGCACGCCTATGCCCGATACCCTTCGCCGTTACCACGAGTAAAACCCAATGAGCCGCGAACGCCTCTTCCTTTTCGACACAACCCTGCGCGACGGGCAACAGACCCAAGGCGTCGATTTCTCCGCTGCCGACAAGCACCGCATCGCTGCCGCCCTCGATGATCTCGGCATCGATTATATCGAAGGGGGCTGGCCCGGCGCGAACCCGGTCGATACGGAGGTTTTCGCCCATCCACCAAAACCGGCCCATGCGACATTCCTTGCGTTCGGCATGACCAAGCGCGCGGGTCGCTCCGCCGAAAATGACGAGACGCTGGCGGGGGTGCTCAATGCGGGCACGAAAACCGTGTGCCTCGTCGGCAAGACTCATGTTTTCCATGTCGAAACCGCCCTGCGGATCACGAAGGACGAAAATCTCGACAATATCCGCGCCTCCATCGCCCATTGCGTCGCGCAGGGGCGCGAGGCGCTGTTCGATGCCGAGCATTTCTTCGATGGGTACAAGGCTGATCCGGCCTATGCATTCGACTGTCTCGCGGCGGCGCTTGATGCAGGGGCGCGCTGGGCGATTCTGTGCGATACCAATGGTGGCACGCTCCCGGCGGAGGTGCATCGCATCACAGCGGCGGTCTGCGACCGCTTTGGCGGGGATCGTATCGGCATCCACACCCATGATGATACCGGCAATGCCGTCGCCAATACCCTTGCCGCCATTGATGCAGGGGCGCGCCAGATTCAGGGCACGCTCAACGGTTTGGGGGAGCGATGCGGCAACGCCAATCTCGTCACCCTGATCCCGACTCTGTTGTTAAAATCGCCCTATGCGGAGCGGTTTGAGACGGGGGTTAGCCATGAGCGCCTCGCCCATCTGCCCCGTGTCTCGCATTTGCTGGACGATATTCTCAACCGGGCGCCCGATCCCCACGCCCCCTATATCGGTGCGGCCGCATTCGCGCATAAGGCGGGCCTGCATGCCTCCGCCATCGTGCGCGACCCGACCACCTATGAACATATCCCCCCCGAAAGGGTCGGCAATGCACGTGTGATTCCGATGTCCAATCAGGCGGGCCGGTCCAACCTTCTCAAGCGCCTTGCGGAAGCCGGAATCGACGCGCAGGCCGATGACCCCCGCCTCGCGCATCTGCTGGACGAGGTGAAACGGCTGGAGGAGTGCGGCTTTGCCTATGACAGCGCAGAGGCCAGTTTCGTGCTGCTCGCGCGGGGGTTTCTGGGCCAGATGCCCGATTATTTCACTGTCGAGCGCTATCGCGTCACCATCGAGCGGCGCTTCAATGCGCGGGGCGAGGAGGTCACGGCCTCCGAAGCCGTCGTCAAGGTACGGGTCGATGGCAACACCTTTATCTCCGCCTCCGAAAGTCTCGACCCGACCAGTCAGCAGGATCAAGGCCCGGTCAATGCGCTCAGCCGGGCGCTGCAAAAGGATCTGGGCAAGTATCAACGCTTTATCGAAGATCTGGAACTGGTCGATTTCAAGGTGCGGATTATTGGAACCGGCACCGAAGCCGTCACCCGCGTACTGATCGTCAGTGCGGATGGGAAGGGAACGCAATGGGCCACCGTGGGCGTCTCCGCCAATATCGTCGATGCATCCTTTCAGGCGCTGGAAGATGCGATCATTTACAAGTTGATCCGCGATAACGCGCCGGTCGCGAGCCGGATTGCCGCCGAGTGAGCGCCCTATCGCCCTGTGGCGAGGCGGTGCGCAAGGGCGACCCGATGCGCTTTCGCACCGCCCTTTTCGCGCCCCCCGATGCGCGGGAGGGTCTGTTCGCGCTCTATGCTTTCAATCTCGAAGTAGCAAAGATCGCGCCGATGGTTTCCGAACCGATGATCGGCGAAATCCGGCTGCAATGGTGGCGCGACAGCCTGGACATGATCTATGGCGGCGGGGCCGTGCGGCGACATGAGGTGGTGGAGCCGCTCTGTGCCATCGTGCGATCGGCGGATTTGCCGCGCGGGCCGCTCGATGCGCTGATCGATGCGCGGGGTTTCGATCTCGACCCGGATTTCCCCGCCGATAAAGCGGCGCTGACCGGGTATCTGCGCGATACGGCCGGGTCACTCACCCAGCTTGCCATGCGGGCACTGGGGGGGGAGGCGGATGATCTGGCGCTCGATGCGGGATACGGGATCGGCACCGCGCGCTATTTAGCCGCTGTGCCTGCTCTTGCGATGCAGGGCGGTAATCCTGTGCCCTGCGCCGCCAATTGGCGCGCCTTGCGCGAGGGGCAGGCGGATGCGGCTTTCGCGGCGCAGGTGCACGCGCTTGCGTCGGCGGGCCGGGACAGCCTTGCACGGGCGCGGGCAGGGCGGCGGGGGATCTGCAAAAAGACCGCGCCTGCCTTTCTCGAAGTGCCAAGGGCCGATCGGATACTCGCGGGGATGATGCGCAAATCGGCAACGCTTGGCGATCTGGCCGGGGCGGAGCCATCGCCGTTTCGCGCGAATCTATCGAATGTCTGGCGGGGGGTGACGGGGCGCTGGTGACGGCGGCGCGATTGCCGTGATCGCTTTATCGCCGTCTCAGAGCCAGAACCCAAGCGCTCAGGTCTTGCCCCGGCATATGATCGCCGTATTCGCGGTGCAGCAATTCCGCCCCGCCCGAATCCAGTAATTCGTGGACCCGGCCCTCATAGCTGCCATCCACGATGGCGTGGTCGTTGAGCGAAAACACGAATACGCCGCCCGGCTCCAGCCGCGCGAGCACCTCGTCCAGCACGCTTGCGGGGGCATGGGCCGGGTTCAGAACACCCGCTGCCACCGCTGCATGATAGCGCATATCCTCCGGCAGAGCGGTGAGATCGCCTTGCCAGAGCTTGCCATACAGTCCCTTATGTTGTGCGATCGCCAGCATTTCAGCCGAAAAATCAGTGCCGTCCAGCGCGGCATAGCCCGCATCGCGCAGGGCTTCGCCGCTCATCCCAGTCCCACAGCCGATGTCGAGAATCAACGTTTCGGACGCAATCCCCGCATCGCGCAGGGCCTCGGCACAGCGGGCGGGGGTGCAATATCCATTCTCGCGCATCGCCGCTTCGTAGCGGTTGGCGAATTTGGCATAATGGGCCGCCGTATCCTCGGCGCTGGTCAAGCTGTAGATATCGTCGAAGAAATCCTCGCCACTCATGCCGCTGCCTTCTTGTCATGCAGCCATTCGGCCCAAGCGGCCTTGGCGCGGTCGGTATAGGCGCGCTGGCGGTCTTTCTTGCCCCGCCGTCCTTTGCGCACATCGTCGGTGAGGGGCGGGAACAGGCCGAAATTGGCGTTCATGGGCTGGAAAGTCTCGGCCTCCGCGCCGCCGGTGATGTGGTTGAGCAAGGCCCCGTGGGATGTTTCGAGCGGCGGTATTTCCTGCGATGCGCCCGTGACATCGGCGGCCGAGAACCGACCGGCCAGCAAGCCCATCGCCGCCGATTCGACATAGCCTTCGACCCCCGTGATCTGCCCCGCAAAGCGCAGGCGCGGATCGGCTTTGAGGCGCATGGTGCCATCCAGCAAGACGGGGGAATTGATGAAGGTGTTGCGGTGGATGCCGCCCAGCCGCGCGAATTCCGCCTGTTCGAGACCGGGGATTGTGCGCAATACCTCGGCTTGGGCACCATATTTCATCTTGGTCTGGAAGCCCACGAGGTTCATCAGCGTTCCCAGCGCATTCTCGCGCCGAAGCTGCACGACCGCATAGGGCTTGACGGTCGGTTCATGGGCATTGGTCAGGCCCACGGGCTTGAGCGGCCCGAAGCGCAGGGTTTCGCGGCCCCGTTCGGCCATTACTTCGATGGGCAGGCATCCTTCGAAATAGGGCGTGTCTTGTTCCCACTCCTTGAATTCGGTCTTGGGCGCGGCGAGCAGGGCATCGATAAAATCCTCGTATTGCTCGCGGGTCAGTGGACAGTTGAGATAGGCTGTGCGCTCCGCCTCGGTCTCGCCTTTGTCATAGCGGGACTGGAACCATGCCTTTGACAGATCGATGCTGTCGGCATGGATGATGGGCGCGATGGCGTCGAAGAAGGCAAGGCTTTCGGTGCCGGTCAGCGTGCCGATCCCCTCGGCCAGCGCGGGAGAGGTCAGCGGCCCGGTGGCGATGATGACGTTGCGCCACTCGGCGGGCGGCAGCCCTTCGATTTCGCCGCGTTCGAGCGTGATGTTCGGATGCGCGGCCAAGGCGTCGGTCACAGCCGCCGAAAAGCCATCGCGATCGACCGCCAATGCCCCCCCGGCAGGCAGGGCATTCGCATCGGCCATGCGCATGATCAGCGATCCGGCCTCGCGCATCTCATGGTGGAGCAGGCCGACGGCATTGGTTTCGTGATCGTCAGACCGGAACGAATTGGAGCAGACCAGTTCGGCCAGCCCGTCCGTCTGGTGAGCATGGGTGCCCCGGTCGGGGCGCATTTCGTGCAGCACGACCGGCACCCCGCGCTCGGCGGCCTGCCATGCGGCCTCAGACCCCGCCATGCCGCCGCCGATGATGTGGATCGGATCCACCATCAGAAGCTCAGCGAGATGTTCCGGTGCTCCGAGGAACAGGCGGCGACGTAGAGCGCTTGTTCACGCGGTAGCTGCGGTTGCTTGCGCAGGCCGATGGTATTGGCCAGAGCCGCCGTATATTTCTCGAAACCGGGCAACAGGTCGCCCTGTGCCTGCTGACGCCAGGTCACTTCACCGTCATAGGTATCGATGGCCTCGTCGACAAAGGCCATCACCTTTTCCATATCCGGCGTGCGGCGGTATTCGCGGCGGGCTTTGCTCAGCGGTTTGCGGATGTCGTTCGTGTCGGGGGCGGCGCTCATCGCGCGTTCGGTCTCCTTGATGCGCTCGATGGCGGTATCCTTGTCCAGACCGGGCAGGTCGGTTTTCAGCGCCATCAGAATATCGCGCTGTTCGGCCAAGATATCCACACCGCCGATGACATTGACCGCCTCGACAATCGGTTCATAGGCATTGTCGGATTGGCGGCGATACAGGCGGCGGGCATCGCTTTCGGCTTTTGTGAGAACCTTGAAGTCCTCATGCGCGCCTTCCCACTCACCGGGGATCTTGGCTTCCAGCGAAGCCTTTTCGGCTTCCAGTTCCGCGATATGCGTTTCCATTGTCGCCTTGACGTCTTCGTCTTCGGCCCGGCGCAGATCGGTGGCCAGATCGGCCAGTTCGTCGTCGATCTGATCGATGCGGCGGGTCAGGGAGCGAACTTCGACATGCAGGGGTCGATAGGCTTCGGCACGCGATTCGACTTCCCGTTCGGCGGCCTTGATCGCGGCCATCGAGGCGAAGGTGCTTTCCGCATTCTCGAACGCATCCTCAACATCCCCGCGCAGGCTTTTTGGCAGGCTCGAAATATCCAGCCCCTTGGCCTCTGCGATGACCTTGAGCAGATTGGGGCCTTCGGTCTCGAATTGCTCGGACACGTAGTTTTCCATGCAATATTGCAGCTTTGGATTCAGGGGTGGGGGCGCGTTTTCGGAGGTCAGTGACAGACGGTTCGGCAGGTAGTTCACCAGCGTCGGATTGAACCCGACAATCGTTAGGGCAAGTAGCTGCAATCCGATAAACGCCACGACGCCCTTATAGATCTGCGTGGTCTTCACCGAAGGCGGCGCGACTCCGCGCAGGTAGAACAGCGCAAATCCAAAGGGTGGCGTCAGGAACGAGGTCTGGATATTCAGGCCGATCATCACACCCAGCCATACGGCGGTCACGTTGGCGCTGGGATCGGCCAGCAGGATGGGCGCTACGATCGGCACCACGACCACGGCGATCTCGATGAAATCAAGGAAGAAACCGAGCACGAAGATGACGGCCATCACGATGATGAATTGCGTCCAGAATCCACCGGGCAGGGTATTGAGGAAATGCTTGACCAGCTCCTCTCCGCCAAAGGCGCGGAAGGCGGAGGTCAGCATTGCCGCCCCAAGCAGGATGATGAAGACCAGCGAAGTCGTCTTCGCCGTTTCGATCATCACGCCGCGCAGGGTATCCTCGATCATGAAGACGCGCCAGCCGCTCCAGATGAGCGCGAGGATCAGAACCCCGACGGCAATCAGCGCGGCCTTGATTCCGAAGGCGTCTTCGGCGCTGCTGATATTCTTGATATTCGTGTCGTAATTGCCGGTGATGTAGATGATGGCGGCCATCGCGCCCAGAGCCATAAGCGCCGGGGCGAAGGCCAGCACCGAGCCTTGTTTGAGGCGATATCCGGCCATGATCATGGCCCCCGCCGCGCCGATGGCCCCCGCTTGGTTTACCGTCGCGATCCCGGCGATGATCGAGCCGAGGACGAGGAAGATCAAGGCCAGAGGCGGCACAAGGGTCACGAAGACCTTGCCCCAGAAACGCGCGTCGAACTTGCCTTCGTAATGGACGGCGGGCGCATATTTCGGGCGCAGAAACGCGAATCCGAGGATGAACAGCATATAGAGCGCGACGAGCAACAGGCCGGGCACGAACGCGCCGAGGAACATGTCCCCCGCACTCGTCGAGACGACCCCGAATTCGGAAGGCATCGTCAGATCGCCGGTCGAGGATTTATACAGCTCCTTGCGCGCCGTGCCCGCTTGATCGACCGCGCTGGCCAATTGGTCCGCAAGGATGATGAGGACGATGGAGGGCGGGATGATCTGGCCCAGCGTGCCGGAAGCGCAGATCGTGCCGCTGGCCAGTGCCGGGGAATAATTGCGGCTGAGCATGGCGGGCAGCGAAATCAGCCCCATCGCCACCACGGTCGCCCCGACGATCCCCGTCGTCGCCGCGAGCAACGCCCCGACGAAGACCACCGAAATCCCCAGACCACCGGGGATCGGGCCGAATAGCTGCGCCATCGTGACGAGCAGGTCTTCGGCGATCTTCGACCGCTGAAGCATGATGCCCATGAAGATGAACAGTGGAATCGCGATCAGGGTATCGCGCTCCACCTCCCAATACACGCCGCGAAAGTTTGTGACCCCCGCGCTGAGCCATTCCGACGGTCCGCCGCCTTCAGCGAAATAGGCCCCCGTATCCCCCGCGCCAAAATATCCGGCGACCGCCGCCACCGAGATGGTCAGGATCGCGGAGCCGGGCAGGGCGAAGGCCACAGGATAGCCCGACGCAAGGGCGAGAACCATCAGAACAACCAGAAGGGCAAGGAAGTAGAGTTCCATCGAATGCCTCGTCGAAAGGGGAGATCAGTGGATGATGTCGGTATTGAGGTCGCGTCCGCCCGGCTCACCGCGCCGGTCGGCGGATGCCTCGAACAGCATCGCGACGAATTGCATCATCATCGAGATGGCAAAGACTGCGAGAAATCCGGCCATGAAGTATTTCAGATACAGACCAAAGCCCGATTGCGTGACTTCATAGACGAGAATCGGGCTGTTGATGATGCTCGATTTGCTCCACATGCCCAGCAGGATCACGGTCCAGCACAGGGTCATCCCCAGCAGAATCGATCCGACCGAATTGACCAGCGCCTTGTTGCGCCGGGCGAAACCCGCATAGAACACATCGACCCGCACATGGCCGTCCTCAAGCAGCGTATAGGCGCTCGCAAAGAGAAAGAGGGCCGCGTACCAGAAACGGACCAGATCACCCATATACGCCTGTTCGTAGGAAAAGACGAAGCGGGTGAACACGATCGCCAGCTCCGCGACAACCACCAAGAGCGCGAGCCAGATAAACCCAAGCGTCCGCGTCACGGCGGCCAGAAGGATGCCGATCAGCACGATAGGCCCGTGAACGTAGAAACCCCGAAACTGCGATCGTCCGAGATTGGAGGCCATTTCCTCGCCCACAAGCTCGGGCAGCATGCCCTCGACCCGCAGCGCCGAAATCGCCATATCCGCAAGGCCGACCAGAAACACGACCCAAAAGGCCGCGCGGATGAAAAAGGTATTCCAGCCCGTCACGGTGGCCGAATCGTCGCGCAAGGGAGCGGTGCCCCGGTCGCGCGTATGTTTGAGGGCGATAAAGACCGCGCCCACATAGATCGCAGCCTGAACGATGGCCTGCCAGCCGATGCCGTCATCCGACATGCCCAGCAAGGGGGCCACGCCGGTCCATCCCCACCAGAATGTCAGAACATTGTTGATCAAAAACGCGAACATGACCGCAAGGGTGCACCAGCCGAAGCCTCGGATAATCGGTGCGGGGCGGTATGTATAGCTGCTGTCGTCCATCGCAATATCCTGCGTGACGGCCATGCCGGTTTCCTCCGTAGATTATGGCGCGCCAGTCTTGATGCAGGCGCTAGCAGATAGAGGGAAGGGGAGCGAGGCATTGCCCGCTCCCCTTCTCAGTGTCAGACGTCTATGCCGGAATGACCGGGATCATTCGGTTTCGATTCCGACCACCCGGTTGCGCTTCTGGCTATAGGCAACATCGGCAATCGCCATGTAGCCGCCGATATCCTTGCGCGCGGCAAGGCAGCTGTCGAAGATGCGTGCCGACAGCTCGCTGTGATCGCGGGCTTCTTCGATGACTTCTTCGGCGGCTTCACCGAAGGCGTCATAAACGTCGTCGTTGAATTCGCGCAGCTCGACGCCGTTTTCTTCGATGAGTTTCGTCAGATACTCACCGTTATTGGCGTTGGTTTCGGCCATTTGGCGGGCGTTTTCTTCGTTTGCGGCCGCTTCGATGATCGCCTGATGCGTCTTCGACAGGCTGCCCCACCACTCGCCGTTCATGCCGAGGGCAAGCTGCGAGCCTGGCTCGTGCATGCCGGGCCAGTAGTAGTATTTGGCCGCTTCGTAGAACTTCATGAAGTAGTCGTTATACGGGCCGACCCATTCGGTCGCGTCAACGGCACCGGAAACGAGGTTTTCGAAGATCTGGCCACCGGGCAGCGATACCGGCGATGCGCCCAGCTTCGACATGACGTCGCCGCCGAGGCCCGGAATACGCATTTTCAGACCTTTGAGGTCGTCCGCGCTGTTGATTTCCTTGTTGAACCAACCGCCCATCTGCACGCCCGTGTTGCCGCAGGCGAAGTTCTTGAGGCCGAATTCACCGGCCAGCTCGTCCCAAAGCTCCTGCCCGCCCGCGTATTTGATCCACGCGTCGATTTCGGTGTAGGTGAGACCGAAGGGAATGGCCGTGAAGGGTGCCCAACCGGGATGCTTGCCCTTCCAGTAGTAGTCAGCGGCGATATATGCCTGAGAGTTGCCCGATGCGACTTCATCAAAGCTGTCGAACGCGCCGACTTTCTCACCCGCAGCATAATAGGTGACGTCGATTTCGCCGTCGGTCAGCTCGGTGATGCGAGCCGCGATACGCTGGGCGCTGACGCCGAGGCCGGGAAAGTCCCGTGGCCATGTCGAAACGATGGCCATTTCGACCTTGTTCTGTGCGAGAGCCGGTGCCGCCAAAGGAGCGGCTGCTCCGACGACCGCTGCGCCCTGAAGAAATGCGCGTCTTTTCATACTATTCTATCTCCCCGTTGGATTGCCGCCAGAGCGGCGGGTCTTTGACCGCAGGTGTCCTTACGGCCTCGTGCGAGACTCTAGAGCGGAGCGGTAGGCAGGGCAAGGCCATCAACGATAGATTAACCTTGTTCTTTCTACCATTAAGGTAATCGGCGATCACTCTATCGGTCGAGAGCGAGCCAACGCCCTGCGATCAGAGCTTCTGTACCCGGAAAATCCACCTTGTACTGCATCTTCCGGCACCCATCGACCCAGTAACCCATATAGACATAGGACAGGCCCAGCGCCTTCACGATGTCGATATGATCGAGAATGATGAAGCGGCCAGGGCTGTCCTTTTCGCGGTCGGGATTGAAAAAGCTGTAGACCATCGACAGGCCGTCGGCCATCACATCGGTCAGGCATACGGCCTCCAGCGACGGATCGCCATCCTCGTCCTCGCCCCAGTATTCGATGACCTGAGTGCGGACCGTGCTGTCCTCGACCATCGATGCGTAATCATAGGCGTCCATCTCGGCCATGCCGCCCTCGGCATGACGGGCCTTCACGTATCGTCGGAAAAGCTGATACTGCTCCTCGGTCGCCAGGGCTGGCTTGACCTTGCGGCTGAATCCGTCATTGCGCCGGATGATCCGGCGGTCGCGCCGGGAGGCCGTGTACTGCGCCGCGATGATCCGGGTCGCGACACAGGCATTACATCCGGGGCATTGGGGGCGATAAGCGACATTCTGGCTGCGCCGAAACCCATTCGTAGACAATTCGTCGCCAATATCCGCCGCGTGGCCGCCGCTGAGGGGTGTGAAGATCTTTCGCTCGACGCGATTGGGCAGATAGGGGCAGGGCTGTGGCTCGGTCAGGTAAAATCGCAGGCGGGATGATTTGAAGTGCTGGGTCATCCGCTTCCCTTTGTCGCAAGGCCGGTCATATCGGCGATCAGCGGATCGGGCGCGCAGGCGATGTCCTCGTCTTTGCCGTCATAGGGCAGTTTATGCAGGATCGACCGAATCGCCGCCACTCTGGCGCGGCGCTTGTCATCGGAGCGGATCAGCGTCCAAGGGGCATGATCCGTGTGCGTGCGCTCGAACATCTCGTTTCGGGCGGCGGTGTACGCGTCCCATTTGCCAAGGGACGCGACATCGATGGGCGACAGTTTCCAGTGTTTGAGCGGATCGGATTCGCGCTCCAGAAAGCGGCGCATCTGCTCGGCGCGCGAAACGGTCAGCCAAATCTTGAACAGGCGCGCGCCGTCTTCGATGATCGTCGTTTCGAATTCCGGGGCCTGATTGAAGAAATTCATCGTTTCCGAGCGGCTGCAAAACCCCATCACCGCCTCGACCCCGGCCCGGTTATACCAGGATCGGTCAAAGATCGTCATTTCGCCACGGGTGGGTAGATGGGCGACATATCGCTGGAAATACCATTGCCCCCGCTCGCGGTCCGAGGGCTTTGAGAGGGCGACGACGCGGGCGATGCGCGGGTTCAGGTTGGTCGTCAGGCGCGAAATCGTGCCGCCCTTTCCGGCGGCATCGCGTCCCTCGAAGACGATGATAATCCGCTCGCCGCTCTCGACCATCCAGCGTTGCATCTTGGCCAGTTCGATCTGGAGTGCGTCAAGCGTCTCCTCGTATTCCGACCGTTTCCACCGATTCTCATAGGGATGATCCGGGTCGAGGATGTCCCTGTTCTCCGCCTTCTCGACTATTTTGCGCAGGCTCTTGGGGAAATCCTCCTCGAAGAATCGCGTGATCTCGCCGTCAAATGGCTTCTTAAAGCCCTTCATCGGCCAATCTCGTTCGCGTCATAGGGGGTGCTCTGGTACATCTCGTTGATCCAGTTTCCGAAGAACAGATGGGCGTGGGAGCGCCACCGGTTTTCCGGCTCGCGCGTATCATCATCATTGGGAAAGTAGTTCTTTGGCATCGAAATGGCGACTCCCTTCGCCTTGTCGCGTCCGTATTCTTCGCCAAGGGATGTGCTGTCGTATTCGATATGGTTGAACATGTAGAGGCGTCTGGCCTTGGATTCCGCCAGAAGGCACAGGCCCGTCTCCGGGCTTTCCATCAAGACGCCCAGATCGGCCCCGGCGGGCAGATCGGCGCGCCTTACCTCGGTCCAGCGCGATACGGGGATCGAGAAATCATCCGAAAATCCGCGCAGATATGGCGAGGATCGGTCCAGATTTCGGTGACGAAAGACGCCGAATGCCTTTGCCGCGAGGTCATGTTTCGGAACGCCGTGAAAATGATAGAGCGCCGCCTGGGCGCCCCAGCAAATCGAGAGCAGCGAATGCACATGGCTTCGTGACCATTCGAATAATGCCGTTAATTCCGGCCAGTATCGCACGTCTTCGAAAGGCATCTGCTCGATCGGCGCGCCGGTCACGATCATGCCGTCGAATTTTGTATCCTTGACCGCTTCCCAGGGTTCATAGAATGACAGCATATGAGTGGGCGGGGCGGTTTTGGGCGTATGGCTGGCCATGCTCACCAGCGTCAGCTCGATCTGAAGCGGGGTGGCCCCCACCAGTCGCGCGATCTGCGCTTCGGTTCTGATCTTGTCGGGCATCAGGTTGACCAGTGCGATGCGCAGCGGGCGAATATCCTGACGCGTCGCTTCATCCTCGCGCATCAGCATCACGCCCTCGTGGCGGAGGACTTTTTCAGCGGGCAATCCTGACGGGATTTTGATGGGCATGATTCTGGAGACTCTGAATGAAGACCGATAGGCAGTGTGCGGAAGGCACCCTTGTACCCACCGTTAAGTTTTCAGAAACCTGAACAGACTAATAACGTCAACAGGGCATTGATCGGGAAGATTGTGGTGATAGCAAAGCGCTTGCTCAACGACTGGCGAAAAGCATCTCTCGCTTTACCGCTGATTGTCACGGTGTTTTTGGCCGTGGCGATTGCCGGTGTTGCCGTCTACCATATCGCGACGTATCGAGTGCCCGGAAATACGGCTTCTGAAGAAGTCAACGCCTTTGATCTAAAAGAACTTTTCGATCATACGCTCAGAAGTGCCCAGAGTCTGAAAAATGATGATGGCAGTACGAAAATCGCCACGCTCGTGAGCGATGCCCAGTTTTTCGAGACCGAATTCCTCAAGCTCCAGCGCCCGCATTATCAAGATTTGATCGCCGCGCGGGGGCTGGAAAAAGAATTCATGCGCGTTCGCGATCTGGCCGATCATATCGACTGGTTTATCAGCGGCTCTCCGTCCACCACGCCCGCGATGCTTGCGGATGCACTCGAAAGGACGCGTCCGAGCATCCGGGCGATTTCCCGCGCGCTCAATGACGATACGAACAAGGTGATCGAGGAGCTGCACGAAAAACTCAATCGCGAGGCGATTCTGGTCTTCATCCTCGTGAGCCTGTTCATGATGTCGCTGGCCGTTCTGGTGCCCGTCGAATGGCACCGGCGCAACAGCCTGCTCGCCAAGACCCGCGCGCTCGAAATATCCGAAGGAAAATTGCGGGATCTGAGCTTTTATCGTCAGCAGTTCCTCGCGAATATGAGTCATGAATTCCGCACGCCGCTCAATGCGATTCAGGGGTTTTCCGAAGCGATCCTTTTGCAGAAGGAGACGATGAAGCAGGACCGCATCTTTGAATATGTCGATATCGTTGCCCGTTCCGCCCGCGATCTGGCAAAGCTGACCGAGGATGTGCTCGATTTGTCGAAAATCGATGCGGGTAAGTTTGATATCATTCGCGACGATGTGCCCTTTACCCAGCTTCTCGACGATTCAATCGTTCAGTTCCAATCCGTCGCCGAACAGCGCAATATCGCCATTCGGACCAGCATCGAAGCCGATTGGACCGTCAATTGCGACCGCCTTGCGGTGAAGCGCTGCATCACGAACGTTCTGTCCAACGCCCTCAAATTCTCCGATAAGGGGGGCGCGATCTATGTGGATGCCTATCTGCGGGATCGCCGGTTGTTGGTGGTGGAAGTGCGCGATGTCGGCTGTGGTATCCCGGAGCGCGATCTTCAAAGCATCTGGATGGTCTATGCCCGCTCTAGCCTGACGCGCAAATCCGACCGCGAGGGGGCCGGTCTGGGCCTCGCGATGGTCAAAGCGCTGATGGATGCCCATAACGGTTTTGTCGAGTTGCAGAGCCGGGAAGGCGTCGGAACATCGGTGCGGATGTGCTTTCCGCTGACGATGGTGGTCGCAACCCATTGGCGCGGTCCCGTGGCGGTGCCTCGGGTCTCCGGCGATCAGACCCATCTCAAGGCCGGATAATCTCTGGAGTAGTATTCCGGTTCAACCTTTGTCCTGCCGATCACTCTGAGCAGCATTCCTCGCGATTGCCTAAGCCCGCCGCCCATGGCGCAGAAGCGCGAATAACAGCACGCCGATCATCGTGCCGTTCAGCAAATGCCACAGGAAATGCGTTCCCATCGGAATATCAACGCAGAGCGCCTCATCGACTGAGCGGGCGGTCAGCGATAGAGCAAAGATCGCCGTTGCCACCGCCACTGGCCGCGCCGCCGGATGGCCCCTGACCGCCAGCGCAATCGTCGATCCGCCCAGAAGCGCAAGGGCCGGAAAGTAACTGACGGATCCGTTCAGCGAACTGCCCGCGATCATCATTCCCGCGTCCCGCGCGGTGGTGGACAGGGCAAATGCCAGAACGGTGGCAAGGATCGCCCAAGGCCAGCGCAATCCGAACAGGCGGTTCATCGCGGCATACAGGAATCCGATGATGAACAGCAGGATCGGCAGGGTATCCGCAAGGGCCGCCCACCGCTCCGCAACCGTGTGAAACAAAAACGACCCCACGCCGATACAAAACGCGATCCCGCAGAGCCCAGTCAGCAAGGCATCGGACGCGCCAGCCCGGCGCATCGCCATGAAGGGCAGGATCGCCGCGATGATAAACGCAAGGTTCGAGACGGCATTGATCGGCTCAGACCAGAATTCAGGCCCGGTCCGCTCGCAATAGATGTCGATGGCCGCGGTCCAGTTCATGGGCGGCGCCGCCTATCCAACCAGCGATACGTTGCCGTCTCCGGTCGAGATTTCGGCCATGATCCCGGCGGTCACGCTTCCATCGTCGATCTTGATCAGATCATCCGCGCCGATACTCTCCAGCGCCTTGATAACGCCGGTCTTTTCGCTGCGATGCGCCTTCATGCGCACGAGGCCAAGCCCTTGATCGGGCAGTTTTGAGGCCGGGTGAGGGGTCTGCCATTGAATTACCAGCGGAATATGCCCCTGATGGATCAACGCCCCGTCTTCGCGAATTGCCACCTTCCATGCAAAATCGCCGCGGGACAGGGAATGGATCGTGCCCAGATTGACGGGCGAATCCTTAACCGCTTGATCGATATCATCGACCCGCACGGCCCAATTCAGCAGACGGGGGCCGCTGGCGAGGCTATCCTGAATATCGGGGTCGTCCAGCCCGAACCATCTGGCCCTGTCCGGCGCAGGCACGCCCGGATTAATGGCGATCAGTTCCAGAAAGCACGATGGGCCGAGGCTCCACAGTTTGTTATGCGTACTCATGGTTGCATGTTCGCCGCCGCCCACAGGAGGCACGCCCAGCATATCCTCCATCCAGCTTGCGCCCGATTCGAGATCCTTGCAGCCAACGACAAGATGATCGAGTTCCGTTGCCATTCTAGCGCCCTCCGCTGACATCGACGAATGCACCTGTGACATAGGATGCCTTGTCGGACAACAGCCAGATAATCGCCTCGGCCACTTCTTCGGCGGTTCCCGCGCGTCCGAGGGGTAGTTTCGATCCGATGCGCTCGGCACGATCGGGTTGACCGCCGCTGGCATGGATATCGGTTGCAATCACGCCGGGGCGTACCGCATTGACTCGAATACGCTTTGGCGCAAGTTCTGCCGCCAGCCCGGTCGTCATCGTATCCACGGCGCCCTTCGATCCGGCGTAATCGACATATTCATTCGCGCTGCCCAATCGTGCGGCGGCGGAGGAGACATTGACGATGCTGCCGCCCGTCATCCGCCGGGCCGCTTCGCGGGCAACGAGATAGGCACCCAGAATATTCGTGTCGAAGACCCGGCGCATCCGCTCGATATCCATCTCCGCAAGGGTGGATTTCGGCGCGACGATCCCGGCATTGTTCACCACGCCATCGATGCCACCAAACACTTCCACGGTCCGGTCGAACAGCGCGATCACCGATGCTTCGTCGCGTATATCGCCCTGAGCGGCAAAGGCTTTTCCGCCTGCCGCCTCGACCGCCGCAACGGTGGCGTTCGCGGCATCCGTATTATGTGCGTAGTTGATCGCAACGTTCCACCCTTGGGCACCGCAAAGCAGGGCGCTTGCAGAGCCGATGCCCCGGCTGCCACCCGTGATGAGAATGGTTTTTGCCATCATGGCCCCCTATTGCCGCGGCATGGCCGCGTCTTCCAGAAACAGTTTAACACGTTTGCGCCCCTGCCACTCGTCGATCTGGATGCGGCCCGCAACATCGAGGTTGCGCCCCCGTTGGGCCATCAAGGCAGGGCCGAGATCGGTTTCGAAGGCGCGAAAGGCGATGGCGTCGAGCCATGCGGTGCCATCGGTCACCGAACAGGCGAAATGGCCGGTGCCGACCTCGCGGGGGCGGTCGAGCCGCACATTGGGAAAACAAAAGCGCGGCGCGGGCGCCCCGGCCCCGAACGGTCCCGCTTGCTCCAGCATATCGCATAGGTCGAGTGTGGCCCCGCGCGGCGAGAGCGATCCGTCGAGCGTCAGGGTGCGCGGCCCGATCCTGTCCGCGCCCTGACTGCACAGCGCATCGTCGATCCAGCCCATCGCGTCGTTCAGCCGGTCTTGCGCGACGGTCAGGCCCGCCGCCATCTTGTGCCCACCGCCCTTGAGCAGCATATCGGCGGCCGTCGCACCGTGGATCACGCGGCCCAGATCAATGCCCGATACCGACCGCCCCGACCCCTTGCCGATTCCATCCGCAAAGCCGATCACGATGGCGGGGCGGTTGTAGCGTTCCTTGAGGCGACTCGCGACGATGCCGACCACGCCGGGATGCCATCCGTCATCGGCCGCCCAGACCAGCCCGCTGGACACCCCACGGGTTTCGACCTGATCGATGGCGGCTTCGAGGACCGCCGCCTCGATTTCGCGGCGGTCGCGGTTATGGGTGTCGAGCATCGCGGCCAGACCTGCCGCTTCCTCCGGGTCATCACAGGTCAGCAGCCGCGCACCCAGATCCGCGGCTCCGATCCGTCCCCCGGCATTGACGCGCGGACCCAGCAAAAAGCCCAGATGAAACGGTGTCGGAGCCGCATCCATCCCGGCAACATCCGCCAGCGCACGCAGGCCCACATTGCGGCGCTGTCGCATGACGTGCAGTCCCTGCCGCACGAAGGCCCGGTTCAGGCCCGTCAGCGGCGCGACATCGGCGACCGTGGCCAGCGCCACCAGATCGAGCCATTGCCGCAAATCCGGTTCCTTGACCTTGCCGCTCTTGCGCAGGACACGGTTCGTCGCGGCCAAGAGCAAAAACGCGACCCCCGCCGCGCAAAGCTGGCCCAGCCCCGATTCATCGTCATGCCGGTTCGGGTTCACGACCGCTATACATTCGGGCAGGGTCTCCCCCGCGATATGGTGATCGGCGACGATGACATCCGCCCCCGCCTCCCGCGCCGCCGCAATCGGACCATGGCTGAGCGTGCCGCAATCAAGGCAGATGATGAGGGGGCAATCCCGCGCCAACGCCTGCATCGCGGGGTCGTTGGGACCATAGCCTTCGTCGATCCGGTCGGGGATATGAACCTGCGCCGTCATCCCCATGGCACGCAGCCACCGCTGGACCAAGGCGACCGACGATCCCCCATCGACATCGTAATCGCCGAACAGGCCGACCCGTTCGCCCCGCTCGACGGCATGGGCGAGGCGCTCGGCGGCGGTATCCATATCGATCAGGGTCGAGGGATCGGGCATCATGTCGCGCAGGGTCGGCGACAGATAGCCTTTGGCCTCGTCGATCCCCACCCCCCGAATCGTGAGCACACGCCCGACGATTTCCGGCAGTCCATGCCGCTGGGCGATGGCTAGGCCCGCCCGCTCGACGCCCGCATCGGGCATCCGCCACGGGCGCCCCGTCAGGGACAGGGTCGGCGTGTCGTCAGTGATGGCCGTCATCGTCCCCATGGGAATGGCCACCGACCGGCTTGCCATCGACGATCAGGGTGCCTTCGTGAAAGCGCCCGACGAGTACGCCGATGATAAACGCGCCGATGATCGCGAGAATGAACCAGAAGAATCCGAGTAGCGTCATCGTGCTCAGTCCTTAGATCGGAGTTTTATAGATAAGACGCCGCAGCGAGCGGGTACGCGATCGCATGAGCATCGTCTCGGTTTCGATATAGCCGCCGACCCGGCGCAATCCACGCACGATCGAGCCATCCGTCACGCCGGTCGCGGCAAAGATCACATCGCCCTGCACCATATCGTCGCGGGTATAGATGCGGTCGAGATCGGTGATCCCGGCCTTTGCGGCGCGTCCGCGTTCGTCGTCATTGCGAAAGAGCAGGCGGCCCTGAATCTGCCCGCCCATGCATTTCAATGCCGAGGCCGCGAGCACCCCTTCGGGCGCCCCGCCGGACCCCATATAAATGTCGATTCCCGTTACATCCGGTTCGGCGCAATGGATGACACCGGCCACATCCCCATCTGTGATCAAGCGGATCGCCGCGCCCGTTTCGCGCAGTTCCACGAGCATATCGTTATGGCGGGGGCGCTCCAGCATACAGACGGTGATGTCCGATGGCGCACAGCCTTTGGCCTTGGCCAGCGCCTCAATGCGCTCGGTCGGGGTCATGTCGAGGGTGACAAGATTGGGCGCGAAGCCCGGCCCGATGGCCAGTTTGTCCATATACACATCCGGTGCATGCAGCATCGATCCGCGTGCGCCCATCGAAATTACGGCCAGCGCATTGGGCATCGCCTTTGCCGTCAGGGTCGTGCCCTCCAGCGGATCGAGCGCGATATCGACCTCCGGTGCGCCCTCGACACGGGTGCCGACTTCCTCGCCGATATACAGCATCGGCGCTTCATCGCGCTCACCCTCGCCGATAACAACGACGCCCGCAATATCGAGCATGTTGAGCTGGGTTCGCATGGCATCGACGGCGGCTTGGTCGGCGGCTTTTTCGTCACCGCGGCCAATCAGCTTGGCCGATGCGATGGCGGCGGCTTCTGATACGCGGGCAAGGCCCAGCGACAGCAACCGATCCTTGAATTCGTATTCCGGTGTATATTCGGTCATGAAATTCTTTTCCGTCCATGGCGTTTTGCGGAAGGGCCTATGACGCTTCATCGGTCAAAACGCCCGCCGTTGCAATCTCAGCTTTCGACGATCCGCATTGATACGGGGGGTTCGGTACAGACCGTCAGGGCCACGATCCGCTCTTTTGCTGCGGTAATATCGGCAAGATCGCACCGATGGGTCACGATGGTAACCGGGGCGGCATCGCCTTCATGGTCATGCTGGCGCATCCGGTGAATCGACACGCCGCTTTGGCCCAATGCAGTGGCCACTTCGGCCAATGTGCCGGGCCGATCCTTGAGCATGACGCGCAGATAGAACGCCCCTTCATCGGGAATATCCGCGCCGCCCTTGGCGATGGGGGCAAGATCCGCCGCCGCAATTCCGAAGGTGGGCGGGGTATTGCCCCGCGCGACATCCACGATATCGGCCAGAACCGCACTGGCGGTCGGGCCGCCCCCCGCACCGGGGCCGGTCAGGATCGTCGCGCCGATGGCGTCGCCTTCGAGCATCACCGCATTCGTGACGCCGATGATCTTGCCAAGGGCCGAATCGGCGGGGGTCATGCAGGGCCGCAGCCGCTGTGCGACGCCCTGTGCGGTGCGCTCGGCCACCCCCAGCAGGCGGATGCGATAGCCCATATCCCGCGCCGCGACGATATCCTCGGCCGAAACGCTGTCGATGCCCTCGATCTGCACACCGGCAAAATCCATCTGTCGCCCAAAGGCGATGGCGGCCATGATAGCCAGTTTATGCGCGGCATCGAACCCGCCGACATCGGCGGTCGGGTCCGCCTCGGCATAGCCCAGTTTCTGCGCGTCCAGCAGCACATCGCCAAAGGCCGCGCCGGTCGTTTCCATCTCGGTCAGGATATAGTTGCAGGTGCCGTTCAGGATGCCGCTGACGCGGGTAATGCCGTTTCCGGCCATGCCCTCGCGCAGAGCCTTGACCGCCGGAATCCCCCCCGCCACCGCCGCTTCGTAATGCAGCGAGGCGCCGGGGGTGCGTTCGGCCAGTTCGGCCAATGCGGCCCCGTGATGGGCCAGCAATGCCTTATTCGCCGTCACGACGGGCTTGCCCGCCGCCAAGGCGGCTTCGACGGTGGCTTTGGCGACGCCATCGGCCCCGCCGATCAGCTCGACGAAGACATCGATCCCCGGATCGGCAGCCAGCGCCACCGGATCGTCAAACCAGCGCAGCCCCGATGTATCGACCCCGCGATCCTTCGTCCGGTCGCGCGCGACGATGGCATCCACCGTCAATGCCCGCCCGGCCCGTGCCGCGATACGGGTATTCTCGTTAATCAGGTAGTGCAGCGTTGCCGCGCCAACGGTGCCGAGGCCCGCAATGCCGATCTTGAGGGGGTCTTCGCTCATTCCGCTGCCTCCGCTGCGCGTTCGTATCGATCGACCACCGCATCGGCGTCGTCCATCAGTTTGCGTATCATGCGAGCCGCCTGCCGAATACGCTGTTCGTTTTCGACCAAGGCAAGCCGGACAAAGCCCTCGCCATACTCGCCAAAGCCAACCCCCGGCGAGACGGCGACATCGGCCTCTTGCAACAGGATTTTCGCGAAGGCCATCGAGCCGAGTCGGTCGAAGGGCGCAGGCACTTTCGACCAAGCGAACATCGTCGCCGGGGGCGGCGGAATATCCCATCCCGCACGGCCCATCGCCTCGACCAGCGTATCGCGCCGGTCTTTGTAGATCTGTCGGATATCGGCAATGCAGTCCTGTGGTCCGTTCAGCGCGGCGGCGGCGGCGACCTGAATCGGGGTGAAGGCGCCGTAATCCAGATAGCTCTTGATCCGGGTCAGGGCGCCGATCAGGTGCCGGTTGCCGACCGCAAAGCCCATGCGCCAGCCGGGCATGGCATAGGTTTTCGACAGCGAGGTGAATTCCACCGCCACATCGATGGCCCCCGGCACCTCCAAAATCGAATGCGGGGGATTGTCGTCGTAATACATCTCCGCATAGGCGACATCCGACAAGAGCCAGATTTCATGCTTTCGCGCGAAGGCGACGAGATCGCGGTAGAAATCGAGATCGCAGATCAGGGCGGTCGGATTGGATGGGAAGTTGATGACGATGGCGGTGGGCTTGGGCACCGAATGGCGCACGGCCCGGTCCAGAACACGCAGGTATTCGGCCCCGTCAAAGGCCCCCGTATCGGTCACCGGCACCGGAATATGGCGCAGGGTGCCCCCGGCGATCATAAAGCCGAAGGCATGGATCGGATAGGACGGGTTCGGCGCGAGAATCACGTCGCCGGGGGCCGAGATTGCAGCCGCCAGATTCGCCAAACCCTCCTTGGAGCCAAGGGTCGCGACGATTTCGGTCTCAGGATCGACCTGCACACCAAAGCGCCGCTCGTAATAGGCCGATTGCGCCCGGCGCAGGCCCGGAATGCCCTTGGATGCCGAATAGCGATGGGTGCGCGGGCGCTGTACCGTTTCGATCAGTTTCTCGACGATATGGTCGGGCGTATCCATATCGGGATTGCCCATCCCGAAATCGATGACATCGTGACCTTGGGCGCGCAAATCCGCCTTCATGCGGTTCACTTCCGCAAAAACGTAAGGGGGCAGGCGCTTGACGCGATAAAAATCAGTGTTCATGGGGCGTTGCTTATCCCGCTACTGTGCTGAACGAAAGGACAAAGACGGGCTTTACTGCGCCGTTGCCGCCTTGGCCCGATCCCGTGCACGTTTGCGGGCTTCTTCGGCCCTTTTTCGGAACGCATCTGAGATGACGGGCGTGCTGCGATCCGGTTGCCGGGCGATGGGTTTCGGCGGCGAAACCACATCCGGGCGCTCGATTTGCGCCGGGCGCAGGGCACGGGTAGGGGGCACGATCGCCACCGCCGTCTCGATCCGCTGCGATCGCAGGGCCAGATCGGCGCGATTCACCGTGCCGCCATAGGATTGCACCTGTGATTTCAGCCGATTGGCCCGAGCGGCGAGCGTGTCCGGGTCGAGAGAATCGGGCACCTGAATGCGTGCGGCGGCGACTCGTTGTCCCCGTGCCAGCAAGTCGGATGCGTCGATGCCCTCGGCGGGCCGGTTGCGCACCTGTGACAAGCGCGCGGCCCGTGCCGCCAGATCATCCCCGTCCACGCCCGGTGCCCGTATCGTCGATTGTTGACGAATTCGGGCCACGCGCCCATCCAGATCGGCAATCGCGATCCGGGGCGGTCCCGGCTGTGCCGCACGGGTCAGCACGGATTGCCGGGTTTCGTTCAGCGAGGCGAAGGCCGCGGCCCCCGCTTCCGGCAACAGGGAATCGGCGGGCGGTGCGGGTGTATCCACAAGGCGGGGCCATGCGATAGTCGAGACATCGCGGGTTTCCGGCAGGCCCTCGATCCGCGCGATCTCGCCGCCGCATCCGGCCAGCAGGACACCGCAGATCAGGGGCGCTAGAATATCAAGACGCGGGCGATACATTGTCTCTCCCTGTAATCAGGCGGGTTGCGGACCATATGACGTATAGATATGCCACTACCCATGGTTAAAGGATTATCGCCATGGATGCGTAGAATATAGTTAAAAGGGGGACGCATTGTGACGGATACTCAGGGAAAAGCCTCGAAACCTGTTGCCGATCCGATGACCGCGACCGAGAACATGGCGCAGGCCTATGCGCTCGCTCAGGAAGCATGGACCTATTACCTGCAAACCCATGCGGATGGCTCGGCGGCGAATCCCGATCCCTACAATCTCGCCCCCGCGCTTGCCGATCTGCAAAAAGCGATGATCGAAAAGCCCGAAAAGATGATCGAGGCCGGAATCGACCTGTGGCACCGTCAGGCAACCCTCTGGACCAATGCTCTCGCACAGGCGGCGGGGGTCGAGCCAAAGCCCATGCCCGGTCTGGACAATGCAGGCCCCGGCAATGCGGCCAAGGACAAGCGCTTTGCGGATGAGGAATGGGACAAGAATATCGTCTTCAGTTATCTGAAGCAGTCTTATCTCCTGTCCTCCAACTGGATGCGCGATACGGTCATCAACACGGATAAATCCCTGCCGCCCGAAGAACAGCAAAAACTGGAATTCTTCGCCGAGCGGTTTTCGGAGGCGATGTCCCCCTCGAATGTTTTTGCGATGAATCCGCAGGTTCTCAAGACCACCGCCGAGGAGGGTGGGGCGAATATCGTGCGCGGCATGCGCCAGATGCTCAAAGATCTCAAGCGCGGCAAGGGCGACCTGCTCATCAGCCAGACGGACATGACCGCCTTTGAGGTTGGCCGAAACATCGCCGTAACGCCGGGGCAAGTCGTCTTTCGCAACGATCTGTTCGAGCTGATTCAATACACCCCGACGACCGAGACGGTGCATGAAACCCCGCTTTTGATCGCGCCGCCCTGGATCAACAAGTTCTACATCATGGACCTGAACGAGAAAAAATCATTGGTCCGCTGGCTGGTCGCGCAGGGCTATACGGTTTTTATGATCTCATGGCGCAACCCCGAACCCGCCAAGGGCACCGGCAAGAAGATCGAGCGCACGTTCTCGGATTATGTGACCGAGGGTCTGTATCCCGCCCTCGATGCCGTGATTGCGGAAACGGGGGTCAAATCGGTCAATGTCGGCGGCTATTGCATCGGGGGAACGATGCTGGCCACCGCGCTGGCGCATATGGCCCAGACCGGGGACAAACGCATAAAGGCCGCGACTTTCTTCACCGCCCAAGCCGATTTTGTGAAGGGCGGCGATCTGCGTATCCTGATCGACGACAAGATCCTGAACGATCTGGAAAAAGAATCGAAGAAGGCAGGCGGCGTTATCGATGCGCGGCATATGGCGCAGGCGTTCAACATGCTGCGCGGGAACGAGTTGATCTGGAATTACGTGGTCAACAACTACTATCTTGGCAAGGAGCCGAGCGCGTTCGACCTGTTGTACTGGAACGCCGATTCCACGCATATGCCCGCGAAATGCCATCTGGCATATCTGCGCGATTATTACCGCGACAATGCGCTGGCCGAGGGCAAGATGACGCTGGATGGCAAGCCCCTCGATCTGGCCAAGGTCAAGACGCCGATCTACTCGATCTGTGCGCGTGAGGATCACATCGCGCCCGCAGAATCGGTGTTCCGGGGGGTCAAGCTGTTCGGGGGACCGGTACAGTTGGTCGTCGGCGGATCGGGCCATATCGCGGGGGTCATCAACCCGCCGGACCCGAACCGGGTAAAATATCAATACTGGAAGAACACGGCCTCGAAAGCCGATTGGCCCGAAACCCTCGCAGAATGGCTGGAGGATGCGACCGAGACGCCCGGTTCGTGGTGGCCGGACTGGGACAAATGGCTGACGCGCAAATCCGGCAAGAAAGTCGATGCCCGCGAACCGGGCGCTACTCTGGGCGTCATCGAACCGGCCCCCGGCTCCTATGTCCGCGTGCGCTCGGACATGCCGGTCGGGGACGCGGCCTGAGATGTGCGGGCGCTTTGTCCTTGACCGGGACAGCGCCGCTCTCGCCGGGGCTTTCGGTATCGATAAGGCCGATCTTGGTGACGATGACCCGGTCCTGTCGCGCCCGCGCTACAATATCTGCCCGACCCAGAGCGTCGTGACCATCCGCATGGGTGGGGCAGGGCGCGAGGCGGTCCCGATGCGCTGGGGGTTTTTGCCCCATTGGTACAAGACCCCGGCGGATGGACCGCTGATCATCAATGCGCGCGCCGAAACCATCGCGGAAAAGCCCGCTTTCCGAGCCGCCTGTCGCGAGCGGCGATGTCTGATCCCGGCGAGTGGGTTCTATGAATGGCGCAGCAGCGATCCGAAACCGAAGACACCCTTCTATTTCCATGCCCCCGGCCTGCCAGTCTTCGCCTTTGCGGGGGTCTGGCAGAGATGGGCGGCGGAGGGCCATGAGCCAGTCGATACCTGCGCCATCGTCACCTGCAATGCAAATGATGCCATGCGTCCGATCCACCACCGCCTGCCGGTCGTGATCGAGCCGGAACGCTATGGATTGTGGTTAGGGGAAGAAGGCAAGGGGGCTGCGCGCCTGATGCATGCCGTCCCCGATGCGTTTTTCGCGCTGCACGAGGTCGGGCGCGCCGTGAACAGCGCCCGATCCGATTCGTCCCAGCTGATCGAGCCGGTATCGTAACCCGCTCGACCGGGCGTATCCGGCCCTGGGCCGGAGTCTATCGCCGTGCCAGCTGGCGCAGGATGTCCATATCGACGCTGCCATCGCCATCGGAATCGAACATGCCGATGACGTTGTCGAGGTTGCGGTCGCCGGTACTGCTGCGCTGGCGCGGATTGGCTCCGAGAATGCCGCCGAGCAGATCGTCCAGACCGCCATTGGCCGGTGCCTGTCGCTGTCGCTGTTGCTGCGCCTGACGGTTGCCGCCTCCGAGCATCCCGCCCAGCATCCCGCCGAGACCGCCCCCGCCGGATTGCCTCTGACGACCGCCGCCCAGTAATCCGCCGAGGATGCCGCCAAGCCCGCCGCCGCCCCGCGATTGCCGCTGTGCGCCCCCGCCGCCGCCGAGGACCGCGCCGAGCAGGTCATCGAGACCGCCCCCGCCGCCCCGCGATGCGCCGCCGCCGCTCATGCCCTTGATCAGCGTGCCGAGAATGCCGCCCATCCCCGTATCGCGCGAGGTTTTGCGCTGCATGCCGCCCAGAACCATCGACGCGATCATCGGCAGCATCGCCTTGATGACCGTCGATCCGATGCCGGAGGCGAATTCGGCCTTCTGGGCCACGGCGCGGCTGACATCCTTTGACCCGAAGACTTCGGCGAGCACCTGATTGCCGCGCTCGCGGGTCTGCGCCTGTTGCAGGGCGGAGGGGTCTTCATAGACATCCTCGTAATCGGTGCCCTGAATTTTCCGCAACATGGATTCCAGCCCGTCCTGACTGCGGGTGCGCTGTTTGAAGCCTGCGGACATGGCGGGCAATACCTGCTGGAGCACCTGTTCGGTTTCCTGTCGACCGAGGCCGAATTGTTGCGCAAGATTGTCGATCCCGTTGCCGCCCTGCGCCTCGCGCAGAATGTCGAGCATATTCATCGTCGGTTTCCGTCCCAAGTTTTCGGTGCCTGCGACTATATCACACGAGACGCGGTACGTCAGCGTCAGGCCGCGCGACCTGATCCCATGTTCCCGCGATGGCGGTGATATTCAGCAATCCGCGCGAGCTGACCGATGGCGTGACGATCTGTGCCCGCCCCCCGGCACCCAGCAGCAAAGGCCCGACGGGTTGCCCATCTGCAAGGCTTTTCAGGATGTTCATCGCCGCATTGGCGGAATCGAGCGAGGGAAAAATCAGCAGGTTCGCCGGTTCCCGCAGGGCGGCATCCCCGACGAACCGCTCGCGCAGATTGCGGTCGAGGGCCGTGGATGCCCGCATTTCGCCCTCGACTTCGAAATCGACATTCCGGTCATGGAGAATGTCGCGCACGGCGCGCATTTTCTGGGCGCTGGGCGTATTCGCGCTGCCGAAATTGGAATGGCTGATGACCCCGACTCGGGGCACGATGTCGAAATGTCGGACCTCCGCCGCCGCCATCTCGGCGATATCGGCCAATTCTTCGGCGGTGGGATCGTAATTCACATAAGGATCGGCAATGAAGACCGCGCCCGATTTAAGGATGATGACCCCAAGCGCCGCATAGACCCCGCCCACGGTCTCGGCGCTCAGCACATTGTCGATATAGCGGACATGCCAGTCATAATCGCCCGCAAGGCCGCAGATCATGGCATCCGCTTCGCCCCGCTGGACCATGACAGCGGCAATGGCGGTCGTATTGGTGCGCATGATCGCGCGGGCCGCGTCGATGCTGCACCCGCGCCGGGCATTGAGCGTGTGATAGGTGCGCCAATATTCGCCGTAGCGCTCGTCATCTTCAGGGTTGACGACCTCGAAATCCTTGCCCGGTTCAAGCTGAATGCCCGCCCGCTCACAGCGCATCGCGATGACGGAGGGACGCCCGATCAGGATCGGCTCGGCATAGCCTTCATCAAGGATCGTGCGGGTGGCGCGCAACGTGCGCTCATCTTCGCCTTCGGCATAGACGACCCGGCGGCAGTTTTCTTTTGTTTTCTCGAACAGGGGCTTCATCAAGAGGCCCGAACGATAGACGAACCGCGTCAGCTTTGCCTCATAGGCAACGAAATCCTCCAGCGGTCGCTCTGCCACACCGGAGGCCATCGCAGCGCGGGCCACGGCGGTGGCTACCCGGACCAGCAAACGCGGGTCGAAAGGCTTTGGGATCAGGTATTCGGGACCGAAGACAAGCCGCTCGTCGCGATAGGTATTGGCGACTTCGGCGACCGATGATTTGCGCGCCAGATCGGCGATGGCGTGGGCGGCGGCGATCTTCATGTCTTCGTTGATCGTCGTCGCGCCCACATCGAGCGCACCCCGGAAGATGAAGGGGAAACACAGGACATTATTGACCTGATTGGGATAATCTGACCGCCCCGTCGCGATGATCGCATCGGGGCGCATTTCCTTGGCGATGGTCGGGTCGATCTCAGGGTTCGGATTGGCCAGCGCCAGAATGATCGGCTTATCCGCCATGCGTTTCAGATAGTCGGGTTGCAGAACCCCCGGACCGGACAGGCCCAGAAAGATATCCGCATTGTCAATCACATCGCCAAGGGTGCGATGCGGGCTGTCCTGTGCGAATTCCGCCTTTTGCGGGTCGCTCTCGCGGCCTTTCCAGACCAGCCCGTCTATGTCGCACAGCCAGATATTCTCGCGTTTCATACCCAGCGACAGCAACAGGTTCAGGCAGGCGATGCCCGCCGCCCCGCCGCCCGTCGAGACCATCTTGATCGTCGCAATATCCTTGCCGACCAGCTCCAGTGCATTGAGCACCGCTGCGGCGACCACGATGGCGGTGCCGTGCTGATCATCATGAAAGACGGGGATTTTCATATGTTGGCGGCATTGCGCCTCGACCGTGAAGCAATCCGGGGCCTTGATATCCTCCAGATTAACCGCGCCGAAGGTCGGCTCCAGCGCCCGAACAACCGCCGCCAGCTTATCCGGGTCTGTCTCGTTCACCTCGATATCGAAGGCGTCGATTCCGGCGAATTTCTTGAACAGGACCGCTTTGCCCTCCATCACCGGCTTTGAGGCCAGCGCGCCGATATTGCCAAGGCCCAGCACCGCCGTGCCATTCGAGATGACCGCGACCATGTTCGCGCGCCCGGTATAGCGCGCGGCATTCGCTGGATCGGCGGCGATTTCGGTGCAGGCTTCCGCAACACCGGGGGAATAGGCGAGGGCAAGATCGCGCTGCGTGTTTAGGGGCTTGGTCGGCGTTACCGCCAGTTTTCCAGGCACCGGAAACTCATGAAAATAGAGTGCCGCTTCGCGCAATCTGTCTTCGGTCATTAATGTCTTCCCCCTCGTGTCGCCCCGATGCGAACGGGTGCGTGCAGTGTCTTGGCGTGGTCGCCCCATCATTTACGAAACCGCACCCTAAGGCGATTCGTCTGGCAAGCACCGAGATTCATGGCCCCCCATGGCGCATTTTCTTTGACATCGACCGCGTTCGCGCGCGATGCCTGATCCAAAGCCGAACGGATGACGAAACGGACACCGATAGTTATGGATGACGACGCACCCGGCGACACCCTCGCCCCCTCCATCGAGACGCCCCTCGATCTTGCCTTCGAGCGTGCGCGAAACGATCCTGAGGAAACCGCCGGTTTCTATGATGCGTTGTTCGCGGCGACGGTTTTCCTGCCCATCGACCGCGCCTTTGACGACGAGGGCAATGAGTCCGAGGCCGCAGCCAGTGCCATCGAGCCGATCTTCTACGAGGTGGAAAACGCGGCGACGGTCCTCATCTTCGATACCGAGGAGCGCCTCGCTACATGGACGGATGAACCGATCGATTATGTCGGTCTCACGGGGCGTCAATTGTTCGAGATGTTCGATGGAGAACAACAGGTTGCCCTCAATATCGGCGTGGCCCCCTCATCGGTGGTGATCCCGGCGGAAATGGTCGCTTGGCTGCATGAGCGCGCGACCGAAGCCGGGGAAAGCGACGAAATCGGCGCCGGAACCGCGCTCGAAGTCACCGCCCCGCCGTCTCTCGATACCGAAATCGTTGCCCGCATCGCGGCGCGCATTGCGGGGTTGCGGCGTGAAGTGGATGAAGCCGTGTTCTTCTCTCTGGGGATCGATGCGGGGCAGGATGAAGCCGAGCGCCGCGTCGTGCTTGGGGTAGCCGCCAGCCAGCACGGGTTGCGCGATGCCGAGGCCGTGGCCGAGGCCCTCGCCGAGACGGCGCGGGGCGCCTTCGACGGCACGCGCCCGGTCGAGGTGGCCCTGCTCAGCGCCAATAGCCCATTGATGGAAAAGGCGCGTAAGGTGGGCCTTAACCTGCCCGTGGTGCAGGTCGGCTCGATCCACTGATCCCTCTTCGCCGGAAAGGACCGCCCATGCTCGCCCCCCGTCCTTGGGTGCCCGCCGCCTGCGAAACGCGCGTTACGCAGATCGCCACTTCGGCCGCCGGGCAGGATGGTCCCGATCTCGCCGCGCGGATCGAAGCATTGGCGGCGAAGAACCGCGACATTCACGAGCGGGACTGCTTCAATCTGAACCCAGCGACCAATGTGATGAATCCCCGCGCCGAAGCGCTGCTGGCTTCGGGCATCGGGTCGCGGCCCTCGCTGGGCTATCCCGGCGATAAATACGAGATGGGGCTGGAAGCCATCGAGGAAATCGAAGTCGTCTGCGCCGAACTCTGCGCGCAGGTCTTCAATGCGCGCTATGCGGAAATCCGGGTGCCGTCAGGGGCGCTCGCCAATCTCTACGGCTTTATGGCGACCTGCAAACCGGGCGATACGATCATTGCGCCTCCGGCCAGTATCGGCGGGCATGTCACCCATCACGGGGCCGGATGTGCGGGATTGTTCGGCCTGACGATTGTTCCGGCCCCCGTCGATGTGGATGGTTATACCCTCGATACCGACGCCTTGGCCAAGCTGGCCCGCGAGCGGCGACCCCGGCTCATCACGGTGGGGGGCAGTCTCAACCTGTTCGAGCATCCCGTCCGCGAGCTGCGCGCCATTGCCGATGAGGTTGGGGCGCATGTGCTGTTCGACGCGGCCCATCAATGCGGGATGATCGCGGGCAAGGCATGGCGTGATCCGCTGGCCGAAGGCGCGCATCTGATGACCATGAGCACCTATAAGAGCCTTGGCGGACCGGCGGGGGGATTGATCGTCAGCAACGATCCCGCGATTGCCGAGCGCCTCGACGGCATCGCTTTTCCCGGCATGACCGCGAATTTCGATGCGGCCAAATCCGCCGCCCTCGCGATGACCATGCTCGATTGGGTTGCCTGTGGCCCGGCCTATGCCGAGCGGATGATCGCCCTGTCCAAAGCGCTGGCCCATGCGCTCGATGCGGAGGGGATTCCGGTCTTCGCCAAGGAGCGTGGTTTTACCAATTCGCATCAATTCGCCATCGAGGCCGCGCCGTTTGGCGGGGGACAAGCGGCATCGAAGACGCTGCGCAAAGCCGGGTTTCTTGCCTGTGGTATCGGCCTGCCTGTCGCAGAGGTTGCGGGCGATATGAACGGCCTGCGGATCGGCACGCCGGAATTAGCCCGTTGGGGGGTGACGCCGGATCATGCTCCGGCGCTGGCCGCGTTGATCGCCGGGGCGCTGAGGTCATCTGACCCCGCCGCCCTCGCCCCCGAAACCCGCGCACTGCGCAGCAGGTTCGATACCCTGCATTTTGTGGCAGGGGCGTAACGGCTATCCTTGACCGAGGCTGTCTACTGCGGCCTCCAGATACCGCTTTGGCAGGATCGTGACGACGCCGCGCGGCTCGAACCGGGCCGAAATCTGCGCCTTTATCGCTTCGTTCGACGTACCGATCTGCGCTCCGGCGGCCATGGTCAGCCCCGCTATCGACCAGCGCAAGCCATCGGAGGCCGCCCCCCGACACGGCACCAGCGGGAAAAACGACACCCGCGCTCCCGGCTCGACCGCCATGGTCCAGTCATCGGGAGCGATGAAGGCGATATCCTCTTCGCCGATCAGGATAATGCGCCGTTCCGCATGGGTGAGCATGACCGACATCGATGCGAGCGTATGGTCCAGCCGCCCCCCCAGAAAGCCGACGCCGATATAGAGCGGTGCCTCCACATGCAGCAGACATTTGCCGAAATCGGTGGTTTCCTGCTCGCTGACATGCTGCACCCGCGTCGCTTTGGGCAGGACGCCCCGCAACGAATCGAGATCGCCGACGACGATTTCTGGAGTGATACCAAAGACGGCGAGCCGGTCCGCGCCGCTATCCGCCGCCACAGGATGCGGCGCAAGCCTCAGCGCCGCGCGCAGGTCGCACTCGGCAAAGGCGGCGCCTCCCGCTAATGTGATCCCTGTGCGGAATGAAACTTGCTGTGTCATGACAGGAGCCGTATAGCATTTCGCGTGTATGTTCTTCTTTTGATTAGTTCTTTCAAAAGATGTCCCCTGCCATGCTGGCCCGTGTGGTCCTATCTGTCTATCGGAGATAATCGATGAAACGTTTCGCTACCGCTGCTGTCTGTGCTTCGCTCACCTGTGCCGTCATCGCTCCGGCGGTCGCGCAACAGCAGGATCCGAATTCCCGGCCCGTCGAGCGCAAGGTGTTGGCGGAGCGTGTCTGCCGGGATGGGGCGACGACGACGGTGGTGCTGAACGGCGACCTTATCACGGTCGAATATTTCTCGGCCCCGCGCGCCGATGGCACGGTGTCGGGGTATGAAGATGCCTATGGCGTGCGCGAAGCCGCCGAAGCGGAGGCCCAATATCGCGCCCTGCGCTGTCCCGAAGGCGAATCGTAAGGCTGTTGCGGCCTGTCGCTCTCAAGGGGCTTTACTGGTTCAGGTGACTGCATACCCCTTGCGGAAAGCATCCGATCCCCGCCGGTCCTGCGGCATCGCCGGTCCAGCCGGGGGCGTTGCGGGGCAGGCCGGTTACCCGGTCGATCTCGGCGGGGGGCGCATAGGGGATCGTTTCGTAGGGGGTGCCCTGATTGTCCGGAATCCGAATGATCGACGGCACGTTATACGTCTCGATCACCTGTTCCCCCGGCGCAAGGGGAATACCGTAGGTTTCGGCGGTGTCAGGTGCGAGAATACCGTATTCGATGGTGCCATAGGGAACGGTATCACCTTGGGCGAAGACGGGCGATGCGAGGCTTGCAATCCCGAATATGGTAGAGAGAAAGAGGAGTTTCATCCGTACACGCTGACCATAAATTGCGGCGACCTTATGGCCGGACAGGCGTTTCGGATGCTGCGGTCGATCATGGTGCGAAGCCGCTCGCATCGGTCACGGTCGCCGGGGGCATGGGCCGCCCGGCCTTATCCCAATGCCGGAATGATATCGTTCAGCAGGAACACGCGCAGCACCTCGACCCCGATCAAGAGGACGATGGGCGAGAAATCGATGCCGCCCGCCGTTGGCAGGATACGCCGGATGGGCGCAAGCAGTGGCTCCACCATGCCGTTGATGCCGTAATAGATCGAGCGCACGAACTGGTTCTGAAGATTGACGACATTGAAGGCGACCAGCCAACTCATGATGACATGGGCCAGCACCAGCCAGAAGATCAGACTCGCGACGATGGAGATAAGGGTGGCGAGGGCATTCATGGCCTAAGGTCCGTTCGCTTTGGAATATCTGTCGCTAGATAAGGAACTCGATGCATGGGAGCAAGCCCTACGCGCGCGTATCGCGCCCCTTGCCCATCCAGATGAACAGCGGTTTGAGCGGGGCAATCCAGACGATGCCCAGAACCGCATAGAGCACTGGCTCCAGCCAGACCGGCGGCCGCGAGGGCAACATGCCGATCAGGCCCATTGCCAAAAGGGCGAAAAACACCATCCACAGCATCAGGACGATCGAGCCGACAAGTTTTCTGGTTCGCAATGACATGGGGGTTCATGTACTGCCCCCCGCGTCGAATGCAAGGGCGCAGCGCTATGTAACCGCCCGCGAGGGATCGGGGCAGATGGTCGGCAGGCCCTCCGCCTTCCATGCGAGGATGCCGCCTTCGAGATGCGCGATAGTGTCGACGATCCCCGCCTCCAGCATGTGCTGTGCCAGAGCCGCCGTGCGCCCGCCGGAGCGGCATTGCAGGATGATCGCTTTTGCGTCCTGCGAGGGCAGCGCGTGGGGCTGCAACTCTCCCATCGGGGCGAGCAGGGCACCGGGGATGCGCTCGGCATCGAATTCGTGGATGTTGCGAATATCGAGCAAGATCGCATGGCCACCCTCGACCGCATCGAGCGTTTCGCGGGGCGACAGGCGTTTGAAGGCATCCTTGGTCATGGTCGTGTCCTTTCATGCGGTCCGCATCACGCGGCCAGTTTCGCCAGATATTTCTCCGTGCGCATTTCCATCAGGCGGCTTGCCGTGCGCTCGAATTCGAAGGCCCCGTCCCCTTGCGGATAGAGGGCGTCCGGCTCGGCGGCGGCGAGGATGACAAGCCGCGCGCGGGCTTCGTAGAGGGCATCGATCAAGGTCACGAACCGTTTTGCCTGATCGCGTTTGGCGGGGCTGAGGATCGGCACGTTTTCAAGGAATACAGTTGGGTAGGTCTTGGCCAGCAACAGGTAATCCCCCGCCCCCAGCGGTTTGGCGCAGAGATCGGCGAATCCGGCCCGAACGGCGGTCTTGGTCGCGAGGGGCAATTCAACGAATCGCCCCTGGAGGTTCAGCATGGCCGGAAACGGGGTCGCGTCGCCGCAGAAACTGCGCCACAGATCGTCGAAATCCTGCCGGTTCTCCGCATCGGCCGGAGCGAAATAGACCCCGCCGCGATCCGCATCGATCTTGCGGTAATCGGGCGGGCCATCGACATGCAGGATGTCGAGTCGCTGTTCGATAATCTTGATGAAGGGCACAAAGAGATGGCGGTTCAGGCCGTTTTTGTAGAGATCGGTCGGGTGGCGATTCGATGTCGCGACGATCACGACACCGGCCTCGAACAATTCCTCGAACAGACGGCCCAGAATCATCGCATCGGCAATATCGGTCACTTGCATTTCGTCGAAGCACAGGAGGCGTGCCTCCGCCGCGATCTTGCGGGCGATGGGGAGAAGGGGGTCTGTCGTGCCTTTTGCGCGCTCGTCGCGCAGGTCGGCATGGATGCCTTGCATGAAGTCGTGGAAATGGACCCGGCGTTTGCGGTCGACCGGCGCATCGGCGTGAAAGAGGTCCATCATCATCGATTTGCCGATTCCGACACCACCATAAAGATAGATGCCGTTGGGCTGTGGTTCCGGCTCTGCCTTCTTGCCAAAGCCGAACAGGCCGCGCGATTTGCGCGCCGGGGCGGCGTCCCGACGCTCGCCAAGGCGATTCCAGAGCAGCTGTAGCTTTTCCAGCGCCATCGCCTGACCCGGATCGGAAGTGATCGATCCATCCGCGACGCGGCTGCGATAGGTGTGAAGGGGGCCGCCCATGCGTTTCGGTTCCGCTTGTCTGTCGTCAGCGTGTCCTAACCGAAAAGCCCCCCGCGAGCAAAGGGGGGGCGCGCCCGCTATGCTCAGTTGGAGGTGACGGGTTGCAGGCTGGGCTGGATCGGCTGAATGATCGTCTCGCTGGTATAGGGCTGGGTCGTGTAGCTGTTGGGATCGTTGATCGCCGCGCCGGGAAGATAGGGCTGCGTATCATAGATGATTTCGCCGAATTGCGGGGCGGGGGCCGCTGCGATGGGTTCCGGCTGATAGGGCTGGATCAGCGTCTGGGTCTGGTACGTGTCCTGATAGGTCGTGACGGTTGCATTCGTTTCCGCGCTGGACAGCGTGTACTCATTCTCGGCGCTTGCAAGGGCCTGCGAGGCCATCAACGAGGCGCTGAGGGCAATAACGGTCAGGATGGGCCGGGGGGTAAAAGCCTGCGTGATCATGGATGTGCTCCTGAAGGGGTAATACCTGCATTCATCGATCCATCGCCTATATAGGGTTAATAGAAACTGAATTGCCGGGATCAATAACGCGCCAAAGATGGCGCAGATCGGGCGCCGGTGCGACAATGCCGCAGCAGGGCGTGTCTTTTTCCGACCAGTTCAATTCCCCGCGACGCTATGTGTGGGCACCGGGGCGCATTACGGTGGTGTGTCTTCTCGAAGGGGTGAGTGATGTCGCATTATTCCGTATGGTCTGTCCTTCGGGAGGGTTTGCGCGGGCAAACCGGGTGGGATCGAGCGTGGCGCGACCCGGCGCCGAAATCCGAATACGATGTGGTGATTATCGGCGGGGGGGGGCATGGTCTCGCAACCGCCTATTACCTCGCCAAGAATCACGGCATCACGAATGTCGCGGTGGTCGAGAAGGGGTGGCTCGGCGGCGGCAATACCGGGCGCAACACGACGATTGTGCGCTCCAATTATGTCCAGCCGGTCAGCACCCAGTTCTACGAGCATTCCGTGAAGCTGTGGGAAAACCTCAGCCATGACCTGAACTACAACGTCATGTTTTCGCAGCGGGGACAACTTGGCCTGTTCCACACCCCCGCCGCCCGCGATGCACAGGCAAAACGCGTGAACACCATGCTTGCCTGCGGGATCGAAGCGGAATTGCTGAACCGCGAGCAGGTCATGAAGATGGTGCCGCATCTCGATTATTCCGAGAATGCCCGGTTTCCGATTCTGGGTGCGATCCTGCAAAGGCGGGCGGGTACGGCGCGCCACGATGCGGTGGCCTGGGGCTTTGCGCGGGCGGCGGATAAGCTGGGCGTCGATATTCTTCAACAGACCGAAGTGACCGGCATCTTGCGTGAAGGGGGCCGCGCCGTGGGGGTCGAGACGTCGCGCGGGACGATCCGGGCGAAAAAGGTCGGCGTGGCGGTCGCGGGCAGCACCGGGCATGTGATGGCCATGGCGGGGCTGGAACGCCTGCCTATCGAGAGTCACAAGCTACAGGCATTCGTGTCCGAACCTCTGAAACCGTTGCTGGATTGCGTCGTCAGCTATGGCGCGCCGGGGTCGCATTTTTATATCAGCCAGTCGGATAAGGGCGGCATGGTCTTTGGCGGCGATCTGGATTTCTACAATTCCTACGCCCAGCGCGGCAACCTGCCCATCGTTCAGGATGTGGCCGAATGCGCGATGGCCATCATGCCGTGCCTTGGGCGCGTCAAGCTGCTGCGCCACTGGGCGGGGATCATGGATATGAGCATGGACGGCACGCATATCATGTCGAAAACGCCGGTCGACAACCTCTATATGAATGCGGGCTGGTGCTATGGCGGGTTCAAGGCGACCCCGGCGAGTGGCTGGCATTTCGCTGACCTCATCGCCAATGACCGCCCCGACGACCTGACGGCCGCCTTCTCGCTCGATCGTTTCGAGCGGGGCTATACCATCGACGAGAAGGGCATGGGGCCGACCCCCAAGCTGCATTAGGAGCCAGCCCCATGATCCGCATCACTTGCCCTTTCTGCGGCACGCGCGACCATAGCGAATTCAGCTATGGCGGCGACGCGACCGTCGACTATCCCCCGCTGGATGCCAGCATGGACGAATGGAACGCGGCCATCTATCGGCGCAGCAATCCGCGCGGGCCGCATAAGGAATACTGGCACCATGTCAACGGGTGCCGCGCATGGCTGATCGTCGAGCGCAATACCCTGACCCATGAGGTCGGCGCGGTGACCTTTGCCCATCCGGGCCTGCGCAAGACGGTGGAGAATTCGGCATGAGCGGCTATCGTCTCGACAAGGGGGGCCTGATCGACCGCAGCGCGCCCCGGAGTTTCACCTTCGACGGAACGTCCTATGCCGGTTACGAGGGCGACAGCCTCGCCTCGGCCCTGCTCGCCAATGGCGTCGATGTGGTCGGTCGCGGGTTCAAGTATCACCGTCCGCGCGGCATCATGAGCGCGGGCGTGGAGGAGGGTGGCGCAATCCTCAGCGTCGGGTCGGGCCGCTTTCGCGAGCCAAATGTCAAGGCCCCCGCCCAGCCGCTATTCGATGGTCTTGTCGCACGGGGACAAAATGCGTGGCCCTCCGTACGCCGCGACATCGGGCGCATCAACGATGTGATGAACCGCTTTCTTGCGGCGGGGTTCTATTACAAGACCTTCTTCGGCGTGCGGGGGGGTACAAAGGACTGGATGATCTTCGAAAAGATCATTCGCAAGGCGGCGGGCATGGGGGCCGCATCGCGTGAGCCGGACCCGGATCAATACGAAACCGCCCATGCCTCCTGTGACTTGCTGGTGGTCGGCTCTGGCCCTGCCGGTCTCGCGGCAGCAAAGGCGGCGGCAGCGGCCGGGCGCGACGTGATCCTCGCCGAGCAGGATTTCGCGCTGGGCGGCTCGCTGCTCGCACAGGCGGGCGGTATCGACAAAGCGGTCGCGGCCATCGAGGAGCTGCGCGCGGCGGGGGTGACGCTTATGCCGCGCACGACCGCGTTCGGCCTCTATGACGGATGCGTTGCCGGGATGATCGAACAGGTCAGCGACGATCCGGGGATGCATGGTGTGCGCCAACGGACATGGATCATCCGCCCGCGCGAGATCGTGCTGGCGACCGGGGCCATCGAGCAACCGCTTGCCTTTGGCAATAACGACCGCCCCGGCGTGATGCAGGCGAGCGCCGTGCGGACCTATCTCAACCGCTATGCCGTCGCTCCCGGAACGCGGGCAGTCGTCGCCACGAATAACGATTCCGCCTATGCGACGGCGGCGGATCTGGCGGCGGCGGGCATTTCCGTGACCGTGATCGATGCGCGCCCCGACGGTCCCGATGCGCCGGAGGGCGTTAAAGTCATCCGCGACACTGTTCCCGTGCGGACCCTTGGTGGATATGTGTTGGAAGGGGTCGAGATCGGGCCGCTCGACGGGGATGGCTATGCCACGCGGCGGGACACGCTCGCCTGCGATCTGCTGGCCGTTTCCGGCGGCTGGGCGCCCGTTGTGCATCTCACCTCGCACCGGGGGCCGAAACCTGTCTGGAACGACACGATCCATGCGTTTCTCGCTGGTCCCACGACCGAACCGATCCGCACCTGTGGCGCGGCGGCGGGTATTTGGGATCATGATGCCTGCATTGCGTCGGGTATCGCGGCGGCGACCGGCGCGGCGGGGCCGGAGCCTCAGGCGGGCGAGACACCCGCGATGGCGCTCTACGAGATCAAGACCCATGGCAAAAAGCTGAAATGCTTCATCGATCCGCAGCATGACGTCACCACCGATGATGTGCGCCTCGCCGAGCGCGAGGGGTTTGTGTCCATCGAGCATAACAAGCGCTACACGACCCTCGGCATGGCGACCGATCAGGGCAAGGTCGGCAATATTCTGGGCATCGCGACCATGGCCGATGCCTCGGGCCGCACCATCGCGGAGACGGGGACGACCACTTTCCGCCCCCCCTATTCGCCGATCAGCATCGGGGCGCTAGCCGGGCGCGGCACCTACAGGCATTTCCGCCCCGTGCGCCGCACGCCGCTGCACGCATGGAACATCGCCCAAGGCGCGGTGATGACCGATGCGGGGCTGTGGAAGCGCCCTTGGTACTTCCCGCTGCCGGATGAAAGCGTCGATGATGCCTATATCCGCGAGATGATCGCGGTGCGCAACACCGTGGGTCTGTGCGATGTGTCGTCTCTGGGCAAGATCATGGTGCAGGGACCGGATGCGGGGGATTTCCTCAACCGCGTCTATGTCAACGGCTTCGCGAAACTGCCGGTCGGCAAGGCGCGCTATGGCGTGATGCTGCGCGATGACGGGATCGTCTATGACGACGGCACGGTCTGGCGCATGTCCGAGACCGATTTCCTGATGACCACGACGACGGCCAATGCCGCCGGGGTCATGGCAAAGCTGGAGGAATATCTACAGACCCGCTGGCCGGAAATGAAAGTGCAGCTGACCTCCGTTTCCGATCAATGGGCGGGAATCGCGGTGGCGGGGCCGCAATGCCGCGAAGTGCTGCAAGCGGTGACCAGCGAATGCGATCTGTCGAACGAGGCGTTTCCCTTCATGGGCATTCGCGAGGCCAAGATCGCGGGCGCGGATGTCTGGATTGCGCGGATCAGCTTTTCGGGCGAGCGCGCCTTCGAGGTCTATGTGCGCGGCGGATCGTCCGAAGCGGTGATGGATGCGCTGTGGGATGCGGCAAAGCCGATGGGCGGCGTGCTCTATGGCACCGAGGCACTGGGCGCGCTGCGCATCGAGAAAGGGCATGTGGCAGGCTCCGAACTCGACGGGCGCACCTCGCTGCGGGATCTGGGCCTTGGGGGCATGGCCTCGTCGAAGAAAGCGTTTATCGGCAAGGCGATGACCGAGCGCGAGGGAATGACGGACCCCGACCGCCTGCAACTCGTCGGTGTGGCGCCGGTCGATCCGTCGATGCGGCTGCGCGCGGGGGCATTGCTCGACACGCGGACCGATCTGATCGACCATGGCAAGGGCTTTATCACCGCCGTCACCGACAGCCCGGATTTGGGCCACTGGATCGGCCTTGCGCTGGTGCAGGGTGGTTTGGAGCGCTGGGAGGGCAAGGAGATGACCTCCTACGATCCGGCGCGTGATGGCAATACGGCGGTGCGAATTCTCTCGCCGCATTTCTTCGACCCAAAAGGGGAGCGGATGCATGGGTGAGGCATCGACAACCGCCGCAGGCGTTACCATCATCCGCGAATCATGCGGCCCGTTCTGGCAAGTCACCGCATGGCCCGACACGCTTGGATCCGTCGCGGCCAGCTTGGAGCGAATCGTGGGGATCGCGGCGCCCGGTCCGGGTCAGCTCGCCTTGGCCGATGGGGAGCAGGTTGCCCGGATCGGCCCGCTCGTCTGGTGGGTGATCGGGGCGAGCGTCGATACCGCCCGCGCCCTTGCGGATCTCTCCCCGGCGGAGGGGACATCGCTCGATCTGGCCGATAACCGCGAGCGGTTTGTCGTTTCAGGTCCCTATGCGCGGGATATGATGATGCGTCTCGCCCCGCTCGATTTTCGCGATCGCGGGTTTCCGGTCGGCCATATCGCCGCGACCGCCGCGCATCATATGAGCGTACAGATCGCCCGGCGCGAGGAGGCATGGGACATCTACGTCACCGCCACCTTTGCCGATGCCTTCGCGGAGGTTCTGGACGAGACGGCGGCGCAGTGGTCCTAGGGCGGCCTGTGATCGGGCACGGGTTCGGTGCCCCTGAAAGCGCTCTACCGCTTGCGCAAGCACTCGTCGATATAATCCCACACGGCGAGCAGGATCACGAAGCACGCGATCACGAGGAAGGGTAATCCACCCTCGAACCCGGCAAATCCGGTCGAAATGCTGTGCGACAAGCCGAGAATGAACACGACCATCAGGCCCGTACCGATCAGGCCGGTAATCGGTTTGATCCGGTCGCGCTGCTGCGGTTTTGGCTTTTGGTTCATCCGGTTTCTCCCTGACTCTCATCCGATTCATCCACATGGCGCGCCAGCCATGCGGCGGTGCGAAAGAGGCGGTCATCCTCCTCCACCGATCCTATCAGCTGCACGCCCAGCGGCAACCCGCCTTCACCGCTCAACCATGGCAGCGACAGGCAGGGCAGGCCCGCAAAGGTCCAGATCAACGAACAGATCGCATCCCCCGTGCCATCGGCAATCGGCGGGGCTTCGCCCAGGGCCGATGGGGCGATAATCGCGTCGTAATCGTTGAAAAAGCTCTCGAAATAGGCCCGCGCACCGTCGAGATAGGAGAGGGCGGTGTGGTAGTCGCCTTCCGTGATCTTCGCCCCGGCGGCCAGCAATCCGGCCATGGTCTCGTCGATTTCGCTGGGGGCCAAGCCGGGATCGTTATGCAGGGCGTGGTAGAATTCGTAGCGATGGACGATGGCATGATGCGCGATGACATCCGCAAAGCTTGCCGGGGCTTCGAGCCGCTCGACCCGATCGCCAAGCGCTGTCAGCAACTCGTCCAGCCCCGCCTGCAAGGCCGGTGACATGCGGTCGGCATAGGGCAGATCGATCCATGCGAAGATCGGCTCGACGGGGGGCGCTTGCGCATATCCGGCTTCCAGCTGTGGCACGGGCCGCCCGATGCTGGCCGGATCGGCGGCGTCGAATCCCGTCAGCGCATCGGCAAGAATCGCCAGATCATCCAGCGAGCGCGCGAAAAGGCCCGGTTGATCCAGCGTTGCACTGGTTTTGAGGCATCCGCGCCGGGAAAGCAGCCCCCGCGTCGGCTTGTATCCATAGACCCCGCAGAACGATGCGGGCCGGATGACCGATCCGCCCGTTTGCGTGCCCAGCGCCAATGGCATATGCCCCGCAGCGACCCCCGCCGCCGAACCGGAGGACGACCCCCCCGGCGTCTTTGCCGGGTCGTGGGGGTTGCGGGTATGGGCGGGGCTGGCAAAGGCGAAGGGCGTGGTCACCGTCTTGCCGAGGATCACCGCGCCTGCGCTGCGCAGTTTTTCGACTAGGGCGGCATCCGTATCGCCCTGTCGTCCGGTATGAACCCGGCTGCCAAGGCCGGTCGGCATATCCCGCGTTTCGAAGATATCCTTTATGCCGACGGGCACCCCATGAAGCGCCCCGACAGGGCGCCCCCGGCGGCGCAGGTCGTCCATTGCGGCGGCCTGTGCCAGTGCAGCCTCCGCATCGAGATGCGCCCATGCGCCGATCGCGGCATCGGTATCGGCAATCCGATCGAGGCAGGCTTGCACCAGCGTCGCGGATGTCAGCGCGCCGGTGCGGATTTGCGCCGCCGCCTCCCGCGCGCTCAAGGCCCAGAGCGTCATGCGACGTATTCACCGAACAGGTAATCCGGCAGCCATAGCGCAATCGCCGGGAACTGATACATCAGCACCATCGAGAAAATGACGATGAACAGGAATGGCATGATGCCCTTGAAGATTTCGACCAGCTCGATCTGACCCTTGAGCACCCCTTTCAGGTAATACGCAGACATGGCCATCGGGGGCGTCAGGAACGATGTTTGCAGGTTCAGCGCCACCAGCATCGCGAAGAAATACGGGTTCACGCCAAAGGTATCGAGCATCGGCAGGAAGATCGGCACGAAGATGATCAGGATTTCCGACCATTCCAGCGGCCAGCCGAGCAGAAAGATGATCAATTGTGCGAGGACGAGGAACTGCCATGGCTCCAGATTATAGGACAGGACCCACGCCTCAATGATGTCATGCCCGCCCAGATAGGAGAAGACCGACGCAAAGGTCCATGACCCGACGAACATCCAGCATACCATCGCGCTGGCCTTGGCGGTCAGGAACACCGATTCCTTCACCTTGGTCCAGGTCAGTGCCCGGTAGAGCATCGCAAGGATCAGGCCGCCCAGCGCCCCCATCGCCGCCGCTTCTGCCGGGGTGGCGAGGCCGCCGAGGATCGACCCGAGGACGAGCATGATCAGTACGGTCAGCGGGACAAAGGAAATCAGCAATTGCGTGTAAATCTGTCCGCGCGTGATGCTGGGATCTGGGATCGGCTTGGGCGCGATCGAGGGGTTCAGCATGACCCGACCGATCACGTAGACGATATACAGGCTGGCCAGCAGCAGCCCCGGAAAAACGGCGGCGGCATAGAGGCGCAGCGGCGATAGCTCCGCAATGGCCGCATAGACGATCAGCATGATCGAAGGTGGTATGAGGATACCCAGCGTGCCGCCTGCGCAAATCACACCAGAGGCGAAGCTTTTGTTATAATTGGCATTCGCCATTGCCGGAAAGGCCAGCAGGCCCATCAGTGTCACCACCGCACCCACGATACCGCTCGCCGTGGAGAATACCGCACAGGTGATGAGCGCGGCCACGGCCATCGAGCCGGGCAGGTTTCGGGCGGCGAGTTGCAGCGATTCGAACAGGCGATTCACGATATTCGCGCGCTCGACGACATAGCCCATGAACAGGAACAGCGGGATCGCGACGAGAATGTCGTTTTCCATCACGGAATAGGTGTTCTGGTTCAGCAGGTAGAAGATATTATTGTCGAAATAATCGCCGAAGACGTCGATATCATCCGGGTCGTAATAGGCGAAATAGCCGAAGGCAACGCCCATCGCGAGCAAGGTGAAGGCCACTGGAAAACCCAGCAACACCAGCACGATGAACAGCGAGAGCATGAGAATGGCGACTTCAGGATTGGTCATCCGGGCAGGCTCCCGTCACAGAGGGGTTGCCGCCCCGGACCGAATCCGGGGCTTGTTTCGAGGATAGGGCGCCGGGGTGGCGCTGGGATCGCGGGGGTGCTCACAACGGACCCCGCTCTGCCTGTGGCCCGAATTCCATCAGGCTGTCTTCGGTCTCGCGCACATCTTCCAGCCGGTCGAGCCATTCTCCCGTGCGTATGGCGATCAGGCAGCGCATGCATTCGGCGATGCCCTGAATGATCAGAAGGCCCCCGGCGATGGGGATCAGCGTCTTGAAGAAATAGATCTGGATGCGCGCCGGGCTGTTCCAGCTCACTTCCTCATAGCGCCATGAATCGGCTGCAATTTCCCATCCGAACCAGAACAGGGCCAGCATGCCGGGAAAGAAGAAAATGAGATAAAGCACAAAGTCGATTCGCGCCTGCCAACGCACCGGCAGCAGGCGATAGAGCACATCCCCGCGTACATGGGCATCCTGCGCCAAGGCATACGGCCCCGCCATCAGGAAAAGCGCGCCATACATCTGCACCATCATGTCAAAGGCCCAGACGGTCGGGGCATTCAGGGCATATCGGACGAAAACCTCGTATGACACGGACAGCGTGAGAATCAGAATGCACCAGCCAAAGGCACGGCCCACCCAGATACTCAGGCTTTCGATAGCGTGGATTGTTCGGATCAAAGCGCTCTCCCGTCATGGAGCGGTGGTCGGCAATGAAAAAGGGTCTGCCCCGGCGTTATAACCGGGACAGGAAACCATCTTTCAGCGAAAGCGCCGGATCAGGCGTTTCCGAAATAATGCGCGTAGGCCAGCTTGTAATCGGGCTGGTTGAGGTTGAGATAGTTCATCACCTCTTTCGCATAAGCCTTCTGCGACTCGACGACCTTGGCAAAGAATTCATCCTCGCCCGCGATCCGCTCGACCACGACATCCCATGCTTTGAGCTGTTCGGCCATGACCGAATCGGGCGTGCGGTGAACCCTGACACCCTGTTCCTGAAGCTTGAGCAGGTCTTCGGAATAGCGCTTCGTATTGTGCCAGTAGAAGTTGGAGTTCTCGGCTTCGGATGCATGCTTGAGGATCGCCTGATGCTCGGCGGGCAGTTTGTTGAAGGTCTTCTTGTTGAAAGTGATCTCGAAGAATTCCTGACTCTGGTGGAAGCTGGCGAGGTGATAGTCCTTCGAGACATCCTGCATACCGAAATCGCGGTCTGAGGTTGGGTTGTTGAACTCGGCGGCGTCGATGAGGCCGGATTTCATCGCAGGCTGAATTTCGCCACCGGGTAGCTGAACCACCGACATGCCCATTTCGAGCAGAACATCGGCGGCGAGGCCGACGGTGCGGTATTTCAGACCCTTCATCTGGGAGGCGTCCTTGATCTCCTCCTTGAACCATCCCATTGGCTGGGCGGGCATCGGCGAATTGAAGAACGACACGACATTGAGGCCCAGTTTGCCCATCAGCTCGTCGAACAGTTCCTGACCGCCGCCGTAATGGACCCAGCCCAACACCTCCTGCGATGACCAGCCAAAGCAGGGGCCGGTTCCGAACAGCGATGCTGCCTTGGATTTAGAATACCAGTAGGCGGGGACGTAATGCGCGCCATCGAGAACGCCGCGATGCACCGCATCCTGCATTTGCGACGTCTTCACGACCGAGTTGACGGGCAGAAGGTCGATTTTCAGCGAATCGCCTGCCATCGCATGAACGCGATCGACATAGGATTTCGCGTTTTCAAGAAAGATACCGCCGCCCCATGCCGCCTGAACCTTCAGCGTCTTGGTTTTTGCTTGCGCGATGCTTGGCGCGGCCAGAACACCCGCCCCTGCAATAGAAGCGGCACCGACTTTCAGGAACCGACGGCGCTCGGCGCGTGTCGTTTCGTCTTGTGTGTTAGACATGATTTTTCCCCGACTGGTTCTTGTGTTTCATTGTGCCTGTTGACTGGCACAGACGATTAACGTTAACGCCCCTAAAACCCTTTGAATAGTCGGTTTTTCTTGTTGCATTGCAGCACTCGACTCCATTCTGCGCATCGGGAACAAAATCCTTTGGTGTTGCGGCGCGGCATATGTAGGGTCCGCGCGACATAGCTTACGGGGGATTTTCCGACATGACCGACGCCGCGCTCGCCCAGATGCCGAACGCCATCCGCATTCTTGCCCTCGACGCCGTGAAGGCCGCGAATTCCGGCCATAGCGGAATGCCCATGGGCATGGCCGACGCCGCAACGGCGCTGTTTACGCAGCATATGAAATTCGATGCCAGCGATCCGCACTGGCCCGACCGCGACCGCTTTGTCCTGAGCGCGGGTCATGGGTCGATGCTGCTGTATTCGGTGCTGCATCTGCTCGGCTACGAAGACATGACCATCGCCGAGCTGAAGAATTTCCGCCAGCTTGGCGCCAAGACCGCCGGACACCCGGAATTCGGCCATGCGACCGGCATCGAGACGACGACTGGCCCGCTGGGTCAGGGAATCGCCACCGCCGTGGGGATGGCGCTTGGCGAGCGGATGCTCAATGCCCGCTTCGGCGACGATCTGGTCGATCATCACACTTATGTCATCGCGGGCGATGGATGTCTGATGGAGGGCGTCAGCCATGAGGCCATCGACCTCGCGGGCCATCTGCGCCTTGGCAAGCTGATCGTCCTGTTCGACGATAACGGCATCACCATCGACGGCTCGACCAGCCTCTCCACCTCGATGGATCAACTCAGCCGGTTCAGTGCCGCCGGGTGGGACGTGATGGAAGTCGACGGGCATGATATGGATGCTGTCAGCGCCGCCATCGAAAGCGCAAAGGGGTCGGATCGCCCCTCGCTCATCGCGTGCAAGACCATCATCGGTTTCGGTGCGCCCAAGGCCGCCGGAACGGCAAAGGCCCATGGTGCGATTACCGCCGATGACGAAATCGCCGGGGTTCGCGATTCGGTCGGCTGGAATCACCCGCCCTTCGAGTTGCCTCAGGATGTGGTCGCGCTCTGGCGGATGGCGGGGCAACGCTCTGCCGGGGCGCGCGGGGATTGGGCAAAGCGCCTCGCGGCCTCCCCGGACCGGGCCGCATTCGATGCGGCGATGAGCGGTGCAATCCCGGCTTCGCTGGATGCCGCGATGGCCGCCTATTGCAAGACATTGGTGGCCGATGCACCCAAAATCGCCACCCGCAAGGCGTCGGAAATGGCGCTGGAGGTCATCAATGCAGAAACCGAGATCACGGTGGGCGGTTCCGCCGACCTGACCGGCTCTAACAACACGCTGACCAAGGGCATGGGGGCCGTCGAACCGGGGGATTATGACGGGCGCTATGTCTATTTTGGCGTTCGCGAGCATGGCATGGCGGCGGCGATGAACGGGCTGGCCCTGCATGGTGGGTTCATCCCCTATGGCGGCACGTTCCTCGTCTTCACCGATTATGCCCGTGCGGCGATGCGTCTATCGGCACTGATGGGTCTGCGGGTGATCTATGTGATGACCCATGATTCCATCGGCCTTGGCGAAGATGGCCCGACCCACCAGCCAGTTGAGCATGTCGCGAGCCTGCGCGCCATGCCCAATATGCGCGTTTTCCGCCCCTGCGACGCCGTGGAAACCGCCGAATGCTGGCACGTTGCGTTGGCACAGGAAGGAACGCCCTCAACCCTCGCCCTGTCGCGGCAGGGCCTGCCGACATTGCGCGCGGAGGCGGGGGAGAACCTCAGCGCCAAGGGGGCCTATATCCTGCGCGATACGCAAGGGGCGCGGGATGTGACCCTTTTGGCCACCGGCTCCGAAGTGCATCTCGCGGTCGAGGCGGCGGAGCGGCTGGCGGGCGAGGGGGTAAAGGCGGCGGTCGTGTCGATGCCGTCTTGGGATGTCTTCGACGATCAGGACCCGGCCTATCGTGCGCAGGTTCTGGGCGATGCGCCCCGCATCGCCATCGAGGCGGGGATCGAAATGGGGTGGAGCCGCTATACCGGCAATCCGGATGCCTTTGTCGGGATGACCGGATTCGGGGCATCGGCCCCGGCGGGCGATCTGTTCAAGCATTTCGGAATCACGGCCGATGCCTTGGTCGCGAAAGCAAAAGGGATGCTCGGCAAGGGGTGATGCCTTTGCCGAGAGGCTGCCGCGCGGCGATTATGAAGGGGCGACCAGCGCTTTTGCAAAGGTCGCCGCCTCGTCGACGGCGGCGCGGTCAATGCCCGTTGTGAAGCCGCGCGCCTCGACGAAGGGAATAACCGCCTCCGTCGCGACATTCCCCTTCGCCCCCGGCGCATAGGGACAGCCGCCCAGCCCCCCGACGCAGGAATCGAAGACCCGCAGGCCGTGGTCCAGACTGACCCTGATATTTTCCAGTGCGCGGCCCTTGGTGTCGTGGAAATGCCCTGCCAGACGCTCCGGCGCGGCCTGTTCCAGAACCGCGCGCAGCATCCTGTCGGTCGTCTCCGGCGTGGCATGGCCGATCGTGTCTCCCAGCGATACCTCGTAACATCCCATTGCAAAAAGCGCCTGCGCCACCCGCGCCACAGCCTCCGGCGCGACCGGCCCGTCATAGGGGCAATCGGTCACCACGGAGACATAGCCGCGCATGGGGATTTTTGCCTCATGCGCCGCCTGTGCCACGGCCTCAAACCGGGTGAGGCTTTCGGCAATTGTTGCATTGAGATTCGCTTTCGAGAATCCCTCGGATGCGGCGGCAAAGATGGCGATCTCGGTCGCCTGTGCGTCCCGCGCCGCTTCGAACCCGCGCAGGTTTGGCGTCAGAACCGCATAATCGGTGCCGGGTGCCCGCGCGATCCCGGCCATGACCTCGGCGGCATCGGCCATTTGCGGCACCCATTTCGGCGAGACAAAGCTGGTCGCCTCGATCTTGGCAAAGCCGCAGGCCGATAGCCGGTCGATCAGCGCGATCTTGTCGGCGGTCGCGATGGGGCGCCGTTCGTTTTGCAACCCGTCGCGGGGGGCCATCTCAAAAATCGTGACGCGGTCGCTCATGGCGTCAACCCGAAGACGAGGCAGGTCGTCGTTCCGGTCGCGAAGACCTTGCCATCCGGCCCGACCATCTCCCCGGTTGCCGTCGCGACCCGTCGCCCGGAACTGACCACCGTGCCGATGGCGCGCAGGGGCGGTGTTTCGGCAAAGGCCGGGCGCAGGATCGTGACCTTGTATTCGATGGTCGTATAGCCGGTCCCCTTCGGCAGGGTCGTCTGAACCGCGCAGGCCATACAGCTGTCGAGCAGCGTGCCGAACCATCCGCCATGCGCGCCGCCCAGCGGGTTATACGCCGCAAAGGCGGGCGCGCCTTCAAAGACGACCCGGCCCTGCGCCACCTCCGTAAGCCGATAATCCAGCGTGCGGGCGATGGGCGGATGCGGATAGCGCCCCGTGCGTATCCCGTCGATAAAATCGAATCCGCTGATCGCCGCCAATTCCGCAGGTGTCAGCAGCTCATCGGGCGATGTTGCAAATGTCGCTGTCATCCGGTTTCCCTTCTTGCTCGCTCGCGGAGGGTTCGGCGAACGATTTTTCCGGTAGTGGTCAGGGGCAATGCGTCGAGAAACGCCACCTCGCGGGGATATTCATGGGCCGATAGGGTCGTCTTGACAAAATTCGACAAGTCCGTGGCCAGCGCCGCCGACCCCTCATACCCGGCGGCAAGCACGATATACGCCTTGACGATCTCGCCCCGCATTGGATCGGGTTTTCCGACCACGCCCGCCATGGCCACGGCCTCATGGTTCATCAGCGCATCCTCGATCTCGCCCGGACCGATGCGATAGCCCCCAGAGGAAATGATATCGTCATCGCGACCGACAAAGCGCAAGGCCCCTTCCGCATCCTGCACACCCCGGTCGCCGGTCAGCAACCAATCGCCCGCAAATTTCTGCGCCGTTGCCGCCGGATTGTTCCAGTACCCCAAGAACATCACCGGATCGGGCGCGCGTATGGCGATGCGGCCCTCTACATCCGTGACGGGCGTATCCTTTGCGCCGAGAACGGCAACCTCATGCCCCGGCACCGGCCAGCCCATAATACCGGGCCGATGCGCCCCGAGGCGGGCCGCGCTGGAGACGACCATATTGCATTCGGTCTGGCCGTAGAACTCGTTGATCGTCACGCCAAAGACGCGCCGTCCCCAATCCAGCAGACCCGCGCCGAGGCTTTCCCCTCCGCTGGCGACGCTGCGCATCGGATAGGGGGAGGGGTCATCGGCGCGCATCATTTTCAGCGCGGTCGGGGGCAAAAAGGCATTGCGCACCCCCCGCCGCCGCATCAGGTCGAAGGCGGCCCCGGTCGTGAATTTGTGGAACCGCCGCGCCACAACCGGCACGCCATGGTGCAGCGCAGGCATCAGCACATCCAGCAAACCACCGATCCATGCCCAGTCGGCGGGCGTCCAGATCACATCGCCGGGTTGGGGGAACAGATCGTGGCTCATCTCGACGCCCGGCAGATGGCCCGGCAGAACCCGATGGGGTAGCAGCGCTCCTTTCGGATTGCCGGTCGTGCCGGAGGTGTAAATCAGGATCGCCGGATCGGCGGCATCGGTATCCGCGCTGTCGAAGCGATCCGCTTGATCGGGCAGGGCATCGCGCAGGTCGAGCGCCCCGTCGCCCCCATCGACGCAAAGGACCGTCTGCAGATCGGGCAGGCGCGCCCGGATCGGCCCAAGCCGGGCCACCCCGTCCGCATCCGTCACGATGGCCTTGGCCCCGCTATCCGACAGGCGATGCGCAAGCGCTTCGGCTCCGAACAGGATTGCCAGCGGCATCGAAATCGCCCCGATCTTCAATGCCGCGATATGGGCGATGGCGGTTTCGAGTCTCTGGGGCAGCAAGACCCCGATCCGATCCCCCGGTGCGATCCCGACCTCTTGGAGCAGATTGGCCATCCGGTTTGTCAGGCTGCGAAGCTCGTCGAAACTGATCGAGCGATCCTCGTCATCAAGGATCAACGCGAGCCTTCCGGGATCGTCTGCCGCCCAGCGGTCGCAGATGTCATGACCGATATTGTACCGGCCCAATGCGGGCCATGCGAAGCCGCGCTTCAGGTCATCATATGTCTGGGCATAAGGCAGCATGAGACAGCTCTAGACCGCGTTGCAAGGTTGCACAACGCCCGTCGCCCGGCTCAGCGGGCGGTGAATCCTCCATCGACGCTCAGCACCTGTCCCGTTACGTAATCCGATGCGGCCGAGCACAGGAACAGGGCAGGCCCGACAATATCGGCCATCGTACCGTTTCGTCCGATGCAGGTCTGCCCGGCATTGCGGGCCGCACGCTCCGGGTCGTCGAAGACCGGCGCGGTCAGTTCGGTGGGAAAAAAGCCGGGCGCGAGGGCATTGGCGGTAATGCCATCGCGGGACCAAGCCTCGGCCATCGCGCGGGTCATCTGCGCGATGCCGCCCTTCGAGGCCCCATAAGCCAGACCGCCGGGAAAGGCCCGATAGGTCTGGAGCGAGGCAAAATTCACGATTCTGCCCCAGCGCCGCGCGCGCATGGCGGGGACCATGGCCTGTGCCAGAAAGAACGGCACAGCAAGGTTGAGATCCAGCGTCTTTTGCCATCCGTCGAGGGTGACGTCATCGGCGGCCTGACGGGTATTTATTCCGGCGGCATTCACGAGAATATCCGGCGCTCCGAAGGGGCTTGCCGCCCGCTTTGCCAGACCCTCCATCGCCTCCGGCGCGCCGAGATCGGTGGCCAATGCAGCGGTTTCGCCGTCCGTTTCGGCCCGCCATGCATCGAGCGCCTCCGCGCGGCGCGCAATCCCGACGACTTTTGCACCCCGGCTGGCAAGGGCCGTCGCGATGGCGCGGCCAAGTCCCCCCGATGCTCCGGTGACGACAGCGACCCGGCCTTCGACCGAAAAAGGATCAGTATGCTCAAACATCGATATCTTCCACGAAACGGGCATTATGCTGGATGTATTCAAAGCGTTTATCGGCTTTACGGCCCATCAGACGTTCGACGAGATCCTGTGTTTCGCCCGGCTCGATATCGGCGAGTTGGACGCGGATCAGCTTGCGCTTGGCCGGGTCCATGGTGGTTTCTTTAAGTTGCCGGGCCATCATTTCCCCAAGGCCTTTGAAACGCCCGATATCGACCTTTTTGCCCTTGAATTCCTTGGCGATCAATCGGTCGCGTTCTTCTTCATCGGCGGCATAGACGGAGCGCGCGCCGCTGGTCAGGCGATAAAGGGGTGGCGCGGCGAGATAGAGCTTTCCGTTCGCGATGACCTCGGGCAGTTCGCGATAGAAAAAGGTCATCAGCAGCGCCGCGATATGCGCGCCATCGACATCGGCATCGGTCATGATGATGATGCGGTCGTAGCGCAGATCCTCAAGACGAAAGCGATTGCCGGTCTGGACCCCAAGCGCGAGCAGCAGATCCTGAAGCTCCTGATTTTGAGCGAGTTTATCGGCGGTGGCATTGGCGACATTGAGGATTTTTCCCCGAAGGGGCAGCACGGCCTGAAAGCGGCGGTCGCGGGCCTGCTTGGCGGAGCCGCCTGCCGAATCCCCTTCAACCAGAAAGATTTCCGATCCTTCCCGCGTCACATCCGAACAATCGGTCAGCTTGCCGGGCAATCGCAGGCGTTTCGTGGCGGATTTTCGCTGGGTTTCCTTTTCGCTGCGCCGCCGGGCGCGCTCTTCAGCCTTTGCGATGCAGTAATCGATCAGCGTTTCGGCCCGGCGCGGATCGGAGGCGAGCCATGTATCGAACCTGTCGCGCAGGCTTCCCTCAACCAGACGGGCGGCATCGGCGGTGGAGAGTTTTTCCTTGGTCTGCCCTTGAAATTCCGGCTCGCGCAGGAATACCGAGATCAGCGCGCGCGCATCGACCATGACGTCATCGGCGGTGATCTGCGCGGCTTTCTTGGTTCCGGCCATTTCGCCATGGGCGCGCAGGGCACGAGTCAGGGCCTGTCGCAGACCGATTTCATGGGTGCCGCCCTGGGGCGTCGGGATTGTATTGCAATAGGATGAGACGGAGCCATCGGCGGCCTCCGTCCAATGGATCGCCCATTCGACGGCTCCGGGGGTGCCGCTGAATTTTTCGGCGAATTCGGCGCGGCCCGCGAAGGGGTCATCCGCCAGAGTCGGTTTGCCATCGAGTTCTGCGGCGAGGAAATCCGCGAGACCGTTGGGGAAATGGAATGTGGCCTCGGTGGGCGTGTCATCGCCGGTGCCGATGAGGGATGGATCGCAGCGCCAGCGGATCTCGACCCCACGGAAAAGATAGGCCTTCGAGCGCGCCATGCGCACGAGCCGTGCGGGGCGAAAGGATGCCCGTTCGCCGAAAATATCCGGGTCATGCGAGAATGTGACGGTTGTTCCGCGCCGGTTCGGGGCTGCGCCCCGTTCTTCAAGGGGCGTTACGGCCAATCCGCGCGAGAATTTTTGCCCGTAGAGGCGCTTTTCCCGCGCGACTTCGACGTCGAGGCTGTTGGACAGAGCATTGACGACCGAAACACCTACACCGTGCAACCCGCCGGAAGTCTGATACGCCTTGCCGGAAAACTTCCCCCCCGCATGGAGCGTGGTGAGAATGACCTCAAGGGCCGACTTATCCGGGAATCGCGGGTGGGGGTCGACCGGAATGCCACGGCCATTATCCCGTACAGTGACCGAGCCGTCGGCATTGAGCGATACATCGATCCGGTTTGCGTGGCCCGCGACCGCTTCGTCCATCGCGTTATCGAGCACTTCGGTGACGAGATGGTGCAGCGCACGCTCATCGGTGCCGCCGATATACATACCGGGTCGCTTGCGTACCGGCTCCAGCCCTTCCAACACTTCGATATCGTCGGCGGAATAGGCTTTCGACGCGGCGTCGTTCTGCTCAAATAGGTCAGAGGGCATAAGGCTGGATCGTCCGGTGCGTTTGCGGGGCCGTTTTGCTGCATAGCCCGCTTTGGCACTTTTGGGAAGCGACGCTGTTCTCCGGGGAGCGTGGGGCATGGATCAGGCCATGGAATCATGATGGTCGATGATCTCGGCGTCATATTCCACGATATCGTCGCGCAGGCGTGCGCGCCTCGCATGGGCGGCTCGCAGGGCTTCGCGGGCCGCGTATTCCGTGTCGGTTGGCGCATAGGCGCTGTCTTGCCAGCAGGTGCGCTCCAGCTCGACACGGGTTCTTGCGCGTCGGAGTTTGGCGAGGTGCAGGCGTGTCTCGGCGGTGCTCAGAGCCGCTTGCAACGCCTCGCGCCCGGCGGTCAGGGCGATGCGGTGGTTATGGCCTATATGATCTTGCATCGTTCTCTCCTGTGTTTGATTTGTTCTCATTTACACAGGAATTAAAAAAGAACAAGACAAAAACATCAAGAATCGATTAATGAAGCGAATGGGCCATCAAACGCTCGTAATGCGGCAGGCAGGCCGTCGCAATCGCGGTCAGATGGTCCGGCAGGGGGCGTGCAGGGCGCGGGGGCGAGAAGTTGCACGATGTCTCGACGGAGCCATACCAGTGACTGCCCCAGACCCCGTCATCCTCACGCGGGCCGGGGGGCCATGCCAGCATTGCCGGATCGAAGGGGATCGAGAGCCGCGCGCACAATGCCCGCAGAATGCGCTCCGGCGCGGCCAGCACCGCGTCACTGTCGATCACGGGCGGGGGCGTGCCCTGCAACCGTGTCATCTGGTCGAATAATTGCCCCTGCCGTTCAAACCCAACATCCGTCGCCGAAGGATTCGCCCGGCGATCGTGATAGGATGCCAGAACAGCCTCCGGACGGCGGATAAGAAAGAAATTGCGGGTCTTGGCGACCCAATCGAGAGGGATTTCAGGCTGCATATGAACGGTCATATGCTTTTGAAACCACAGGGTCGGGGTGTTGCCATGGCGGTTTTGCCGGTCCGGGGGGGTCAGGCATCGGGCGATAACGCGATCGGGATCGGTCTCGCCCGCGTCGATCACGGCGCTGCGCATCGGATGATCGAGGCCGGTCGATTCCAGATAATGCGCATAGAAAGGTTCGTCCCAAACACCTGTATCGTGCCGGTTTTCGAAGGCGCGCATCATGGCGGTCGAAATATTTCTTGGGCCAGACCACATCGCGACGATGGTTTTTTCGGACATCATACTATTTTCCGTGTTCACAAGATCGGGCGCGCTTTGTGTCAGCCTATCGCGGAGGCGTGATTCGCACGAAGCGGAAGGTGCCCCTAAATCTACTGTAGCTAAAATGAAATGCGGTTATGGGGAACGGGCATATGCCGCAAGAAAGCCCGCCTCTCATACGGCCTGAGTTCAGACCGATTGCATTTTAAAGTAGAAGAAATTCTGACGTTCGCAAGAAGGTATATTGCCATGTTCATTAAGTCACTCACCGCTCTTCGCACGGTTTCCTGTGTTCTTGCGGCGCTGTGTTTGACAGCGGGGTCTGTTCGGGCGGAAAATACGGTTGTGGTGGAGTTGTTTACGTCTCAGGGGTGTAGCTCCTGCCCTGCTGCCGACCGGGTCTTGACGGAATTGCGCAGCAAGCCGGGCGTGCTGCCCCTGACGCTGAATGTGGATTATTGGGATTATCTGGGCTGGAAAGACGACCTCGCTTTGCCGGGCAACAGCAAGCGTCAACGCGCCTATGCCCGCATCATGCGCTCACGCAATGTCTATACGCCGCAGATGATGGTCGATGGCAAGATGGATGTGATCGGCAGTCGCAAGCGCGATGTGCTATCCGCAATCAACGCCTATATCTCCGATCCCGATCCCGTATCGGTGTCGATGGTTCCGGCGAAGGATGGCGGTTTCCGCGTTCAGGCCGCCTCGCTCGATCTCTCCAAACCGGCGGTTGTCTGGGTTGTCGGATATGACCGCGATGTGGTCAAGGAAATCGGCGGGGGCGAGAATGATGGCCGGACGATTACCTACTCGAATGTTGTGCGCGAGTGGCGCAATGCCGGTCGTTGGTCGGGAAGCGGGCCGCTCGATATCGCGTTCAAGCGTCCGGAGGGCGATGGCGGCGTCGCGGTGATCGTGCAGGAGGGCGAGGTCGGGCCGGTCCTCGGTGCCGCAAATATCACTTACTGAGCGGGGCGCGTGGGGCGGTCTTTCTTCGCGCCCCAGCGATTATGGAGCCAGAAATACTGGTCCGGAGTCTCTCTGATCCATGCTTCGAGACGGCGGTTGATTTCCTGCATCGTGTCGTAGGGGGCCATATCATCATTGGCAATGTGCAGCGGTGCATCGATCGTGACATCAAAGCGGCTGGCACGCCCCCGCCGAATGCCCCGCACCGGCAGCAGCGCGGCCCCGTATTGCTTGGCCAGTTCGGCGGGGGCGAGGGCCGTTTTGGCGGGGATGCCGAAAAACGGTATCTCCGGCGCGCCCGCAAAGCGTTGATCTGACAGGATCAACACGGCCCCCCCCTTGCGGATATGGCGCAGCATGCCGAGTGTGCCGCTGCGGCCCTTATGGAAAATCGGCGCATCGAAGGCCCGCATCAACCGCTGTGATTCCGCGTCGAATTGCAGGTTGTTGAAGCGGCGATAGATGATCGCGGGGGTCCAGTCGACTCGGGCGCAGGCCGCGCGGATGGCCTCCCAGTTTCCGAGATGGCCCGACACGAGCACGGCGCCCCGTCCGGCTTTGCGGGCCTCTTCCAGATGCTCGATGCCGGTGGTGGCGATGCGGTCGGGGGTGTCTCTGATTTCCGCCAAATGCAGGTATTCGACGGCGCAGCGAACGAGATTATCGGCCATGCCCGATACGATGCGGTTCTGGGCATCCTGTGACAAGTCGGGCAGGGCAAGCCGAAGGTTTCGGAAGGTTCGCCGTCGAAGCGTCGGGCTGAGCGGGCGCGCCATGGCAGCGGAAAACGCCGTGCCGCGATCGAGGCTCATCCGCTGAAGAAGCGCACGGGCGACCGATAAACCGGCATATTCGATACGGTGAGAGATCTTGACCATCAGCGGCGCTTGCAGACTTTCGTGCAGGAAGGACCGCACGAAAACGGGTGCGCCCCGGCGGATGCCAGAGCGCGACGCGTATCAGGTCCGGGGACCGACGACCATCACCATCTGACGACCTTCGAGCTTGGGCATGGATTCGACCTTGCCGATATCTTCCAGATCATCGGACACGCGCTGAAGCAGATCGCGGCCCAGTTCCTGATGGGCCATCTCGCGACCCCGGAAGCGCAGCGTAACCTTTAGCTTGTCACCATCCTCAAGAAATTTGCGCGAGTTTCGCAGCTTCACATCGTAATCGTGGGTATCGATGTTCGGGCGAAACTTGACCTCCTTGAGATCAATCGTTTTCTGGGTCTTGCGGGCCTCGGCGGCTTTTTTCTGTAGCTCGTATTTGTATTTGCCGTAATCGAGGATCTTGCAGACAGGCGGGTCGACATTCGGCGACACCTCAACGAGGTCAAGGCCGACTTCCTGAGCAGCTTCCCACGCGTCGCGCGGGTTCATGACGCCGAGGTTCTTGCCCTCATGGTCGATAACGCGCACACGTGGCGCACGGATGTTCTGATTGACGCGGGGGCCGGTATCGCGGCTGGGCGGCGCCAGATTCGGTCTGCGGGCTATCGGTACTCTCCATTACAGTTCACGGGCCGCGACCGGCAAGGGACACGGCTAGCCTTGGGGCCTTCGATGAAGGCATCCGATTCTCATACTGTGAAAAAGCCGAAAAGTCGCGCTCTTTCGGGGTGTATTGTATGAAAAATGTCAGGCAGGGGTAAATAAACCCATCCTTTGCGGTATGAAAGGGGCGCTTGGGGTTTCTTGCGCCACAATGCCCCCATACCGGAAGGCCAATCGAAAGGCAGAACAGCACGATGACCAGACCCATTCGCAAGGCCGTCTTCCCCGTCGCGGGGCTTGGCACGCGCTTTTTGCCTGCGACCAAGGCAATGCCGAAAGAATTGTTGCCCGTCGTCGACAAACCCGTTCTGCAATACGCGGTCGAAGAGGCAAAAGCCGCCGGGATCGAGGAATTCATCTTCGTCTCGTCGCGGGGCAAGGGCATGATGGAAGATCATTTCGATGCCCATCCGGAGTTGCAGGCCGCGCTGGAGCGCAAGAACAAGGTCGAGGCGCTTGAGTCGCTGCGGGCTTCGACGCTCGATTCGGGCAGCATGACCATCGTGCGACAGGGCCAGCCCCTCGGCCTTGGCCATGCCGTCTGGTGCGCGCGCCATGCGGTCGGGGACGAGCCGTTCGCCGTATTGTTGCCTGATGAAGTTGTGCTCGACCGATCCTGTATCGCGGAGTTGGTCGAGGCGCATGGTGCCATCGGCAAGGGGCATGTGCTGGCCGTGCAGGAAGTGCCGCGTGAGAAGACGTCGATGTATGGCATTCTCGACCCCGAAGGCGATGTTTCGCAGAAGGTGTTCAGGGCCAGAGGAATGGTCGAAAAGCCCGCCCCGGATCAGGCCCCCTCCCGCTTTGCCGCGACGGGGCGCTATATTCTGGAGCCATCTGTCTTTGCCTATCTCGACCGGCAGGAGCAGGGCGCGGGGGGCGAGATACAATTGACCGATGCCATCGCGGGCACCATGGACGATGCGCCGCTCTATGGCTGTGCTTTTACCGGCACGCGTTATGATTGCGGCGATAAGCTGGGGTTCCTGAAGGCCAATATCGCGGCGGGTCTGGCGCGGGAGGGTCTGGGCGACGATCTCCGGGCATTCCTGCGCGAACAGCTTGAGACCTAGGGATAACCGGCCCGTCCCGAATGCGACCCGTCGCAAACAGGCCCTATCCCGGTGCCGGAATAGGGCCTTTCGTGAGGCTAAGGTACCTGAAACCCTACCATGTTCCGCGCGTATCGATGAGGATCTTGTCTTTCACCAGATCGCGGTCGACATGCTGAAATGCATCGTGATCGACGAGGAGAAGGGCGATATCTGCCTTGTCCATCGCTTCGTTGAAATCGGTCAGTTCCACGTTCATATCGCGCAGGCAGGGCGGCAGGCCGCTGATATGCGGTTCGACCGCGAGGATGCGGCCCGATTGCGACTGCGCCAGTTTTGACGTTACCTCGACGGCGGGGCTTTCGCGCAGGTCGTCGACATTCGCCTTGAAGGCCAGACCGAAGCACGCAATCGTCGGATTGCGAAGGCTCGCGGCCTTGCCCAGTACCTTATCGACTACCCAATCGGGTTTCGCGTCATTGACCTCGCGGGCGGTGCGGATCAAGCGTGCCTGTTCCGGGGCGGAATGGACGATGAACCACGGATCGACCGCGATGCAATGTCCCCCGACGCCGGGACCGGGGCTGAGGATATTCACGCGTGGATGCAGGTTGGCCATGCGGATCAACTGCCACACATTGATTTTCAGTTTGTCGCAGATTTCCGACAATTCATTCGCAAAGGCGATATTCACATCGCGAAAGGCGTTTTCCGTCAGCTTGGCCATCTCTGCCGTGCGGGCATCGGTGACATGGCAATCGCCCTTGACGACCGTTTTGTAGATCTTGACGGCTTCGCTGGCGCAGCGGCGGGTCATGCCCCCGACAACGCGGTCGTTTTCGACCACTTCCTGAAGGATTTTGCCGGGCAGGACGCGCTCGGGGCAATGGGCGACGCGGATATCCGACATCTCGCCCTTTTGCTGCGGAAAGCTCAGGTCCGGGCGGGCCTCGGCCATCCATGCGGCCAGCTTTTCGGTCGCGCCGACGGGGGAGGTGGATTCGAGAATCACGAGATTGCCCTTGGTCAGCTTGGGCGCGATGGCCTTTGCCGCCTCTTCGATATAGCGCAGATCCGGCTCGTGATCGTTCTTGAAGGGCGTGGGCACAGCGACGATGAAGCATTCCGCCTCGACCGGCACCGTATCCGCGCGCAGACGTCCCCGCTCGACCACCCGGCGCAGCAGGGCGCCCAGATGTGGTTCGACGATATGCGGCTCGCCCGCATTGATCGACGCGATAGCCGCCTCGTTGACGTCTACCCCGTGGACGTCAACGCCGGCATCGGCGAAGACGGCCGCGGTTGGGAGGCCGATGTAACCGAGGCCGATGACGCAGAGTCGCGATACCATTGAGGGTTCTCCTGAAGAAGTCGGTTTACGATGCGGGTTGCAGCGTCGCCATCGCCATAGGGATTATGGGCCTGTGCCATCGCGGCATAAGCGCTCTCGTCGTCCAGCAGGCGCTCCGCTTCCCACAGGATCGCATCCGTGTCGGCCCCGGTCAGGCGGACGGTGCCCGCATCGACGGCTTCGGGTCGTTCGGTCGTGTCGCGGGTGACGAGAACGGGCTTGCCGAGGGAGGGCGCTTCTTCCTGAATGCCGCCCGAATCCGTGACGATCAGATGCGCCCGGTTCATCAGCCAGACGAATGGCAGGTAATCGAGCGGCTCGATCAGGTGAACACCCTCGACCCCCTTCAGGACCGAGCGTGCCGCGCGCTGCACATTGGGGTTGAGATGGACGGGATAGACGACCTGTGTATCCCCGCGCAGGGCCAGCGAACGCATGGCCGCACAGATTTTCTCAAGGCCCCCATGCTGGTTTTCGCGGCGATGGCCCGTGACGAGCACCAGCTTCTTTTCCGGGTCGAGAAATTCGAAGCGCGCGGCCATATCCGCTTCGATCTGGGGGGCGCGCAAGGCATTGTCGCGCACCCAATACAGGGCATCGATGACCGTGTTGCCGGTGGTTTCGATCCGCTCGACGGGCACGCCCTCGCGTACCAGATTCGCCGCGGCACCACGCGTGGGTGCGAAATGCAGGGTCGAGAGGGCACCCGCGATCTTGCGGTTCATCTCTTCGGGCCAGGGGGAGTAGATATTGCCGGTGCGTAATCCGGCTTCGACATGGCCGACGGCGATTTGTTGGTAATAGGCGGCCATTGCCGCCGCCATCGTCGTCGTCGTATCGCCATGCACCAGCACCCAATCGGGTTTCATCTCTGCAAAGGCCGTCTCCAGCCCCGTGAGCACGGCGCTGGTCACATGGGTCAGGCCCTGCGCATCCTGCATCACGTCGAGGTTCCGGTCGGGGACGATGCCGAACAGATCCGTGACCTGCATCAGCATTTCGCGGTGTTGTCCGGTCAAACAGACGCTTGTGCGGACGTCATCGCGGGCTTTCAGCGCCTGCACGACCGGCGCCATCTTGATGGCCTCGGGGCGCGTTCCGAAAACGCACACGACATGCGGGGCGTTGGGTGAAGTCATCGGCTGGCACCGTTCTGGCTGTTGCGTCTTGTTTGGACCGTAACGCCAAGGGTTTTCAAAGCCCTTAAGGATGATTGCTCTTTACAATCGTTCTGCCAGATTTCGGGCCAGCCGCGTCTGTCGCGCGATCATGTCACTCAGATCGCCGCCGGTCAGGGCGCCGCTTTCGACGACCAGTCGCCCCTCGACCACCAGATCGCGCACGGTGAATGGGGCGCAGAGGGCGAGGGCGGCCACGGGGTCCCACGATCCGGCGGCGGCGATGCCGCCCATATCCCAGATCGCCAGATCGGCCCTTTTGCCGATTTCCAGCGATCCGCAATCGTCGCGGCCCAGTGCCTGCGCTCCGCCCAAGGTCGCGATTTCGAGGGCTTCGCGGGCGGCCATGGCATCGGCCCCGTTGGCAACCCGTTGCAACAGCATCGTTTGACGGGCTTCCAGCAGCAGATGCCCCGAATCACTCGACGCGGACCCATCGACCCCTAGACCCACCCGCATTCCCGCATCGCGCATCGCGCGCACGGGGGCGATCCCCGATCCGAGGCGGCAATTGGAACAGGGGCAATGGGCGATGGCCGTGCCCGTGCGGGCAAACAGATCGATCTCGCCCGCATCCAGCTTGACGCAATGGGCATGCCAGACGTCATCGCCCGTCCAGCCAAGTTCTTCGGCATATTGCCCCGGCCTGCATCCGAACCGGGCGATGCTGTAGGCGACATCCTCGTCGTTTTCGGCCAGATGGGTATGCAGACGCACGCCCTTGTCCCGCGCCAAAAGGGCCGCTTGCTGCATCAGGTCGCGACTGACGGTGAAGGGCGAGCAGGGCGCGAGTCCCACCCGGACCATCGCGCCGGGGGCCGGATCGTGAAAGGCATCCACGACGCGGATACAGTCTTCGAGGATCGCGTCTTCGTTTTCGGTCAGGGAATCGGGGGGCAGCCCCCCCGCGCTTTCGCCGATACTCATCGAGCCGCGCGTGGGGTGAAAGCGGATGCCGATGGTCCGGGCGGCCTCTATCGTATCTTCAAGGCGCGTGCCATTGGGATAAAGATACAGATGATCCGACGACATCGTACATCCCGAAAGCGCCAGTTCCGCGAGGCCCACCTGCGCGGCGGTAAATACTTCTTCGGGGCCGAATTGCGACCAGATCGGATAGAGCGACCGGAGCCAGCCGAAAAGCAGGGCATCCTGTCCCCCCGGCACACAGCGGGTCAGGGTCTGGAACAGGTGGTGATGCGTGTTGATCAATCCCGGCGTGACGACACAGCCGGTGGCATCGATGATCCGGTCTGCGGTTTCGGTCATGCCCTGCGCGCCGATCGTTTCGATCACGCCGTTGCGGGCAAAAAGACTGGCACCGGATAATTCCCTGCGCGTGCCATCCATGGTGACGAGCACATCGGCATTCCGGACGAGCAGGGTGGTCAAGTTATTCTGCCTCGGCTTTTTTGAGAACGAGCGACCCATAGGGATTCCATGCGGTCAATTGCGCGCGATTTTCCTTGAATTCGGCATCCTCGAATCCGACCAGAACGATGACATTGCGGCCATCGGGGGCGGTCAGATACGCGCGCCGGGCAGTGCGGCCCCGGCGGAAACCATCCGCCTTATGAGTGCCGTTAAAGCGTTCGCCGGTGGCATTGATGGTCATGGCCGCGCGCCCATCGGCTTCGACCTGCAACAGGCCAACGGGACCGGAAACATCCAGCAGCCAGACATGGCGCGCGCCGGGGCGCCCCTCGACGACCCGCTCCTCGGAGGCATAGGTCATCGCGCCGCCGCGCGCCGGGTCGATGACGGTGGTGCCAACGCCGATCGCATAGGCAAAATCATCCCGCTTCGCGAGCAGGTGGTCGCCCCGCGCAATCAGGCGGCATCCACAATCGGTCAGCGAGGCTGTCTGGTTGAGACAGGCCCGCATGGCGCCATCGGTTGCCTGTTCGTCGGTTGGGGCAAGGGCGACATTGAGCATGGGGCACGATTGCGCCGGTTCGCCGCGCACCAAGGCCCGGCCCTGCTTGCCCGATAGAAAGGCTTTGCCCTCCGGCGAGCCGAATAGCAGGCCGATCTGTGCCGCTTCGGTCCAGCGCGCCCCGCGCACGCGCTCGGCATCGCCGGTCGCGGAGCGCGCGGCATAGGTCAGCGCGTCGGTCAGGGTGGAGAAATCATCGGCGATGATCTTTGGTGGCCGGGGGCGCACCAGCACCCGCTGTGTCAGATCGCGGCTGTCGAGCGTGCCGCGCGGGGTGCTGTTGACGATGGCTTCGCGCGATCCGGCGGGTCTGACGGTATCGCGGGCATCGCTCGCATCGGCCAGAGTGACCAAGTTGCCAGCCTCACCGCTGCATGCACAAAGCATGGCCCCGATCATGAGCGCACTGAGAGTGCGAGCCGGAGAGTGCTGAAAGAAGCGAAGACGGATCATGGCAAACCTGCGATGCTAATTCTGTCGGGACCAGACGTTTCACTGTACGACTGATACGCTAGCATCCCGCTTTTTCCTTTACACCGTCTTTATTCATCATCGGCGTGGCCGACCGGCGGGAACCTTCCGTTTACCACTTCCGGTCCAGTGTCCACATCCAAGACCCAGCCGTGAACCTGCAACGCCGCACTATGGGAACGCTTTTGTGACATTTCGATGTTCTGAACGGTGCCATAGCCGTACGCGATGCAGTAAGAGAGATGCGGGCGGCGAATCGGGTATGTGTACCGAGTCGTTTTGCCTTATCTGAGCGCTAACCAGTCCGGTTCAGACCGGCCCATGATACAAGGGAGCACGCGAAGCCAATCCTTCGCGCGATCGCGATGAGCAAAGACGACGCCCTCGATTCAAAAACCTCCGAACCGGCTTCCTTCCTCAGCGGCTCCAATGCCGTCTATGTCGAATATCTTCAGGCGCGCTATGCGGAGGATCCATCTTCCGTCGATGAAAGCTGGCGTGCGCTGTTCGATGGCATGGGGGACGAGGCCGAAATCGCCAAGGCCAATGCCCGTGGCGCAAGCTGGGATCGCCCCGACTGGCCGCCGGTCGCCAATGGCGAGCTTGTCTCCGCGCTGGATGGGCAATGGGATGCGCCGCCCTCCGAAAAAGACGTCGCGAAGAAAATCGCCGCCAAAGCCGAGGCGCAGGGCGAATCGCTCGATCCGATGGATATCAAGGCGGCGACCCTCGATTCGATCCGCGCGATCATGTTCATCCGCGCCCACCGCATCCGGGGGCATCTGGCCGCCGATCTCGATCCGCTGGGGATCGTGAACATCCAGCACGCCCCCGAACTGGACCCCGCGACCTTTGGGTTTGCCGAAGCGGATATGGACCGGCCCATCTTCATCGACAACGTCTTGGGGCTGGAAACCGCCACGATGCGCGAGATCGACCGGCTGGTGAAACGCACGTATTGTGGCACCTTCGCGCTGCAATACATGCATATCTCCGATGGCGAGGAGGCCGCATGGCTGAAAGAGCGCATCGAAGGCTATGATAAGGAAATCAGCTTCACGCCGGAGGGGCGCAAGGCGATTCTGAACAAGCTGGTCGAGACCGAAGGCTTCGAGCAGTTCCTGAATGTCAAATATACCGGCACCAAGCGTTTTGGCATCGATGGCGGGGAAGCGCTGATCCCGGCGATGGAACAGATCATCAAGCGCGGCGGCGCGCTGGGCGCGCGTGAGATCATCGTGGGCATGCCGCATCGCGGGCGTCTGAACGTGCTCGCCAATGTAATGGAAAAGCCCTTCCGCGCGATTTTTAACGAATTTCAGGGCGGCAGCTTCAAGCCTGAGGATGTCGACGGGTCGGGCGATGTGAAATACCATCTCGGCGCGTCCTCCGACCGGGCCTTTGACGATAATAACGTGCACCTGTCGCTGACCGCGAATCCGTCGCATCTGGAGGCGGTCAATCCGGTTGTGCTGGGCAAGGCCCGCGCGAAGCAGAAACAGTTTGGCGATACCGAGCGCGAGCAGGTGATCCCCGTGTTGCTGCATGGCGACGCGGCCTTTGCGGGGCAGGGCGTCGTGGCGGAATGCCTGGGCCTGTCCGGTCTGGCCGGGCACCGCACCGGCGGGGCGATCCATATCATTGTCAATAACCAGATCGGCTTTACCACGGCCCCGCGCTTCTCGCGCTCGTCGCCCTATCCGTCGGATATCGCGATGATGGTCGAGGCCCCGATCTTCCACGTCAATGGCGACGATCCCGAAGCGGTGGTCCATGCCGCAAAAGTGGCGACCGAATATCGGCAGAAGTTCCACAAGGATGTCGTGATCGACATGTTCTGCTATCGCCGCTATGGCCATAACGAGGGCGATGAACCGATGTTCACGCAGCCCTTGATGTACAAGACCATCAAGCAGCATCCTCCGGTCACAAAGCTCTACGCCGATCGTCTCGTCAAGGATGGCGTCCTGACCGATGAGGAGGTGAAAACCCTGCGCAGCGAATTCACGGCTCATCTCCAGACCGAGTTCGACGCGGGCAAGGAATACCGCCCGAACAAGGCGGATTGGCTTGACGGGCGCTGGTCCGGTTTCAATGCTGGGCGCGGCGAGTATCAGCGCGGCGAAACCGGCTATGACGTCGATGCGCTCAAGCGGATCGGCGCCGTCCTGAGTACCGCCCCTGAAGGGTTCTCGGTGCATCGCACGGTCGCGAGACAGCTCGAAGCGAAGAAAAAGATGTTCGAGACCGGCGAGGGATTTGACTGGGCGACGGCGGAGGCGATGGCCTTTGGCTCGCTCATCAAGGACGGGATTCCGGTGCGCCTGTCGGGGCAGGATTCGACGCGCGGAACCTTCTCGCAGCGCCATTCCGCCTTCATCGATCAAAAGACCGAAGATCGCTACTATCCGCTCCAGAATGTCTCGAAGGACACCGATTACGAGGTCATCGATTCGATGCTCTCGGAATATGCGGTGCTGGGCTTCGAGTACGGCTACACGCTGTCGGAGCCCAATGCGCTGGTCCTGTGGGAAGCGCAGTTCGGCGATTTCGTGAATGGTGCACAGATCATGATCGATCAGTTCATCTGTTCGGGCGAGCGCAAATGGCTGCGTATGTCTGGCCTCGTGATGCTGTTGCCCCATGGCTATGAAGGGCAGGGACCGGAGCATTCCTCCGCCCGCATGGAGCGTTTTCTGCAATTGTCGGCGGAAGAAAACTGGATCGTCGCGAATTGCACGACGCCCGCGAATTACTTCCATATCCTGCGGCGTCAGATGGCGCGCGATTACCGCAAACCGTTGATCCTGTTCACGCCGAAATCTTTGCTGCGACACAAGAAATGCGTGTCGACTCTCGAAGAATTTGGCCCCGGTTCCAGCTTCCACCGCGTCTTGTGGGATGATGCGCAGCATGGGGCGAGCGAGACGACGCTCAAGCCCGATAACGAGATCAAGCGCGTCGTGATCTGTACCGGCAAGGTCTATTACGATTTGCTCGATGAGCGCGATGCGCGGGGTCTCGACAACGTGTATCTGATGCGCACCGAGCAGCTCTACCCCATCCCGGCCATGTCGCTGATGAAGGAGCTGGACCGCTTCAAGCAGGCCGAATTCGTCTGGTGTCAGGAAGAACCGAAAAACCAAGGGGGCTGGACCTTCATGGAGCCGAATCTCGAATACCTGCTGGAGCGGGTCGGGGCAAAGCATACGCGGCCCCGCTATGCGGGTCGTCCCGCCTCCGCATCCCCCGCGACCGGGCTTGCTTCGCAGCATAAGGCGCAGCAGGAAACCTTGGTTGACCAAGCCCTCAGCGATCCTCAATGACCCTTCTCCCGAACCGACAGGAAGTCCGATGAGCACCGAAGTCCGCGTCCCTACCTTGGGCGAATCCGTTACCGAAGCGACCATTGCCACCTGGTTCAAAAAGGCAGGCGACACGGTTGCGGTCGATGAAATGCTCTGTGAGCTGGAAACCGATAAGGTGACGGTCGAGGCCCCCTCGCCCGTCGCCGGGGTGCTCAAAGAAATCATCGCCGCCGAGGGCGAGACGGTCGAAGCCAATGCCTTGCTTGCCATCGTCGAGGAAGGGGCCACCGGCGCGCCGAGCGCCGAAGCGCCGAAAGCGGAGGCCGCCGAAAAACGCGAGGCGGCCCATACGACCCCGAAAGAGCGTGCGATGGGCGAGGGGCGCAGCGATGTCGAGGATGCGCCCTCCGCGAAGAAGGCCATGGCCGAGGCGGGCCTGTCCCGCAATCAGGTTTCAGGCACGGGCCGCGATGGCCGCGTGATGAAGGAAGATGTGGCCAAAGCGGTCTCGTCCGGCGCATCCGCTGCCCCCGCCGCCGCTGTGGCATCGCAGGGACCGCGCGAGGAACGGGTCAAGATGACCCGCCTGCGCCAGACCATCGCCCGCCGCCTGAAGGAAGCGCAGGACAATGCCGCCATGCTGACCACCTTTAACGAGGTGGACATGGGCGCGATCATGGAATTGCGCTCGGAATACAAGGATTTGTTCCTCAAGAAGCACGGCACGAAACTGGGCTTCATGTCCTTCTTCGTGAAGGCCTGCACCCATGCCCTGAACGAGATCCCCGAAGTCAATGCGGAGATCGATGGCACGGATGTCGTCTACAAGAACTACTGCAATGTCGGCGTGGCGGTCGGCACTCCAAACGGTCTTGTCGTGCCCGTGCTGCGCGATGCGCAGGCGATGGGCTTTGCCGAGATCGAAAAGACCATCGCCGCCTATGGCGCGAAGGCCCGCGACGGCAAGTTGACCATCGCCGAAATGCAGGGTGGCACCTTCACCATCTCGAATGGGGGGGTCTACGGGTCGCTGATGTCGACGCCGATCCTGAACCCGCCGCAATCGGGTATCTTGGGGATGCACAAGATTCAGGATCGCCCGATGGTCGTGAATGGCCAGATCGAAGTGCGACCCATGATGTATCTCGCGCTGAGTTACGACCACCGCATCGTCGATGGTCAGGGCGCCGTGACTTTCCTCGTACGGATCAAGGAGGCGCTGGAAGACCCGCGCCGCTTGCTCATGGATCTTTAAACCCGAAAGTAGGGCGTGATGAACAGCGAGGCCGATAGCGTTCTGACCTTCTGGCTCGACGAAATCGGTCCGGCGCGGTGGTATGAGCAGGACGCCGCCCTCGATGCGATGATTCTGGAGCGGTTCGCGCCGCTCTGGCGCCGGGCACAGGGCGATGGTCTGGATGACTGGAGCGAGACGCCGCGCGGGGCGCTGGCGCTTTTGATCGTGCTGGATCAATTTCCGCGCAATATGTTCCGGGGCGATGCCTTGGCATTCTCGACCGATGCGCTGGCGCTGCAAATCGCCAAGCGGGCCGTTGCGGCGGGGCTGGACCTGACGATCGACATGCCGGAACGCCAGTTTTTCTACCTGCCCTATATGCATTCGGAGGATCTGACCGATCAACATGCCTGTGTTGCGCTGATCGCGGAGCGAGGGGCACAGGATAGCCTGTTTCACGCCCATGCACACCGGGCCGTCATCGAGCGCTTTGGCCGGTTTCCCTATCGCAATGACGCGCTGGGCCGGGAGAATACGCCGGAAGAACAATCCTATATCGATGCGGGTCTGTATGCGCCCGAAGGATGGAGCGCGCCGCCCGCCCGGATGGCGATCCAAGCCTATCTGACCGTCAGCGATGGAGCGGGCGCAATCGCGTGGTATTCCCGCGCCTTCGGGGCCAAGGAAACCGCGCGAATGGCGGCCAAGGATGGCGAGCGGTTGCTGTATGCCCGGCTGGATATGCTGGGTGGAGCGATCATGCTGGCGGATGCGTTTCCCGACATGGCCCCCGGCATGGTCCCGCCGGATGTGGCGGGGTCAGCCAGTATCACCATCACGGTCAATACCGAGACGCAGCATGATGTCGATGCGATCATCGACCGGGCCGCTGGGGCGGGTGCGACGGTTCTCATGCCTCCTGCCGATATGTTCTGGGGCGGGCGATATGGTCAGATCCGCGATCCCTTCGGCCATCGCTGGGCCTTTGCCGGACCCGGCGCATGATCGTGCGCCGATGAATCCGCTGCGCGGTGGCCGGGATCGTCATCACCCGCGAGCATCAACTGGGCCTCTGACGCGCCAAGGCACGGCGTAGCATGACCCCGCAAGGATAATGGGGTCGCCGATTGCGTCGGCGGGGCGGGCATTCTAAACAGCGCGTAACGTATCTAAGAAAGGGCGAACAACCATGGCCGATTATGATCTGATTGTCATCGGAGCGGGGCCGGGCGGCTATGTCTGCGCCATCCGCGCGGCACAACTGGGCATGAAGGTCGCCTGTGTCGAGGGACGCGGGGCGCTTGGGGGCACCTGTCTGAATGTCGGGTGTATCCCGTCAAAGGCGCTGTTGCATGCCTCGCATCTCTATGCCGAGGCGGATGGGCATTTCGCGCAGATGGGCATTCTTGCCGAACCGAAGATCGACATGAACCGGATGCAGGAATACCGCGCCGGGCAGGTCAAGGAACTGACCGGCGGCATCGCGTTCCTGTTCAAGAAAAACAAGGTCGACGGGATCGACGGCTGGGCGAAGATCGAGGGGCCGGGCAAAGTGTCGGTTGCGCTCAATAACGGCGAGAGCCAGACTCTGAACGCGAAAAACATCGTGATTGCCACCGGCTCCGAACCCGCCTCCCTGCCGGGGGTCGAGGTTGACGAGAAACGCGTCGTGACCTCCACCGGCGCGCTGACGCTGGAATCGATCCCCCAGAAACTGGTGGTGATCGGTGCGGGGGTGATCGGTCTGGAGCTTGGTTCCGTCTGGCGGCGGCTGGGGTCCGAAGTGCAGGTGATCGAATATCTTGACCACATCACCCCCGGTATGGATGGCGAGATTTCCAAGCAGTTCCAGAAAATCCTGACGAAACAGGGCCTGCAATTCACGCTTGAAGCGGCGGTGCAGCGCGTGGATGCCAGCGGCGACAAGCTTTCGGTCATCTACAAGAATCGCAAGGATGACAGCGAGCACAGTGTTGAGGCCGATATCGTGCTGCTCGCCACGGGTCGCCGTGCCTTCACCGACGGTCTGGGGCTGGAATCGGTCGGCATCGCCGTCAGCAAGCGCGGGCAGGTCGAAACGGATGGGGGCTGGAAAACCTCTGTCGATGGGATCTATGCCATCGGCGATGTGATCGACGGGCCGATGCTGGCGCATAAGGCCGAGGATGAGGGCGTCGCGGTTGCGGAGCTTCTCGCCGGTCAGCATGGACATGTGAATTACGGCATCATCCCCGGCGTGATCTACACCGACCCCGAAGTCGCGAATGTCGGCAAGACCGAGGAAGAGCTGAAGGCCGAAGGCCGCGCCTATAAGGTCGGTAAGTTCCCCTTCATGGCCAATGGGCGGGCCAAGGCGCATTTTGCGACCGATGGCTTTGCGAAGGTGCTGGCCGACAAGGAAACCGACCGCATTCTGGGCGTCCATGTCATCGGGCCATCGGCGGGCGAATTGATCCATGAATACTGCGTCGCCATGGAGTTCGGCGCGGCGGCGGAAGACATCGCCCGCACCTGCCATGCGCATCCAACCCTGTCGGAAGCGATGCGCGAGGCGGCGATGGCCTGCGGCGATGGGGCAATTCACGCCTGAGACCGGGGGGGATTTTTGAGAAGATCGCATCCCCGTCGGTCTTCTCAGGGGTCAGCCGCCATCGACCTGAGACCTGCGCTGCGCCTCGATTCCGGTAAAGGCGTCGAGGGCGCCTTGCAGGATCGAGGCGGCGGCGGCGGCATCGAGGCGCCCGGCGCGCTTGGCGCGGCCAAGATCGGCGGCGATCATTGCGTCTTCGGCGGCAATCGTGGACAGGCGCTCGTCCCAGTGCAGGACGGGCAGGCCCAGCCCCTGCTCGATACTGCGCGAGAACGCGCGCACCGACTGCGCCCGGCGTCCGGCGCTGCCATCCATATTGACGGGCATTCCGAGAACGATCCCGATGGCCTCGCGCTGTTGGATCAACAGATGCAGCCGCTCCAGATCGAGGTGCAGGCCTTGCCGGAAGATTGTCTCCAACGGGGACGCAAGCGTGCGCCGCTCGTCGCAGACCGCGACACCGATGGTCTTCGTGCCGGGGTCGAGACCGAGCAGCGTTCCGGCGGTGCCGACCGCATCGAGAAAGGCGCTGGCGTCTTGGGCGAGGGTCATCTGCGCGGTCCCCATGCAGGGCTGTGACGCAGCGGCCAAAGGGGCGACATGTGGCGCGGCGCGGCTTTGATCTTGCGGCGGGGCAAGGGGGTCAAATGATCGGCGTCAAGGGCCATCGATGTCATTCTTTTGCCGCGTCGATCCGCTCCAGCGCCTTTGCATCTCCGGTAAAGGTCTTGCGCGCCATTTCTATGGCGGTGTCGCGCTGATCAATGCGGCCCATAACGGTATAGGCGCGGATCAGGCGCAGCCATCCCTGTAGGTCTTCGGGGTCTTCGGCGAGGCGTTCGGCCAGCCCCGCGACCATGCCCTCGATCATGGCGTTACGCTCTGTTTCGGGCATGTCGACGGCGGCGGCGATGTCCGATTGCGAGGGACCGGGTGCGCTGGTTGCGGCGGGGTTAGGCGGTGGTGGAACGCCCAGCGATGCGGCCATCTCTGCGGCATGCCCATAGACCATAGGCACCCATCGCGCGCCCGGTTCCGCATCTTGCAACAGGGCCGTCCAGCGTAGCAGGGCCTCCGCGCGTTCGTTGCGCTGTGCGAGCGCCAATGCCTTGTAATGGCGAAAACGGGGGTCCGCCGGGTCCAGTTCGGCGCCCTTATTGGCCACGGTTTCGGCTTCGGGCGAGATGTAGCCGTTCGTGGCGCTGACCATGGTTTCCATCAGCTCGCCATAGATTTCGACATCGGGCTGTTTGGCTTGTTCTGCGAGCAGGGCGTAATTGCGCCATGCATCGGCATAGCGGCCCATCCGGGCCTGTGTCCGTGCGAGGACCAGCCGTCCCTGCGCATCGTTGGGGTCTTGCTCCAGCGCCACTTTCACCTGTTCGACCATTTCGAGAACCTGCTTCGCCTCGGGCGTGTCGGCAGGCTGGGGCTGGGGCGCGAATCCACCGCGTTCGAGAATGGCTTCCGCATTCGACTGGGAGGGCCGCTGCGCCATCTGTGCCTCGAAATCGGTGCGCGAGGCGAGGGGCATATCCGGGCGTCCCGCTTCCCCGATGGCCAGATAGAGCATTGTCGCGGCAAGGGGAATGCCGATCCCCGCCCCGATCCCGATCCGCTTTCTGAGGGCATCCGATGTATCGGGCGCTGCCTCTTCCGCCTCCATCGCATCGGTTGCGGTGAGCAGACGGCGTGAAATCTCGATCTTTGCGGCCTTTGCCTCCGTATCGGTCAGTACCCCGCGGGACACGTCCTGATCGATCTCCGCGAGTTGCGCGCGGTAGGTCTGGGCGTCATAGGCGGCGCGGGATGTCGTTTCGTCCCGCTTGCGCAGGAAGGGCAGGGCGAGCGCAAAAGCCGTCATGAGGGCAAGGGCACCGGCGAGGGCGATGAACACGGTCGGTAAACTCCGGCAGGATCGGTTGGGCGAAACCTATCGCCCGCATCCTCGCCTCACAAGCGCCCGTAATGCGATACGCGCTTAGATGTCGCAATCTTGACCTCGAAAGGCGCTTGCAGAGAGGCGTGGAAGGCGCGAGACGACCATGTATGGACCGACACAAGACCCGATATATGGGAGACGCGGCGTGAAACCCAATCCAAAGGCGCGGTACTCGATCTTTTCGCTGGCACGCAATGCGATGACTGGCCACCAGAACTGGGAACGCGCATGGCGCTCGCCGGAGCCCAAAAAGGAATACGATGTCATCATCGTCGGCGGAGGCGGGCATGGGCTGGCCACCGCCTATTACCTCGGCAAGAATCACGGCATCACGAATGTCGCGGTGATCGAGAAGGGATGGATCGGTGGCGGCAATACGGGCCGGAACACGACCATCATCCGCTCGAATTACCTTCAGGACAGCTCGGCGGCCCTGTTCGAGCTGTCGCGCAGCCTGTTCGAAACCCTGTCGCAGGAGCTGAACTACAACATTATGTTCAGCCCCCGTGGCGTGTTGATGCTGGCCCAGACCGAGCATGAAAAGCGCGCATGGCAGCGCACCTTTCACGCCAACCGCATCAATGGCATCCATTCCGAATGGGCCACGCCGGAACGGGTGAAAAAAATCTGCCCGATCATCAATCTCGACCCGACGACGCGCTTTCCGGTACTGGGCGGCCTGTGGCAGCCGCGCGGCGGCACTGCGCGGCATGATGCGGTGGCCTGGGGCTTTGCCCGCGCGGCGGATGAAATGGGGATCGACATCATCCAGAATTGCGAAGTCACGGGCGTCGATACCGAGGGTGGCGCGGTGACGGGGGTGCGCACGACCAAGGGTGAGATCAAGTGCAAGAAACTCGGCGTGGTGGTTGCGGGCAACTCGTCGCGCCTCGCCGATATGGCGGGCTTTCGCCTGCCGATCGAGAGCGTGGCGCTTCAGGCGCTGGTTTCCGAGCCGATCAAGCCCTGCATGGACATCGTGGTCATGGCCAATACGGTCCATGGCTATATGAGCCAGTCCGACAAGGGTGAAATGGTCATTGGCGGCGGTGCGGACGGCTTTAACAATTATACCCAGCGCGGCAGTTTTCAGCATATCGAGGAAACGGTCACGGCGCTGGTCGAGACCTTCCCCATCATCTCGCGGCTTCGAATGCTGCGCCAATGGGGCGGGATCGTCGATATGACCGGCGACCGCTCGCCCATCATCTCGAAAACGCCGGTGGAAAACGTGTTCATCAATTGCGGATGGGGCACGGGAGGGTTCAAGGCGACGCCGGGGTCGGGGCATTGCTTTGCCGCGACAATGGCCAAAGGCGAGCCGGATGCTGTCGCTGCCCCCTTCGCTCTCGATCGCTTTGCCGAAGGCCGCATGATCGATGAGAGCGTGGCGGCGGCGGTGGCGCATTGACGGGTGATGCGCTGTCCTTTGACGCATGAGCGGTGCCGCATGAATGGGTAAGCTGATCGGGGGCGAGGAGATTGTCGCGCGCCCCGATCGCTGGTCTTCCAAACGCGAAAATCCTTGGCTGATCCGGGCGGGTTGTCTAGGGAGGATCGGGGTAACTGGGGGAGAGCATCATGAGCCGCATTGTCTACGTCAATGGCGATTACATCCGTGAAGAGGATGCGAAGATTTCGGTGTTTGACCGGGGGTTCCTGTTCGCGGATGGGGTTTATGAAGTCTCGGCGGTGATCGGCGGAAAGCTGGTCGATAATGCCGCCCATCTGAAGCGACTGGCCCGCTCGTTATCCGAGTTGAAGATGGGATGCCCGGTGCCGCTGGAGGACATTCCCGCGATCCAGCGCAGGGTGCTGGACGAGAACGCCGTTGAGGAGGGGATGCTCTATCTTCAAATCAGCCGGGGCGTGGCCGACCGCGATTTTAACTTTCCGGCGCAGGAAAACCCCAGCCTCGTGATGTTTACGCAGACCCGGTCGATCACGGATAACCCCAAGGCCGCGAAGGGCCTGCGGGTGGCCTCGCAGCCCGATATTCGCTGGGCGCGGCGTGATATCAAGACCGTGCAACTCCTCGCACAATCGCTCGCAAAGCAGGCGGCATACGAGGCGGGGGCGGATGATGCGTGGATGGTCGAGGAGGGGTTCGTGACCGAAGGGTCGTCCAACAACGCCTTCATCGTCACGGCGGACGGCACCCTGATCACCCGTCAACTCGGCAATGACATCCTGCACGGCATCACCCGTCGTGCCGTTCTCGAAATCGCGGCGGAGCAGGGTTTGACGGTCGAGGAGCGCCCCTTCACGCTGGCCGAGGCGCAGGGCGCGGCGGAGGCGTTTTCGACCAGTGCATCGGCCTTTGTCATGCCGGTCGTCAGCATTGATGACAAGACGATCTCGCAGGGCGTTCCCGGCCCGGTGACACAGAAACTGCGCGAACGCTATATCGCAATCGCGAGAGAGACGGCAGAGTGAACGATATATCCGACGACCCGGTTCAGCGGCAATACGAAGCCTATCCCTATCCTGCGCGCGATCCGGCGGAGGAAACGACCCGGCTGATTACCGGCTCTCCCAGCCATCCTCTGGAAATCGATCATTTCCTGTTCGGGGGCCAGCGCGACTGGTCGCGGCCTTTCCGGGTGCTTGTGGCGGGGGGTGGCACGGGCGACGGGCTGATCATGCTGGCGCAGATCCTTGCGGATAATCGCGTCGATGCCGAAATCGTCTATCTCGATATGTCGACCGCCAGCCGCCGGATTGCCGAGGCGCGTGCCGAGGCGCGGGGCCTGACATCGATCCGTTTTGAGACGGATGACCTGCTGAATGCGGCGGATTATGGCGTTTTCGATTATATCGATTGCTGTGGCGTGCTGCACCACCTGCCCGACCCCGATGCCGGGTTTGCGGCCCTGCGCGGGGCGTTGGCCGAGGATGGTGGAATCGGGGCGATGGTCTATGCGCCCTATGGCCGGGCCGGGGTTTACGAGATGCAGGATGCCTTGCGCGTGCTGGTCCCGGACGATCCGCCCGAGGCACAGGTCGCCCATACCCGCTCGCTGATGGCCTCCCTGCCCCCGACGAACGGTCTGCATCGCAACCCCTATCTCCACGACCACGCCCATGGCGGGGATGCCGGTCTTTATGATCTTCTGCTGCATAGCCGCGACCGGCCTTATACCGTGGGTGAATTGTTCGATACGCTGGAGCGTGCCGATCTCGATTTCGTCTCTTTCACCACGCCGGGGCGTTATGATCCGCGCCTGATGATCGCCGATCCCGTGTTGCGCGAGCGAGCGGTTGCCTTGCCCTATCGCGACCGCGCGGCGCTGGCCGAACGGCTGGTGGGCAATATCAAGGTGCATGCGTTCTATGCGACGGCGCGCGGCGTGGCCCCGCGCATCGCGACGCCCGGTCCCGATGCCGTGCCGTGCCTTGTGGGCGTTTCGGGGTCGGCCCTTGCGGAATCTGTCTACAAGAACGGGTTCATTCGCGGGGAAGTCGACGGGGTGGGATTCCAGCGCCCGTTGCCCCGCGATGCCGCTGGCCTTCTGATGGCGATGGATGGGCGGCGCAGCTTGGATGAAATCCGCAGCGCGACCGGCTTGCTGCGCGGGCAATTCGACGATCTTTTGGCCAAGCTGTATCAGCCCCTGAACAATTTCGGATTGATGCGGCTCAGTCGTCTGAAGCGGTTCGGGTCTCGATCGTGACCGTACCATTCAGCATCCGGTGAACCGGGCATTTATCGGCGATTTCGATCATTCGCGCCCGCTGTTCGTCGGTCAAATCGCCGCTTAGGCGAATCGTCCGGCGGAAGGTGCTGTTATAGCGATCCGATTGCTCCCATGTCACATCGACGGAGGATCGGTCTGCGGGCCATCCCTTGCGGTTTGCATACATGCGCATTGTCATCGTCGTGCAGGCCCCCAATCCTGCGCCGACCAGCTCGAAGGGCGTCAGGCCCCGATCCGTGCCGCCCACCTTGACGGGTTCATCCGCATAGGCGTGGCGCCCGCGCGGGGCGTCGAGGGCGGTCAGGAAGCCGCCTGTATCCAGCTCGCGCGCGCGGATGCCTGCCCCGATCGCCGCGGGCTTTGGGGGGGATGGCAGATACCGGCTGGCCCAGATCGCGATGGTATCGGCGGCATATTCGGCATCGGCGGGGCGGGTAAGCAGGTGATCGGCATCGTCGAGACTGACGAAGCTTTTGGGATGTTTCGCGGCAACGAACAGGCGGGTCGCATTCTCGACGCCGACCGTGGCATCAAGGGGCGCATGCAGCACCAGCAGGGCGCGCCCCAGCTTTGCCAGTCGCCCATCGAGCGTCGTCGCGGCGATATCGTCGAGGAACGCCTTGCGGATGGTGAAGGGACGACCGGCAAGGCTCACTTCGGCCTCGCCGGTGCGCTCGATTTCCTCGCGGCGGCTTTCGAATTGATGGACCACATGCGCCGGATCGGCGGGAGCGCCGATCGTGGCAACGGCGCGGACTTCCGCGATGCGATTGGCTGCGGCGATCACGGCGGCCCCGCCGAGGGAATGCCCCACCAGCAGCGCCGGGGCCATCCCCCGCGCACGCAGGGCATCGGCGGCGGCGACCAGATCGTCGGTATTGGAGGTGAAGGTCTCATTCGCGAATTCGCCTTCGGAATGACCCAGCCCGGTGAAATCGAACCGCAACACCGCCAGGCCATTCGCCGCGAGTTGCCGCGCGATTCGGCGTGAGGCGACAAAATCCTTCGAGCAGGTGAAGCAATGGGCGAACAGGGCTGTCGCGCGCGGCTCGCCCGCAGGCAAATCGAGCCGCCCGGCCAGTTTCAGACCGTCATGACCCTCGAAGATGAATTCTTCACTGCGCATCGCCGTTATCTCCCCTGATTCGCCCGGCACTTTACGCTACCGGGTGAATACGTCACGTCAGGAAACGGTTATCGAAGGGATAGCGGGTCAGATTCTCGTATCCGTCTTCGGTGATGAGAACCTGATCCTCCAGCTTGATGCCGCATGGCCCGCCGACTTCGCCGTAATAGACTTCGACGCAGAGGGTCATCCCCGGTTCCAGAACCGTGTCATGCATCCCCGCTTCCCAGTCTTGCGGATAGCGAACGGAGGGGTATTCGTCGCACAGGCCCACGCCATGATAAACGACGCCATAGCGCTGGGCGGCGTATTTCTCCGGCAGGGGCTGGGCGAGATCGGTCAGCTCGTCGATGGTCAGTCCGGGGCGCAGCAGGGCCATATTCGTCATGATATGGTCGTGGGCATCGCGGTAAATCTGCTTTTCATAGGCGGTCGGCTCGCCATCCCCGACGAGAAAGGTCCGGCTAAGATCGGCGCAGTATCCATAGGGACCGATAAGATCGGTGTCGAAGGCGAGGATATCGCCTTCGGCCATGACGCGCGGCCCGGCCTCCTGAAACCACGGATTCGTGCGTGGGCCGGAGGAGAGGATGCGCGTCTCGATCCACTCGCCGCCACGGATATGATTGCCATGTTGCAGGATCGCCCAGGCATCGACTTCGGTGATGCCGGGTCGGACCATGGCCTCCATTTCATGCATCGCGGATTCGCAGGCGGCGATGGCGCAGCGCATGGCGTTGACTTCGTTGGCATCCTTGATGACGCGGGCGAATTCGGTCACTTCCTGCCCGTTCGTGATCTCGATGCCGAGGGTTTCGAGAGCGAGATGTCCGGCGCGTTCCATGCGGTCGACGGCGAGGCGGCGGTTCGTGCCGCTATGGGCGCGCATCAGGTCATCGATTTCGGCGGCGAAATGGGCTGCGTGCTGGTCCACCAGTCCCGCGCTTTCGAAATAGAAGAAGCTGGCCCCGTGGCGCACTTCGCGGATGAGCGGCAGATGCGCGGTCAGGTGCTCCGAGCCATGGAAATCCCACAGAACGACATAGCCATCCGCCGAGACGAAGCACGCCCGCGCGGGGTTATGCGTCGTCCAGAGCTGCATATTCGTCGAATCGGTGATGTAGCGGATATTCAGCGGGTCGAAGGTCAGCAGCCCGGCCAGCTCGCGCCGTTGCAACTGTCCGATGATTCGCGATAGGCGATAGTCGCGCAGGCGGGGCATATCGGGCGGGGTGATGCCGAGCGCGGCCCATTCGGTGAAAGCGAGGTCGGTGGGGCCGATCTCGACCCGGTCATTGTCGAGCGGTGTTCCATCGGGTTTGAACAGCGTTGTCGCGCGGCGGCGGCTGGGGTCGATCTTGCGATTCGAGCCAATCTGAATGTTCATGGCGCGTCCTCCTCACGACAGAGGGTGGCGCAATCAAGAGGGCACGAACGCGCCGGTTTCCGACGCGTTGCGTGTCGTTTTCAATCCTCAGAAGGGAATTTCGTCATCCAGATCCGGGGCGTAGCTTTCGCGCGGTGGTTCGTTGCCGCCGGAATATCCGCCGCCCCCCCCGCCGCCTTGGGAATATCCGCCGCCGCCTTGGTCGTAACCGCCGCCGCCGCCCCCGCCGCCTTCATTGCGGCCATCGAGCATGGTGAGTTCGGAGCGGTAGGGGCGCAGAACAACTTCGGTCGAATATTTGTCCTGCCCGCTCTGATCCTGCCATTTGCGGGTTTCGAGTTGACCTTCGATATAAACCTTCGAGCCTTTACGCAGGTATTGTTCCGCCACCCGGACGAGTGGTTCGGAAAAAATTGCAACACGGTGCCATTCGGTCCGTTCCTTGCGCTCGCCGCTGTTCTTGTCTTTCCAGTTTTCCGATGTGGCGATGGAGAGATTGCAGACCTTGCCGCCATTCTGAAACGAGCGAATCTCCGGGTCGCGGCCCAGATTGCCAACGATAATGACTTTATTGACCGTACCAGCCATGCGCTGATCTCCCCCCACGAGCGATAAGAACTTTTAAGGAACACTAAAGCGTTTATTCGCGCCTGCCAATCATGGAATCGATTTCTTCGCAAGAAATTATTCACCATGTTCCGGTCAGTGTGCGGGTCATGGAAGCCGCTGGTCAGATGAGGATCGTGGCGACAGGAGAGACACCCATGACATTCGATATTCTTGCGGCCAATGGTCTTCGCGCAGCGATTGCCCTTGGGCTTGCCGGGGCGCTTGCGGCCTGTGCGTCATCCGCGCCTGTGCCGGATCGGCATGCCTATGCACCGCCGCCGCCACCGCCATCGCCCGTCAACCAGCCTCAGGCTGTCGCGCAGCCCCCTGCGCCTGCGCCGGTTCAACCTCCCGTTGGGCACCCTCAGGCCCATGCCCAGAGCGCGCCGCCGCGCTCCGTGGCACAGTTTCAAAGCCCCCCCGCTGAACAACAGGTTGCCATCGGGGGCACGGCCTTTCCCGCCGATGGCTCGCCCGGACAGGTGCCGGAGGGCGCGCGACTTGTCGTGCGCGTTTACGATGCCGCCGGAGGGGATGTGAATATCCGGGTGGCCGAGGGCGCATTCCGCATCGAGCAGGGCTTGCCCGCGCGCTATACGGTGCCGGTGCCGGTGCGTGCGATGCGGGCGATGGACATGCCCGCCGTGGCCGCCCGAGTCGAGGCGCGGGGCCGCGTGATCTATCGCAACGAAACGGCGGTCCTGCTCAAACAGGGCGCAGCGGGCGATATTCCGATGACCCTGCAACGCCGACAGGCGGCGAGCGCCGTGACGATCGAATGGGACGAACCGGCGACGAACTAAACGCCACCCTGGCGTTTGCGCCGGGCCAGACAGAGAAGAAAACGCGCCTCCCGGTTGTCAGCAATGGGGGGCGCGTTCGGTTTCGGGGCATCGATGCGGTTGCCCCTCTTGCGAGTCTCGGACGGGGGCGTTATCCCGTCACTCGTATTGCATTGCACAAGCGAAAGAGGATGCCATGGCGCGCGCAAAAATTGCACTGATCGGTTCGGGGATGATCGGGGGTACGCTCGCCCATATCGCCGCGATGAAGGAACTGGGCGACGTGATCCTGTTCGATATTGCCGATGGCATCCCGCAGGGCAAGGCGCTCGACATCGCCGAAAGCTCGCCCGTGGATGGGTATGACAGCGCCCTGTCCGGCACGACCGATTATGCCGCCATTGCCGGGGCCGATGTGTGCATCGTTACCGCCGGTGTCGCCCGCAAGCCGGGGATGAGCCGCGACGATCTGCTGGGCATCAACCTTAAAGTGATGAAATCCGTCGGCGAGGGCATCGCGCAGCATGCCCCCAATGCTTTTGTCATCTGCATCACCAACCCGCTCGACGCGATGGTCTGGGCGCTCCAGAAATTCTCCGGCCTGCCCGCCGAGCGTGTCTGTGGCATGGCGGGTGTGCTCGATTCGGCGCGGTTCCGGTATTTTCTTGCCGAGGAATTCAAGGTCTCCGTCAAGGACGTCACCGCCTTCGTTCTGGGCGGCCATGGCGATACGATGGTTCCCAGCGTGCGCTATTCGACCGTTGCGGGCGTGCCCTTGCCCGACCTGATCGCGATGGGGTGGTCGACGCAGGAGAAGATCGACGCGATCTGCGAGCGCACGGCCAAAGGCGGTGGCGAGATCGTCGCGCTGTTGAAGACCGGCTCCGCCTATTACGCGCCCGCCGCATCGGCCATCACGATGGCGGAAAGCTATCTGAAGGACCAAAAGCGCGTTCTGCCCTGCGCCGCGCGTCTGAGCGGTGAATTCGGTGTGGACGATATGTATGTCGGCGTGCCGGTGGTCATCGGGGCGGGCGGCGTCGAGCGGATCATGGAGATTTCGCTGAACGATCAGGAACAGTCGAAATTCGACCATTCCGTCAATGCGGTTAAGGATCTGATGGCCGCCTGCCGCGAAATCGATGGCAGCCTCGCCTGATCCGAGGCGCTGCGATGGGATTGAAAGCGCTTATCGCTGGAGTGGCCATGATGCTGGCCACTCCCCTTGCCGCCGGGGACCTGCGCCTCGTCGCACTGGGCGATATGCCCTATGGCACGCCGAAAAAGGTCTATCCCGCCTATGAGGCTCTGATCGGCACCATCAATGCGCGCAATCCCGATCTTGTGATTCATGTCGGGGATACGAAATCCGGCTCGACCGAATGCTCCGACCGATTGCTTGACGAGCAGCGGGCCTATCTCGACCGCTTTGATGCGCCGACGCTTTATACCCCCGGCGATAACGAATGGACCGATTGCCACCGCAAGAAAGCGGGCCGCTTCGACGTGCTCGATCGGCTCGATTATATCCGCCGCACCTATTTCGACAGGCCGGAGCGCAGCTTTGGCAAGACCGGGCTGGCACTGACCCATCAGGGCGACGAGGGCTTTCCAGAAAACGCGCGGTTGATGCTGGATGGCGTGATGATCGTCACCGCCCATGTCGTCGGCTCGAATAACGGGTTCGAGCCGCGCTCGCTCGATGCTGTGGCTGAGTTTTTCCGCCGTGACGCCGCGAATATCGCGTGGCTTGAACGGGGCTTCGATGCGGCGGAGGCACAAGAGGCCGAGGCCCTGATTCTCGCCTTCCATGCCGATATGTTCGAATTCGATTTCGGCGAGACCGGCCCCGGAAAATGGCTGCGCCATTCGGGCTTTCGCACCTTCGGCAAGGCGTTGCGCAAGCGCGCAGGCGATTTTGACAAGCCGGTCCTGCTGATCTTTGGCGACAGTCACCGCCACCGGGTTTTTCGTCCTTTCCCGAAAAAGGCCCCCAATGTTACCGCGCTGGAGGTATTTGGCGCAGACGAGATGCATGCCGTCGAAGTGAGCGCCCATCGCGCGCCGGGTATGCCTCTTCGTTTTAAGATAAAACCTTTGCTTAATCCTGCGCTGTGAAGGCTTTGCCCCGGCGCGATCCATGCTATACCGCCCTCAGAATAGACGCTGTATGCGTTCAATGAACACCGGAGACCCGCGATGAACATCCATGAATATCAGGCCAAGGCACTGCTCAAGGAATATGGCGCACTCGTTTCCGACGGTCGTGCGATCATGGATGCGGGCGATGCAAAAGCTGCCGCCGAAGAGCTGGGCGGCCCCATCTGGGTCGTGAAATCGCAAATCCATGCGGGCGGTCGCGGCAAGGGCAAGTTCAAGGGCAACGAGGACGGGGCGGGCGGCGTGCGCGTCGTCAAATCCGTCGAGGAGGTTGTCTCCAACGCCAAGGAAATGCTGGGCGAAGTGCTCGTCACGCACCAGACTGGCCCGGCGGGCAAGCAGGTCAACCGGCTCTATATCGAGGACGGAGCCAATATCAAACGCGAGTTGTATCTCTCGCTGTTGGTCGATCGCGAAACCTCGCGCATTTCCTTCATCGCCTCGACCGAGGGCGGCATGGATATCGAGCAGGTCGCCGCCGATACGCCCGAAAAAATCCTGACTCTGGATGTCGATCCCCTGACCGGCATCCGCAACTTTCACGGGATGCAGATCGCACGGGCGCTGAAGCTGGAAGGCCAACAGGTCAAGCAATGCATCAAGCTGTGCACCATCCTCTACAAATTCTTCATGGACAAGGATTGCGCCTTGCTGGAGATCAACCCTCTGATCATCGATGGTGACGACAATGTACGCGTGCTCGACGCGAAGATGAGCTTTGACGGCAATGCGATGTATCGCCACCCGAAAATTGCCGAATTGCGCGACGAGACCGAGGAAGACCCCAAGGAACTCGCCGCCAGCAAATACGACCTGAACTACATCGCTCTCGACGGTGAAATCGGCTGTATGGTCAATGGGGCCGGTCTGGCCATGGCGACGATGGATATCATCAAGCTCTATGGTTCGGCCCCCGCCAACTTTCTCGATGTGGGCGGCGGCGCAACGCGCGAGAAGGTGACCGAAGCGTTCAAGATCATCCTGTCCGATGACAATGTGAAAGGCATCCTCGTCAATATCTTCGGCGGGATCATGCGCTGTGACATCATCGCGGAGGGCGTCGTATCGGCGGCCCGCGAAATCAATATCGCCGTCCCCCTCGTCGTCCGGCTGGAGGGTACGAATGTCGAGCAGGGCAAGAAGATCATGGCCGAATCCGGCCTGCCCATCATCAGCGCCGACAACCTCGCCGATGCGGCAGAGAAGATCGTGAAGGCGGTCAAAGGGTAATCGGTGAAATACCTCTACCTCTTTGGCGGTATCGCCCTTGTTTCGGTTATCGGCGCGGTCGCGCTGGGCCGGGTCACGCGGGTTTGGCTGGTGTTCTGGCTCGGTGTGCTGGCCACCATCCTCGCCGTGATCGGGTTTTTCCTGAACAAAAGCGATTCCGTCGACGATACCTTTGCCGAGCAACTGGCGGTGTTCATTCCGCCGCTGATTTCATTCTCGATCGTGATCGGCTGGTGGGTCGGATACGCGATTCTGCGTTTCATAACCCGCCGCTGACCCCGAAAAGCTGACAGGAAGTGTCCAATGGCCGTACTCGTCGATGAAAATACCAAGGTGATCTGTCAGGGCCTCACCGGCTCGCAGGGCACATTCCACTCCGAACAGGCCATCGCCTATGGCACGAAGATGGTCGGTGGCGTGACCCCCGGAAAGGGCGGCACGACGCATCTGAACCTGCCGATGTTCGATTCGGTGCATGAAGCCGTTCACGTTACCGGCGCGGATGCCAGCGCGATCTATGTGCCGCCCCCCTTCGCGGCGGATGCGATTCTGGAGGCGATTGACGCGGAAGTGCCGCTCATTGTCTGCATTACCGAGGGTATTCCGGTGCTGGACATGATGCGGGTCAAGCGGGCGCTGATCGGCTCGACATCGCGTCTGATCGGGCCGAATTGTCCCGGTATCATCACGCCCGATGCCTGCAAGATCGGGATCATGCCGGGGCATATCCACAAGCGCGGATCGGTCGGCATCGTCTCGCGATCGGGCACGCTGACCTATGAGGCCGTGGCCCAGACTACCGCCATCGGCAAGGGTCAGAGCACGTGCATCGGCATCGGCGGCGATCCCATCAAGGGCACCGAGCATATCGATGCGCTCGACCTGCTGCTCGGCGATGACGAAACCCAGAGCATCATCATGATCGGCGAGATCGGCGGCAGCGCCGAAGAAGATGCCGCGCAGTTCCTCGCCGATGAGGCGAAAAAAGGCCGTAAGAAGCCGGTTGCAGGCTTCATCGCCGGTCGCACGGCCCCTCCGGGTCGCACGATGGGCCATGCGGGCGCGATTGTCTCCGGCGGCAAGGGCGGCGCGGAAGACAAGATCGAAGCGATGCGCTCTGCCGGGATCATCGTCTCCGAAAACCCTGCCGGTCTGGGCGAGGCGCTGATCAAGGCCATCGGCTAGAGCGATTGCCGACCCTTCATCGCCGATCCTTCTATGTGCAGATCAATGGCCCCGCCTAAGATGCGGGGCTGTGGCTCACATCGCCGCCAAGCCGCGATCCATATCCGCCAGCAAGTCTTCGGTCGCTTCCAGCCCGACTGACAGGCGGATCAATCCTTGGGTGATTCCCAATGACAGCCGGTCTTCTTCGGTCAGGCGTTGATGGGTCGTCGTGCTCGGATGGGTCGCGATGGTCTTTGCATCGCCCAGATTGTTGGAAATTTTCGCAATCTCAAGCGCGTTGAGAAAGGCGAAGGCCGCCTTTTTATCGGCCAGTTCCAGCGCGACGACCGTGCCGCCGCGCTCCATCTGGCGCATGGCAAGGGCGTGTTGCGGATGATCGGCCAATGTGGGATAGACCGCCCGCTTTACTGCGCCATGTCCTGCCAGATGCCGTGCGATGGCCTCCGCATTCGTCGCCTGCGCGTCGCAGCGTAGATAGATCGTCTCCAGCCCCTTGAGCATCACCCATGCATTGAAGGGGGAGAGCGCCGCGCCGGTATGCTTCATGTATTCCATGACTGGCCCGCCGATAACCTCGCGCGTGCCGAGAAGCGCCCCGCCAAGGCATCGGCCCTGCCCGTCGATATGCTTGGTGGTCGAATACATCACCAGATCGGCCCCAAGGTCGAGCGGGCGCTGAAAACACGGGGTCGCGAAGACGTTATCGACGATCAGTTTCGCGCCGACCGCATGGGCGATCTGGGCCACGCCCGCGATATCGATGATTTCGAGCGTCGGATTCGAGGGGGATTCGAGAAAGCACAGTTTTGTCCCGTCGCGCACCGCCGCGCGCCATTGGTCGAGATCGGTGCCATCCACCAGCGTCGTCTCGACCCCGAAGCGGGGCAGCAGGGTATCGATGATATAATGGCATGAGCCGAACAGCGCCCGCGCCGCCACCACGTGATCCCCCGCCGATAACTGCGAGAACATCGCCGCATTGACCGCCGCCATGCCCGATGCCGTGGCAAAGCACGCCTCCGCCCCTTCCAGCGAGGCGAGGCGTTCCTCGAACATGCCGACCGTGGGATTGCCATAGCGGGCATAGACATAGCCGGGGTCCGACCCGTCAAACCGCGCTTCGGCTTGCTCGGCGCTGGCATAGGCAAAGCCTTGGGTCAGATACAGCGCTTCGGACATCTCGCCAAAGCCGCGACGGTCCGATCCGTCATGAATCATGCGGGTGCGGGGGTGGAAAGGTTTTGTCATGCCAGAATCCTCCTCTTTAGCGGTTTTTGGTTCGGGGGACGGCCCCCCACGCAGCCCGCAATCCGGTAACAAATCGCTGCGTTATGGCGCTGTTAGGACCAAAATGCCCGTTCGGTCAAGTACGGGTCGTGCTTCAGTTTGGATTCGGGGGGCCGGGTTTGGCCAGAAGGGGTTGTCGAAGTATGTTTGATGACGAACCCTTCATGCAGGCCGATGAAGCGCGATAGCGAATGGCTCACCACATTTTCTGGAAGATAGAATAGCGGTATCCGGGTTAACCCTAACCCGTCTGACCGGTCTCGATTATCGCCTCCCGTTTCGTGAGGGATTCGATGAAATGCGCCGTCAGACCTTCTTTTGGCGCATTGGGTGGCCAGACGGCAAATACACCGACCGAATCAACCGTCCAGTCAGGCAGGACATGCTGGAGAACACGGGTTGAAATGCCCAGATCCGCAAGAAACGCAGGCAGGATCGCGAGGCCCGCCCCGGCATGCGCAAGGCGATAAAGCGCATGGGCATCGTTCACGCTAACTCGAAAATCTGGCCGTATTCGTACAGATTCCTGTCGGGCTTTTCTGAACTCCGGCTTCATGGAAACCTGCGCCAGACCCACCCAATCCCAGTCAGCGACGTCCCGCGGCGAGTCAGGCGCAGGAAGTGTCTGCAAATAGGAGCGCGCCGCCACGAGCTTGCGCTCGACATCATAGAGTTTTTTGACCTTGAGCGCGCTGTCCCGAAGCCACCCCATTCGGATCGCTACATCGATACCGTCATTGATGATCTCTCTGCGAAGGTCTGAGAAATCGAGTGTGAGGCGTACGTTCGGATTGGTTCTGGCGAATGTGGCAATCCGGTCAACAAGCGCAGATTGAGCCAGCACGGCAGGCATCGTCACCCGCAATTCTCCGGATAATCGGCGCGATTCATTCGTGATCGCGGAAAGACCGTTCTCCGCAGCCTCAATCATCTCGCGGGCAGAACGGAGCAGTTGTTCGCCGTGGCTGGTCAGCGACAACTTGCGCGTCGAACGATAAAGCAGCGCGACACCAAGCTGCTGTTCCAATTGCGCGACATGATGACTGACGACGGACGGGGAAAGCTGTAGCGCCTCAGCCGCAGACCGGAATGATCCGTAATCCACTGTCTTTGCAAAAATTGCAATCTGGCGGAGTTGATCGATCATTGCATTAATTATCCGAACAGTAAAAATCATTTATCTCATCTTATGCTTTAATTTCGATCTGTCCATACTCCACTGATCGAAGCCGCAAGAGATCGTGCTCACGCGGTGTTTTCGATCCTTGATGGAGGATAAGCCTTGAAAAATCTGAGAACTTCTTTTGTTGTTGTCGCATTGGCCACCGGAGCGATGGGCTGTCATGCGATGGCGGGTGACCGCGAAGTCGTTCAGTCGTTTTATGATTTCCTGAGCAATCCCGCCTCCGCCGATCATGCTGTGGCGATGCAGCAGACGCTGGCCGAAGACTGGACCAGCATTGGCGATTATTCGGGGGCAACCAAGTCGCGCGAGAAATTCATCGGTCAGATCGGCGGGTTCGGGCAATTGATCCCCGACATGAACTGGTCGGTTGAAGAAATGCTTCAGGATGGTAACCGGTTCATCGTTCGTGGCCGCGCGACCGGAACACCGAACAAACCGTTGTTTGGTGTCGATGGGAAGGGCAAGCGCTTCGAGATCATGTCGATCGACATCCATACGGTCGAAGGTGGTCGAATCGTCAATACCTACCATGTCGAGGACTGGGCAGGTGCGCTGCGTCAGCTGAAGGCGGATTAGGCGTCCTCCGCTCGCGGCCGCATGCATTGCGTCGGTCGCGGGAATTTATGGACAGGGCCGGATGCGCTGGCTCGTAGGAATTGCGATACCCGCTTTGCGAACGGGATAGTATCGTCAATCAGGCGGCTTCGGGCATAGAGTGACGGAAATTTCCAAACTGAGACACTGCCCAAATACGGACGCATGGCCGGAGAGGGAAAGCATGCCTGTTGACCCATGGCGGGCATCGGGGTGACGATCATCGCTCTGCCCGCCCGAACGAGACCCCTGCGATGGGAGAGATCATGCCCGCCTGTCCGCCAGATTCCCGACGGGGGCCGCGTTGACGGCGGGGGCGGATAACGGCTGGCGCGTCATCATCGCCTCGTCATCGATCATGTCGCTGGCATTGCTGGGTGATGCGCTGCTCTATGCGGTTTTGCCGGTTTATGCTGAGGATTTTGGCCTGACCCTGCCATGGGTCGGGGTGATGCTCTCGGCGAACCGGTTTGTCCGGGTCTTTGCCTATGGCTTGCTTGCCCGGATGACCGATGCGGTCGGTATCCGGCAGATGTGCCTTGTTGCGGCGGTGGGGGCGACCGTATCCACGGCGCTGTATGGATTTGGCCATGGTCCGGCGGTGATTCTGCTCGCGCGGGTGATCTGGGGGCTGACCTATGCGATCCTTGTTCTGGCGACCCTGACCTATGCCGTCGAGTATCGCGCGCAGGCGGGGACGCGGGTTGGTGTGGGTCTCGCGGTTCAGCGGTCGGGGCCGATTCTGGCGTTGTTGATCGGGGCGTGGCTGGTCGGTCTGGTCGGGCCGCAGACGGCATTTGTGATCCTTGCGGTTCCGACCGCGCTGTCGATCCTCGTGGCGCTCAGACTGCCCCGCATCCATCGCTCGGACGAGCGGCGCTCGACCCCTGCATCGCTGGCCCGGCCCAAGCCGATCGATGTGTTGTTTTTCCTGCAAGGTTATGGCGTGGACGGGGTGTTTGCTCTTTCGATTGCCCTGATTTTTGCGCGGGATTCATCGGCATCCGTTGCGGTGATGAGCGGTGGAGCGCTGCTGGCCATGAGGCATTTCGGCGAGGCGATTGCCGCCCCTTTATTCGGCTGGATCGCGGATCGCTTTGGCGCGCGCAGGGTGTTCGTCGTGGCGGCGGCCCTGACGATGCTGGGGTTTGTGTGCGTGGCCGTGGGGGTCACGGTCCTTGGCGCGCTTGTCATGCTGCTCTTTCGCGGGGCGCTGGCCTCGCTCGGACCGGCGGTCATCGCGCAATCGCTGGACCCGTCGGAAAACGCAGTCGGCCCGCTGGCCCGGATGCAGGCATGGCGCGATTTAGGCGCGGCCTGCGGCCCGCTTGTGACGGGCTTTTTGCTCACCTTTCTGTCGGCGGAGGTCCAGCATGGCGCGGTTGCCGTCGCGCTGGCGCTGGGTCTGGTATACTGGATGCGCAGCCCTTCGACATGAGGGGGTGATCGCGGGCTGTTCTTTTCCCGCGCCTTCGCGCATCTTCCGCCCTGAAACGAGGGAGATTCGATGCTCATCTACAAGATTTGCCCGGCGCCGCTATGGCGCGAGGCTGAGGCGGCGGGGCGTCTGACCGGCGCACCTGTCGATTTGGCCGATGGCTATATCCATTTCTCGACCGCCGAACAGGTGCCTGAGACGGCAGCCAAGCATTTCGCGGGTCAGGGCGATCTGTTGCTGATCGCCATCGAGGCGGAGGCATTGGGCGAGGCGCTGAAATGGGAGCCGTCGCGGGGCGGGGCGCTGTTTCCGCATCTGTATCGTCCGCTTGAGATCGGTGAGGCGCAATGGGTGCGCCCCATGCCACTGAACGATGACGGCACGCATGAGATCGCCCTGTGAGCATTCTGCACACTCTCGGATTAAAGACCCTGCAAAGAATGGACCCCGAAACGGCCCATGGCCATGCCCTGCGCGCCCTGAATGCCGGGTTGGTGCCGCGCTGGTCGGGGCCGGTGCCGAGTATCCTGCGCAGTCGTGCGCTGGGCTTCGATCTGGCGCATCCGGTGGGGGTCGCGGCCGGGTTCGACAAGAATGCTCAGGCGGTGACGCCCTTGCTCGATGCGGGGTGCGCCTTTGTCGAGGTGGGGGCCGTAACCCCAGAACCGCAGGCGGGCAACCCGCGCCCGCGCATGTTCCGCCTTGCCGCCGACCGGGCTGCAATCAATCGATACGGCTTTAATAACGAGGGGATGGAGGCAATCCGCGAGCGCCTGATCGCGCGTCGCCGGGGGGGGGTCGTCGGCGTTAATCTGGGCGCGAACAAGGATGCGCCGGACCGGGCGGCGGATTATGGCACCGTCCTGCGCCGTCTGGGGCCTTGGGTCGATTTTGCGACCGTGAATGTCTCCTCGCCCAACACGGTGGGCCTGCGCGATCTTCAGGCGCGCGACGTGCTCGACGATCTGCTCGTGCAGACACGCATGGTGCGCGACGAGACGGCCCCGCGCGTCAAGCTGTTGCTGAAGATCGCTCCCGATCTGACCGATATGCAGATCGAGGATGTGGCCGAGGTGGCGCTCGCCACAGGGATCGACGGCATTGTCGCGACCAATACCACCCTCTCGCGCGAGGGCCTGCGCGATCCGGCGCGTGATGAGGCGGGGGGCCTGTCCGGCGCGCCGCTGATGGAGCGGTCGACGCAGGTGCTGGCCCGATTGGCCGCGCGCACCGAAGGGCGGCTTGTCCTGATCGGGGTTGGCGGGGTTTCCAGCGGGGCGGATGCCTATGCAAAAATCCGGGCCGGGGCGTCCCTCGTGCAACTCTACACCGCCCTAGCCTATGAAGGCCCGGCGCTGGTCCGCAAGATCGCCCTCGACCTTGCGCGCCTTTTGGAACGCGACGGGCTGACCAGTATCACGCAGGCAATCGGCGTCGACATCCGCTAATCGATGGCAGTATAAAGCGAAAAACAGTGGATTACGGCGCTGTTTTTTAAGTGAATATTTGAAAATATATGCCAAGTGCGATTGAACCGTTCGTCTTTGCTCCCCATATAGATATTTCTTCGGGGCGAATTCCCCCGACTATTTCGGAGTACTTGACGATGAACAAGCGCGATTTCCTCAAGGGGAGTGCTGCCCTTTCTCTGACCCCTGCCGTTCTGCCAAGCCTGAGCACAGCTTCCACGGCGGCCGCTGGCCCCGTGGCGAAAGCGGCGGCTGTGATTCCGACACCGGCCTATGTCTATGACAGTGCCCGTCGGGTCATGCGATTCTATCGTGGCGACCAAGCGACGAACGATATGTTCGCCTATTTCGCGCGAACCTGACGACCGATACCGGGGGCCGCAGTCATGGGGATGGCCGTGGCCCCGCCAAACCATGGAAAAACGCTTTCCCTCGGTCGCGGGTCGTGAAATAGGAAGGCGGCAACGCTCACCCCTTCCCCGGAGCCTGCGCCCATGAAAATCCGCGAAGCCCTTACCTTCGACGACGTTCTCCTCGTTCCTGCCGAAAGCGCGATCATCCCAGCGGATGCCGATACGCGCACGCGGGTAACCAAGGAAATCTCGCTCAATATCCCGCTGTTATCCTCTGCCATGGATACCGTAACCGAATACGACATGGCCATCGCCATGGCTCAGGCGGGCGGTATGGGCGTGATCCATCGCAATCTCGATATCGAGGAACAGGCCGCTCAGGTTGGCCGCGTCAAACGCTTTGAGCAGGGGGTGGTCTATGATCCCGTGACCCTGTCGCCGGATCAGACCATCGCCGATGCCCGCGCCTTGCAGGAAGAAAGGCGCATCACCGGGTTTCCGGTGGTCGATCCGAAAACCCGTGGATTGCTGGGCATTCTGACGAATCGAGACATGCGATTTGCGGATGATCCCTCGACGCCGGTGAGTGCATTGATGACCGCCGAGAATCTCGCCACGATTCAGGAACCCATCGACCACGCCGAAGCCAAACGCATCCTGCAGGCGCGGCGGATCGAAAAGCTGATTATCGTCGATGGCGAGAATCGCTGTGTCGGCCTGCTGACGGTCAAGGATATCGAGAAATCGAAGCTCAATCCCAATGCCTGCAAGGATTCCGCCGGTCGTCTGCGGGTTGCGGCGGCGTCGACGGTGGGCGATGCGGGATTTGATCGCTCGGCGGCGCTGATTGATGCGGGGGTCGATCTTTTGGTGATCGACACCGCGCATGGACATTCGAAAATGGTCTCCGCCGCCGTCGAGCGGGTGAAGGCGCGCTCGAATGCCGTGCAGGTCGTTGCGGGCAATGTGGCCACCGCCGATGGCACCCGCGCGCTGATCGATGCGGGCGCTGATGCGGTGAAGGTGGGGATCGGTCCCGGCTCAATCTGTACGACGCGCATCGTCGCGGGGGTGGGCGTGCCACAATTGACGGCCCTGATGGATTGTGTCGGGGCCGCCGCCGAAAGCGGAACGCCGGTGATTGCCGACGGGGGCATCAAGTTTTCGGGCGATTTGGCCAAGGCCATCGCGGCGGGCGCGCATTGCGCCATGGTCGGCTCGATGCTGGCCGGAACCGAGGAAAGCCCCGGCGAGGTCTTCACCTATCAGGGCCGCGCCTATAAATCCTATCGCGGGATGGGATCGGTCGGAGCGATGGCGCGTGGATCGGCGGATCGGTATTTCCAGAAGGAAGTGCGCGATACGATGAAACTCGTCCCCGAAGGGATCGAGGGGCAGGTGCCATTCAAGGGATCGACCAGCAATGTGCTGCACCAGCTTGTCGGCGGCCTGCGCGCCGCGATGGGCTATACCGGCACGCCGACGATCGACGATCTGCGCCGGGCGGCGACATTTGTGCGGATCACGAATGCGGGCCTGCGCGAGAGCCACGCCCATGATGTGACCATCACGCGCGAATCGCCCAATTACCGGATGACCTGATGTCCCCGCTCGCCCTTGCCGTTATCCTAGCGGCCTGTGCGCAGGCTTTGCTGACCCTGTGGGCGATCATGCGCATGGAAATCGCGCGGGTCGCGTGTCTGAACGCGGGCGGAACGACGCTTTCCGACGTTGCCCTGTCGGACCGCCCTTGGCCGGAACCGATCCAGAAATTGCAGGCGAATGTCCGCAATCAGTTTGAAACGCCGGTCCTGCTCTTTGCCGGGATCGCGATTGCGCTGGGCGGGAATGTCGCCGGATGGGGCGTGGCGATCTTCGCGTGGCTTTATGTTGTCAGCCGGATCGTGCATCGGGCGATTCATGTCGGGTCGAATGATGTCCGGTGGCGATTTTGTGCGTATGTGGCTGGGCTTGGGGCATTGCTGGGTCTTTGGGTCGCGGTCTTTGCGGGTGTATTGCTACCGTGACCCCCGCCGCCCGCCTTGCCGCCGCTGCCGATATTCTCGATACGCTTGGCCTCACACGCCCGGTGGAGCCGCAGCTCAAATCATGGGCGCGGGGCAATCGCTATGCGGGATCAAAGGATCGGCGCGCGATTTCGGATCGGGTTTATACGGTCTTGCGGCGTCTGCGCAGCGCATCGCTTCAGGGCGGGGGTGAGACGGGGCGATTGCGCGTTCTGGGGTCGCTGGTCGCGGTGGATGGCTTGTCGGTCGATACGATCGAGGGTCTGTGCGCCGGTGGATACGGCCTCGCCCCGCTGACCGATGCCGAGCGCGTGGCTCTGTCCTGCATGCCTGATTGGCCCAGCGAGGGGGCGCGCCTTGATTGGCCGGATTGGCTGATGGAACAGGCGGTTGAGGCTTTTGGCGAGGGTGTCGAGCGCGAATTGGATGCCCTGCGTCAGCGCGCGCCCATCGACCTGCGTGTGAATACACTGAAAGCGTCGCGCGAACAGGCGATTCTGGCCCTTGGGGAAAGCGGTCTTGACCCCCTGCCGCTCGCCGCGCCCACTGCCCTGCGCCTGCCTGCCGGGTCCGCCGTGGCCCATAGCCGGGCATGGCGGGAGGGGCTGGTCGAATTGCAGGATGCGGGGTCGCAGGCCATTGCCGCAATGGTTGGCGCACAGCCGGGCGAGACAGTGCTCGACTACTGCGCCGGGGCGGGGGGCAAGACCCTTGCGCTCGCCGCCGCAATGCAAAATCAGGGTCGCCTGTTCGCCTATGATGTGGAGCCGGGCCGCATGGCGGATCTGCCGGAGAGGGCAGGGCGCGCGGGGGTGAGATGCCTCACCCGGTTGCAAAAGTGCGATCTGGCGGCTTTGGAGGGGGTTTGCGACCGGGTGCTTGTGGATGCGCCCTGTTCGGGGTCCGGCTCGTGGCGGCGCGACCCTGCCGGAAAATGGCGCCTGACGCCCGAAGGTCTGAGCCGCCTGACCGCCCTTCAGGACGCGGCGCTCGACGCGGCCCTGCGTTATCTGCGCCCCGGCGGCGTGCTGGTCTATGCCACCTGTTCGGTTCTGCGGGTCGAAAACGAGGCGCGGATCGACGCCCTGCTCGCCCGCCATCCCTTTCTGACCGCCGGACAGAGCCTGCATCTGCACCCTGCGCGTGACGAATGTGACGGATTCTTTGTCGGAATCGTTAATTTAACTGCGTGTTAAGTCCCCTTACCTATGCAATAACATTGTATATTGCTGGGAGTATCGGATGATCTTGACGGAAGCCTTGAACGTCGCCCATTTGATTGGTCAGACATCGACGGTCGCCATCCTTGCCGGGCTTGCGCTTTTCTCACGGCCCGGTCGTGATCGTCAGGGCCTCGATACACCCGATTTCTCGATTCTCGAAAATGCGCCAACCGCCTTTTTCCTGACCGATGCGCTTGGGGTGATGGTCGAGCATAACGAGGCCGCCCGAACCCTTGCCGTCAGTCTGGGGGGGCGTATTTCGGACGGATCGAAAATGCGCAGCCTGCTGGGCAATGACGCCGATGCCGATGCCGCCATCTACCGCGCCATGCGTCGCGCGGGCACCGAGGGGGCCGCTTTCGAGATGTTCTCGGTCGTGCAGGCGGGTGAAGCGGCGGATGCGAGTGTCGAAATCACGCGCCAGCGCAATGCGCGCTTTTTCCTGTGGTCGATCGCCGTTGCGCCCAAAATGCCCGATTTCGAGGAGCCAGGGGCCTTGCCCTTCGATATGTCGGATGCCCCGATCCCGTATTTCAGCGCCGATGCCAGCGGGTCCGTCGTCGAGATGAATCCGGCGATGCAGCAGCTGACCGGCCTTGATGCCGATCTCGAAGACGGTGACCAGATCACCTTGACGACTTTGTTCGGTGAAGATGCCGCCCTTCTATGCTCCGCTTCTGCGCGCGATGGGGAAACCGTCGAGAAACAGGCCATGCTGGCCACGTCCAGCGGGCATCGCAGGATGGTGCGGGTCATTCAGAAATACTGCCAGTTCGATCACCATGAGGGCGTCGCGCAATCCTTTGTCATTCTGGATCGCAAGCGCCCCGTCAGTGAGGCGGGGGGCGAGGTGCGCCGCCTTGTGCGATTGCTCGACGATGCGCCGGTCGCGGTGGCCGTGACCGATCTTGACGGGTTGGTGCTGGAAGCGAATGACCGTCTGGCCAGCATGTCAGGCGGGGCCGCGCGGGTGGGGGCCGAAATCTCCCTCGCCGTGCGTTTGGATGACCGCCCCGATGTCAATGAACGCCTGCGGGCCATCGCGAATGGCGCCGCGCCCAGCTCGCCCCTCGATATAAAGCTGACGGGCGAGGCGGGAAAAGAGCATGAAGCACAGTTCCACGCCCATCGGATCGATACCGATAAGGGCGAGATGATGCTCACCTATGTCATGGATGTCAGTGCGGAAAAGGTGATCGAGCGCAAGCTGGCGCAGGCCGATAAGATGCAATCCGTGGGTCAGCTCGCCGGGGGCATCGCCCATGATGTGAACAACGTACTGACCGCGATCCGGGGTCATTGCGACCTGCTGATGCTGCGCCATCACGAGGGCGACCCCGATTTCGACCATCTATACCAGATTCAAGGCCAGACCGTCCGCGCCGCATCGACCATCAGCCAGCTTCTTGCCTTCTCGCGTCGTCAGACGATGCGGCGGCAGGTGACGCAACTCGCCGAAACGCTCGATGAAATGGGCTTTATGCTCAAACCGTATATCACCGAGCGCATCACCTTCCGCTCGCATCATTCGCGCGATCTGGGGCGGGTGCGCATCGACCGCAGCGAATTCCACCGCGTGATCATGAATCTCGCCGTCAATGCCTGTGATGCGATGCAGGGCGGCGGGACGCTGATGGTCACGACCCGCAATGTCGAGCCGCATGAGGTGGCCGGGTTCGGCTATGACCCGATCCCCGCCGCGCAATGGGTGATGGTCGAGATGTCGGATACCGGCACGGGTATTTCCAAGGCCGATCAGGAAAGCATTTTCGAGCCGTTCTTCACGACCAAGGCCACCGGCAAGGGCACGGGGCTGGGCCTTTCCACCGTCTACGGTATCATCAAGCAGATGGAAGGCTTCATCTATTGCGAGAGCGAGCTGGGCAAGGGCACCACTTTCCGCATCTTCCTGCCCCGCTATCACGGCCCCGCAGAGGCCGAGGCCGATACGACGAAAAAGGACGCCGTGACCCCCCGCGATCTGAGCGGGACGGGGCGGGTGCTGTTGGTCGAGGACGAGGATTCGGTGCGCAGCTTTGCGGTGCGGGCGCTGGAGCTGCGCGGTTATACCGTGACCGCCGCCTCCAGTGGACAAGAGGCCATCGATGTCGTGACCGAAAACCCCGAAGCCATCGACCTGATCGTCTCGGATGTTGTGATGCCCGAGATGACCGGCCCGGAAATGATGCGCATCGTGCGCAAGATGCGCCCCGAAATCGGGTTTATCTTCATTTCCGGCTATGCCGAGGATGCCTTCCGTGAGGAGATGATGGATGACGAGCAATTCCACTTCCTCGCCAAGCCGTTTTCACTCAAGGATTTGGCCGTAAAGGTGAAGAAGGCTTTCAACGAATAGGGGATCATTAGCCGCGCCTCAGTTCGAAAATCGATTCTGAGGTGCACAGAACAGTGTCTGCAAATCGCTGGGAGCGATCAAAAGCGGTGATTTTCGCCTGTGACAGAAACGTATGAGTTTTGGAGATTTACGGGTGCTTCCCAAGCCACTCCGTGACAGCCTCGATGTCCTGAAGCCATAGAGAAGCGGTTGGATTGCGCCATTCTACTATTTTCAAGATAAGCTGCAGATCGTTCTGAAGATTGCGCATGAAAATTGGCTCGTGATGAGCAACCCGATTGCGGAATTTTCGTATCTGTTCAACGTCTCGTCGGAGTTCCTCGCGTCGGATGGTCGAGGGTTGTGCCGCAGGTGAGCCGGGAAAGCATAGATCAAACTGGGTGTTCCAGATGATGTTTTGCTGGCCACTGAGCAGAATGCGTTCCCAGAAACCAAAATTTATGTCCGCTACAACTTTGCCAGCCGTTTGATGTCGTTGCGCACATTTTTCAAGGGTGCGGCGTGGGTTGAACTTTCTGCGATCTGTAGGATTTTGAAGAGTGCGGATAAAGCCTTGCGTCCAGGGCCAGGCGCCCCCATGGATCGCCTCTATGCCCTGCACAACACCGTTTCTTGCCGATATTTCAAGAAGATGCAATGGAATCGCAAAAGCCGCTGACACCGCCATGTTCCAACGATACAGCTTGAGGGCATGCTCTCGATCGTTGCCTGTGCTCTGAAGATATCTTGCGAATCTAGGAGCGGATAGGACGTTAGGTAGGTGATGAAGTTGGTCGGCAGTGAAAGGTGCGTTCATTGACAATTAAGCTTTTCCCATGCATATATAGTTTCAGAAGCATTGAGGATCGAAAGCGCAAGCTCCCCTCATTCGCTACACGATAAGGAAGCCCGTCGCGTTGCGGCGGGTTTTTCTTTTGCCAGCAAGGTTTAGTTGCAGCAACCACTATAGTGTGACTGAGTTGCATAAGAGCTTGTCAGCCCACCAAAAACTACCTCCGAAACCGCTTGAGATTTGGAAGGTTTTCGCTCCTCGGTTCATGATGGCTTCGCGCTCATAGCGGAGCGATGCTGCGCAAAATCCATGTTTTTCAACGGAGACATTACCGGATCATTGCCCCCTCTTGCCGCTGCCGTCACAACGCAATAATGTTGCGCTGCAAACGGAAAGGGACGGGTAATGAGCGATACGGGTGATCTCGACGGCTGGAAGGCGCAGGCGCAGAAGGAGCTGAAGGACCGTCCGCTCGACGATCTGACATGGCGAACGCCTGAGGGCATCGATATCAAACCGCTCTACACCGCCGCCGATCTGCGCGGAGACGAGGCGGTCTCGATGCCGGGTCAGCCTCCTTATCTGCGCGGGCCAAAGGCCACCATGTATGCGGGCCGTCCCTGGACTGTGCGCCAGTATGCGGGCTTTTCCACCGCCGAAGAATCGAACGCCTTTTACCGCAAGGCTCTGGAAAGCGGTCAGCGGGGCCTGTCCGTCGCCTTCGATCTGGCCACCCATCGCGGCTATGACAGCGATCATCCGCGCGTGGTCGGGGATGTTGGCAAGGCCGGGGTCGCCATCGACAGCGTTGAGGATATGAAAATCCTGTTTGACGGGATTCCCCTCGATGAAATGTCCGTTTCGATGACGATGAACGGGGCGGTGATCCCGGTTTTGGCGAATTTCATCGTCGCGGGCGAGGAGCAGGGCGTCGATGTGTCAAAGCTTTCAGGCACGATCCAGAACGACATTCTCAAGGAGTTCATGGTCCGCAACACCTATATCTATCCGCCCGAAGCATCGATGCGGATCGTGGCGGATATCATCGGGTATACCGCCGAGAACATGCCGAAATTCAACTCCATTTCGATTTCCGGCTATCACATGCAAGAGGCCGGGGCGACGCTGGTGCAGGAATTGGCCTTCACCATCGCGGATGGGCGCGAATATGTGCGCACCGCCATCGCGCGGGGCATGGATGTCGATGCCTTTGCGCCGCGCCTGTCCTTCTTTTTCGCCATCGGCATGAACTTTTTCATGGAGGCCGCAAAGCTGCGCGCTGCGCGGGTGCTCTGGTCGATGGTGATGGATGAGTTTCAGCCGAAAAAACCTCAATCCTCGATGCTGCGCACCCATTGCCAGACGAGCGGCGTTTCGCTTCAGGAGCAAGACCCCTATAACAACATCGTCCGCACGGCCTATGAGGCGATGGCGGCGGTGCTGGGCGGAACCCAGAGCCTGCATACCAACAGCTTTGACGAGGCGATGGCCCTGCCGACCGAGTTTTCCTCTCGGATCGCGCGCAATACACAGCTTATTCTCCAGCATGAAACCGGCGTGGCCAATGTCATCGATCCGCTGGCGGGCAGCTATTATGTCGAAAGCCTGACCCAGAACCTGATCAATGAAGCATGGGAGTTGATGCAGGAGGTCGAGGATCTGGGCGGCATGACAAAAGCGGTCGCGTCCGGCATGCCGAAGATGCGGATCGAGGAGGCCGCCGCGCGCAGACAGGCGGCCATCGACAAGGGCGAGGAGGTCATCGTTGGCGTCAACCGCTTCCGCCCCGCCAAATCCGATCCGGTCGAGATCATGGATATCGACAATGTTGCCGTTCGCGAGTCGCAGGTCGCCCGGCTGGCAACGATGCGCGCCAGCCGCGATCAAGCCGCCTGCGACACGGCCCTTGTGCAATTGACCGAAACGGCGAAGGGCAGCGGCAACCTGCTCGCCGCCGCCGTCGAGGCCGCCCGCGCCCGTGCGACGGTTGGCGAGATTTCCGATGCGATGGAGGCCGCCTTCGGGCGGCACAAGGCCGAGGTCAAAACCCTCGCGGGCGTCTATTCCGCCGCCTATGAGGGCGATGAGGGCTTTGCCGCGATCCAGAAGGATGTGACGGATTTCGCCACCGAAGAGGGCCGCCGCCCCCGGATGCTGGTCGTCAAGATGGGGCAGGATGGCCATGACCGGGGTGCGAAGGTGATCGCCACGGCCTTCGCCGATATGGGCTTTGACGTGGATGTCGGTCCCTTGTTCCAGACGCCCGAAGAAGTGGCGCAGGACGCCGTGGACAATGACGTGCATGTCATCGGCGTGTCGTCTCAGGCGGCGGGGCACAAGACCCTCGCCCCGGCCCTGATCGCGGCGCTGCGGGAGGCGGGGGCGGAGGATATTCTGGTCATTTGCGGCGGCGTGATCCCGGCGCAGGATTATGATTTCCTCAAATCCGCCGGGGTGGCCGCCATCTTCGGTCCCGGCACGAACATTCCCGATGCCGCGCGCAATGTACTGGGCCTGATCCGGGATCGGAGGACGCCGCAGGCGGCAGAATAGCCCATGTATGAGGGCGATTCCTTCTTCACACTGTCGCCGATGGGCAGGGCGGGGCTTGTTCTTCTGTCGATCCTGTTATCGGGCGCGTTGATCTGGATGACCGCAGGGCTGGCACGGGCAAAACCGTTGCCCGTGCGACTGGCCATCGCGGCGCTCGCTTTCTATGGGTTTGTCTGGCTTTCGCCACAAATCTATTATGTCTATTACATCATGATTTTCGACACATTGCCGTGGCAAACCGTGATCAAGGCGCCGCCGGGCGGGGGCGATCTTGTGAAAATCATGCTTTTTCAAGGGGGTGCAACCCTCTCCGCCCATGGGATTGCGGTGCTGGGCTGGGCTGTGTTCGCCGTTGCCGCATATCGCCGGTAAAGGATAGTATTGGTTCATCCACTTCATGAGGGTTTCCATGTCCAAGATGCTTGTCCTGCCCTTCGCCTTTGTCGCCCTGACCGCCTGTGCGCCGACGGCGAGCCAGAATGTGTATTCCTCCGGTGAGGTTGGCGTTGCCAAGCGCGTCGAGCGGTGCCGGGTGCTGGCCGTGCGCACCATCACGATTCAGGGCGAGACCGGCAGGGAAATCGGGCAGATCGTCGGCACGGTCGCGGGGGGTGTCGCGGGCGGTGCGCTCGGTAATCAGGTCGGCAGTGGCAGTGGACAGGCGGTCGCCACCGTCTTGGGTGGATTGGCGGCGGGGATCGCCGGGGGCCTTGTCGGCGACCGGATCGGGGCGCAGGTGGATCAACGTCCGGGCCTCGAATATTCGATCCTGAACGCCAAGGGACAGGAACTAACCTTCGCTCAGGAAATCCTGCCCGGTGATCGTGTTGTGAATGCGGGCGAGACCTGCCGCATCCAGATCGACCCACGGGGCAATAACCGCGTCTTGCCGGTGGAGGGATTGCCGCAGCAGATCCAGCGCCCCCAGACGACAAGCTTCTATTGAGTCATGAAGGATAAACACGGCACCCCCGTCCCGCTGTCAAAGCGCCTCGATATCCCGCCGCTCTGGCTTCTTGGGACGCTTCTGGTGCAATCCTTGATATCGGCGATCTTGCCGATCCTGCGGCTCGATATGCCGGGGGGCGGGGTGGTGATCGTTGTCGGGCTGGGGCTGATCCTCTGGAGCGCGGTGCATTTTCACCGGGCGAGCACCCCGATCCATCCCCGGCGTAAACCGACAACGCTCATCACCGGGGGGCCGTTCGCCTTATCGCGCAATCCGATTTATCTGGGCATGGCGGTGATTGCGGGGGGTTGGGCCATCCGGTTGGGGGCCGTCTCGGCATTCCTGTGCGTTCCGCTGTTCATGGCGGTGATCCAGCGCCGGTTTATCGCGGGAGAGGAATTTCATATCGAGCGGGCATTGGGCGACGAATGGCGCGCCTATACTGCGCGCACGCGCCGGTGGCTATAGGCGGAGTTTCGCGCAGGGCGGGCCGCGAAACATGGTTTTCTCGGGTTCAGCATTGCCATCATTCGCTGTAGTGAGGGGGTGAGGTCTGTTCTCTCCGAAAGGCAGTTGTGAGTCGCGAAATCGCCCCTGATCCGTCTTCCCGCTTTACCTGGCATGTCCCGGCAGCGCTGATTCTTGCGATGTGGGCGTCGATCCTGTCCACGGATCTCTACACGCCCAGTTTGCCGGAGCTTGATCAGGTATTCGGCACGACCGACCGGGCCGTGAAGCTGACCATGAGTGTCAATTTCGTGGGCTATGCGCTGGGGCCTCTCTTGGTCGGGCCGTTGGCGGATCATTTCGGTCGGCGGCGGGTTCTGGCGATTGGGATGGCGCTGTTTGCGGTGCTGAGCATGCTGTGCTCCGTTGCGCCGGATATCTGGACCCTGATTGTTCTGCGCGGGTTGCAGGGGGCCTGCGGCAGCGTGGCATCCGTGTTATGCGTCGTGTTGATCCGCGATTTGTTCCGGGGGCCGGAGGCGGTGAAGGTTCTCAGCCTCTATGGCGCCTCCATCGGGATCGCCCCGGCCATTGGGCCGTTGCTGGGCGGCTTTATCCATGTCTGGGCCGGGTGGTGGGCGAATTTTGTTTTGCTGTCGATCCTTGGCACGATGGCCGCTGTCATGGTCTGGCGGATGATCCCGGAAGGGGGCGGCGGCGCGCCGTTCAATGTCAGGCTGTCATTGCGGCGCTATCGGCGGCTTTTGCGCAATTCGGTGTTTCTGCGCTTTGCGCTCGCCATCGGGGCGACCTTTGCGGGGCTGTTCGCCTATATCACCGTCGGTCCGTATCTGTTTATCGAGCGGTTCGGGATTCCGACGCAGGATTACGGCTTTTATTATGGTGCAAGTGTCATCGCCTATATCATCGGCGCGACGGCGGCGAACCGCTTTGCGGAGCGGGTCAGCGTGTTCGGCCTGACGAAGATTGGCGCGACCTTCGGGGTGGCGGGGGCGCTCGTGTTTCTCGGAATCACTGTGGCGGAGGCGTTGACGGCGATTACCATGCTCGTGGCGATGTCGCTGTTTTCGCTGGGCCTTGGCATTTTGTTTGCGGCGGCCCCGGTGCTGATGTTCGCTTCTGTGCCAAAGGCGCTGGGCGCGACGGCGGGGGTGTTGTTCAGCATCGGTCAGAGCGCGGGCGCGGCGCTGGGCGCGGGGTCGGTGGCCTTGCTGCATGACGACCGGCCGGAGATTCTGGCGGTCGTCATGCTGGGCTTTGCCGCCTTTGCCACGGGGCTGGTCTTTGCCGGTCCCGTGGTCGAGGGCGAGCAGGAGGTGTGACGGGGCGCGGGGCCGGGCGGCTCTGGCCCGCCGGTAGGATTACGCCTCCAGCGCATCCTCCAATGTCCTGAGACCGGGTCGCTTTGCGCTGACCAGCACGGCCATATTGCCTGGCTTGTGCTCGTTGCGCAGCATTTTCGTATGGGCCTTCGGGATATCGCGCCAGGCGAAGACTTCTGACATGCAGGGATCGAGGCGGCGCTCGACCATTAGCTTGTTTGCCGCCGATGCCTGCTTGAGATTTGCGAAATGGCTGCCCTGCACCCGCTTTTGATGCATCCAAAGATAGCGCGCATCCATGGTCAGATTATAGCCCGTCGTCCCGGCGCAGATCACGACCATGCCGCCGCGTTTGACCACGAAGACCGATGCGGCAAAGGTTGCCTGCCCCGGATGTTCGAACACCATATCGACATTGTTGCCCTTGCCGGTGATGTCCCAGATCGCTTTGCCGAATTTGCGCACTTCGGCGAACCACGCCTTGTACTCGTCGGTATTGACGGTCGGCATTTCGCCCCAGCAGTTGAAATCTTTGCGGTTCAGTACGCCCTTCGCGCCGAGACTGAGCACGAAATCGCGCTTGTCCTCGTCTGAGATGACGCCGATGGCGTTTGCGCCCGCCGCATTGATCAATTGGATCGCATAGGAGCCAAGCCCGCCCGAAGCGCCCCAGACCAGCACATTGTCGCCGGGCTTCAGGATATGGGGGCGGTGGCCGAACAGCATCCGATAGGCGGTGGCCAGCGTCAGCGTGTAGCACGCGCTCTCCTCCCAGGTCAGATGACGCGGGCGAGGCATCAATTGCTGGCTCTGCACCCGCGTGAATTGCGAGAAGCTGCCGTCATTGGTTTCATAGCCCCAGATACGCTGGGTTGGCGAGAACATCGGGTCGCCGCCATTGCATTCCTCGTCATCGCCATCGTCCTGATTGCAATGCACAACGACCTCGTCGCCGACTTTCCAGCGCTTTACCTTGTCGCCCACGGCCCAGACGATCCCGGAGCAGTCGGACCCGGCGATGTGGAAATCCTGCTTATGGACGTCAAACATCGAGATCGGAACCCCCAGACCCGCCCAGACGCCATTGTAATTGACGCCAGCGGCCATCACGAAGACGAGCACTTCATGGCTGTCCAGTTCCCATGTGGGCAGGACTTCCAACTGCATGGCCTGTTCAGGTTCGCCCTGACGATCCTTTCGAATCGCCCAGGCGTACATCTGTTTGGGAACATGGCCGAGGGGGGGGATTTCGCCCATCTCGTACAGGTCCTTGACCGGCTGGTTCTTGAGGGTATCGGTAATGGCATCCATGGGGCGTCTCGCTGGTATGGGTCGCGCAACTTTCGGAATGGTTTCCGGCGGTTCGCTTGCATGACATTTCGTCACGGGCGGCGCAAGGATATTTTGTGCAGTGCGGTGTAAAGGCAGAAGCAACCGTTTTTTCAGGATACGCCTATAGGGTGTCCACCGGAAGCGGTTGCCCCTGATGCGCGAAATCATGCGGTCAGGGGATGCCCGCTTATTTTACGCATAACGCGAGGGATGACATCATGCGCAATCAGGCATCGCGTCCACAGATAACGGGCATATTTCATCTCGGCAGTGCTGTGGCATCGGCGATTGTGGGCATGATGGTTACCGGCATGGTGGCGGCGATTTTTTACGATCCGGACGGCTTCATCTTTCCGGTCCTCGTGATCTTTACGGATTTCCCGCTGGAGACGGTGGTGATTCTGGGTGCATCCATGATTGTGTTCGCCATGTGCTTGATGCTGTTTATGGGCGTGTTTTCGAGTATGTTGCCCCATGTGCTGCTGCATATCCTCAGCGGTGGGATTGCGGGAGGGGCGCTTTGGGTCGCGCTTTCGGCGTGGCTCGACCGGCCCTATATGCGCGATGAATTGATCGTTCAGAATGTCCGGTTCGATGAAAACCTGCTTTATTGCTGTTTTGCCGGGCTGGTTATGGGGCTGGTTTACCGGGTTTTGCTGCCTGTTCTGTCATCGGCACGGGCGGGGGATGTCCCTGACGAAAAGAAAAAGAAACTCGCGATGCGGCTGCGCGTCGTATCCGACCCCTCGAAGGCTGCCGCCGCATGGACTGGCGACTCCCAAACTGTGCGGGCGCGGAAACGATGGTGATCCTCTCCCGTTGATCGGGGGCGATGAAACGTAGGCACGGTGCCTGTCTCTGTTGCCGATAGCGCAGACGCTCTATATCGAGGTCGAGAAAGACCATCTTTATTCAGGGCGAGGCGCGCGGCATGGCCGAGACGAAATATATCTCCGTGCGCGGCGCGCGGGAGCATAACCTCAAGGGGGTCGATCTCGACATTCCGCGCGATCAGCTTGTTGTTTTTACGGGTCTTTCTGGATCCGGAAAATCATCGCTCGCCTTCGATACAATCTATGCCGAAGGGCAGCGCAGATATGTCGAATCCCTCTCGGCCTATGCGCGGCAGTTTCTGGAGATGATGCAAAAGCCGGATGTGGATCTGATCCAGGGTCTCTCCCCGGCCATCTCCATCGAGCAGAAGACGACCAGTCGCAATCCGCGCTCGACGGTCGGGACGATCACTGAAATCTACGACTATCTGCGTCTGTTATTCGCACGTGTCGGGGTGCCGTATTCCCCCGCGACCGGCCTGCCCATCGCCGCGCAGCAAGTGTCGGAGATGGTCGATCGGGTGATGGCGATGCCGGAGGGAACGCGCCTCTACCTGCTCGCCCCCATCGTTCGGGACCGCAAGGGCGAGTATCGCAAGGAAATCCTGCAACTCAGGAAAGACGGGTTTCAGCGGCTGAAGATCGACGGTGAATTCTACGAGATCGAAGACGCCCCGACCCTCGACAAGAAATTCCGCCATTCCATCGATGTCGTCGTTGATCGCCTCGTGGTGCGCGAGGGCATGGCCACGCGCCTTGCCGATAGTTTCCAGACCGCGCTGGGCCTTGCGGATGGTATCGCGATCATCGAGACGGCCCCCAGTGAAGGCGACCCTGAGCGCATCACGTTTTCCGAGAAATTCGCGTGCCCGGTCAGCGGCTTTACCATCGGCGAGATCGAGCCGCGTTTGTTCAGCTTCAATGCGCCTTCGGGAGCCTGTCCCGCTTGCGATGGCTTGGGGATGGAGCTGTTCTTCGACCCGCGCCTCGTGGTGCCGGACGAGGATCTATCGCTCTATGGCGGCGCCTTGGCCCCCTGGTCAAAATCCGGTCAGCCCTCGCCCTATTACAAGCAGACCGTCGATGCCGTCGCCCGGCATTTCAAGGGGAGCGTACAGGAGCCGTGGCGCGATTTGCCCGAAAAACTGCGCGAGGCGCTGCTGTTCGGGACGAAGGAAAAAATCAAGTTCCGCTTCGATGACGGGGGCCGCGTCTATGAGGTCGCCCGGAATTTCGAAGGGGTGATCCCCAATCTCACCCGCCGGTATCGCGAGACCGATTCCAACTGGATTCGCGAGGAATTCGAGCGGTATCAATCCAATAAGCCCTGCGATGTATGCAATGGCCACCGGCTGCGCCCGGAGGCTTTGGCCGTGAAGCTCGATGGCAAACATGCGGGAGAAATCACCCAGATGTCGGTGCGGCAAGCCTTTGACTGGGCCGATACGCTCTGGGATACCCTGACCGAGAAACAACAGCAGATCGCCGAGAAAATCCTCAAGGAGATCAAGGAGCGGCTTGGTTTCCTGAACAATGTCGGTCTCGAATACCTGACCCTCTCGCGGACCTCCGGTACATTGTCGGGAGGGGAGAGCCAGCGTATCCGGCTGGCGAGCCAGATCGGCTCTGGCCTGACCGGCGTTCTTTATGTGCTTGACGAGCCGTCCATCGGCCTGCACCAGCGGGATAATGACCGTCTGCTGGAAACCCTGCGCCGCCTGCGCGATACCGGCAATACCGTGATCGTCGTCGAGCATGACGAGGAGGCCGTGCGCAGCGCCGATTACGTCTTTGATATTGGTCCCGGTGCCGGGGTGCGCGGGGGGCAGGTCGTTTCCCACGGTACGCCCGAACAGGTCATCGCCGACGACAATTCCCTCACCGGCCAATATCTCAGCGGCAAGAAGGAAATCGCAATCCCCGCCGTGCGCCGCGAGGGAACCGGCAAATCGGTCGTGGTGCAGAACGCGACTGGTAATAACCTGCAAGGCGTCACCGCGAGCATTCCGCTGGGGGTGCTGGTGTGCGTCACCGGGGTATCGGGGGGCGGCAAATCCACCCTGACGATCGAGACGCTCTACAAGGCTGCCGCCCGCGCGCTCAATGGCACACGCACCAATCCGGCCCCCTATGAGCGGATCGAGGGGCTGGAATATCTCGACAAGGTCATCGATATCGATCAATCCCCCATCGGACGCACGCCGCGCTCGAATCCGGCGACCTATACCGGCGCCTTCACCCCCATCCGCGACTGGTTCGCCAACCTGCCGGAATCAAAGGCGCGGGGGTATAAGCCGGGGCGGTTCAGCTTCAATGTGAAGGGTGGTCGCTGCGAGGCGTGTCAGGGCGATGGGGTCATCAAGATCGAGATGCACTTCCTGCCCGATGTCTACGTCACCTGCGATGTCTGTCATGGCAAGCGCTACAACCGCGAAACCCTCGAAATCCGCTATAAGGATAAATCGATTGCCGATGTTCTCGATATGACGGTCGAGGATGCGGCACAGTTTTTCAAGGCCGTGCCTTCCATCCGCGAAAAGATGGTGACGTTGGAGCGGGTGGGGCTGGGCTATATCAAGGTCGGTCAACAGGCGAACACCCTGTCCGGGGGCGAGGCGCAGCGCGTAAAGCTCTCGAAGGAACTGGCCAAGCGCGCCACGGGCCGCACGCTCTATATCCTTGACGAGCCGACCACTGGCCTGCATTTCGAAGACGTCAATCGCTTGCTCGCCGTCCTGCACGAGTTGGTGGAGCAGGGCAATACGGTCGTCGTGATCGAGCATAATCTCGATGTCATCAAGACCGCCGATTGGATCGTGGATATTGGTCCTGAAGGGGGCGATGGCGGCGGAAAGATCGTCGCGACCGGCACGCCCGAAGATGTGGCCGCCGTCACCGAAAGCTATACCGGGCGCTATCTCGTCGGTATGCTGAAAGGTCGCGCGGCCCCGACGAAAAAGAAAGCCGCGCCAAAGAAACGGGCGAAGAAGATCGCGGCGGAGTGAGACCCGCCGCGCGGCGGGATCACCCGATAAGGGTTTTCCACGCGAAGAAGCCCGCCGCCGCCAATCCGGCAATCAGCATGTAGAGCACGGGGCGACGCCCGGAACGTACGGGCGCATCGTCATCGTCCCACTCATCGTCATCGGCTTCATTGATGGCGATAGCCTTGTTTTTCTTGCTGGATTTCGGCGCCTGTCCCGTTTCTTCCTCGGCATCGAAAGCGGCGGTCAGATCGTCGTCTTCATCCTCGATCTCGACCTCGGCAGGTTTGGCCTTCTTCGCGGATTTTTTACCGATGATGCCACTCAGGCGACCGCTTTTTTTCTCGGTATCGCTATCCTGTTCGTCGGTGGGCCGCTGGCGCATCTTGCGACGCAGGGTCTGGATCGAGGGTTTGTCTTCTCCCTCGGCGAAGACGTTCTCGAAATCTTCGTCCAGTTGAGATTTGCGGGCGCGATTGCGGCGACGGCCACGGGCGCCGGGGACAACGCTCAGGCCGGAATCATCATCATCTTCTTCTTGGAGGTCGAAAACGGGGTCAGCCATGGTGTCTTGCCTTGGGTTGGCGCTCATATCGGCGTCTTCGGGTAAGGTGTCGGGGGTCGTTTCGTCTGGCACGGGGCCAAGATCGGTCCGCAATTTGCGGGCGGCCGGTTTGGCCCGCTCCGGTGCGGGGGCTTCTGCTTCATCGACTTCGGTGCGTGCTTTTTCGAGCTTTTCCATCCGCCGCTTGACGGTCTTGGAGGGTTGCCATTTCTTCGTGCCGACGCGGCGACCGTCGCTTGCATTATCGATGACGCGGGTGGTTGCGGAGGGTGCCTGATCATCGAATTCGGTTTCGGCGGCTCTGGCGATCCGGTCGAAAATATCCATCGAACCTGAGCCATTTTGGGCCTTCAGCTCTCGCTCGGCCCGCGCGATATACGGTGCAACGCTGTGATCTTCGACCTCTGGCGGAGCGGCGGCGAGGGCAACATTCGAGATGGTCTGATCGGTGAGGCGCGATTCGAGGCTGTCGATCCGCTGGGCGATCACGCCCAAGGCGTGGCCCATCTTCGCCATGGCGCCGTCGTAGCGGGCCTCCGATGCCGTCATCTTTTCATCCAGCGCATTGATCGCCTGAAGACCCAGCATCGTGCTTGTCTGTTCCTGCCGGTCGGTATCGGTCAGTTCAGGATCGGAGACCAAGGCGGGATCTTCGGAGGAGGATTCGGCGTCATCGGGATCGCCCGATACGGTGGCCGAGGGCGCCTCGTCGATCAGGGTATCCGTCTTGTGCCGGTTTTCCTCGGTGGTCGGGGACGCGGGCAGGAGCGCATCGTCCAGTTCGACCAAGTGTTCCATGGCGTTCCGGTCGGGATCGTCCTGTGCCGGTATGTCGATTTTTTGAACTGTTTCTACCCATGCGTCATCCCGCCGGTTTTCCTCGTCGGCGAGGGCATAGAGGAGATTCTGGACATCCGAATCGAGCGAATCCTGATCCGGGTTGTCATATCCCGTCACCGTTTGGGGGGCGCCCGCCAGATCATGCGAGGCATCCTCGGCAATGGCTGTATCGGCGTCTGTATCGCCCGGTATCGCGACGGGGATCGCATGCTCAGAAGTCATCTTATCTGCGGCATCGGCTTTCTTTTCCGCGGTCTCGTCGAGAGGCTCACTGTGGATCATGACCATAAATTCCGCACATAGCTCATGGGACGCCGCACCGGACCGCGACAACTCCCCGATATCTACGGGATACCTGTTTAGATTTGATTGATTGTGCGGTGAACGGCCCGGTGGGTCGGTGCAGATTTATGTTGACGTTAACGTCAACGTAACCTATATGGTTAATCCATGAACAATGTGCTATCCTCAGAGTCGATGATGAACGACAAGTTTACAGTCACTCAGTTATGTCGCGAGTTCGGTGTCACGCCGCGCGCCTTGCGCTTCTATGAAGCGAAGGGCTTGCTGCATCCGGCGCGCGAAGGGACACGGCGACGATTTGGTCAGCGTGACAAGGCGCGCCTGTCGTTGATCCTGAGGGGCAAGAGGTTTGGTTTCAGCCTCGCGGAGATCGGCGAATTGCTCGACCTCTACCATACGGATAATACGCAGGTGTCGCAGCTGACCCGAACGCTTGAGGTTGCAGGGCGGCGCTTGGACGATATGCGCCGTCAACGCGATGAACTCGCGATCGCGATCGAGGAATTGCAGGAACAGATGGATGTCGTCGCCGATCTTTTGACCAAGAAAAAGACCGACTAGGTGCAACCCTTTCTCAGTGAAACAATCTTCCCGGAGGACCCCCACCATGGCAATCTATCAGGCTCCTGTCCGCGATGCTCAATTCGTGCTTCATGAGGTGCTGCGTGTGCAGGATGCTACCAGTGTCGAAGGATATGCCGACCTGACCGACGACCTGACCGGCGCGATCCTTGAGGAAGCCGGGCGGATCGCATCCGAAGTGCTGCTGCCGATCAACGAAATCGGAGACAAGCAGGGTTGCACGCTGGAAAATGGCGTTGTTCGCACCCCGGACGGGTACAAGGAAGCCTATAAGGCGCAATGCGAGGGCGGGTGGCCCGGCATCGATTGCAACCCCGATTATGGCGGGCAGGGGATGCCCTATCTCATCAATGCGATCGTGGGCGAGTTCGCTTCCTCCGCCGCGATGGCCTTTTCGATGTATCAGGGCCTGACCCATGGCGCGATCAAGGCGATCGAGGGGTTCGGATCTGAACAGCAGAAGAATATCTACCTGCCAAAGATGATCTCCGGCGACTGGACCGGCACCATGAATCTGACCGAGCCGCATTGCGGTACAGATTTGGGCCTGCTGCGCACGAAGGCAGAGCCGAACGGGGACGGGTCGTTCAAGATCAGCGGGCAGAAAATATTCATCTCCTCCGGCGAGCACGATATGAGCGAGAATATCGTTCACCTGGTCCTCGCGAAGATACCGGGCGGACCGGAGGGGGTGAAAGGCATTTCGTTGTTCGTCGTGCCGAAATTCCTGCCCAAAGACGACGGGGAGCTGGGCGAGCGCAACACGCTTTCCTGCGGCAAACTGGAAGAAAAAATGGGGATTCACGGGAATTCCACCTGCGTGATGAACTATGACGAGGCGACGGGCTGGTTGATCGGCGAGGAACATAAGGGCCTGCGCGCCATGTTCCTGATGATGAACGAAGCGCGCCTTCTCGTTGGGATGCAGGGGCTGTCTCAGGCTTCCATCGCCTATCAAAATGCTGTCGATTACGCCCGTGAGCGGGTTCAGGGCCGCGCCCTTGACGGGGCGAAATTTCCCGATGCGAAGGCCGATCCGATCATCGTTCACCCCGATGTGCGCCGAATGCTGATGGATGCGAAATCCTTCGTCGAGGGGGGGCGGGCCTTCTATTACTGGGCCTCGACCCTGATCGACGAGGAGCTGCGCCATTCGGACGAGAAAACGCGCGACGAGGCGGGCCTTTTGATCGCGTTGCTGACCCCGGTTGTGAAGGGCTTCCTGACCGATAAGGGGTTCGAGACGACGGTGCATATGCAGCAGGTCTTCGGCGGCCATGGCTATACCGAGGATTGGTCGCAATCGCAATTCGTGCGCGATGCCCGCATCGCCATGATCTATGAGGGTGCGAACGGTATTCAGGCGCTGGACCTGATCGGTCGCAAGCTGCCCCAGAAGGGCGGCGCGGGGATGCAGGCGTTCTTTGCGCTGGTCAAGGATCTGTGCAAGGAAAACGCCGATGATGAGGCCATGGCAGAATTCACCGATCCGCTGAAACAGGCGTCGAAAGAGCTTCAGGAAGCGGTTATGTGGTTCATGCAGAACGGCATGAAAGACCCGAACGAAGCCGCCGCCGGATCGACCGATTTCCTCCACCTCTTCGGCTATACGGCCATCGGCTATATGTGGGTAAAAATGGCGAAAACGGCGCAGGAAGCCTTGGCCGGAAACACGGATGATCCCGCATTCTACGACGCGAAGCTGGCTACCGCGCGGTATTATATGCAGCGCGTGATGCCGATGACGGCGACCCATCTTTCCCGGATCAAGGCCGGGGCGGGCAGCATGATGGCGCTTGATGCGGCTGCTTTCTGAAGCGTTGGCGCTTATGGCTCTTGGGGTCGCCGGATGTTCTGGCGGTCCCTCCCATATTCCGCCGCTCTGGCAGGTGCCGGGGGCGGCGGTGTCTTCGGTGGTCGGGAACACGATTTATGATCTGCGCCGGGTGCAGGTCAGGAATTTCGTCATGCAGCATGAGCGGTCGCTGATCGTCGAAATCGACCAGGGCGGCGGTCCCTTGCTGGCGCAGGGCTTTGAGATGGCGGCGGTTTCGCCCCCGAAACGCTCGGCGTTGGTGGCGGAGTTGAGGGATCATCCGGAGATATATCGTCTGGCCGATAATCGTGATCGGCTCGACGTTGAAGCGATGACGGTAGCGGTTATGGTGTACGGAAGTTGAACGCCTGAAAAATGCCAAGGAAAAACGCGATGGCCGATTACACACTGCATTGCTTTGCCCAGTCGGGTCACTCCTACAAGGCCGCTTTGATGCTGGCGCTGTGCGAAGCGGATTGGGAGCCTGTTTTCGTTGATTTCTTTAACGGTGCCACGCGCAGCCCTGAATTTCGCGCCGTCAATGAAATGGGCGAATGCCCGGTTCTCGTGCATGGCCATACGACGATGACCCAATCGGGGGTGATGCTCGACTACCTGTCGAAGCAATTCGGCAAGTTTGGCGCGCAGACCGATGAAGAGCATCGCGAAATCCTGCGTTGGGTTCTGTGGGAAAACCACAAGCTCAACAGCTTTCAGGGTATCTATCGCTTCATGCTCAACTTTGCGCCGGAAGCCGCGCGCAACGATGCGGTGAACGGATTCCTCAAAGGCCGGGTGATCGCAGCGCTCAAGGTGCTCGACGCACATCTCGCAAATCGCGAGTGGATCGCCGCCGACCGTCCCACGACCGCCGATATCGCCTGCTCCGGCTATCTGTTCTACCCGCGCGAGGAGTATCAATGGGCCGATGACGAGGTGTTTCCGAATATCGAGGCGTGGAAAACCCGCGTGCAATCATTGCCGGGCTGGCAACATCCCTATGACCTGATGCCGGGCTATCCGCTCGGAACGGAGGGCTAAGGAATGACGCCGGGGCGTCCATATGCCTATGTCGCGAGCGGGATGACGGGGCGTCGCCGGGCCGCTGAGGTCGGCGCGTCTTCTGAGCGTTCGGTATCTTCGGGGGCGGCTTCGGGGATTTCGGCGGCTTGGCTGGGCGCGAAAGACCCGTCTGGTGCCAAGGCGTTATCGACGGATGCGATGAGGAATTGCTGCGCCTGCGCCGAATCCCAATCCATCTCCATCCCGGACGGTACGCGGAACACCCGGAACGAGCCGCTCTGGGTGCCATCGGGGGCGATGGCGCGCTCCCATACCCGAACTTTCTGGAAACCCTCGGCATCGGGGAGCGATCGCCGTGCGGTGTCGAGGGCGACGCTGCCATCGGGCATGTCCATCTGGACATCGGTTCTGCGGGAGCCGTCATCGAATTGCTTCACCGAATCCGTTCGAACGACATCGCCCGGCAAGCGCGTCGTGTTTTCGGATATCGTGGCGGGCTGGGCATTATCGTTGAAGCCGCCGGGGACGCGCGTAACGGTGGAGGAAGTCCGTATAGTCGATGTCCCGGCAGAGGCCGGACCGGATTGCTGCATCTGCATGAAGAACACGAAGCTTTCCCCACGCGGTATGCCGTCCATTAACGGAAAACCTGACACTCCATCCAACATTACACCATTCTCCGATAAATTCTGTTCTAATATGAAGCACTTTTTGCGCGCCGAGTCACGAAAAAGCGAAGCGAACAAGTTTCTTTTACGGTGTAGTTTGGTGATGAAGTGTCTTCTTGTACGGTTGTTTGATGCCCCATTATCCAGTTTTCGTGCCCATATTCGAGGGATTGAGCGGTTTAAGGCTTTGTCCCAAATCAGGAATTCGGCTCACTGTGAGTGCGCTTCACTTTAGGCAAACCGTCGCGCGCCTGCGACGAGGGAGTAGACCATGACCGACGCTTATATCTTTGATGCCGTCCGCACGCCGCGCGGCAAAGGCAAGAAAGACGGATCATTGCACGAGGTCACAGCGCTTAAATGCGCATCGACCGTGTTGGAGGCGATCCGCGACCGTAACGATCTGGATACGCGCGAAATCGAGGACGTGATCCTCGGCTGCGTTACACCCGTGGGCGAGCAGGGCGGCGAAATCGCCCGCACGGCGGTGCTTCAGGCGGGCTATGACGAGACCGTGCCGGGGCTGCATATCAACCGTTTCTGCGCCTCCGGGATGGAGGCGGTGAACCTTGCCGCCAATCAGGTGAAGGGCGGGGCCGGGGGTCTCTATGTTGCGGGCGGGGTCGAGATGATGAGCCGCGTGCCGATGGGGTCTGATGGCTTTGCCATCGCGGTCGATCCTATTCCGGCCATGAAATCCTATTTCGTCCCGCAGGGCATTTCCGCCGATATCATCGCCACGAAATACGGTTTCAGCCGCGACGAATGCGATGCCTTTGCGGTCGAGAGTCAGAAGCGTGCAGCGGCGGCGTGGGAGGCGAAGCGCTTCGCGGGGTCGATCGTGCCGGTCACGGATATGAACGGCGTCACCATCCTTGATCATGACGAATACATGCGCCCCGGCACCGATATGCAATCGCTGGGTGGCCTGAAAGCCAGCTTTGCGGATATGGGCGAGAAGATGCCCGGTTTCGATGCAGTGGCCTTGCTGAAATATCCCGAACTGGAGCGGGTGAACCACGTCCATCATGCGGGCAACTCGTCCGGCATCGTGGATGGGGCTGCGGCGCTGCTGATCGGCTCCAAGGAAGCAGGCGAGCGGCTGGGTCTCAAGCCCCGCGCGCGCATCCGGCACACCGCCAAGATCGGCACCGACCCGACCATCATGCTCACCGGCCCCGTCCCCGTGACGGAAAAGGTGCTGAAGGAAACCGGCATGACCATCGCGGATTTCGATTTGTTCGAGGTCAACGAGGCGTTCGCCTCGGTCGTGTTGCGCTTCATTCAGGCGTTCAATGCCGACCACGCCAAACTCAACCCCAATGGCGGCGCAATCGCGATGGGCCACCCCCTTGGCGCGACCGGCGCAATGATCATCGGCACCGCCCTCGACGAGCTGGAACGCACGGGCGGGGGCACCGCGCTGTGCACGCTCTGCATCGCATCGGGCATGGGCGCATCTACAGTGATCGAACGGGTGTGATAGTCTGGCGGCGAAGGGAGAACCGCGATGGAAGTGACGGTAAAGAGGTTGGCTGGAAAACTGGTTGCTGAAATCCCCGATGAAGCCCTGGAATTACTCGGCGTTTTTGAAGGGGATAAAATCAGCATCAATCCGGGGCGAGTTTCCGAATTACTGGTCAAGCGTTTCGAGCGGGACAGAGATTTGGAGATCGCAGGGCGCATCATCGAAGAAAATCGCGAAGTTTTGCAAAAACTGGCGCGAAGCGAGCGCATGGACATGGTTGATAAGATCATGGACGAGTACGATCAAGCACTCGCAGAACTCGCGAAATGATCGAAGAATGGAGATGGATCGCCAAAGACGAGATGCTCGAAATCCACTCGAAGCAGATTGCGCGTTATGGCGGTATGCCGGGTATCCGGGATGAGGGGCTGCTCGAATCCGCTCTTGCAAGGCCGAGAAACCTGGCGGGCTATGAAGACGTTACCGACCCCGTTCGTCTGGCGGCTTCCTATGCCTATGGCTCCGCGCGAATACCGTGCCCAAGAAATAACCCGACAGGGAGAATAACGACATGACCAACTGGAAATACACAACCGACGGCGACGTGGCGATTATCACATGGGATATGGAGGATCGCTCCATGAATGTGATGACGGCGGATGTGATCCGTGAACTGGATGCGCATGTCGATACGGTTCTGGCGGATGACAGCCTCAAGGGCGCGGTCATTACCTCCGCCAAGAACGACATGGGCGGTGGGGTCGATCTGACCATGCTGGCGCAGATCAAGGCGCAGGCCGCAGCAGAGGGTGGCAATGTCGGCGAGGCGCTGTTCGGCTTTGTCTGGGCACTGCATTCGCTCTATCGCAAGATCGAGGTTGCAGGGGCAGACCCGAAGACCCGTAAGGGCGGCAAGGTCTTTGCTGCCGCGTCTCCCGGCACGGCGCTGGGCGGTGTGTTCGAATTGCTGCTCGCCTGCCATCGCCGGTTCTGCGCGGATAACGAAAAGGCGAAACTGGGCCTGCCGGAAACGCTGGTCGGTCTGTTTCCCGGCGCAGGGGGCACGACGCGGCTGGTGCGGATGCTCGGCGTCATGGGCGCGGCGGATTACCTGCTGCAGGGCAAGCTGGTGAACCCTAAAAAGGCCAAGGCCGCGATGCTGATCGACGAGGTTGTCCCCGGCGATGAACTGGTTGCTAAGGCCGTCGAATGGGTCAAGGGATCGTCGGAATCCGATGCGGTCAAGCCGTGGGATGCGAAGGGGTTCAAGATCCCCGGCGGGGCGCCCTATACCCCGCAGGGTTTCCCCACCTTTCTCGGTGCGACGGCCATGACCCATGGCAAGACGGCGGGCGTTTATCCGCAGACGAATGCGATGCTCTCGGCGGTTTACGAGGGGGCGCTGGTCGATATGGACAATGCGCTGAAGATCGAGGCGCGGTGGTTTACCTCCGTCTTGATGGACCCGCGTTCGGCGGCGATGATCCGGTCGCTATTCGTCAACAAGCAGGCCATCGAAAAGGGCGCGCGCCGCCCGGATCTGCCCGATGCGCGGGTGAAGAAGGTCGGCATTATCGGGGCGGGCATGATGGGGGCCGGGATCGGGTTTGTCTCTGCCCGCGCCGGGATCGACGTCGTACTGATCGACCGCGATCAAGAGGCTGCCGACAAGGGCCATGCCACCATCGAGGGGCTGCTGGACGAGGGCGTGAAGCGCAAGAAGGTAACGGCGGAGGCCAAGGACGCCATCCTCGCCCGCGTCACGGCCACCCCCGATTACGACGCGTTGAAGGAATGCGATCTGATTGTCGAGGCGGTCTTCGAAGACCCCAAGATCAAGGCCGAAGTCACGAAAAAGGTCGAAGCGGTCATCGCCGATGACGCCATTTTCGCCACCAATACCTCGACCCTGCCGATCACGGGGCTGGCCGAAGCATCGAGTCGCCCCGATAATTTCATCGGCATTCACTTTTTCTCGCCCGTGCACAAGATGATGCTGGTCGAGATCATCAAGGGTAAGAAAACGGGCGATCCGGCGGTTGCCAAGGCGCTGGATTTCGTGCGCCAGATCAAGAAGACGCCGATCGTCGTCAATGACGCGCGGTTCTTCTACGCCAATCGCTGTATCATCCCCTATCTGAACGAAGCCATGATCATGGTCAGCGAGGGCGTGAAGCCGATCCTGATCGAAAATGCTGCAAAGCAGATCGGGATGCCGGTCGCACCGCTGCAACTGACCGACGAAACCTCGCTGGAACTGGGCCATCGCATTATGTCGGCGACCAAGGCGCAGATGGGCGATGCTTATGTCGGCACGGGCGCGGATGACGTGATTACCGCGCTCTACGAAGGCGAAGGCCGGGCCGGGCGCAAGAACGGCAAGGGTTTCTACGATTATGACGAAAAGGGCAAGCGCAAGGCCCTGTGGCCCGATCTCGGCGCGCATTTCCCCGTTTCGGACGATCAACCCGATTTCGGGGAAGTGAAAAACCGTCTCATCCTGTCGCAAGTGCTCGAAGCGGTCCGGGCGAAGGAGGAGGATGTCTTGGTCGATATTCGCGAAGGCGATGTGGGGGCCATTCTCGGATGGGGCTTTGCGCCTTGGTCCGGGGGGCCGCTGTCATGGATCGACCTGACTGGGCCAAGCGAGGTCGTCGCGATCTGCGACGCATTGGAAGCGAAGTTCGGAGATCGGTTCAAGGCTCCTGACCTGCTGCGCGACATCGCATCGAAGGGAGAGACCTTCTACGGAAGGTTCCAGCCGCAACAGTCCGCAGCATAAGGCGAATAGTGACGTAAGGTCAGTCTGTACAATGACCGTATCCGCCCTATAGGGCGTGTAAATATAGAGAAATGCTCGGGGGCGAGTCACAATAACCTGCTTTAAAAGCAGGGTACGGGAGATCGAAATGACGCTTAAATTCAAGACACTGCTCGCGAGCACTGCGCTCGCGGCCACCCTATCTACGTCCTCTGCTATCGCTCAGGAATTCCGCATCGATCGATTATTCGTCGTCGGGGACAGTCTCAGCGATGCGGGAACCTATTCCAATGCAGGCCGGGCGACCACGGCCCAGCGCATCGGGGGTCTTCAGGCAGCGAGCCAGCCTATCCCCCCCGCGCTTCTGGCGGCGCAGGCCAATGGCATTGGCTATCGCTTCACGACGAATAACTCCGATGGGTCCAGTCAGGTTTATTCGGAAGTTCTGGCCGATCGGCTGGGCGTCAGCTTTCAGCCCAATCTCATCACGGGTGTTCCGGCTGTTGCGGGAACGGCGCTTGACGCGCTGTCGAATGACATTCCCGTCGGTGGCAATGGCTTTGCCCAGGGCGGCGCGCGTGTTGCTTTGCCCGCGCTGGACAATGCGACCCGTGTTCCTCAGGGCATCACGCAAACCCCGATCACCACACAGGTCGATCGACTGCTCGCCAATGATCGCCAGTTCAATTCGAATGATCTTGTGATCCTCTGGGGCGGGTCGAACGACGTGCTCGCGAATGCAGAGCTGGTCGGCGATAACCTGCGTACGGTGCCGGAGGCTGTTCAGGCCATCGGTGTGGCCGCGAACCAGATGGTTGCGCAGGTCGACCGTGTACTGGCCGCCGGTGCAACGAATGTTGTCGTGGTGACAGTGCCGGATATCGGGACGAACACGCCGCTTGGCACCGGTTCCTCCCCACAGGGTGCGGGCCTCCTGACGCTGTTGACGGATGGCAATGCCACGACACCGGGCTTCAATGATATCCTGACCCAAGGCGTCGCCGGGCGTGTTACGGTGGTGGATTCCAACGCGGTCTTGAATGACGTGCTCGAAGACCCCGCCCGCTATGGCTTTGCCGCAATCGATCAGCGCCGGACGACCGAATGTTCGGGGTCGGCGCTTACCTGCGTGGTGGGGGTCGATACCATCAGCGACGGAAACCAACGCGTCTTTGCCGACCCGGTTCACCCGACCAATCTGACCCATCGCGTTCTCGCAGAGGCCGCCTTTGGCGCGCTCGTCGCCATCGGTCAGGCGGGCGTGATCCCCGTCGCCATCATTTCGGGCCTGCGCCAGCAGTCGATCGGATTGGAACAGCGGCTCAATCTGGGCGCGTTCTTCATCGATGACGGCACCGGAAACCGCATTCGCCGCCCCGTCGGCAATGTCGAAGTTTATGGCGGTGCCGAACTCGGCTTCTACGAAAGCGATCCGCAACAGGTCGTTCCGGGCTTCGATGCGGCGACGCAGGTGCTCAAGGCCGCTGCCGATGTGATGATTACGCCCAATATCATGGTCGGTGCCGGGATCAGTATCGACCACGGCCAGATCGATTTTGACGAAGATCGGGGGGGATTTGACTCCCGGCTATATATCGGCGGCGTGTTCGGCGTGGCTCAGATCATCCCCGGCGTATATGTGAACAGCTTCGTCGGGGGCGGTCTGATCGATATCTATGACATCGACCGCAGCTTTACCGCCGGATCGGCCCGCGAAAGCTATGACGCAGATACCGATGGGACGTATTTCATCGCGAAAAGCAGTGTCGGCGCGGTTCTGCCGGTGGGGAACGGGTTCTTCGTCAATCCCAGCCTCGGCTTTGCCTATGAGCGCGTGGATATCGATGGCTATTCCGAAACCGCCTTGGGTGGTTCCTCCGGGGCGCTGGCGGCCACGGTTGGCGATCTCGAATATGTCGGGTATCGCGGCACGGCGGCGTTGAGCGGGTTTTACCGTCCGCCCTCCGATCCAAGCTGGACCCTTGGCCTGCGCGCATCCTGGGAGCATGACTTCAACGATGATGACGTGCGGGTGCCGTTCTCTGTCGCGGGTGCGGCGCAGAACGTTCAGGTCGCCCCGCGCCCCGACGATTCCTATGGGTTCCTGACGGCCACGGTGGCCAAAGAGTTGACGCACAGCACATCCGTCAACCTTCAGGGCACGACGAATATCGGTCAGGATGGCGTGACCGGCTATACCATCGGCCTCGTGTTCAAGCACACGTTCTGACGGTCCCTCCCTGTCCGCATCACGACGCGGGCAGGGCACCATTGATAACGTAGTCGAGCATCTGAACCACCTGTTCCGGATGCTCGGCCACCGCGAGTGCCGCCGCATCGACTTCCTTGAGCGCATGGGCATGATCGGCCCCGTGCAGGATGATGAGGGGCGTTCCCAACGCCGCCGCCATTCCGGCATCGAAGGCCGCGTTCCATTGCTTGTATTTCTCGCCAAAGCGCACGACGACGATATCCGCCTGTTCCATCAGGGTGCGGGTACGGATCGCGTTGAGCTTTGCGCCCTTGTGATCGTGCCAGAATTTGTTCGGCTCGGCCCCGAGAATGGCAACGCCGCAATCGTCCGATGCTTCATGGTTCGTCACGGGGGCGGTGAATTCGACCGGCAATCCCTTTTCCCGCGCGCCGCTTTCGATTTGCTCGCGCCAGTCGGTGTGAATTTCGCCTGAAAGATAGACGGTCCATGTCATCGCGGGTCTCCTTGGTGTGGGTCTGGCCGGTATATAGGGCGCGGGGCGGGCATGTCAGCGCAATCGACGCGAAACCCAGTCCCGCAACAGCGCGTTCTCCTGATCGAGCGCTTGACGCAGCCAGCGCCGGGCACCGCGCGGACGGCGTTCGTCATAGGGTGTGTATCGGGCGTCGAGGGCCGCGCGCCGGTCGTCATCCATATGAAAAATGGCGAATGCGGCGGAACGGCCATCGATCTCGATGAACCCGGCGAGGCACCGCACGAAATGCATCGTGCCGGTCTTGGTGCGAAAGGTATAGGTCGGCAATCCCGTTTTAGGGCCGCGCAATCGACCTTCGCTATGCAGGCCGACGAAGCCGCTGCCAAACCGCCGATGACCGGCGCGCAGCACCTCAACCATCTGGCGCGGCGTGATGCGCGACCGCGTTGACAGGCCGGAATGGTTTTCGAGCGTCATCTCGCCCTCGATGATGCCCTCCCGGTGCAGCCAATCGGCCGTCATTTGCGCGGCGTCTTCCAGTGTTTTCGGTGCGCCGTCGAGCCGCTGTGCAGCGGCGATGCCGAGCATTTCAGCCGTCAGATTGGTGGAATAGGTCATCATCTTCTTAATCTGGGCAAAGACGACATCCGAGCGGTGCAGGGCAAGGGGAGGATTGGTCGGCAGGGTCGCCGTCTCGCGCGGATCGGGCAGGGCGATGCCCTCGGCGGTGCATAGGTCGCGAAACACCGAGGCCGCGTAGAGACTGGGGCGACGCACCGGAAACCACCGTTCGCCATCGCGCGCCAGATCCTGAGCCGGGATTGTCCATACCTCGCGGTGATCGATTACCTCGTGTTTCGGAGATGCGGCCCCGCGCCGTTCGCGAAACAGCACAGACCGCGCGGGAATGGAGCGTTTATCGGCATAGGCGTGGGTCGAGCGCGACCGAGTGCCCGATTGATTGCGCCATCGCAGCAGGACGCGGTTGAAATTGAGGCAAAGGGGACCGATGGCCGGGTTATACCCTGCCTGAAGGGGCTGGCGCGTGTTCAGAACGGCGTGTTCGGGGGCCGCGATCCCGGTCACGAAGAACGACCCTGTAATACGCCGCACGCCCTTTGTCTTCAATGCCTTGGCAAGCTGGGCCAGATCATGGGTATCGAGGGCCGCATCCCCCCCGCCGACGAGGGTGAGGTCGCCTGCCAGAACGCCGTTTTCCAGCGTCCCGGTCGCGTGCAGACGGGTCGTGAAGCGGGTCGTGGGGGCGAGGGTCGAGAGGGTGAGCAGCGCCGTGATGGATTTGGTGGTGGAGGCCGGGATAAAGGCGTCATCCGCCGCGCGGGAGGCGAGGGTCTCGCCGGTCTCGATATCCACGATCGTATAGCCGATCCGTCCGGCGGGGATGGTCGAGGCATGGGCATGTATGGGCCGGGCGGTGAGAGCGGTGACCCCGGCGATGAAATGCCGCCGCGAGGGTCTCAAGGCCATACTCCGCTTTTGCGCAGGGCCGTCGAGGAGAGGGGCGATGTCGCATGGGTCAGCATTGTCCAACAGGGCGCATCGAGAAAAGGCAAGGCCGCCGCATCGGCTTCGGGCAGGCGTGCAGCGTGGAAGCGGCGGGCGGTTTTTGACAGGCCCGCGCGCACCTGCTCGCCGGGGCGGGCCATCACGGCAACCGGCAGGGTCTGCATGATCGCGGCCCAGCGGTGCCAGCGATGAAATTGCGACAGGTTGTCGGACCCCATGAGCCAGACGAAGCGAACGGCGGGGTAGAGCGCCTTGAGCGCCTGAAGGGTATCGATGGTGTAGACGGTGCCAAGGTTGCGCTCGATCCCGGTGACGAGAATGCGGGGATGTCCGTCGATGACCGTCCGGGCCGCATCGGCGCGCCGGTCGAGGGAGGCCGGGGCGTCTTGTTTCAGCGGGTTGCCGGGCGATAACAGCCACCATATCCGGTCAAGGCGCAGTCGTCGCAGGGCGATCCGGGAAATGTGCAGATGCCCTTCATGGGCTGGGTTGAACGAACCGCCAAGAAGGCCGACCCGCAGACCTGCTGCGGCAATAGGACGTGACTGAAACAAAAAACTCTCCCGCGCAGGATGGGCGCGGGAGAGCCGTATCATTCACGTCTGGCAAGGTCCAGATGGACCCCGCATCAGAGGATTACATCGCGCAGGCGAATTGCAGGTTTGCGGCAAGCTGGATCAGCGTACCACCCCGGTTCACGCAATCGAGAAGCGCTTCATCGGCGATGTTGTTGGTGCCCTGATAGGACGAATCCGCTCCGGCGGGCAGGGTGTAGGCCGATGCTGTCGATTCCTGCGGCACGTCTTTCTCGTAGTTACAGAAATACGAGAAATCCTCGCGCTGTTTAGCAATACCGCCATTGGCGTAGCAGGCGCGCAGCGAACCGTCTGCACCGCTCATGTCGAGCGTGGCGGTGGCGGAGGGGGCAGCGACATCGCCTGCGAACTCGACGGGATCAACAGTCCGCACGGCGCTGTCATTGACCTGAGGGATCGCAACAACCACATCACCGGAGCCATAGATTGGCGCGGTATAGGCTTCGGGGGTTGCGACGGTGGTAACATCCTGTGCGAAAGCGAAACCGGAAACGAGGGTCGAAGCAGCGACGACAGCCGCGAGTGTGAGTTTAGCCACGGGTTAGCTCCTGCCTGTAATGGTTTGAAGTCGCTCATCTTCATTCAATTGTCGAGCGACTGCCATCCGTTCATCGGGTGGCGACCCGAATGTCTGTACGGGATGATCGGTAAACCTGATAATAAAAAAGGACACATCCAACGATCACGCGACGTTGCAAACTATGTCTCAGATTTCACGGGCCATTGATTTTTAAAGAAAACAATCGCTTCTGCGGCAGGATGTCGCAGGTGTTGATTGTGGCGGAACTGTGTCGAAATATACCCGGTTTTCGTTAGGAAATCGTATTTTGAGACTCTGCATCTCGCAGATTCGGTGTCGAATATGATTCGAATACAGGTCGAAATCTTCTTACAAACCGTTTAAAGCGTAAAAAACCGTATTTGCTCTATCAGGGGCAGATTAGGGGCCTAGAGTGTCCCTAGAGCTACAAAAGCGCCGTCAAAACCAAAACATGTCTCTTTCAGACGCGCTCCATGGGGCATGGAGTGTTGGTCTGGTGCGGAAAGCCGTCACGGGGCGGATCGCTGACATGCGCGAGGAAACCATGAAGAATACTGCACAGGCCGTCGTCATCGGTGGGGGCGTCGTCGGCGCATCCGTTCTGTATCATCTTGCCCGTGAAGGCATGACCGATGTTATGCTGCTGGAACGCGACGTGCTGACCTGTGGGTCAAGCTGGCATGCGGCCGGGGGCTTCCACACGATCAACGGCGACCCGAATGTCGCGAAGTTACAGAAATACACCATCGATCTTTATAAGGAGATCGAGGAACTGTCGGGACAGTCCTGCGGCGTTCACCGCACGGGCGGGGTGATGCTGGCGGCGGATGAGCAGCGCATGGAGTGGCTGCGCATGTCCCTTGCGCGGGGCAAATATCTGGGCCTTGATCTGCGAGAGATGAGTCTTGACGAGGCGCTGGAGGTGAACCCCTTCTTCGACAAGTCAAAATTCGTCGGGGCGATCTACGATCCGCTGGATGGCCATCTCGACCCCTATGGCGTCACCCATGCCTATGCGAAATCGGCAAAGATCCTCGGCGCGAAAATCCATGAACAGACCAAGGTGGAGGATACGGTGCCCAATGGCGACGGTACTTGGACCGTTGTGACCGACAAGGGCAATATCCACACCGAGAACGTCGTGAACTGCGGTGGTCTCTGGGCGCGTGAAGTCGGTCGGATGGCGGGGCTGGAACTGCCGATCCTTGCCATGGAGCACCATTACCTTTTGACCGAAGGCTTCCCCGAAGTCGCCGAATTCAACGAGCGCACGGGCCGCGAAGTCGGCCATGCCGTCGATTTTTCCGCCGAACTCTACACGCGGCAGGAGCGCGACGGCGTGCTGATCGGCACCTATGAGAAAAATTGCAAGCCATGGCATCCGAAGGAAACGCCTTGGAATTTCGGGTCAGAACTGCTGGAGCCGGATTATGACCGGATCATGCCGTCGCTCGAAAAGATTTTCGATCACTTCCCGGCCTATGAGAATGCCGGTATCCGGCAGGCCGTGAACGGTCCTTTCGTCTTCGGTCCCGATGGCAACCCGATGATCGGACCGATGCGCGGGATGCCGGGCTATTGGTGTGCCGTGGCGATCATGGCCGGGTTCAGCCAAGGCGGTGGCGTCGGGCTGTCGCTGGCCAATTGGATGGTCCATGGCGATCCGGGGGCCGATATCTGGGCGATGGATATCGCGCGTTACGGCGACTGGACCACGATGAGATACGCCAACAAGAAAGTCCGCGAGAACTATTCTCGGCGCTTCCAGATCAAATTCCCGAACGAGGAACTGTGGGCCGCGCGCCCCGGCAAGACCACGCCGGTCTATGACAAGATGATCGCGGCGGGCGCCCAGATGGGCGATGGCTGGGGGCTGGAGGTGCCGCTATGGTATGCACCCGAAGGCGTGAAGGACGAGCACAGCTTCCGCCGCTCCGCCGATTTCGAGTATGTGGGCGCGGAGTGCAAGGCCCTGCGCGACGGCGTTGGGCTGGTCGAGGCATCGGGATTCGCAAAATACATCGTGACGGGCGCGGGCGCAGAGGCTTGGCTCGACGGAATGCTCGCATGCCGCATCCCCAAGCCGGGCCGCATGACACTGGCTCCGATGCTCAAGGACGATGGCAAGGTGATCGGCGATTTCTCGCTCGCCAATCTCACCAAGCCCAAGGCCGGGGCTTCCGAAGGGATCGCCAAGGTCGGCGATGGCAACCCTCTGACCCCTGCCAGCGAAGCCCCGAAATTCCTGATTCTGGGGGCCGGGAACGCCGAGACGTATCATATGCGCTGGTTCCTCAAGCATCTGCCCGCCGATGGTTCGGTACAGATTGAGGCGCTCGGTCTGGGAATGAACGGCCTCTCGATCTCCGGCCCGAAATCGCGCGATTTGCTGGCGGCGATCGCCGATGAGGATGTCTCCCATGAAGCCATGAAATTCATGGATATCCGCGAGATGACCCTTGACGGTATCCCTTGTATCGTGGGCCGGGTCAGCTTCACGGGCGATCTGGGCTATGAAATCTGGATGAAGCCGGAATACCAGCGCCGTATCTACGATCTGCTGCATGAGCATGGCGCCGCATTCGGCATCCGCAATGTCGGCCTGCGCGCGTTTCTCTCGCTGCGGCTGGAAAAGAAATTCGGCACATGGGGGCGTGAATACCGGCCCATCTATTCGCCGGTCGAATGCGGGTTGGATCGCTTTTGCTCGACGAAGAAGGAGGCGGATTATATCGGCCGCGCCGCCTTTGAAAAAGCGAAGGCGGAAGGGGGTGCATTGCGCCTGAAAACCTTTGTCGTCGATGCCGATGATGCCGATGCCATCGGCGATGAGCCGGTCTTCCATAACGGTGATGCGGCGGCGGTCGGTTGGATCACCTCCGGCGGGTTCGCCCATGCTGCGGGAAAATCGGTCGCGATGGGCTACATCCCCAAAGCGATGGCGGAGGATACCGGCGACGGGGCCTTCGAGATCGAAATCTTGGGACAACGCCGCAAAGCGACCATCACCGAAGCCCCCCTCTTTGATGCCAACGGGTCACGGATGCGGAGCTGACACTTCTGAACGGTGCTCTCCCGGTATCGCGAAGCTCGCTTTGGCCCGCTTCGCGATACGCTGGCTGTTCTCACCCGGCGTTGTGAGCGCAGGTCTTTTGCTGGACCCTGCAGATTCATCCCGCCATAGTCTTTCGAAAATCAATCGGGAGGCTTTTCTATGCTCAGACTGTTCCGCTCCGCTGCGATTCTTGCGTTGGCCTGTGCCGCGCCCGCCCTTGCCATGGCCGAGGAGCGGGTGACGTTCAAATCGGCGAAAACCACCTCGTCATATTACCAGATGTCTGTACAGATCGCCGAAGCCGTGAAGGCCGCCACCGATGGCGGAATTATCGTAACGGTCGAGGAAAGTCAGGGATCGGTACAAAACGTCACCGAGGCCGCCCGGCGTCAGGGCAATTACGTTTTCACCACGCCCCCCGTCCTCGTCAAGCTGGCCCAGAATGGCAAGGCGATGTTCGAGGGTAAGGAAAACCCGAAATTTGCGGATATCCGCGCGCTGTTCCCGATTCCGTCTCTGACCATGCATTTCGTGCTGCGCGATGATGCGGGGGTCGAGACCTTTGCCGATCTGAAGGGCAAGACAATCCTCATCGGCAAGGGGTCTTTCGGAGCCAAGGAGGGCGCGAAATATCTGGGCCTGTTCGGGTTGGACGGATCGGTCGAGCTGGCCAATGTCGAGTTGAACGCGGCGGTCGCGGCGCTCAAGAACAAGCAGATCGACGGGTTTGTGACCGCAGGCTCCTACCCTGCGCCCAATGTGATCGAGGCGGCGGCGGGGACGGGCATCACCTTGCTATCGATGACCGACGAGCAAGTGGCGATGACGCGCCGCACACGCCTTGTCATCCCCGGCGGCACTTATGCGGGGGTCGAGGGGGATACCGTGACGACATCCCTGCCCGTGATCGCCCATACGACGACGCAGATGAGCGACGATACCGCCTATGAACTGACCAAAGCCTATTGGTCCAGCAAGGACACGATGGGCGAGGATGCCGCGTGGTGGAACGCGGTATCGGGCGCGATGCTGGCGAATGTCCACGGCAAGCTGCATCCCGGTGCGCTGCGCTATTATGACGAAGTGAAAATCGACGTGCCGGACGCCCTGCGCTGAAGAAGATGCCCGGCCCTGCTTCGAAAGCCCCTCTGGAGGGTCGGTCTTTGGGGCAGGGCCTTCCCATGACGAAGGGCGCCAAGCCTTTTGCGTCGATCTGGGTTGCGCTTGGGATTGTGTCCATCGGGTTTCACCTGTGGCTGATCTTCAGCGGGTTGATCCCCAATCTGGTGACGCGCCCGCTGCATATGGCACTCGCCTTGCCATGGGTGTTTGTCTACTTGGCCAAATCGCGCGCCGGGGGGGTGAGCGGGGTGGTGCTTGCGATTGTGGGGGGCGCGTGCTGCGTGTGGGTCGCGGCGAACGAGGCGCGGCTGGGCGATCAATACGGCTATCTGGAGGGTGCGCCGCAATTTTGGATCGCGGGGGCGCTCGTGTTGATCGTGCTGGAGATGGCGCGCCGGGCGATCGGGTGGCCCTTGCCGATTATTGCCGCGCTGGCGTTGCTCTATGGTCTGTTCGGTCAGCATTTGCCGGGCGAGTTCGGCCATCCGGGCCTGCCGCTGGGCAGTTTTCTCGGCACCATCACCATTGCGGAAGGGGGACTGTGGGGCAGCCTGACGGGGGTATCCGTCTCGATCATCGCTGTCTTCGTCATCATGGGGGCGGTGCTGAATGCGGGGGAGGCGGGGCAGGGCTTCATGAACCTTGCCAGCGCCGCCGCCGGAAACCTGCGCGGGGGGGCGGCAAAGGTGTCGGTGCTGTCCTCGGCGCTGTTCGGATCGATTTCGGGGTCGGCTTCGGCCAATGTCGCCTCGACTGGCGCGATCACCCTGCCCGCGATGCGCGATCTTGGCTATCCCAAGCGTCTTGCGGGGGCCGTGGAGGCGGTGGCCTCCTCAGGAGGGCAGATCATGCCGCCGCTGATGGGGGCGGGGGCCTTTGTGATGGTCGAGTTGACGGGTATTGCCTACCCTTCGATCATGGCCGCCGCGCTGTTGCCTGCAATCTTGTTTTTCGGGACCGTATGGGTCGGGATCGACGCCTATGCCGTGCGCTATGCGTTGCAACCCCTGCCCAAAGACAGGATGCCCACTGCGCGTATGGTGCTGATAACAGGCACGTTCTTTCTGGTGCCCTTTGCGGTGCTTCTGGAGCGGATGTTCCGGGGCGGATACACGCCGCAATATGCCGCCGCGAGTGCCATTCTTGCCGGGATCGTTCTGCTTGCCTTTGACACGACCCTGCGCCCCGGTCTGACGCGCTTTTGGGACAGGGTGCAGCGGGCGGCGCTGGCGGCGGGCGAACAGATCGCGGTCATTGCGGCGATCATCCTCTGCGCCAGCCTCATTATCAGTGTTCTGGGCCAAACAGGTCTGGGGGTAAAAATCACCTCGTTGATTCTTTCGGCGGGGGGCGATCGGCTATGGCCTGCGCTGCTGTTGACCGCGCTCGCGTGCCTGTTGCTGGGGATGGAGGTGCCGACGACCGCCGCCTATGTCATCTGCATCTCGGTCGCGGGTCCGGCCTTGCAGAAACTCGGCGTCGAGCCGTTGCTGGCGCATCTGTTCGTCTTCTGGTTCGCCTTGCTCTCGACCATCACGCCCCCCGTTTGCGGCGCGGTCTTCATCGCGGCGGGGATGATCGGCGAGGATTGGCTGAAGGTCGCGTTGACGGCGATGGCGCTGGGCGTCGGCCTGTATCTGATTCCGCTGGGGATGGTTGCCAATCCGGCCTTGATCGGTCTGGCGGAAGCGCCGCTGCGGGCGATTGCGACGGCGGTTCAGATCGGGGTGGGCCTCGGTCTGGTGTCGCATGGCCTGATCGCCTCCGGTGCAGGAACAACACGCTTTGTGAAGGCTGTGTCCGGTCTGGCGCTGCTTTTTGGGCCGCCGGTCATTTTACAGTGACCTCGGAGGGCGTCTGATTGTAAGACGCAGGGAACATCGACAGCGAGCGAGATCGGGATGCGAGTTCTCATTACCAACGATGACGGGATCGATGCGCCGGGTCTGGCCATTCTGGAGCAGGCGGCGCGCACAATCTCGGATGATGTCTGGGTCGTGGCTCCGGCCACCGAGCAAAGCGGCCAGAGTCAGGCCGTGACCCTTGCCGATCCTCTGCGCATCGCAAAGCTTGGGGCGCGCCGATACGCGGTCGATGGCACGCCCGCCGATTGCGTGACCATGGCCTTGAACGTCGTGATGGAATCGGCCCCCGATCTCGTCTTGTCAGGGGTGAATCAAGGCTTCAACATTGCCGATGATATGCCCTATTCGGGCACGGTGGGGGCGGCATTGCATGCGGCCTCGGCGGGGGTTCGCGCGATGGCGTTCAGTCAGGCGTATAAGCGCCTTGGGCAAGAGCTGGACGAGGAGATATGGGGCGCGGCCCGTGCGCATTGCGCCGGAACGCTCAAGACCCTCCTCGCCATCGAGCAGCCCCGTGGGATGGCCCTGAATGTCAACTTTCCGCCCGTTCCCGGCGAGGCGGTTAAGGGTCTTGCCGTGGTCAGGCAGGGCCTGCGCGCGGTGAATGAGATTTTTGCCGAAGATCGTACCGATGTGCGCGGCAACCCCTATTACTGGGTGCGGTTTCGCCGGGATGCGGGCGAGGTGGCCCCCGATACCGATCTCGGAGCGATGGCGAATGCGCAGATCAGCGTGACCCCGCTGCGCGCCGACCTGACGGATATGGCGGCCCTTGGCCCGCTTGCGGATGCGCTCGCGGAATGACGCCCGTTATGGAAGCCTTTCTGGGGGCGTTGCATGACGATGGCGTAACCGACCCCAAAGTCCTCGACGTCATGGCCCGCATTCCCCGCGACCATTTCGTCGAGCCGCAACTCGCGCCCCGCGCCTATGACAATCTGCCCCTGCCCATCGATTGTCACCAGACGATCAGTCAGCCCTCCGTCGTCGGCCTGATGACGCAGGAACTGGGGCTGGACAGCCGGATGAAGGTGCTCGAAGTGGGGGCGGGATCCGGGTATCAGACGGCGATTCTCGCCAGTCTGTGCCGTCGGGTCTATGCGCTGGAGCGCCATGGGGCGCTGGCGATGAAGGCAAGGGCGCGGCTGGAGGCGCTGGGCATCTCGAATGTCATTCTCGACCATGGCGACGGATCGGAAGGATGGCCGCGTCACGCGCCCTTTGACCGTATTCTCGTGGCCGCCGCCGCCGAAGACCCCCCAAGACCGTTGCTGGATCAGCTGCGCATCGGGGGCGTCATGATTCTCCCAATCGGTGAGGAGAGCACCTTACAGCAGCTTATCAAGGTAACGCGAACCGAGGACGGATTTACGTATGAAGAGTTGTTAACTGTGCGTTTCGTGCCACTTTTGAACGGATCAGCGTAAATAATCCCTATTAGGGAAGATCAGCTATTTAAGCATTTCTTAGGGTTGGTAGACTTTACTCAATACATCTTAATCGGTGAGAGGTTTCTCTTCATGTCGCGTCACAACGGATTGAGCCGGGTCTACGCCTCTGTCAGCGTCACCGCTATTCTCGGTTTGCTGGCCGGGTGTTCGCAACCCGCTTCCTACGCTACGGTCGATTTGGGCGGAAGCTATGGAAATGGCACTCCGCAAGCTTACAGCGCCCGCTCCGGCCTGCCTGTGTATCAGTCAACACAGGTTTACACGACACCGGCGGCAACACCGCCGACGTCGCAGTCCCAGCTCGTCTATCTGGATGCGCCGGGTAATCAGGTTGCGTCCCTGTCGCCGTATAGCGGCGGATATGGCCAGCCATTGCAGCAAAGCGTGCCCACTTTCGACTCGGTCGTTCAAGGCCCGTTTCTCACGGATGAAACGATCCTGCGCAGCGATGGGTATATCGATACGGGTCTCTATGGCGGCGTCGAAACCGCAACGCTGTCGCCCGGCGCTGGCTCTATCGGCCTGGACCGGATGCCGATCGTGACGGACGTGCCGCAATATCTGCCTGCGCCGATTCCCTATTCCGCACCTGTCGAGACCGAGCTTCTGCCGCCACCTTCGCCGATTCAGGGGGTCGAGCTGCTCCCCTTGGCCGCCCCGACGCAGATCGTGGGCGATGATTATACCAGTCAGGTTCCCCTATACGCCCCGATTGCCACGCCGATCGAGAGCGCGCCGCTGGACCTGATGCAGTCCGAACCGCAGGATTTTGCGGGCTTCCCTTCGCCGCCCGCGCGCAATGATGTCGCCGGGATTATCGATTATTACGATCTGCGTGAAGAACAGCAGGACGGCGCGGTCGTCGATGCGCGCCTTCCGGCGGTGCCTCAGTTCCCGGTTCAGGAAGCCCCTGTCGCGACCTATACGGCGCCTGGCGATCAGAATATCGCGTTGCCGCCCGCATCCCAGAGCTATCCGCGCCCTTATGAGGCTTTGCCACCCGGTTTCTTCCCGACCTATGAATTCCCGTCGGGGGGCGACTTGATCTCCGAGGCTCCTGCCGTAGCAGAGCCGGTTCAGGTGGCGGAGCTTGCGCCGCTCGCCCCGATCAGCGAGGTCTTTACCGTTGTTTCCGACGCTCCCATTCAGCAGATCGCGGAGGTTCAGCAGGCAACGGGCATGACCTTGATCGGGCAGGCCTACACCATTCGCCCCGGCGACACGCTGTATGCCATCGCGCGCAAGCATGGCATTACCCCGCTGGAAATCGCCCAAGCCAATGGGATGCCCCTCGCGGGCACCATCTATCCGGGGGATGTTCTGACCATTCCATCGGGGGGGATCAGCGGCAAGCCCGAAACTCTGGGGGATGCGCCGGTCGTGGTGCTCCAATCCGTCGATGCCTCCACCACCGACAGCTATAAGGCGCACACGGAATCCGTTGGCTTGCCCTTCGCCGAAGCGGCCTCCGTTGGCACTTATACGGCCGATCTGACGGATCACTCTGTCGACATGATCAATATTGAAGAACTCGCCCGGATGTTCAAGGATCGCGAGGCCGGGGTTGCCGGTGCCGAAATACCGATCATCAGCGCTCAGGCCGGGGATGCCCTGCGCGGCCAACCCGATCTGACGCCGACGGAGCTGATTTCCGAGCCGGTGGGCGCCCTGACGACCCCGACCATTATTCCGATGCAGGAACTGGCGGAAACGATGGCGATGCCGGTCAAGATGCCCGGTAAAATGGATCGCGTCAGCTATGCGTGGCCCGTGCGGGGCGAGGTGTATCGTCTCGAACGCGGCGGGATCGAGATTCATGCAGTGCCCGGCAAATCCGTTGCCGCCACCGCCGCCGGTCGTGTTGTGCATGTCGAGAATGGCCCGCGCGGCGTGCTGGTCGTGATCGAGCATGACGATGGATGGCGCAGTCTGACGCTGGGCCTGACGAATGCGACGGTCGAGGTCGATCAGCGTGTTTCCAGTGGCATGATGCTAGGCAATACGGGCGACCATCGGATTCGGTTCGAGTTGCGGGACAATGCCTCCAATGTCGCGGAGACGCTCAGCATCCTGCAAAGCTGACCTTCCTGCCCATGGGTCGGATGACCGGCTCTTTATGCCCATAAAAAAGCGCCCCGGACCAAAAATCCGGGGCGCTTTTTTGTCATCAAGCGATTTGGGTCAAGCGATCTGGAATCATCGCCGATCAACCGATGTTGATCTTATCCGCCCATCGTCTTCGCAACTTCGGCGGCGAAATCCTCTTCTTCCTTCTCGATCCCTTCGCCAACGGCGAGGCGGGTGAAGGCGGTGATCTTGACGGGGGCACCGATATCGCCCTCGGCTTCCTTCACGGCCTTCTCGACGCTGAGATCCGGGTTCATCACGAAATCCTGCTTCATGAGGCAGACTTCCTGATAGAACTTGTTCATCCGTCCCACGATCATTTTTTCGATGACCGCTTCGGGCTTGCCGGATTCACGGGCCTGTTCGGTCAGGACGTTTTTCTCGCGCTCCACGAGAACCGGGTCGAGATCGTCCACATCGAGCGAGGCGGGGCTGGTCGCCGCGATATGCATCGCGACCTTGCGGCCCAGATCTTCCAGCTTGGCGGCGTCGCCACTGGATTCCATGGCCACGAGAACGCCGATCTTGCCCATGCCCGGCGCCGCCGCGTTGTGCACGTAGGAGGCAACGACCCCGTTGCCGACGCTCAAGCGTGCGGCCCGGCGGGCATTCATGTTCTCGCCAACGGTCGCGACCTTGTCTTTGATATGCTCCTCGACGGTTTTGCCGGAGGAGGGTACGGTCGTGGCGCGCACGGCGTCGATGACGTCCTGTCCGCTGGCATCGATGTCTTTCGTCGCGGCGGCGATTTCGCCGACCATCTGCTGGAATTCGGCATTGCGCGCAACGAAGTCGGTCTCGGAATTCACCTCGACCGCGGCGCCGACACCGCCAGCAGCGGAGACCCCGACAAGCCCCTCGGCGGCGGTCCGCCCGGCTTTTTTGTCAGCCTTCGCGATGCCCTTCGAGCGCAGCCAGTCGACGGCCGCTTCCATATCGCCATTGTTTTCGGTCAGCGCCTTTTTGCTGTCCATCATGCCTGCGCCGGTCTTATCGCGCAGTTCCTTCACCAGTGCAGCGGTGATCGCCATGGTGAGACCTCCTCACGGGGTGGCCCGCGCGCCCTTCTGGTGCGGGCGGCTGGGCCATCAATTTACAGGGAAACGCGCACCCTATTTCGGGGGCGCGCTATCAGGTTTCAAGGGGCAGTAACCGGCCCGGTCACGCGGGAGCGGCTTCGCCTTCATCGGCGGGCAGCTCTTCCATCATCGGATCGTCCATCGCGCCCATATCGACACCCGAAGCACCAGCGGCGACGCTGATCCCGTCAAGCGCAGCGGCCGCGACCAGATCGCAATACAGCGAGATCGCGCGGCTGGCATCGTCGTTGCCGGGGATCGGGTAATCGACGCCCGCCGGGTTGCAATTGGTATCGAGGATCGCGACGACTGGAATGTTCAGGCGATTCGCTTCCTTGATCGCCAGTTCTTCCTTGTTCGTATCGACGACGAACAGCATATCGGGCACCGAGCCCATCTCCTTGATCCCGCCAAGGGCGAGGGAGAGCTTGTCACGCTTGCGCTGACGGCTGAGAAGCTCGCGCTTCGTGTAGCCGGTGCCGCCGTCTTCCAGCTCGCTTTCCAGACCTTTGAGCTGGTTGATCGACTTGGAGACAGTGTTCCAGTTCGTCAGCGTGCCGCCGAGCCAGCGGTGGTTGATGTAATATTGTGCGCAGCGTTCGGCGGCTTGTGCGACCGGGTCCTGAGCCTGACGCTTGGTGCCGACGAACAGCACGCGGCCCCCCTTGGCAACCATGTCACGCACGGACACAAGCGCGGTGTGCAGCAGCGGCACCGTCTGGGTCAGGTCCATGATATGAACGCCGTTGCGCGAACCGTAGATGTAGGTTTCCATGCGCGGGTTCCAGCGGTGTGTCTGGTGCCCGAAGTGAACGCCAGCTTCCAAAAGCTGACGCATGGTGAACTCTGGCAGAGCCATGTCGCCTCCGTTTTTTCCGGTTTGTCCTCGGCGCACCTGTCATCCGACCAAAAAGCCGGACACCGGGTGGATGCAAAAGGGATGTCTCCCCCCGTGCACCCGTAGCACGCCTGTGAAAGTGACGTGCGGTTAGCTCATGGTGGGCGCGGTTGCAAGGGAATTCGGCAGACTCAGCGCCTTATCGGGGTCTCGAGTATCGCGATCACTCGCGGTTTCTGATCAACAGGGTCGTGACAAGGACAATCGTGAAGACGAGGGTCTCGAAGATCGTTTCGTTCAGGACCGGGCCATGGGGCACGCCCTCGCCAAACAGGCCGATGATTCGGGCCAGCAGCAACCCGCCGAAAATGAAGATCATCACGACGCCCGCATCCGTCGCGCGCTGAAGGCGCCAGACTAACCACAGCACACCGGCCCCGGTGCCCATCATCAGACCCCCAAACACGGCCCTGACCTCGGAAACCGCCATCGGCCCATCCAGACTGAGGGGGTAGAGATCCTGAACGGCGCGCGGTTGAATCATCAACCAAATACCCAATCCTATAAACAGGATTGCAACCACTGAAATGATACCCCGATGCAATGCAATCATGGTTGGTTTCCCTTAGAAATCAAAGGCTGCAATATTCGCCATATCGAGGCGCATTAGCAATTCATCAATTGCGTGAGCCTACACTCAGAGCGTGGTTGATACGGCGGGCCATGGAGGGGTTCGTCCCAGGAGAATGACTCAATGTTTGGCAAGAAGGTGAATTCGGCGAATTATCGCGTTCATGAACGCTACAGTGCCGAAAACATGCGTGTCGTTGTCGATGGCGTCGAGTGCACGTTGCACGACTATTCCGATGGGGGCGTTCGTATCTCTGCGCGGGGGCAAACCCGGCGCGTCGCACTGATCGAAGTTTATAAAAACAACAAATGCATTCGAAAGTCACCCGCTATCGTTGCATGGCGCCGTGAAACGCAGGCCGGATATGCCTTTCGCAGTAACCTCAAGATTTATGAGCTGGAAGACTCGGCGAGCGTGCCGCCCGCTCAGTCGCAGGGGCGCGATTCTGCCAATACCAAGAGCAACGATTCAGTGAATGCCCTGCGCGCCCGGTTGCGCATGTAGGACCTGTTTGATCTCAGGGATGGGACCGTTGCGGTTATCCCGTCGACTGTTTACGCTGACCCTGAATTTCAGGGGGAGGCGCGGCAATGATCGGATGGATGGCGTGGACATGGCCAACGGCGGCGTTCTTTGTCTTTATCTTCGCCTCGATCGCTTTCATGGGCTTTCTCGAATACCGCTCGCCCGGCGGTAATCCCCGCGATGGCATTCTCGGATTGCACACGACGCGGGGCGACCGTTTGTTCATCTCGTTGCTGGGTTCGGCCTTTATCATGCTGGGCTGGCTTGGCGTGATGGGAACACCGCTCTGGGGCGGCCTGGGCATTGCGCTCCTGTGGGGGGCATTCATTTTCTGGAAGGCCTGACATAAATCGGCGATCATGGGGGCGGGATTGGCAGCAATCCCCCCTAGATCGGATCGATATCGCCTTGGGCGCGTGAGGCATCGAATTCCTCGACAAAGCTGTCGAGTGACCCCGCCGCAATCGCATCGCGCAATCCCTGCATCAGCCGCTGATAATAGCGAAGGTTATGCCATGTCAGCAGCATGGAGGCGATGATCTCCTGCGCGCGGTGAACGTGGTGCAGATAGGCCCGGCTGTAATCGGTGCAGCACGGGCAATCGCAGGTTTCGTCCAAGGGGCGGGGGTCTTCGGCGTGGCGGGCATTGCGGATATTGACCGGCCCGCGCGGGGTAAAGCCCTGTCCCGTGCGACCGGAGCGGCTGGGCATCACGCAGTCAAACATGTCGATGCCGCGCAGGACCGCGCCGACGATATCCTCCGGCTTGCCCACACCCATCAGATAGCGGGGGCGATCCATGGGCAAGGGATCGACGCAATGGTCGAGAGTCGAGAACATCAGTTCCTGTCCCTCGCCGACCGCCAGCCCCCCGACCGCATAGCCGTCAAACCCGATCTTCGTCAGAGCCGCCGCGCTCTCAGCCCGCAAATCCGCATGGATGCCGCCCTGTTGAATGCCAAACAGCGCATGGCCGGGACGCTCGCCAAAGGCCGCCCGCGACCGCTCTGCCCAGCGCATCGACAGCGCCATCGAGGTCGCCGCCTCGTCGCGGGTGCAGGGATAGGGCGTGCATTCATCGAAGCTCATCACGATGTCGGAGCCGAGTTGGCGCTGGATTTCCATCGATGTTTCGGGGCTGAGCAGGTGTTTTGACCCGTCGATATGCGAGCGAAAAGTCACGCCCTCTTCAGTCAGCTTACGCAGCTTGGCCAGCGACATGACCTGAAACCCGCCCGAATCGGTCAGGATGGGCCGTTCCCAATTCATAAAGCCGTGCAGGCCGCCGAGGCGCTCCATCCGGGGGGCGCCGGGGCGCAGCATCAGGTGATAGGTATTGCCGAGCAGGATATCGGCCCCCGTCTCGCGCACCGAACCGGGCAGCATCGCCTTGACCGTCGCCGCCGTGCCGACGGGCATGAAGGCGGGCGTGCGAATATTGCCGCGCGGGGTGCAGAGCACGCCGGTACGGGCCTTGCCCTGCATTGCATGACGGATGAAACGGATATCGCTCATGCGTCCCCGCGCAGCCAGTCGAGCACATCCGCCGCCGCGCGATCGGGAGGAAAGACGGGGTAGAAAACCTTGCCGACGAATCCCCCCTCGATCACGAGGGTCATCCGCTTCAGATAGACCGCCTCGCCGATGACGAACCGGGGCAGGCCAATGGCATCGGCAAAGGCCAGCGCATGATCGCTGAGCAGGGGATAGGGCAGGTGCAGCCGCTCCGCCGCTTCCTTTTGCTGGTCGGGTGTCTGGGTCGAGAGGCCGAAAACGCGGTCTATGCCGGTTTTTACCAGATCGTCATGCAAGTCGCGAAAGGCACAGGCCTGCGGTGTACAGCCGCGCGCACCGGGGATGCCGTCCCATCCATCGGGCAGGGCCGTGCCGGGCGTGCCGGTCATCGGATAGATGAACAAGATCGTTCGGCCGGGGGTAGACAGGTCGATATGTGTGTCATTGGTCGCTGGCAAGGGCACAGAGGGCAGGGCAAATCCCGCGATCCGATCGCCCGCGCCATCGTCTTCGGGCTGGGGCAGGGTGCTCCAGTCAACATCGTTCAGGTTCGGGTTGCTCATCGTCTCGCCCTTCCGCTTGTCGGTTCATCGCACTATATGGAACGGGAAATCAATCTTGGAACGGGAATCGACCATGGCCAGCATGAAGGATCGCGAAAAGGCGTTTGAGACCAAATTCGCCCATGACGCGGAGATGAATTTCAAGGCCGAAGCACGCCGCAACCGCTTGCTCGCTGAATGGGTCGGCGGGAAATTGGGGATGAGCGATGCGGAAACCACGGCCTATTCCGGCACGCTGATCGCTGCCGATATGCAAGAAGCGGGCGATGATGACGTGATCGACAAGATCATGGCCGATGCCACCGAGCGCAATGTCACGCTTGACCGCGAGGAGCTGAAGGCGAAATCCGCCGAGTTTCTGACGGAAACCCGCGCAAAGCTGATGGACGAAGCCTGAGGCGCATCCGATGCGTCGCAAGGGCGATCTGCCCAAGAAACCCTGCGCTACCTGTGGACGACCCTTTGCGTGGAGGAAGAAATGGGCCGATGTCTGGGACGAGGTGAAATATTGCTCCGAGCGGTGTCGCCGTGACCGTGGGCGCAAGGCCCGCGATGAGCAAGCAGACGCTTCGTAACCTCGTCGTCATCTGCGGCGATCAACTCGATCATGACAGCGCCGCGCTCGATGGCTTTGACCCTGAGCGCGACGCGATCCTGATGACCGAGGCGCTCGATGAGGCCACCTATGTCTGGCAATCGAAACGCCGCATCGCCGTGTTCTTTGCCGCCATGCGCCATTTTCGCGATGCCCAGCGCAAGGCAGGGCGGCGCGTTCTCTACCATGCGCTTGACGATGACAACGCCCCCTCAAGTCTTGCAGGGGGGCTGACATCGGCCATTGCGGTGCATGACCCCGAACGTGTTGTCATGGTGCGTCCCGGCGATTGGCGCGTGAACAAGGCGCTGGCGCAGGCGGCGGGGGAGACGGGCGTGCCGCTGACCATGGCCCCCGACCGGCATTTCTATGCCAGCATCGCCGATTTCGAGGAATTCGCCGACGGGCGCAAGCGCTTCATTCTGGAAGATTTCTACCGGATGATGCGCAAGCGGACCGGTATCCTGATGGTGGAGGGCAAGCCTGAGGGCGATGCATGGAACTTCGACAAGGACAACCGCAAAAGCTTTGGCAAAAAAGGCCCCGGCCTGATTGCGCCGCGCGCAGGATACGCCCCCGATTCCGTCACGCGGGAGGTGCTGCGCCTCGTCGGACAGCGCTTTGCGGATGCGCCGGGGCGGCTGGATGATTTCGACGAACCTGTGACCCGCGAGGATGCCCTGCGCGCCCTTGATGATTTTATCGCGAATCGCCTGCGGGAATTCGGTACGTATCAGGACGCGATGTGGCACGGGGCCTCGACCCTCAATCATTCGCGCCTGTCCGTGGTCCTGAATCTCAAGCTTATCAGCCCGCGTGATGCCTGCGATGCCGCCATCGCCGCCTATGAGGCCGGGGCCGCGCCGCTGAATGCGGTGGAGGGGTTCGTGCGGCAAATCCTTGGCTGGCGCGAATGGGTGCGCGGTCTCTACTGGACGCGGATGCCCGATTATGCCGGGCTGAATGCATTGGACGCGACGCAGGACATCCCGGATTTCTTCTGGACGGGCGAGACCGATATGGCTTGCCTGAACGATATGATTACGCGGCTGCTGCATACCGGCTATGCGCATCATATCGAGCGGTTGATGGGGATGGGCCTTTACCTGCTGATGCATGGGGTGCGGCCCTATGCCGCCCATGACTGGCATATGGGTCTCTATCTCGATGCGATCGACTGGGTTTCCCTGCCCAATATGCTGGGGATGAGCCAGCATGGCGACGGGGGGGTCGTGGGCACCAAACCCTATTGTGCCTCCGGCGCGTATATCGACCGGATGAGTAACTATTGCGATACATGCCGTTTCGATCCGAAACAAGCGACGGGCGAGAAAGCGTGCCCGTTTACCACGCTTTACTGGGATTTTCTGGCCCGGCACGAAACCCGTTTCGAGGGCAATCGACGGATGGCGTTGCAGGTGAAAAACCTGCGCCGCAAGGACGCGCAAGACGTGCAAACGATACGCAAACAGGCGGAAAGATTGCGCGAAAACTGATTCTTTTTGCCCATTCGCAAAAGCTTAATCAAGTCAAGTGTACGTCATATGACAAACGCCTGATTCCATGGAACAAACGTCAAAACGCGCGTGACAAGCCGCGCGGTTCGCGGTATGTGGCGCAAGACTTGAACGGCAAATGATGATCGCGAAAAGCGACGCTTTCAGGGAGGGTGAATCATGGATGGCATGGACATCGATATGCAGGAATACGTTCCGGACGCATCTGAAGAGTTTATGAACGACCGGCAGAAGGAATTCTTCCGTCAACGTCTACTCGATTGGAAAAACGACATTCTGCGCGAATCTCAGGAGACCGTTTCGACGCTCCAGAACGATACGCGTAATGTGCCCGATGTTGCCGATCGCGCGTCGGAAGAAACCGATCGCGCCATCGAGCTTCGGACACGCGATCGCCAACGTAAGCTGATTTGCAAGATCGATTCGGCCCTGCGCCGCATCGACGAAGGCGAATACGGCTATTGCGAACATACGGGCGATCCGATCAGCTTGCGCCGCCTCATGGCGCGCCCGACCGCGACATTGTCGCTGGAGGCGCAGGAATCGCACGAGCGTAAGGAAAAGGTCTATCGCGAGGAATAATTTTCGTGTGAATAGCGAGGGCGGCTAGATGATCCCGCCCCGCAACACGGAACGCGCGTATGACCGGCAAGAAGAAGACCGCTGAGATCCCCGCACAGGAAATCAGCGTCAATCGCTTTGGCGTGATTGACATCGGGTCAAACTCAGTCCGCTTTGTCGTCTTCGACAGTGCGATGCGTAGCCCGGCCTATTTCTTCAACGAAAAAGTCTATTGCGGTCTTGGGGCCGATATCGAGAAGACCGGGGCCTTGTCGCCGGAGGGCAAGAAAAAAGCGCTGGCTACCCTGCGCCGCTTTGCTCTGCTGGCCAAGGCGCTGGGCGTGCGCAATGTGGCGACCGTCGCCACGGCCGCCATGCGCGATGCCAGCGACGGGGACGCTTTTGCCGAAAAGATCGCCGCTGAGACCGGCCTGAATGTCCGCATTGTCAGCGGCAAGGACGAGGGGCGCTTTGCGGCATTGGGCGTCTTGCTTGGGGATCGCCGGTCCGAGGGAATCGTGGTCGATATCGGTGGAGCGTCGATGGAATTGGCGCTGATTCAGGCTGCGGCGGTCCGCCACTGCACCACGACGCCGCTTGGTCCCTTGCGCCTGATGGAGACCGGCCAAACCGGCGCGGCGCTCGACGCCTATATCGCCACGCATATTGAGGAAAACCTGCCGGAGGGTGTGCGCTCCGGGTTGCGGATGACCCTTGTGGGCGGGGGATGGCGCGCCTTTGCAACGCTGGTGATGCGCCGGACAGAATATCCCCTGCGCGTGTTGCACGCTTATGAATTTACGCCGGAACAGGCGCTTGAAACCTGTGACTGGCTGACGGGCGAGCAGGCACCGGATCTGACGCGCTTTGGCCTGTCGCGCACCCGTGCGGAAAACGCACCATGGACGGCCCATGTGCTCAGAAACCTGATCCGGCGGCTGGACCCCCTGATCATCACGATTTCGTCCTGCGGTCTGCGTGAGGGGGTTTTGTACGAAAGCCTCAGCCCGGCAAAGCGCGGCGACGATCCCCTGACGCAATCGGCCTTGGTGATGGAGCGCGTGGGCAGCCGGTTTCCGGGCTTTGGCGCGGAGCTGGCGGGGTGGTGCGCGCCCGCCTTGCCTGAAATGTCCGCCCGGTTGCGGCTTGCGGCCTGTCTGCTGGCCGATGTGAACTGGCGGGTGCATCCCGATTACCGGGCGATGGCGTGCTTTACGACCGCCACGCAATCCAACCTCGTCGGCCTGACCCATGGCGAGCGGATGTCGCTCGCCGTCTCGCTCGCCTATCGATACAAGGATGCGAAACAGGCGGTCGAGCGCAACGGGGGCAGTCAGATTCTCGATAAGGACGCGCGGCGGATGGCCGAGGCGACCGGGCGCATCATCCGTCTTGGGGCCATGCTGACCGGGGCGACTCCGGCGCTGCTGCATCGATGTCCATTGCGCCGGGACGAGAGCGCCCTGACCCTGACGATTCCGCGCGATCTTTCGGCGCTTGCATCGGAAGCGGTTCTGCGCCGCCTCGATGGCGCGGCTTCACTGCTCGGTCTGGCTTCGGATATGGTTATTGGCGGCGAATAGCGCCACGGCGGCTGCATTCGAGACGTTGAGCGAGGCGAAATTGGCCGCCGATGGGATGCGCGCGAGCATGTCGCAGGTTTCGCGCGTACGCTCGCGCAATCCCGGCCCTTCCGCGCCCAAGACGAGGCCAAGGGGGGCGGTTCCCGTGCGCGCGATCGCGGGTCCGATATCCCGATCCGCCTCACCGGCAAGGCCGATCAGGGCGTATCCGTCTTTTTGCAGGCTTTGCATCGAATCGGCGAGGTTGCGCACGCGCAGATAGGGTTGTCGCTCTAGCGCGCCGCTTGCGGCCTTGGCCAATGCGCCGCTTTCCGGGGCGGAATGGCGCAGCGGCGCGATAACGGCGCTGGCCCCGAACACCTCAGCCGAGCGCAGGATCGCGCCGACATTATGCGGATCGCTTACCCGGTCGAGCAGCAAAACGATACGGCCATCTTCGGGGGGGCACAGGGCGCTGACATCGCCCCAGTCCAGTGCTTCGGTCTCCAGCGCCGCCCCTTGGTGGACGGAGACCGGATCGAGCGGGGCAGAGAAACGCCGCGCATCGCAGATTTCCGGCTCGATGCCCGCTATGGCGATGGCGTCTTGAAGCTGGTTCGCGGCATTACGGGTGAGGATGAGGCGATGTTTGCGGCGGCGAGGGTTATTCAGCCCGTCGCGCACGGCATGGATGCCGAACATCCAATAGCGCCCGTCATCGCCAAAGGACGCGCTTGTCTTCTTTTTACTGGTGTATTTCTTATGCATCCGCGCGGTGGTATGCGCTGGCGGCCATGCGCGCAATCCCGCGCAAGCGATTCATGGGGCGATTTCAGGCGGCGATATTGGATTTCCGCTCGGTATCGTTTCTGGAAACAGGGGCGACATCGGCGAAAAGCTTTACAATCCCGCACCGGTTTTTTGCGGCAGCGATATCGCTCAACGCTTGCTCATACGTCCTGAGCGGGCGCATCAGGTAGGGGCTGATATACGTGTCGGATAAATCCAAGATAGAGTCATTTTGGTCACTCATTTCTACCACTCCCAACCGATGTTCTGTTCACTGAATATCTGCGTAACGAACTCGGAAAAAAATCGTTCCCTCTAAAACAAGATTTTTATTTAACAAACGTTTAACGGCTTTCTTAAACGAATTAGGAATGCGAAAAACAGATATCAGAAATCCGTGACTGGCCTGTGCCGCCGGTATCATCGGTGTCGATAAACAGGGCGATCCGGCTGACGGGGGAGGGGGCACTTCCCCATAGCTCGGTATAAAGGTCGGCAAGGTTGACACGTTCGGTTTCCCATTCGCCGCTGGGATGGGTAGCGCTGCGGCGAACCACGATCCGTGCTGCATTGCCGGAATAGGGGCTTTCGATCCGGGTTCCGGCCGGTTGGTTGCCGCCCCAGACGAAATCGATGATCCGCCCCGGCGCATCGGCTCCCGCGACGCTTTCTACCAGAACGCGCTTCATCCGCTCGCCCATCGAGGCATTGGCCGAATCGTAGGCAAAGCCGATCGTGAGGGCCAGCGACCGATCGTCGCCTCCCTTGCGGGTCAAATCGGTGGCGGGCACGGCATCATCCACTCGCCAGCGCCATGTCAGGATCGGTGCGGTCGTGGGCGCGACGGCGGTATAGAGCATCGATGCGCTGGCATTGGAGGACGCGACGAGCGCTCCGTCGTCTTCTGCCCAGCTATTCGGCGTGAGATCATCGAAATCGAGCCGTTCCCAGCCGGGTAACCCGGTCTCGATGGGCACACATTGCGCCAGAACGGGAGAGGCGATGAGGGTCGAAAGGGCAAAGGCGCAAGCAAGTGTTTTCATGGGATCACTTTTGGTGGTGAAATAAGACCTCAATGGGCCGAAACTGTTACGGTGATGTGATGGGCACCGCGTTCAAGGGGCAATCGCTTCCGCGAGGACATGGGCGACATGCCGCGCAGAGCGATGGGCCGTATCGGCGATCTGATGGCGGCATGAGGTGCCGCTGGCGATGACGATGGTGTCGGGGCTGGCGGCGCGGATCGTGGGGGCGAGGGACAATTCGGCCATCGCGAGCGAGACATCGCGCGTTTCCGCCTGATACCCGAATGCCCCGGCCATGCCACAGCAGGAACTGTCGATCAGATCCACCTCCAGCTCTGGAATACGGGCGAGGGTCCGCTGGACCGGCCCCATGATATCGGCGGCTTTCTGATGGCAATGGCCGTGCAGCAGGGCTTTTTTCGCGGTGATGGGCACGAGGGGCAGGTCAGGGTTGCGGGCATCGATGAATTCTTCGAAAGTCTGGATCTGCGCGCCCATTTCCTCGGTCCATCCCTCGATCAGACGCGGGGCCTCGTCGCGGAAGGTGAGCACACAGGATGGCTCCAGCCCGACAATGGGGGTTCCGGCGCTGAGGGCCGCGTGAAAGGCGGCGATGCTGCGTGTCATTTCCTGTACCGCGTGCTCGACCATGCCTGCCGACAGATAGGTGCGTCCACAGCACAGGGGCCGCTGACCCGGATCGCCGATCTCCCCCACCGTCAGGCCCATTGCCCCCATCACCTTGCGGGCGGCGATGATGGTGTCCGGCTCGAAATAGCGGTTGAAGGTATCGGCGAACAGCAACACATCGGCCTTCACGGGGGCGGGCGCGCGGGCCGGTTTGTGCCAGCGAGGCAATCGCCGCGACGCCGAAAACCCCGCCATCCGCTCGGACAGGGCGGCAAGGCCGGGCACCCGGTCGCGGGCATTGGCCAGCCACGGCATCCGCGACAGATGCGGCGCATAGCGGGGCAGATGGCCGACCAGACGGTCGCGCAGGGAATAGCCGTGCTTGGCGGCGCGGGCTGCCTGTACCTCGATCTTCATCTTTGCCATATCGACCGACATCGGGCATTCGCGTTTGCAGGCCTTGCACGAAACGCACAATGCCATGGTCTCGGCCATGGCATCCGAGGTGAACGCCTCTGCGCCCAATTGCCCGGTCAGGGCAAGGCGCAGGGTATTGGCGCGGCCACGGGTCAGGTCGCGCTCGTTGCGGGTCGCGCGGTAGGACGGGCACATCGCCCCGCCGGAGAGCTTTCGGCAGGCGCCGTTATTGTTGCACATCTCCGCCGCCCCGGTCAGGCCACCGGGCCAGTCGCTCCAGTCGAATACCGTGTCGCGGGTCGAGCGGGTATAGCCGGGGGCCGTGCGAAAGAGGCTGCGGTCATCCATCTTCGGCGCCCGGACGATCTTGCCGGGATTGAGCAGGCCCTCCGGGTCGAAGCGGTCTTTTACGGCCTCGAAAGCGCGCAGAATACGGGGACCGAACATCTTTTCATGAAATTCAGACCGGACGATCCCGTCACCATGCTCGCCGGAATGCGAGCCTTTGTACTCGGCCACGATGTCGAAGGCTTCTTCGGCGATGGCGCGCAGTTGTTGTGCGCCCAGCTCTTCCTTGAGGTTCAGCACAGGGCGCACATGCAGCAGGCCGACGGAGGCATGGGCATACCATGTGCCATCCGTGCCATGCTTCCTGAAAACGCCGGTCAGCCGATCGGTGAATGCGGCCAGATCGGGCAAGGCGACCGCGCAATCCTCGACGAAGGAGACGGGTTTGCCCTCCGTGCGCATCGACATCATGATATTCAGACCCTGTGTGCGCACCCCCCAGATGCGGGCCTGAAAAGCGGGGTCTTGCGCCTCGACCACCCCGCCGATGCGCGGGCCGGTCCATGAGAATCCCAAATCGCCCATGACCGCACTCAGAGCCGTCAGCCGCGCGCGGTTTTCCGCCGGGTCGTCCTCGGCGAATTCGACCAGCAGCAGGGCGGCGGGGTCACCGCGCACGAATTCATTCACGATGGGTCGGAACTGTGGAATATCGCGGCCCAATGCGATCATGTTGTGATCGACCAGCTCAACGGCAACCGGGCCAAGCGGAACGATATGCTGGGCGGCGTCCATCGCGTCGCGGAAGGTTGGGAAATGACAGACCCCCAGCGTCTTGCGCGCCAGAACGGGCGACAGGCGGATGCGAATATCGCGGGTGATTGCGAGGGTGCCTTCGGAGCCGACGAGCAGATGGCCCATATTGTTGGGGACATGACCGGGGGTCAGCGCGTCGATATTATATCCGCCGACCCGCCGTTGAACCGCCGGAAAACGCGCGGCGATCTCCTCGGCTTCCCGCGCGCCCAGCGCCAGCATCTCCGCCGTCAGCGGATCGGTTTTCTCCGGGTCGACCGGACCAAAGCGGTGCACCGCGCCATCGGCCATCATTGCGGTCAGGGCCAGCGTATTGTCGCGCATCGTGCCATAGCGCAGCGACCGTGACCCGCAGGAATTATTCGCCGCCATCCCGCCAATCGTGGCGCGCGAGGCGGTCGAGACATCGACGGGAAACCACAGGCCATCTTTGCGTGCGGCGGCGTTGAATTGATCAAGCACGATTCCCGGTTCGACCACCGCCTCGCGGCTGGCGGGGTCATATTCGAGCACGCGATTCAGGTGTTTCGAGAAATCGATGACGATAGCGTCGTTGATCGTCTGGCCTGCCTGCGAGGTGCCCCCGCCGCGCGGCAAGACCGGCACACCCTGTTCGCGGGCGAAATCCAGAACCGCTTCGACGTCCTCCCACCGTTTCGGCACGACGACGGCGCGGGGCAGGATTTGATAGATCGAGGCATCCGTCGCGTATCGCCCCCGGTCGAACAGATGATGCAGGACCTCCCCCTCGATCCGGTCGGCAAGTCGGTCGTAATCGGGGCGGTCGGGCTGGGGCGTGTCGGGCATGAAGTCATCCGCTCAAACGATCGGCAAGACGCCTATAGTCAGGCGAAACCCGCCACATCGCAAGCGCTAGGATGGCGCAGGCAGGAGCATCGGTTCCAGTCGATTTTTCAGCTTTCCTGCGCCCGATGACGGCATGTGGTAGTTTCTTAAACTTGATGCCGTATGGTGATCCAGAATGACCGGGCACAGAATATGATTATTTCCGACCTTCTGCCTCACAAGGCCCGTACTGATATCAAGAGCGTGCAGGCTGATTGCACATTGCTCGACATGGCCCGGATTCTGGAACGCGAAAATATCGGCGTTCTGATCGTGCTGACCGAGGATGGCGAGATCGACGGGGTCGTCTCGGAACGCGATCTGGCGCGTAATCTCATCGATTTCCCCCAAGACCTTGCGGTGCGCCAAGTGCGGGAGATCATGACAAGGGATGTGATTACCTGCGACGTGAATGACGGGGTCATCGAAATTCTAAGCATGATGAGCGAGTGCAGAATTCGCCATATCCCGGTACTGGATCAAGGCACGCTGGCCTCAGTGCTCAGCCTTCGGGATTTTACGCTCGCCTATCAATGGCTTCAGACGCAGGTTCTGACCGATTACCTGACGGGCCTGTCCAACCGGCGTCATTTCATGGCGGCGCTGGACAAGGAGATCAATCGCCGTACCCGGTTTGCCACCTCGCTTTCGCTCATCATGATCGATATCGATCACTTCAAGACGATCAATGACACCTATGGCCATAATGTCGGGGATCAGGTGATCCGCGCCGTGGCGGATCTGCTGAAGGCCCAATGCCGGATCTACGATGTGATTGGCCGTCTCGGCGGCGAGGAATACGCGATCCTGTGCCCCAATACCGCCCTTCAGGGCGCAAGGATCATGGGCGAGCGGCTGATTGCGGCGATGCGACAATCGGTGGTCTTCACCGATGCGGGGCCTGTCCATTTCACGGCGAGTTTCGGTATCTATGAGACCACCGCCGCGGATGAGGATGCGAAAACGATTATCGGATGCGCCGATGCGTTTCTTTACGAGGCGAAAGAGGCTGGACGGGATCGGATCGTGGGCGGCACGAGCGAGCGATTTTCCCCGGATGGGGCCGCCGCATCGCAGGCTGTGGCCGCGCAAACTGAGACGTGCCGCCTCATCCCGGCTCGCCGATTGTCGGACCGGCCCATGATTGCTCCGACTTCTTCAAGCGAGGCGTGACAAGTCGGCTCTGAACGCTTAATTTCCTTTCAGGGCAAACAGAGCAGAGAGGCGGCCAACGATGCCGCAGGGAAATCCGACGGATGATCCCAGACATGCGGGCGGGCTGTCCCGTCGTGCAGTCTTACGTTTTCGCGATGGCTGGAAAGCCGGGATCACGCGGCGAATCACGGCGCGCGGTACCGTGCCCGATAGTTTTTCATTCAAGCCGCAAAGCCTGATCGTCGGCGAGCCGGAGAGGGCCGCTGCATTGCTGAGGGGACAGTTCACCTTTGCGGGTGCCTCCGCGCGGGTGGAGCGGGGCGACCCTTGGCGGGTCGATGCGCCGTCATCGGCCTGGGCCGAGGCGCTGCACGGTTTTGGCTGGCTCGACCATTTCCGCGCGGCGGATGGCGAGGCGGCGCGCAAGGCCGTGCGCAAGATGACCGATGGCTGGCTGCACCGGCATGGCAATGCGGGCGGGTTCGCTTGGCGACCGCCGGTGGTCGGCGACCGGGTGGTTGCATGGTGCCTGAATGCCAGCCTGCTGACGGAAAACGCCGAGCATGTCTATCGCAGCGACTTGTTCCGTTCGCTGGCCGCGCAGGGGCGCTATCTTCGCAAGACGGCGATGGGCGAGGCGCTCCCCCGTGACCGCCTGCGCGCGGCCCTTGGGACGGCTTATGTGGGTCTGTGCGTCGCGGGTGAAGACGGATTGCTGAAACCGGCGCTGGAGGATGTGCTGGCCGCAGCGAAGACATGCCTTGCGCCCGATGGCGGGCCGCGCAGTCGCAACCCTTCGGATTTGCTCGCGATTCTTCAGGGGCTTGTGCAATTGCGCGAAGACCTGAAATCGGCGGGCGAGGGTGCGCTGGCCGGTGCCCTGACCCCCGTGATCGAGCGTGCCGCTCCGATATTGCGGATGATGCGGATGGGTGCGGGGGGGCTGGCGATGTTCCATGGGGGGCGAGAAGAGGACGAGGCGCTCGTCAATCTCGTGCTGGTCGAATCGGACGAAGCCCGCCCCGCGCCGGAACAGGCCCCCGATACCGGCTATCTGCGCCTTGCGGCGGGGGGCATCGCGGCGGTTCTGGATGCGGGAACACCGGCGGAGGGACCGTATGCGCGGCGCTCTCATGCGGCTCCATTGGCGCTTTCCTTTGCGTCGGGTGGACAGCGGATCATCGTCAATTGCGGTTCGGGCGTGCATCTGGGCGCAGAATGGGAAGGGCCATGCCGGGCATCGGCGGCCCATTCAACCCTGACCGTGGCCGAACGCTCGCCCTGTGAATTCGAGGATCGGGCCGGGGCACGCTTCCGGCGGCTTGGGCGCTGTGCCCGGATCATCGATTTTCAGAGCCAACGCGACGATAGCGGCATCTGGGCGCTCGCGGCCCATGACGGCTATGCTGCGCGCCATGGTTTGATCCATTACCGGCGGCTCTTTCTGGATGCCGATGGCATGGACCTGCGCGGCGAGGATACGCTGGCGTTGGCCAAGGGTGGGGGCCGGGTGCTGGAACGATCGCGCGCCAAGCGCAAAAGCCCGGACGGCCCGCATTTCGCGATCCGCTTTCACCTGCACCCCGATGCGGCCGTGGCGCTGGAGGATGGCAAGGCCCGGATCACGCTGGCCGATGGCGAGACGTGGCAGATGATGCAATCGGGCGGCAAGATGGCGGTCGAGGACAGCGTCTATATTCCCGGCCCGGTGCCGCCCGTGACCTGCAAACAGATCGTGATCGAGGCGTCCCTGCGCGATACCGAGGGACAAGTGCGCTGGGCGCTGAAACGGATGAGCGGGCGCATCATCGCCCCGTTGGAGGACGAATGACCCGAACCCCTGTACGCCGCGCGCTCCTGTCGGTTTCCGATAAGGAGGGTTTGGTCGATTTTGCCCGTGCCCTGCATGACACCGGCATCGAGCTGGTCTCGACGGGGGGCACGGCCCGCGCCATCGCTGATGCGGGCCTGCCCGTGCGTGATGTCGCCGAGCTGACCGGCTATCCCGAGATGATGGATGGGCGGGTCAAGACGCTGCATCCGGCGGTTCATGGCGGCTTGCTGGCCCTGCGCGATGTGCCCGGCCATGCACAGGCGATGGAAGCCCATGGCATCCTTGGGATCGATCTGCTGGTCGTGACGCTGTACCCTTTCGAGGAGACGGTGGCGGGGGGCGGTGATTTCGCGGCCTGCGTCGAGAATATCGATATCGGCGGCCCTGCCATGATCCGGGCGGGGGCGAAGAACTGGCAGCATACCGCCGTGGTGGTCGATACCGGGGACTATGCCGGGGTTCTGGAGGCGATTGCCGGGGGCGGCTTCGATGCGGCAGGGCGTCAGGCGCTGGCCGCGCGGGCCTATGCCCGGACGGCGGCCTATGATGCGGCGATTGCCTCATGGTATGCCCATCAGATCGGCGACGAGACGCCCCGGCGCGTGGCGCAGGCGGGTACGCTGGAACACCCGCTTCGCTATGGCGAAAACCCCCATCAGGCGGCGGCGTTCTACCGCACGGGCGATGCGCGCCCCGGCGTCGCGACGGCGCGGCTCGTGCAGGGCAAGGCGCTGAGTTACAACAATATCAACGATGCCGATGCGGCCTTCGAGCTGGTCTCGGAATTCGTGCCCGAAACGGATGTCACTTGCGCGATTATCAAACATGCGAATCCCTGTGGCGTGGCCACGCGCGGATCGCTGATCGATGCCTATCGCCATGCCTATCGCACGGATACGACCTCCGCGTTCGGCGGGATCGTCGCACTCAATGTGCCGCTCGATGGCGAGACGGCGGCGGAGATCGTGAAAATCTTCACCGAAGTCGTCATCGCCCCCGATGCCGATGACGAGGCCCGCGCGATCTTTGCGGCCAAGAAAAACCTGCGCCTGATGCTGACGGGCGCTCTGGCCGATCCTCTGGCGGGCGGGCGGTTGATCAAGCCGGTCGCCGGGGGCTTGCTGGTGCAGGATCGGGATGCGGGGCGGATCGAGGCGGCGGATTTGCGCTGTGTCACCAAGCGCGCGCCGACCGAAGCGGAAATCGCGGATCTCATATTCGCGTGGCGCGTGGCCAAGCATGTAAAATCGAATGCCATCGTTTATGCGAAAGACCGCGCGACAGTGGGCATCGGCGCGGGTCAGATGAGCCGGGTGGATTCGACCCGTATCGCCGCGCGCAAGGCCGGGGATATTGCCGAAGCCGAAGGCATGGCCGATTCCCCCGCGCTCGGGTCGGTCGTGGCATCGGATGCCTTCTTCCCGTTTGCGGATGGCCTGCTGACCGCTGCCGAAGCGGGGGCGAGCGCGGTGATTCAGCCGGGCGGATCGATGCGCGATGAGGAGGTGATCGCCGCCGCCGACGAGGCGGGCCTCGCGATGGTCTTCACCGGGATGCGCCATTTCCGGCATTGACGGGTCTGAGCGGGGGCTGCAACGGATCTGGGGCGGGGAGGAGGCGTCAGGCGGGCTATACCACCACCTCCGCCTCCTCCTGCTCGCCAACGCCGAATACGCGTTTGTAGCGTTCGATTTCCGCCGCCGGTCCCATCGCTTTCTTCGGGTTGTCCGACAGTTTCACGGTTGGTTCGTCATTCGCGGCGACGACCTTGCAGACGAGGCTGAACGGATCGAGGCGGCCTTGCGGCACCAATCCTCTGAAATCATTGGTCAGTAAGGTGCCCCATCCGAAAGCGAGGCCGACGCGCCCGTGGAAATGCGCGTGCAGTTCCTCGATCTTGTCCACATCCAGACCATCCGAAAAGATCATCAGTTTTTCGCGGGGGTCCTGCCCATGCCCACGCCACCAGTCGATGGCCCGCTCGCCATGGGCAATCGGATCGCCGGAATCGACCCGGATGCCGGTCCATTTCGCCAGCCAATCCGGTGCACGCTCCAAAAAGCCTTCGGTGCCATAGGTATCGGGCAGGATGATCAGCAGGTTTCCGGCATAATCTTTCTGCCAATCCTCGAATACGCGATAGGGTGCGGCGGCCAGCGCGGTGTCGTCTTCGGCGGTGGCGGCATAGACCATCGGCAGCTCATGGGCATTGGTGCCGATCGCCTCGACCTCGCGGCGCAGGGCGATCAGGCAATTCGATGTGCCGACGAATTTATCGCCCATTCCCTCCATCATCGCCTGTACGCACCAATCCTGCCATAGAAACCCATGGCGGCGGCGGGTGCCAAAATCGGCGATGCGCAGGCCGTCGAGGGGTTTCAGGCGCTGAATCTTCTCCCATACCCGTGTCATGGCCTGCGCGTAGAGGACCTGAAGCTCGAACCGGCCCATGGTTTTGAGAACGGCGCGGGAGTAAAGTTCCATGATGACGGCGAGGGCGGGGATTTCCCACATTGTCGCCTCAACCCACGACCCTTCGAAGGTTAACTCGTATTGGTCGCCCTTGCGTTGCAGGTCGTATTCGGGGAATTGAAACCCCTCCAACCACGCAACGAAATCGGGCGAAAACATAAAGCGCTCGCCGTAGAACATATTCCCGCGCAACCATGTGGATTCTCCCCGTGACAGGCGCAGGGTGCGGATATGGTCGAGCTGTTCGCGCAGCTCCGCCTCGTCGATGATCTCGGCCAGGGGCACCGATGTCGTGCGGTTGATCAGGCTAAAGGTCACCCGCGATTCGCGATGGCGGCGAAAGATGCTCTGGGCCATGAGCAGCTTGTAGAAATCGGTATCGATCACCGACCGGACGATCGGGTCGATCTTCCAGTTATGCGAGTAGACGCGGGTGGCAATGTCGGTCATCGGCTGAATTTCCGTCGAATCGGTCGGGGTGGCCAGTGTGCATGTTTCCGGTGTCACGTCGAATGCCGGACGGTTTGCGCTACCGTCCGCCATCCTGCCGGAATGCGCCCTGGACGATGCGATCCATGACCATGGCCACAAAGAGGATCGCGAAACCGCCGAGCAGGCCCGGTCCCTTCGCGGCGTATTGCAGCGATTCGAGAATCGTCTTGCCCAATCCTCCCCCGCCGATCAGCGAGATGATGACCACCATCGACAGGCACATCAGGATGGTCTGGTTGACCCCGGCCATGATCGAGGGCAGGGCGAGCGGGATTTCCACATCCCGCAACACTTGCCCCCGCGAAGCGCCGAACGCCGTTGCCGCCTCCTTGATATTCTCCGGCACGCCGCGCATCCCCAGCGCGGTCAGGCGGATCACCGGCGGCATTCCAAAGATGATCGTGGCAAGGATGCCTGGCGGATTGCCGGTGCCGAAAAAAGCGATGATGGGGATCAGATAGACGAAGGCGGGCAGGGTCTGCATCAGGTCGAGGATCGGTTCGGCGGCATTATATGCCCGTTTCGATTTGCCGAACCAGATGCCAAGAGGAATGCCGATAACGACGCAGATCAGCACCGCCGCCCCGACCAGTGCCACCGTCTCCATCGCGATTTCCCAATAGCCGAGCAGGGCGATATAGGCCAGAGCGGCGGCGGTGAAGATCGCCACGCGCGGCCCGGCGGCGCGCCATGCGGTCACTACGATCACGGTCATGACCACCGGCCACGGCGTACCGTTCAGCGCCAGCGTCAGCGCATCGAGCACCGAGCGCACCCCTGCCGTCACCCCGTCGAAGACATCCGCCCCGGCCACGGCCGCCGCGTCGATCTTTGCTTCCAGCCATGAGGCGAGGCGCGTGAACAGGGTTTCGTTCTCAACTCCGAGAATACTGTGGGAGATCGGCTTTTCCGGGAATTCGTTCAGCACGGCCAGCGGGCTGGCCACGGTGAACTTGTAGATCGTCAGCGGCGCGATGGCCGCGACCAGCGCCGCGCCGATCCCGGCCCGGCGACGATTGAAACCGCTTTCAACCGATGTCGCATCGATCCGCCATTTCGAATATTGTTTTTCATAGGCGATATTGGCGTACAGGCCCTGAATCAGCTTGAATGCCGCCAGCAGGCCCAGCCCCACCAGCATGATGTTCAACGCATCGGCATTGAGGGCGGTGGCCTGTTCAATGCTGCGATCGGCGGCGCGGCCAATATTGGTCGCCAGCTTTTCGAACCGGTCGGGGTCTTGGCCCGCAGCCTTTGCCGCTTCGGCCCGGTCGAGGAACTCATCCGCGCGGGCGCGCTGGCGCTCTGCCTGTTCCAGCAGGCTTGCTCCCGGATTGCCCCAGAGGCCACGGCCGATCTGCACCCATGCGATGATTTCGAGAATCAAGAAGGTCCAGAACATTCCCCAGACCCCGCGCGCCGCCGCCCAGAACGGCCCCGCCAGCGCCGCCCAGACATTGAAGGTATTGGGAAAAACACTGGTGCTTTCATGAATGCGATGGAAGGCGCGCTTGTAATATCCGGCATTTTCCTGCGTAAACGTCTCGATCGAGGCATCGAGCGCGGCATGATCGACCTGAATATCCGAGGCGGCGGTGACGACCGGCCCGTTATCCATCTGCGCTGCGTCGGGTGTTTCGGTCATGCTCATTGCTTGCCTCCCTGAATGCCGCGCAGCAGCCGCGTCTTGTCGACATAGCCGACATCGACGCCATTCGCCGTAATGACCACGGGCGATGCCGTCTCGGCGGAGAGATCGATCAATTGGTCGAGATCGGCCCCTGCATCGGCGCGGGGCGCATCGCCCAGCGGGCCGGGGGCCTTGTCGAGCGGTCCCATAATCGAATGGGCCTTCACGAGTTTGAGCTTCGAGATTCCCTGCACGAATTCGCGGACATAATCGTCGGCGGGGTTCATCACGATTTCTTCCGCCGTGCCGATCTGAACGATGATGCCGTCCTTCATGATGGCGATGCGATGGCCGATGCGAATGGCTTCGTCGAGATCGTGGGTGATGAACAGCGTGGTTTTCTGAAGCTGTGCGACCAGCGCCTTGAACTGATCCTGCAATTGAAGCCGGATGAGCGGATCGAGGGCCGAAAACGGTTCGTCCATCAGCAGGATTTCGGGGTCCGAGGCGAGGGCGCGGGCGATGCCGACGCGCTGTTGCATGCCGCCCGACAGCTCCTTGGGCAGGCGGTCTTCGTAGCCGGTCAGATCGACCAGGCCGAGCACATGGTCCGAGACCGCCCAGCGCTTCGATTTTGGGACATTGCGGATTTCGAGCGGATAGGCAACGTTGTCACGCACCGAGCGGTGGGGCATCAGCGCCATATGCTGAAAGACCATGCCGATCTGCTGGGCGCGTACCTTGCGCAATTCGCGGGCATTCATGGCGGAGATATCGCGACCGAGGATTTCGATCCTGCCGGAAGTCGGCTCGATCAGGCGGTTTACATGGCGCACGAGGGTCGATTTGCCCGATCCGGACAGGCCCATGATGCAGAAAATCTCGCCCCGTGGAACCTCGAAGCTGGCATCCTGAACCCCGACGACACAGCCGAAGCGTTCAAGCACCTGCGGCTTTGTCAGCCCTTCGGATTTGACCGCCGACATGGCTTCTTCAGCGCGGGCACCGAAGATTTTCCAGACATTCGACAGCTTGACGACCTCTTCGGTCATGCGGCGTCCCCTTTACAGAAAAAGAGCCGCCGAAAACCGGCGGCTCCTGTCGTCATGCCGATTATTTCAGCGCGTCGAGCGCCTTGGAGATGGCGTCCTGTGCTTCCATCAGCGCCTTGATCGCACCCTCGTTGCCGCCTGCGGCCATCGAGCTGCCCGATCCGTCGGTCATCCAGCCGAGAACCTGATCCTCGTTCTTCGACACCCATGCCTGCGCATATTCCAGCGCATCCGTCTTGTCGACGACCAGAGCGTAGGTCATGGCGGAGACGGTATTGGTGTCCAGCTTCATATTGCGGAACATCGTGGCGACTTCGGGATGCGTGTCTTCCAGCTCCTTGGAGTAGTGGAGGTGCAGATACGCCGAATCCCATGCCATGCCAGCGGAGGATTTTTCGAGCCATGCGGGATCGTCGGTCGGCTGGATCACCTTCCACCCGGCGGCGTCGTATTCTGGCTCGGTCAGGATATGCAGGTCATGCAGCACGAAGACGTAATGCGGGGTGTAGCAGAAACCGACCCATGGCTTATTGCCCTTGATCGCATTGTCCAGATTCGCATAGGCGAGGGTCTCGTCCGATTCCTGAAGCTCGAAAGTCTGGTCGTAGCCGTAGGATTTCGCGCGGATTTTCTCAACATTGGTCGAGGCCCAGCCCGGCGCACCGATCCAGATTTCGCCCTTGCCGTCGCCATCGGTATCGAACAGGGCGGCGATGTCGGGGTTGGTCAGGTCGTCGATGCTCTCGATGCCGTTCTCATCGGCAAAGCCTTTCGGAATGCACATGCCCTGAAAGGCTTCGACACCATTGGGGTTCATGACCACGGTGCCCTTGTCCTTGACATAGGTGTCGTGCAGGTTCGTCTGGTTGGGCAGCCATACTTCGGGATGCGCATGCATGGAGCCTTTGTCCATCGCTTCGAAAACGATGGGGTTCGAGCCGTTCTGAAGCTCGACATCGAGGCCGAGATTCTGCTCGATGGCAACCTTGAGCACATGCGCCGTCGCGTTGACGGAGGGCCAGTTTGGAACGCCGATCACGATATCGGCGGACAGGGCCGGAATGGCCGTCATGGTTGTCATCGCGGCGGCGGCGAGGGTGGTTTTGATCGTCTTCATGCTTCTCTCCTGATTCGTTAACCCAGATTTACACAGCCCTTCGCCATTACCAAGTCTATTGCTGCAATGCGGTAAGTTGTGGAAGTTGGGTGATTATATTCTCAGTGCAGATATGGTGTACGCCCGGAAAACGCCATGATTATGCCGGTATGGGCGCAGTATTCGTATAAAAACGCCAACCGAATTACTCCGGTTGGCGCCACTATGACTTATACGACCGCCATCGTTTAGGCGTTCATCCACCAGCGCTTGATGAAGTGACCGCCATCCATTTCCCAGCCGCCGCCGAGTTTTGCGGGGACGCCGACTTTTGTGTTGGCCGCGGCGATATCCTTGCCGAAGGCGGGAACAATCGTTGCGCCACGGGTGGACAGGATGTGCTGGACCGTCTGGTACATATCGGTGCGCTTTTTCTGGTCGAGTTCGGCGCGGGCCGCGATGACCAGAGCGTTGACGCTCGCGATATCGATATTGGTGTCGTTCCATTCCGCACCGCCCAGATAGGCGATCGAGAGGATCATATCCTCGACGGGACGGGGACCCCAATAGCAGGCGCAGAAGGGCTGAACGTTCCAGACATTGGACCAGTAACCGTCTTTCGGCTCTTTCTGGAGACCGACATTGATGCCCGCCTTGGTCCAGTCTTCGAGGAAGATCTGGGCCGCGTCGCTGGCTCCGCTATAGGCGGTATCGGCGAACTGATATTTGATCGCGGCATCGCCGACACCGGATTTCTTCAGGTGATACGCGGCCTTGTCGAGATCGAAATCGACGGTCAGATTCGGGTCGTAGCTGGCCATTTTCGGGCCGATCGGCTGGTCGTTGCCGACAGTGCCGTAACCAAACAGCACTTTTTCGACAAAGGCTTCGCGGTTGGTCGCGTGTTTCAGTGCCAGACGGAAATCGATATTGTCGAATGGCGCGCCTTCGGTCCGCATCGGATGCGTGAAGGCGAGGTTCGATTCCACGTCGATGATATTGACCGTGGGCACGCGTTTCAGGCGACCGATGGTCTTCATCTCAGGGCGGTTGATGACATCGACATCATTGGTCATCAGGGCGTTGACGCGCGCGGTATCGTCGAGGATCGTGACCAGCTCGCAGCTGTCGACATAGCCGAATTCGCCCGACTGCCAGCTATTCGGGTTCTTTTCGAGGGCCGCGCGGATGCCCGGTTCAAACTCGGTCAGATTGTAGCACCCGGTGCCATGCGTCGAGAAAGGATCGGCTTTACCATCCACGGTGGGGACGATGTTCATGTGGTAGTCGGTCATCAGGAACGGGAAATCGGCATTGCCGTCCGCCAGTTTGACGACGACGGTGCCCTTGCCATCTGCCGACACATCCTCGATGCCCGAAAAGACGCCCTTGGCCCCCGATTTCGAATCTTCACCCCGGTGAAGGTTGATCGAGTTGATGACATCTTCGGTCGTCAGGCTTTTGCCGTTCGAGAATTCGACGCCGGGGCGCAGCTTGAAGCGCCATTCCTTGGCGTCTTCGCTGGCTTCCCAGCTTTCGGCGAGACCGGGGGCTGCCGAATCATCCTGACCCACTTCGACGAGGCTGTCGCGGAAGGCGCGGCTGATGACGATCATCGTCGTCGCGTTGTAGGTGGTCGGGTCGAGCGAATCGACGGTGTTGGAATCGTTCAGGCCCGCCCGCATATGGCCGCCCTTTTTGGGTTCGGCGGCATGGGCGCGTCCGGCCCAGAGCGCCGAGGCGGAGGTTGCCGCTACACCCAGCGCGCTGGCGCCGACCATGAAGTCGCGGCGGCTGGCTTTTTTATCGGCGAGCATCCGCTCGATCATCATGTCTTGTTCAGTCATCTTGGCTCCCAAGTGTCTTTATTATCGCAACCGGGCCGTCGAGGGTTTGGCCCATCCGATCTTGTTTTTGTCGCTTTCGTGCGGACGTGAGCCTAACCGTTCCCGTGGGCCGATGACAACCGCTGATCCGAATTGTCTTTTTACTTTCGATATTTCCCGTTTTGCGACGGTCAGCCATTGGCGATTCTCTTACGGCGTTCCTTCATCCGGGCATGGGCGTCCTGTGTGCCGTCATGGAACGATCCGAACCACTTGTCCCAAGGCACTTCGAGATTGCCGTAATTGCACTCGAAATAGCGGTGATGCATCTGGTGATGAAACGTGCCGAGGGCGAGGCGGTTTTTATCCTTTACGATCAATCCCTCAAACCCGGTATGCGAGGTCGCCGCCGTCAGGGATTGATGCTGCATATGAAACAGGATGTGGATCGGATGCGCCGGGATGACGACATGAATCAGCACCGAACTGAAGAACAGGAGGTGTTCGACCGGATGCATCGACAGGCCGGACCATGGCCCGACATTCACATTGCGATGGTGCAGCGCATGGGCAAGGCGATAGAGGGGCGGCCAGTGCAGCAGGCGGTGGATCCAGTAGAAATGAAAACTGATCCAGATGGGCGTCAGAAACAGGATCACGGCAAACAGGACCGGATTCTCGCGGGGCAGCAGGACAGGGGCATATCCATTCGCCATCGCCCAGAACATCAAGACCTCAAACGCGGTCCAGAAGGTGACACCGCTGGCGAGGCTCCAGAACATGTTATCGGCGACTTGGCTCTGGAAGGTGAACATCCGCCCCTTTTTCGCCAGATCGCGGGGGTCGAATTTCAGCCGGTCGCCCTGTTTCTTATGCCGATGGAACCACAGGTGCAGCCCGCCCGCGACCACCAGCATAAGGACGATATTGCGTGCCCACATCGCCGCGATCCAGCCGGGGGCGAGGGTGGCGGTCGTCTCCAACGAGGGCTGTAGAAAGGCCCAGACAAGGGTGGCCAACACGGCGAGGATCGCATTTTCCGCCAAAGCGAACCACCGATCCACGACCCAGCGCACCATCCGGTGCGGCTCCGGCGGCCATGAAAAAAACGGCGAGACGGGGATCGGCAAAGTCGCGGGGGCATGATTCCACTCGCCGGGACGTCCGGGCAAGGGCGTGGGATCGTTGGCGTGGGCCATGGTCATTCTCCTGCTGGATCGCCGACACAGGATGCTTGCACTCGCAACATCTGTAAAACAGATTTAATTGACATTATTCGTCGTTAAATCCGAGGTTATAGGTGATGGTTACCCTCAAGGCGCTTCAGTATTTTCTTGGGGCGGTGGATCGCCGGTCTATCGCCGCCGCCGCCGAAGATTTCTCGGTCGTGCCTTCGGCCGTTTCGGCGGCCATAGCCTCGGTAGAGGACAGTCTGGGCTTGACCCTCGTGCATCGCAGGCGGGCGAAAGGGATTGCCCCGACGGCCAGTGGACGGGTCATCGCTGACCGTGCGCGGATGTTGATCGAGGATTACGAGAGCCTGATTTCTCTCGGAGCCGAGTTGCAGGCGCAGTTGAGCGGGCCGTTGCGCATTGGCTATTATGCGCCGGTCGCGCCCGCATTCCTGCCCAAAATTCTCGCCCCGATGCTCAGGGAAAATCCGGAGATCGCGGCGCATTTGATCGAATGCGACACCGGGCGGGCACAGCAAGGGTTGCTCAAGGGCGATTTCGACGCGATTCTCTTTGTCGCGGATACCGATTGTCCGGGGATCGAGGCCGTGCCGCTGGTCGATGCGATGCCGTATCTGCTTGTGCCTGCCGATGACCCGATTGCGGGCGAAGCGCTGGCAACGCTGGACATGCTGGGGGATACGCCCGTGGTCATGCTCGATCTGCCGGTTGTGCGCGGATATTATGATCGCCTCTTCGCGCAGTCAGGCATCGTGCCAACCGTTGTGGCCACTGGGGCAACACATGAGATGGTGCGCAGTCTTGTCGGTTCCGGGATGGGCCGTGCGATCCTGAATATGGCTCCGCATACCGATCTGACGTATGCGGGGGATCGCGTGAAGGCGGTGCCGTTGGATGTGGGCGGGCCGCCCCTGACCCTGTCTCTCGGTCTCGTCGAGGGGCGGCGGCGGCAGTTGGTCGATGCCTTTGCGAAAGCCTGTGTGGATTTCTTCTCGACCCCGATGGCACAGTCATTGGTCATTCGCCAACGGGACGAAGGCCATTCTGGATGAACGGCTCTTCGTCCCGGATTTGCTCAGAGCGCGCCGCTATCCGCGATAACGACTTGGCGCACGGGACGATCCGACCCGCTCGTTTTGAGGCCCTCGATCGTATCGAGCACGTCCATCCCCTCGACGACCATGCCGAAGACGACGTGTTTGCCATCCAGCCATGTTGCATCGTCGAAGGTGATGAAAAACTGCGATCCGTTCGTGTCCGGCCCGCTATTGGCCATCGACATCAGGCCCCGGCCCCGGTGCGAGAACAGGAACGCTTCATCGGCGAATTTCTTGCCATAAATCGATTTTCCGCCCGTGCCATTGCCATTCGTGAAATCGCCGCCCTGCATCATAAAGCCGGGAATGACGCGGTGAATGACCGATCCTTTGAACCCGAAGCCGTTCTCCCCCGTCGCCAGCTCGCGAAAGTTGCGAACCGTCTTCGGCACGGCATTACCGAGCAGGCCGATAACGATACGGCCTTCGGGCTGGCCGTCGATGGTGATGTCAAAATAGACCCGGTCGGTCACATCGGCGGCGTTATCCGCGAAGGCCCCGACGGACAGGCAAAGCCAGCAAAGAGCGGCGGCGAAGAATGTTTTCATGTCGATCTCCAGAGCGTAGGGTCGTGCGGACAGGGCCGCGTTCGGTGTTCACGGTATGATGATGGATGAATGTTTTGTCACGTCTCAAGGGCGTTACTTGCGTATCAGTGCCCGATTATGGGCGTGCCGGGTACAGGCACAAGAGCCGCCATCATTCAGGATTTTTGTAGTGCCTCAAATCTTAAGGATAGGATGACATGGCCGAGGAACATGACGCCAGTATGATGAGCAATCTCTATTGGTGGGGCATTCCGACAATGTTTCGCTGTCCCCATGCACCGCCGGAGGGGCAGGATATCGCCCTTGTCGGGGTGCCCCATTCGACCGGCAACGGCACGACCGAGCGTGACCAGCATCTTGGGCCGCGTGCCCTGCGCAACATTTCCGCCGTTCAGCGCCGGGTGCATGGGGCATTCCGGCTCGATCCGTGGAATGCCGCAAAGATCGTGGATGTGGGCGACGTGCCCTTTCCCCGCGCCAATGATAACGAGCATTGCATCGCCCAGATCACCGATTTCTATCGCCGGATCGATGCGGCGGGGGCGCGGCCCGTTTCCATCGGTGGGGATCATTCGATCACCGGCGGCATCGTTCAGGCGCTGGGGCGCGGAAAGATCGCGGGGGGTGAGCCGGTCAGCTTTCTGCATCTGGATGCGCATACGGATGTCTTCACCAAGGTCGATCATTTTCTGGGTGCCGAGAAATCCGCCGCCCATTGGGGCGCGTATCTGGCCGATCAGGGGCGGGTCGATCCAACGCGCTCGATGCAGATCGGTCTCCGGGGTCATCCGCGTACCCTCGACTGGCTGGAGCCATCCTACGAATACGGCTATAATGTCGTGACCATGGCCGAGTATCGGGCGCGCGGGGCGGCGGATGTGATTGCGCAAACGCGGGAGGTGCTGGCCGGGCGACCCGTCTACATCACCTTCGATCTCGACTGTCTCGACCCCAGCGTCGCCCCCGCCGTCGCGAATATCGAGCCGGGGGAGAAGGGGTTCGATATCGATGAGGTGGTCGCGCTGTTACGGTCGGTGCGGGGGATGAATATCATCGGGGGCGATGTGGTCTGCATGATGCCCACGAAGGACAGCCCTAACAACATCACTGCACAGGTGGCTGGCGCAGTGATGTTCGAAATGATCTCGATGATCGCGGAAGGGGTGGGATAGATCATGTCGCCCCGGATTGTTGTCCGGGGCGAACGGGAGGATTTTATTCCCAGCCGCCGACCGCTTTCACTTCCATGAAGTCTTCCAGCCCCCATTTGCCGCCCTCGCGGCCATTGCCGGAGGCTTTCATGCCGCCGAAGGGCGACCCGGCCGCGCGCGCCTTGCCGTTCATATCGACCATGCCTGTACGCAGGCGGCGGGCGACGCGGCGCGCCTTATCCATGTCCAGCGTCTGGACGTAGTTGGTCAGGCCGTAGCTGGTGTCATTGGCGATCGAGATTGCTTCTTCCTCGTCATCGAAGGGCATCATCGACAGGACCGGGCCGAAGATTTCCTCCTGCGCGATCCGCATATCGTTGCGCACATCGGCAAAGACGGTCGGGCGGACGAAATAGCCACGGTTCAGGCCATCCGGGCGGCCAAGCCCCCCGGCGACCAGCTTTGCGCCCTCGTCGATGCCGATCTGGATTAGGCCCTGGATCTTGTCGAATTGTGCCTCGGACACGACCGGGCCGATATGCTTGCCGCTTTCATGCGAGGAATTGACGCTCAGGCTGTTCGCGAACTCGGTCGCCTGCTCGACCGCTTGATCGTAGCGCGAGCGCTCGACCAGCATCCGGGTCGGGGCATTACAGGACTGGCCCGTATTGTTGAAGCAGCGCATCACGCCCTGTTGAACGGCCTTTTCATGGGCATCGGCAAAGACGATATTCGCGCCCTTTCCGCCCAGCTCCAGCGACACGCGCTTGAGGGTATCGGCGGCGTTTTTCGAGATGATGACGCCTGCTCTGGCCGATCCGGTAAAGGAGATCATATCCACATCCGGGTGGGTGGACAGCGTGGTGCCGACCCCCGGCCCGTCGCCATTGACGAGGTTGAAGACGCCCTTTGGCGTGCCCGCCTCATCCATGATTTCCGCAAAGAGATGCGAGGAAAGCGGCGCAATCTCGGAGGGTTTGAGCACCATCGTGCAGCCGGTGATGAGCGCGGGCAAAACCTTGAGCACCACCTGATTCATCGGCCAGTTCCAGGGCGTAATCAGGCCGCAGACGCCGATCGGTTCATGCAAGATGCGCGTGTCGGGCGCGTCGGGGCGCAGGGCATGGTCGAAGTCGAATTCCTTGGCGGCGGCGATGAAGGCCTTGATATGCCCGGTGCCGGTCGGGGCCTGCTGCACATGGGCCATGTCGATGGGGGCGCCCATTTCAAGGCTGATGGCCTTGGCCATCTCTTCCTTGCGCTGTTCATAGACCTCGGCAATTTTTTCGGCCAAGGCGATGCGCTCGGCGACCGGGGTTGCGGCCCAGCCGGGGAAGGCGGCTTTCGCGGCGGCGACGGCGGCGTTCGTATCGGCCTCTCCCCCCAGCGAGATGACGGCGCAGGCTTCCTCGACCGACGGGTCGATCACGTCGAAATCGGTGCCCGCTTTCGGCGCGACCCATGCGCCATCGATATAGAAATTACGCTTGTCGAGCATTGGTCGGCCCCTTGGGATAATCATCTGAGTTATGCCGGTTCTGGCGTGTTTTCGCCCTGTGGTCCACCCCTGAAAAAACGGTCAGGTCACCACCTCGACGGCATTGGCGATTTCTTCGAGAAAGGCATCGCCGAAATTCTCGACCTTCTTGCCGCCCACGCCATGAACCCGGCGCAGGGCATCCATGTCGCGGGGCAGGGCGGTGGCCATTTCGATCAGCGTGCGGTCGGGGAAAATGACATAGGCGGGGACGCCGCGTTCCTTGGCCAGCGACAGGCGCAGGGCCTTGAGCGCAGACAGCACCGCCTCATCTGCCCCGCTCGCGTCGGGGGCTTCGCGGGCGCTGCGGGCGGCGCGGTCGGCGGCGCGGTTGGAGGGGGGCTTGCGCAGCATGACGGTTTGCTCGCCCCTCAGAACCCGCCATCCGGCCTCGGTGACGGCCCAGCGGTTGAATTCTTCCACCACGACCCGCGACAGGCCCCCCGCATCGAGTTGCCGAAAAATCGAGCGCCACGCCGCCTTGGAGGTATCCGCCCCGACGCCGAAGGTGGGCAGGGCTTCGTGCCCATGCTGGTCGATCTTGTCGTTTCGCTCCCCGCGCAGCACGCAGATCAGATGCTCCATCCCGAATCGCTCGCGGGTGCGCGCCATGGCCGATAATGCCTTTTGCGCCTCCACCGTGCCCTCGACCGTTTCGACCTCGCCCCGGCACAGGTCGCAATTGCCGCAGGGTTGCGCTTCCTCGCCGAAATAATTCAGCAGCGTGACCCTGCGACAGGTCAGCGCCTCGCAGAATGCAACGAGCGTATTGAGCTTGCTCCGCTCAATCTGTTTTTGCTCCTCGCGCGCGTCGCTCTCGTCGATCCATTGGCGATATTGGCGCACCTCGCCCATGCCATAGAGACCATGGGCGGCAGCGGGCAGACCGTCGCGCCCGGCGCGCCCGATCTCCTGATAATAGCCCTCGATGTTCTTCGGCAGATCCATATGAAAGACGAAGCGCACATCCGGCTTGTCGATCCCCATGCCGAAGGCGACCGTGGCGACCACGACTACCCCGTCCTCGCCGAGAAAACGGTCCTGCACCTCGTTTCGGACCGGCGCAGGAAATCCGGCATGATAGGCGAGGGCATTGATCCCTTCGCTGGCCAGAAAGGTCGCCGTTTCCTCGACCCGCCGCCGCGACTGGCAATAGACGATCCCGCTCTGTCCCCGATGGGCGCCCAGAAAGTCGAGCAACTGCCGCCGTCCCTGCGCCCGTGGGGTCATGGCGAGGCTGATATTGGGCCGGTCGAAGCCGCGCAGGAAGACGCGGGGCGGGGTGGGGAACAGGCGCTCCTGAATATCCTTGCGGGTCAGATCGTCGGCGGTTGCCGTAAAGGCCAGCACCTGCACGTCATTCAACTGCGCCCGGACCTCGCCGATCAGGCGGTATTCGGGGCGGAAGTCATGGCCCCATTGGCTGACGCAATGCGCTTCGTCCACCGCGATGGTCGTCGCCCCGATCCGGCGCAGCATCGCCACCGTACCGGGGCGGGCCAGCCGCTCCGGCGACAGGTAGAGCAGGCGCAATTCTCCCGCCTGCGCCTCCTGCAAGGCCATGGCGTTCTCGCCTTCGTCATTGGCGGAGTTGAGGCTGCGGGCGGCAATGCCCAGTTCGCGCATCTGTGCCACCTGACCGCGCATCAGGGCGATCAGGGGCGAGATCACGACCGTCACCCCCTCGCGCAGCAGGGCGGGAAGCTGATAGCATAGCGATTTACCGCCGCCCGTGGGCATGATGGCCAGCACATCCTCGCCCGCCAATGCGGCCCGGACGATTTCTTCCTGTCCGGGGCGAAAGCCGTCGAAACCGAAGACCTCCCGCACGATTTCGGTGGCCTTGTCTATTCCCTGCGCCTCACCCACGCCCAGCCCTTGTTCTTGCCCTGTTCATTGCGGCCTGTGTGCAACGGGGAGGGCGGCGATGTCAAAGCTTGTCTTCTTGGCCTGTCTGGGGGGCGAGTGCGATGGCCCGGTTGCCATGGGGATGACTTGGGCGGGTCGCGCCATGGGCGCACCATAATCGTACAGCGTCGAATCGGTTATGGTTAATAGATTCAATCCATGGTAGATTGATCGATGCGTATGTGTTCAGTTTTGGAGAAAGATTATGGCAGAAAAGATGTCCGCCGCCCATGGCATGACCGGAATGCATAAGATTCTGGAAATGGCCTGTACTCAAATGAAAGACGGGACGTGCGAAGGGGCCGCCCTGCCGCCCGAAGGCACCGTGGAGCATACATTCGGCAGGCTCTATAATTCTTCCACCGTTTTGCCCGATGAAGACCTGCTCACACAGGTCGCCGAGAAGATGGAAGACGATGGCACGAACGCCAAGGATGGTCCCGCCGAGGCGGGCATGGCGTTTCTGGGTCAGTTTATCGACCACGATCTCACCCTCGATGCGACCACCGAACTGGGCAAGGTGGCGGGAGATGTCACCCAAATCCGCAATTTCCGCACGCCGAGGCTCGATCTCGACTGCGTCTATGGCGCGGGTCAGGAGGTGACGCCCCATTTCTACGGCGGGCCGGAAACCGATCCTCACCGGGGCGCAAAGCTGATCTTCGGTCGCCGGAAAGACGAGGGCAATGGCGAGTCCAATCCGCTGGACCTACAGCGCAACCGTTATGGCCGCGCCCTGATTGGCGATCCGCGCAATGACGAAAACCTGTTCGTCTCGCAGGTTCAGGGCCGCATGTTCATCGCGCAGCACAACATCTATGTCGATCAGCATACGGGCGATGACAAGAAACGCTACGAGGGCGCAAAAGAGGACATGCTTCTGTTCTATCACAGCATGATCATCAACGATTTCCTGCCCCAGATCGTCAGCGATGCGGTGCTGTCGCCTTTGGTGCAAAAGGCCCTGCATGCCGCTTCACAAGGGCGGAACCACCTTGGCGAAGTTGCGAATATCGACTGGGAAAAAGCGCCGGATATGCCGGTGGAATTCTCGGCGGCGGCGTTCCGTTTTGGGCATTCGATGATCCGCCCCACCTATAAGCTGAACGATCATCCGGGGCGCGGGGCCGTTCCGATCTTTCGTCAGGCGGGCGATACCGATACCGTCGACTTGCGGGGATTTGCCCCGGTGCATGAGGATAATAACCTCGATATGGACCTGTTTTTCGGGGACAAGGCACAGCGGTCGCGCCCCATTGATACGCTCCTGCCCGCATCCTTGCTGAAACTGCCCGCTGAAATCGTCACCGACGAGCCGAATCTTGCCTTCCGCAACATGAAGCGAGGACAGATCACCTTTGCCCTGCCGTCGGGCGAGGTCGTGGCCGGAAATATGGGGTTCGATACCATCAAGCCGGACCATAAACTCGGCGATCTCATCGGGAATACGCCGCTGTGGTTCTATATCCTCTCCGAAGCGGAGCAGGAGGGCGGCGGCAAGCTGGGCCGGGTCGGCGGCACCCTCGTCGCCGGGGTTTTGCTCAACCTCATGCTGCGCGGTGAAAGCCCGTATTTCTTCGCCAAAAGCGGCCATTTCGGCTGAACCGCCTTCGATTTCCCGATGGTTCAGGCATGTCGAGAATGCGCTGTGCCCAACGCTTGCGACTCCTTGGGTCATACGCCATGGGGTCCATATCCTGCCCGGTGTAGGGTCTGCTCACGGAACCGTCGACTCCCGTGACTGGACCCCCGCGCAAAAGCGCCCTTCTTAGAATGACACCCATTCTTGGAGATGCGCCCATGTTCAGAACTCTCGCTGCCGCTCTCACCGCTGCCCTTCTGGCCCTTCCGGCCTTTGCTGCCGATATGGCGAGTGTGAGTCAGGCGCTTGTCTTCGGCCCTCCGGCGCAAAGCCGTGTCGCCCTCGACATTGTCACCCGCGAGCGCCGGACCGACGCGTTGCCTGCGTTGATCTTGGGGATGCGCTATGCCGGGCGCGGGCCGCTGCGCACCGATTATACGCGCGCCTTCCAGTCCCTGACCGGCGCCCGCGCGAATAGCTGGTTTGATGCGATGCTCTGGCAAGAGGCCAATCCGCAGATCAAACCGCATCCCAGCTACCGGGCGCTCAAACTCGAATCCCTGCGCCGGATCGATCCTGAATTCATGCGGTTTCTCGGCGGCGAGCGCAGCGATCCGGCCCGAATGACGATCCGTCTGGAGGAAATCGCATGGGGCGGGGTCGAGGTTGACGGCATCCCCTCGCTCGATAATCCCCGGCTGATTTCGGCGCGCGAGGCGCGTTATCTCGTCGAGGACGATCTGGTCTTCGGGGTCGAGATCAACGGCGATGCCCGCGCCTATCCCCTGCGGATCATGGGCTGGCACGAGATGTTCAACGATGTGATCGGCGGCAAGCCTGTGGCGCTGGCCTATTGCACGCTATGCGGGGCGGGGGTGCTCTATGACACAACCGTGCCGGGCCAGAGCGCACCGCTTGTCTTTGGCTCGTCCGGCTTTCTCTATCGTTCCAACAAGTTGATGTTCGACCGCCAGACCGACAGCCTGTGGAACCAGTTTACCGGCAAGCCCGTCGCCGGACCCCTCGTCAATAGCGGGATCGAATTGAAAGCCCTGCCCGTCGCCACCACCTCTTGGGCCGAATGGCGGCGTAAGCATCCCGATACAAAGGTCTTGTCGCTGGAAACCGGCCATCGCCGCAATTACGGATCGGGGGTGGTGTATAATGAATATTTCAATTCGTCCGAATTGATGTTTCCATCCCTGGGCGGAGGGAAGAACCTGTCGAAAAAGGATTATGTTTTCGGGCTGCGCCTGCCCGGTGGTGCAAAAGCCTATCCGCTGCGTGTTTTCGAAGGGGGCAAGGCGATCAATGATGTGGTCGGTCTGAGAAACGTGGTGCTCGTCGGCAATGCCGCGACCCGTACCGTGCGCGCCTATGACAGCGCAGGGCGGCAGTTCTTCGGCTCCGGCGATACGCTGCGCGCCTCTGATGGGTCGGTCTGGAAAGTCGGTGAAGAAGCCTTGATCGCCCCGAATGGTCAGCGCCTGCCGCGCTTGCCCGGTCATATCGCCTACTGGTTTGGTTGGCAGAGCTTTACCGGCGGACAGAGCGAGTTCTACGGGGGGTGAGCGGGGAATTACCCCGCCACTTTTACCAATTCTTCCGGCAAGGCATTCGCCCATGCCGTGATGGTGCCCGCGCCGAGACAGACGACGATATCCCCCGGCTTTGCCTCCGCCGCGATCAGGGCGGGCAGGGCCGCTTCGCCGGACAGGGCCAGAGCGCGGCGATGGCCCCGGTCGGTCATCGTCTTGACCAGCCGGTCGCGGGTTGCGCCGGGCAGGGGCGATTCTCCAGCGGCATAGACATCCGAGATGATCGCGACATCCGCATCGTTGAAGCAGGCGCAAAACTCATCGAACAAATCATTGAGGCGGGTGTAGCGATGCGGCTGATGCACCGCGATGACACGGCCTTCGGTGCTCAGACGCGCGGCCTGTAGCACGGCGGCAATCTCGACGGGATGATGACCGTAATCGTCGATGATCCGCACGCCGTTCCAGTCGCCAACATGGGTAAACCGACGCTTGACCCCCGAAAAGCCATCGAGACCCGCGCGGATGGCGTCATCTTCGATGCCCATATGCTGCGCGACACCGATGGCCGCCAATGCATTGAACACGTTATGCTCGCCCGGCATCGGCAGGACGAGGTTTTCCATCCGATGCGGGCGACCGCTTCGGACATCCACATCGAATACGGCCTTGCCGTGCTCGAACCGCAGATCGATCAGGCGCACATCCGCTTGAGGCGAGCGGCCATAGGTGATGATCCGCCGATCCTTGACGCGCCCGATCAGGGCTTGCACCTCAGGATGATCGATACAGCACACCGCCGCGCCATAGAACGGGATATTCTCGACAAAGCGCCGGAAGGCCGCGCGCAGGGCGTCGAAATCGCCGTAATGCTCCATATGTTCGGGATCGATATTGGTGACGATGGCGATGGTGGCGGGCAGGCGCACAAAGGTGCCGTCGCTTTCATCCGCTTCGACCACCATCCATTCGCCCTCGCCCTTTCGGGCATTCGAGCCATAGGATTGGATAATGCCACCATTGATGACGGTGGGGTCGATCCCCCCTGCATCGAGAAGGGCAGCGACCAGCGAGGTCGTCGTCGTCTTGCCATGGGTGCCCGCGACAGCGACATTGAGCTTGAGGCGCATCAATTCGGCCAGCATTTCGGCCCGGCGCACGATGGGCAAGCGGCGGCCCCGCGCGGCGTCCAGCTCGACATTGCCCGGTTTGATAGCGGAGGAAATCACCACGACGGCTGCATCCCCCAGATTTTCAGGGGCCTGCCGTGCGGTGATCGTAGCGCCCATCTTGCGCAAGCGGTCGAGAATGGCGGATTCGCGCAGGTCCGATCCCTGCACCGTATACCCCAGATTGAGCATCACCTCGGCGATGCCGCTCATGCCGATTCCGCCGATGCCGATGAAATGAATGGGGCCGAAATCGGCGGGATCGGTGGTCATGGGAATGGTCTCATTGTGGAGTTGGTGATGTCAGGCAACCCCGGTCCCTAAGCCGGGGTTGCGGATGGTTCGACCGGATCGCGCGTTACGTTATCGCGACCACCAGCCGGTACGTTTCGGGCGGTCTTCGGCGGGTTTTGTCTCGATGACCGGCGTTGCGGTGGCGGAGGCCGGTTCGATGGGGGCCGCTGGCTCGGCGGGTTTTTCCGGCTCAGGGGCTGTCTCGACCGTCGTTTTCGACTCATCCACGATCGCCTCATCCACGATCGCCTCGTCCACGATCGCCTCGTCCACGATCGTTTCTGCCATGATCGTTTCTGTTTGTGCATCGATCGCCGGAGCCGATGGCGCTTCGGGCTGTGGCTCAGGTTCAGGTTCAGGAGCCGGTTTCGCCTTCGTCACCATGATCGCGTCGCCGGAGCGGAAGACATCCGGCAAGGCGCGGTCCAGCGCATCGCGGCCCGATAGCATCGACAGGGCCGAGGCTTCGCCGAATTCGCGGGTCGGTTCGTCGCGCTTGTTGCGCTTGCGTCCACCCCGGCGAGAGCGCCGCGAATTGCCCCGGCTGTTCTGCTCGTCGCTGATGTTTTTGTCTTCGCCGCTCTCGCCATAGGCGAAGGGTTTTTCGCCGCGCGGGTCGTCCTCGTCATCCGGCTCGATCACGGGCAGGGGATCGCGGGTCCGGCTGCGTGCGCCGGATTTCGAGTCACCGTCGCGGCGTTCGTTCCGGCGGCCCCGGCGGCGGGAAGTATCCGGGCGCTCTGACGGTTCACTTGGCGCGTCGGGGGTAGTGTCGATCCCTTCGGCGGCGGCGATGTCATCGTTTTCATCCTCCTCGCCATGCTCCGCGTCGGCATAGACACTTTCCATGCTGATGGCGGCGGGGACGGGGCGCAGGTGTTCGGGCGCATCGTCGAGCTTCATCTTCTTCAGCTCGAAATCGGGGCTGATCTTGGCCGGATCGCCCTCGATGACCACGCGGATGCCATAGCGCTGTTCGATGGAGACCACGCGATCGCGCTTATGATTATGCAGGAAGTTGGCGACCGAGACCGGCGCCGCGACCGTTACGACGGCGGTGGTCTTGCGCAATCCTTCTTCCTCGATCTCGCGCAGGATCGTCAGGGCGAGGGTATCGTCGGAGCGGACAAGCCCGGTGCCGTGGCAATGGGGACAAGGATTCGTCGTCGCCTCGATCATGCCGGGGCGCAGACGCTGTCGCGACATTTCCAGCAGGCCAAAAGACGAGATGCGGCCCAGTTGGATACGGGCCCGGTCATTCGCGAGGCTGTCTTTCAGCTTTCGCTCGACGGCGGCATTGTTGCGCCGCTCGTTCATGTCGATGAAATCGATGACCAGCAGCCCGGCCAGATCGCGCAGGCGCATTTGTCGTGCGACCTCCTCGGCGGCCTCCAGATTGGTTTTCGTCGCCGTATCCTCGATCGAGGATTCGCGGGTCGAGCGGCCCGAGTTCACATCGACCGCCACCAGCGCCTCGGTGACGCCGATCACGATATAGCCGCCCGATTTGAGCTGAACCGTGGGGTTGAACATCGCGGCGAGTTGATCCTCGACCTTATGCTCGATGAACAATGGCGTGGTGCCCTTGTGCAGGCGCACGTTCTTCGTATGGTCGGGCATCAGCATGGCGACGTAATCATGCGCCTCGCGGTATCCCATCTCGCCATCGACGATGATCTGGTCGATATCCTTGGTGTAGAGATCGCGGATCGACCGTTTGATCAGGTTGCCTTCCTCGTAGATCGCCGCCGGGGCGTAGGATTCGAGGGTCAGGGTGCGGATCGCATCCCATTGGCGCAGGAGATATTCGTAATCGCGCCCGATTTCCGCGCCGCTTTGCTGTGCGCCCGCCGTGCGGATGATCAGGCCCATGCCTTTTGGCACTTCGAGATTGCCCGCGATTTCCTTCAGGCGCTTTCGGTCGGGGGCGTTGGTGATCTTGCGCGAGATGCCGCCGCCCTTGGCGGTATTGGGCATCAGGACGCAATAGCGCCCCGCGAGGGACAGATAGGTCGTGACGGCGGCGCCCTTGTTGCCGCGTTCTTCCTTGTTGATCTGGATCAGCATGATCTGCCGACGCTTGATCACATCCTGAATCTTGTAGTCGCGCATGCGGATACGGGGGACGGGGGTATCGTCCCAATCGTCGCCGCCCCCGATGGATTCCGGGGCCTCGGTCCGGTCGTCATCGTCGGAGGTGACCCGGTCGAGATCGGAGGATGCCGCAGCCATGGTCGCCGGGGTCGCGTCGGTATCGGTATCGGCTTCCGGCGCGTCGGAGGCGGTCTCTTGCTCTTGTTGCTGTTCCTGCGCGGGAAAGCGCATGACCCGGACGGGGATTGACCCGCCGATGGTGAATTCGCGTTCGAGAAGGTCGAGATCGATGGTGTCGTTCTCATTGACAACCCGCACACGTACGCCGCCGCCGATGCGGAATTCGCGCTCGATATACGCGCCGCTTCGGGTGCGCTTGCGCGAGCGGGTGCCCTTGCTGCGGGTGACGCGCCGCGCGCCGCGACGGGTATCGCCGTCGCGATCCCTGCGCTCGGTCTTGTCGCCGCGATCATTTCTGTCGTTGCGCGAGCGCGAGCGTTTGCCCCGGCCCTTGCTGGCGCGCTCGTCGTCACCGGCGTCGTCCTCGTCATCGCGGTTCGCTTCGCGGGTCGCGCGTTCCTGTGCGGCGACGAGGGCCGCCCGTTCGGCGGCGGGGATTTGATAATAGTCGGGGTGAATCTCGCTGAAGGCGAGAAAGCCGTGCCGGTTGCCACCGTAATCGACAAAGCATGCCTGGAGCGATGGCTCCACCCGCATTACCTTCGCGAGATAGATGTTCCCGGCGAGTTGTTTCTTGTTGATCGATTCGAAATCGAATTCGTCAAGTCTTTGTCCGTCCACCACGACAACCCGGGTCTCCTCCGGGTGGGTCGCGTCGATAAGCATTTTCTTCGCCATGCTCGTGTCGATTCGGACGGCGCATGCGCGCCGGACGGCCCGGACGGCCCCCGCTGGAATGACATATCCATAGGGCGGGAATCACCGGGTCGCGGCGATGCGCAATGCACCTCCGCCTTTCCTATTATGCTGTGATCGCGCGCTGGCTGTGCCTGCATCGCCGCGCCCTGAGGCGCGTTAGCGTCGTCGCGCTGACATGGAGAGAGGCGGTGTGCACAATGCAGATCGCCATTCCTCTGTCGCTTCGAGTCGCTCGAAATCACCGTTTCAACTTTCGCCGGACGCAATCGCCCGGAATGGATCGGGCCTGTTGCCCGGAAAAATTTATCGTGTCGCCGCGCGCGGGGTGCCGTGCCCCATTGCCGTGCTGTCGCCAGCGTGCTGCGATCTTGAGTCTTCATCATAGAAACGGACAACGATTTATTAACCGCGGCCGTCGCACCTTAATGCCTCAAGAGCGGTCTCGTTGTCGACGTTTCTTTTCACATTCCGTGACAGAAATGCGACATTCAGACATGCACAACAATGTTGCATTCTGGAGCGAATGCCCGTTTTGAGATGTGTTTTCAAAAGAGATCGTGGTAAATGGTTTTTTACAAGGGGCAACTTTGTGTTAGGAGGGTTTCTTGAAGGAGCCGTCACAAAGAACGGTGCCGAGGCAGTGAGGGCAGTAAGCATGGGCGTATTCGCTGGGCTTCGCCAGATGATTCGCAGTGTCGCGGTTGCGGCCGGTATCGCCCTGTGCGCATCGCAGGGCGCCGAGGCGCGCGGTCCGGTGCTGGCGTCTGTCGATGCGGTCAAGATCGGAACATATGATAATTTCACGCGTGTCGTGATGCATGTCAGCGTTCCGCTGTCGCCAAAGCTGTTTACGCTCAGCGGCCCGGACCGCTTGATTATCGATCTACCGCGCATTGGCTGGAATATGCCCCGCCCCAGCGGCGCCGTGCGCAGCCGCCTGATCCATAGCTACCGCTTTGGCCTGTTGACGCCCAACGTGTCGCGGCTGGTCTTTAACCTGAATGGCCCCGCGCAGATCGTGGATTTCAAGGTGACGCCGCTGGTCGGCAAGGTCGGTTACGAGCTTGATATTCGTCTTGGCGAGCCGGTGCCGCGCCCCTTTGACCGCTATCGCCTCGCCCATAATCAGACGGTGCGGGCCGATGGTACACCGATACCGGGGGCCGATCGCGCTGCCCTGCCCGAAGCGCCCGTGGTCGATGATGAGACCCGCAACACGTTTCGGCAGCGCAGCTTTAACCCGCAAACCGCTGAATATGGTGCCTTGAGCGCCCTTTTTGCCGATAACAGCCCGACCAACCCTGAACCGAAGCCTGTGGCTGAGCCCGAAAAAACAGCCGGTCAGATCGCCGCCGAGATCACCGAAATGCTCACGCGGCCCGCCCGCATTGCTGACGTGGATGCCGCTGAAGCCAAAACCGTCGAAGCCAAGATCGCCGAAACCGATATCGCCGAAGCGGCCCCCCAGGCTGCCGCCGTGGCGACGGTCGAGCCGAGCAGCGCGCCGGGCATTGCACCGAGCAGCAAGGTTACGGTGATGGCGATGGCCGCGCCGACCGTTTTGCTTCCGCCCGAAAAAGCCATCCGCAAATCGGAAAAACCGCGCCGCAAGCCATTTCGCATCGTCATCGATCCGGGCCATGGTGGGCATGATCCGGGGGCTGTGACGCCGGTTGGCTTGCATGAATCCGATGCGGTTTTGTCGTTTTCCGAGGTGTTGATGGCTCTGCTGGAGGCGGACCCGCACTATAAAGCCTATGCCACCCGACGCCATGACCACTTTGTCGAATTGCCCGATCGCGTCACCTTCGCGCGGGAAAAACAGGCTGACCTCTTCATTTCGATTCATGCGGATTGGTTTGACGATCCGGCGGTCGGCGGAGCAGGGGCCTTTATGCTGTCCGAAGAGGATTCGATCCGCTCGATTGATGAACTGGTCACCAAGAAACGCGCCGAGAAGATCGCCGGGATCGATATTCGCGAGGAGCGCGAGGATGTTGTCCGCGTGTTGCTCGACCTTGAGCGCCGGGAAACGCAGGTCGGCTCGCGGCTGTTTGCCGAACTGGTCCGCGATAAGCTTTCGCTCGTCACGCCGGTCAAGCGCAACTTTGTGAAGCACAACAACTTTCACGTTCTCAAAGCGCCCGATATGCCATCGGTTCTGCTGGAACTGGGCTTCATGTCAAACCCCGACGATCTGAAGCGTCTGACTTCGGCAGAGTGGCGCAAGACGACGGCCGTGGCACTGAAAGAGGCGATCGACGCATGGCGCATCGAGCACAGCGCGCGGGAGATTGCCTCGCGCTAGAGCGGTGTCAGGGGCTATGGGATCATGGCCGTGCTGGAAATCGCGAAAACAAGAGGAGAGGGCATCCTGTACGGGCCTTTTATCCATTCAGGATGCTCTCGGCGGCGAGGCATGATATACGGGACACAGGTTGCGCGAAAGGGACGGCTTGCCCATATGAGGCCATGTTGGTCTGACAACAGCACGGGTGGCGGTGTCGATACGCACAGGATCGGAACATTGGGATGATCATCAGGTTTTTCGGCCATATCTTCAGCGTTCTGGCGTTGATGCTGCTTGCCGGATCGGTGGCTGTGGCGGGGGCTGTCTGGTATTATGGCCGCGACCTGCCCGAATACGAACAGCTTGCCGATTACAAGCCTCCGCAATCCTCGCTGGTCTATAACGATGACGGGGGCGTCATCGCTCGCTTTGCCCGTCAGCGTCGTGCCTTCAAACCCATCGATGAGATCCCGACGCTGGTGCAGAACGCCTTTATCAGCGCCGAGGATAAAAATTTTCACGATCATGCCGGGATCGACCCCGTTGGGATCGCAAAAGCGATGGTGCGCAACGTCAAGAGCCTGCGCAATGGCGGGCGGATGAGCGGGGCCTCGACCATCACGCAGCAGGTCGTCAAGAACATGCTGCTGACCAATGAACGCAGCATCAGCCGCAAGGTGCGCGAAGCCGTGCTGGCCGTGCAGATCGAGCGCGAGTTGTCAAAGGACCGGATTCTCGAAATCTATCTGAACCAGATATATCTTGGGGCGCGCTCTTATGGTGTGGGCGCGGCGGCGAAGACGTATTTCGGAAAGGATCTGGAATATCTGAACCCCGAAGAAGCCGCGTATTTGGCCGCCTTGCCCAAGGCCCCCTCCGCCCTGCATCCCGAACGCAATGCCGAAGCGGCGCTGGCGCGGCGCAACTACGTGCTGACCGAGATGGCGGAGAACGGCCATATCTCCACGGCGGAATCGCTCGCGGCCAAGGCAAAACCGCTTGAAACACGTCTCAACGACAATGAGCGCGAGGAAAGCTACGATTTCTCCTCCGCCTATATGATCGAGGAAGTGCGCGGGCTGTTGCTGGAGCATTACGCGCGCTTGGCGGTGGAGCAGGGGGTCGAGGAGCCGGATGGCGCGGCCGACGCAAAGCTGTATGGCGGTGGCCTGAGCATTCGCACCACGTTGGACCGCGAGATGCAGGAATATGCCTCGCGGGCATTGCGCGAGGGCTTGTTCGCCTATTCCAAGCGCGGCGCATATCGCGGGCCTCTGGGCGTGACCGACCCGGATGGCGATTGGCGCGATGCCTTGGACCGGAACGAGTTTCCCAAGGATTTCGATGATTGGAAACTTGGGGTTGTTCTGTCCGTCGATGATGGCAAGGGCACCGCGAGCGTTGGCCTGCGCGATCTGGAGCAGCCCGTTACGGTCACCTTCGAGGCGGTTAGCTGGGCACGGCGGCGGATCGAGGGCGCGGGCCGTGGTCCCGATCCGAAAGTCATGACCGATATCATGCAGCGCGGGGATATCGTCTATCTCACCCCCGGCGACAAGGCGAAGAATGGCGACGTGACGACATTGTCCGAAGCGGCTCTCGCGGATGTCGATACGATCGTCTGGGGCCTGCGCCAGCTGCCCGATGCCGACGGTGCCGTGATCGCCATGGAGCCTGACACGGGCCGCGTGCTCGCGATGCAGGGGGGCCTGAGCATCCAGCAGAGCAAGTTCAACCGTGCGACTCAGGCAAAGCGTCAGCCCGGTTCGTCCTTCAAGCCCTTCATCTATGCGGCGGCGATGGATCATGGCTATACACCCGCCTCCATCGTTCTCGATGCGCCGGTAACCGTCGATCAGGGCAATGGCGAGGGGCTTTGGAAGCCGAAAAATTACAACGCAGGCGAATTCTATGGTCCGATCCCCTTGCGGGTAGGGCTGGAAAAATCGCGCAACCTCATCACCGTGCGCGTAGCACAGGATGTGGGGATGGATGTGATCTCCGATTATGCGCGGCGCTTTGGGGTCTATGACAATATGCCCCCGCTGATTTCCTTCTCGCTGGGCGCGGGGGAAACGACGCTGATGCGTCTGGTGAGCGCCTATTCGATGTTTGCCAATGGCGGCAAGCATATTGCCCCGCGCCTTGTCGAGACCGTGAAGGACGATGCGGGCGAGCCGATCGATCTGGGCGAGCCGTGGGTCGTGCCGACCACCCCCGTCGAGCCGGTTCAGGTGATCGATCCAGTGACCGCCTTTCAGACTGTATCGCTGATGGAAGGCGTGGTCCTGCGCGGTACGGCCACCAAACTGACCCGGCTGGGCTTTCCGGTGGCGGGCAAGACCGGCACGACGAATGATGCGCGCGATGCGTGGTTCGTGGGCTTTACCCCCGATCTCGTATTCGGGTGTTTTATCGGATACGACACACCCAAATCTCTGGGAAAGAAGGCATCGGGTGGCGCGCTCTGCGGTCCGGTCTTCGAGCAGTTCATGCGCGATGCCATGGCAGACCGCACCCCGCGCAAATTCGATCCGCCTGAGGGTGTCAATCTCGTAAAGATCGACCGCCGCAATGGCGAGCGGGTCGGGGAAGACGTCTTCGGCAAGAATGTGATCTGGGAAGCGTTCCGGGTCGGCACCGAACCGGATGGGTCGGGCGGCGCCGGGGCGGGTTTTGATACCGTGTCGGGCGGGGGCTTTGTACCGAGCATCGACGGCATTGGTGGAACGGCCATGCAGCCGGACCTTGCCGGGGCGTCCTATTCTTCGGGATTCGTGCCATCGGGTCCGATTCAGCCATCCGCGCAGCCGGAGGTTTTCCAGCCGCAGCCTCCCCTCCCGGTGCGCCCGGTGACCCGCTCCACGGCGACCGTGCCAAGCGCCAATGAGCCGCTGATCCGGTTTGATCCCACGACCGGCGAGATGATCGTCTCGCAGGATCCGGCGATTTCCGTCTCGCCTGCACCGGGGATTGTCTATCAGCAACCCGCTCCCCAGACCCGCGCCTACCAGCCAACGCCCCAGCCTCTGGGCCAGCAATTCCAGCGACAGGGCATCGCGCCCTATGATCCGGCTTCGGTGGCCAATGTTGCGCCATCGGCGGGGCAGGCCGTTATTCCCAGTGTGGAGGATGTTGGCGGCGGTCGCGGGCTTTACTGACCGGGGCGCAGTCGCTACATCGGGGGTTCGCGGGTAGAATAGCCCGCCAGATCCCTTACACGAGTTCGTCCATGCGCGCCGAAATCCAGTCCATCGTCACCACCATCGAGGAATCGCTGACGCTGCTGCGCCGTCGCCTCGATTGGGAGACGGCGTTGTCGCGGCTGGAGGAATTCGACGCCCGCGCCGAAGACCCGACCCTGTGGGACGACCCGGCCAATGCCCAGAAGATCATGCGCGAGCGTCAACAGCTCTCGGATGCCATCGATCGCTATCGCGCGCTGGAAACTGATCTGACCGACAATGTCGAATTGATCGAGATGGGTGAGGCGGAGAACGATGCCGATGTCGTGGCCGAGGCCGAAGCGGCCCTCGCCGATCTCAAGGCCCGCGCAGAGACGGCAGAGCTTGAGGCACTGCTATCGGGCGAGATGGACGGCATGGATGCCTTTATCGAGATCAATTCGGGCGCAGGGGGAACGGAATCCTGCGACTGGGCGTCGATGCTCGCGCGGATGTATACGCGCTGGGCCGAAAAGCGCGGGTTCAAGGTCGACGTGATGGAGCATTCCGCCGGGGACGAAGCGGGCATCAAATCCGTGACCTATCAGGTCAAGGGCGAGAATGCCTTTGGCTGGATGAAGGCGGAATCGGGTGTACATCGCCTCGTGCGGATTTCGCCCTTCGATTCGGCGGCGCGGCGGCATACGTCGTTTTCCTCCGTGCAGGTAACGCCCGTTATCGACGATACCATCGAGATTGATATTCAGGATAAGGACATCCGGATCGATACCTACAGGTCATCCGGCGCGGGCGGTCAGCACGTGAACACCACCGACTCGGCGGTGCGCATCACCCATGCGCCCAGCGGCATCGTCGTCACCTCCTCCGAAAAATCCCAGCACCAGAACCGCGATATCGCGATGAAGATGCTGCGCGCGCGTCTCTATGACATGGAGATGAACAAGCGGATGGAGGCGGCGAACGAACAGAGAGCCGAACAATCCGATATCGGCTGGGGCCATCAGATCCGCTCCTATGTGTTGCAGCCCTATCAAATGGTGAAAGACCTGCGCACGGGTCTGGAGACCTCTGATACGGGCGGTGTGCTCGATGGCGATCTCGATGCCTTCATGGGCGCGGCGCTGGCGGCGGAAGTATCGGGCAAGAGCCGATCCGATGCGGAAGGCTGATTTCGCGCTTTCTTAAACCTGCTGCGATAGGCTCGCCCCCATGGCAGTCGACAGCAATAGGGCAGGTATTGCGCCCCGTGGCGCGGTCCTCGACATACAGGAATTGTGGACAGCGTTCCGCAATATCTGTTTCGTCATCCTGCATCTGCTCGTCGCGGGCACCTTTGCCTATGTGGTGCTGTCGATCATTCCCGGCCTTCATACGGCATCCGATGCCGTGCCGGGAAAACCGCATGTGAATTTTGCGATCCTGCTGGTGCACGCTTTTGCGGCTTTGCCGCCCTTGCTCATCGGGTTGATCGCCTTCAACCCCGTTTTGCGCAGGCGGAGCATCGGAACCCATCGATCCTTGGGTCAGATTTATTGCATCTGTATCTGGGTCAGCAGCCTGACGGGCATCCTGCTTGCCTCGGCCAATGTGTCGGGGATTTGGGCGCAATGGGGATTCGGGATGTTGGGGGTCGTGTGGTTTGCCACGACGACGCAGGCATATCGCACCGCAAAGCCGGGCATGATCCCCGCCCATCGGGTCTGGATGATCCGCAGCTATGCCACGACGCTGGCGGTCGTGAGCGTGCGGCCCTTGCTATGGTTCGGGCCTGCCGAGGGTTTTTCGGTCTCGGAATGGGTCAGTCTGGCAAGCTGGGCCTGTTGGGTGCCAAACCTGATCCTCGCGGAATTCTATCTGCGCATCACCACCTTTAGCGGCAGATTGGCTTTGCCGAAGAGGCGCGGACGGGCGTTGCGCGCACAGGTCAGCGGATAAATCTGCCATCCGCCTTGCTCCCTCGCCGTCATCGCCCATACTGACGCTATGAAGCAAAGCGCGGGGGGCAGGGATGACATCACGATTGACGGTGACACGGCAGGGTAGCGGCGCGCCGCTCGTGCTGGTGCATGGCTATTTCGGCGGTGCGGGGCATTGGCGCGGGGAATGTGCGGCCTTTGCCGATCGCTACGAAGTGATCGCGCCTGCCTTGGCCGGGTTTGGCGAAAGCGCGGCGGTCAAGGCACCGGACAGCATCGCGGGCAATGCCGCGCTGGTCTGGGATGCGCTCGATGCCGAAGGGATCGACCGGATTGCCCTGTTGGGGCATTCGATGGGCGGCATGGTCGTGCAGGAGATGACGGCGCAGCAGCCTGAGCGCGTCGAGCGGCTTGTTCTCTATGGCACCGGGTCGGTCGGCCTGTTGCCGGGGCGATTCGAAACGCTGGAGCAATCGCGTCAGCGCATCCTGACCCAAGGCATGGAGGCAACCTTGCGCCAGATTGCCGCAACATGGTTTGTCGATGGCGAGAAAGCGCCGGGTTTCGCGACCTGTCTGGAGGTGGGACGCGCCGCGACCGAACAGGCGGCCCTTGCGGCCCTGTCGGCATGGGAAACGTGGAACGGCACGCCCAATCTTGGGCGAATCGCGATCCCGACGCTGATTCTGTGGGGAGACCGGGATCGATCCTATCCCCGGCCCCAGATCGACGCCTTGCTGGCCGGAATATCGGGATCGCGGCTCGCGCTGTTGGAGGGCTGCGCCCATGCCGCCCATCTGGAAGCGCCGGATGCGTTTCACGCGGCATTGGGCGATTTTCTCGCGCAGGGAAAGGGCGGTGCAGGGGCGTAAATCACTCACCTTGAGGAATTGTGCGATGCCGCAATGCACACAAGGGGGTTGAGCGTCTTCGGAAAAGGTTGCAGGCTTGAGTCTGTCGTAAGGTTAACGATCAATGAAGGGTGACCCTTGGGTCGCCGATCAACCGGGAGAGACAGCTTGAAACTCATGCATTTCATAGGCGGCGCAACATTTGCCGCAACGATGGCATTGGGGGGACTTGCCCCTCTTGCTGCCAAAGATGGCGGGACGCTCGTCATGCTCGTTCAGCCAGAACCGCCTTCGCTCGCGTCGTATTTGTCGACCTCTGGTCCCATCGGGCTGGTCGCGCCGAAGATCTACGAGGGTTTGCTCGATTACGATAACGATTTGCAGGCCATCCCCTCTCTTGCCGAAAGCTGGGATGTCAGCGAGGATGGCAAGACCGTCACCTTCAATCTTCAGAAGGGTGTCAAATGGCATGATGGCGAAGATTTCACCTCCGAGGACGTTCAGTTCACGGTGATGGAATTGCTGAGCAAGATTCACCCCCGAGGCCCGAATTCGTTCCGCGAAGTCGAATCCATCGATACGCCCGACGATCATACGGCGGTCTTCAACCTCAAGAATCCTGCGCCCTACATGATGCGCGCCCTGTCCGGCTATGAATCGCCGATGGTGCCAAAGCATCTGCTTGAAGGGAAGGATTACCGCTCCGCCGATCTGGTGAACAATCCCGTCGGGACCGGCCCCTTCACGTTCGTCGAGTGGAAGAAGGGTCAGTATATCCGCCTCGATAAGAACGAGAATTACTGGCAGGAGGGCCTGCCAAAGCTCGACCGGATCGTCGGTCGCTTCATTCCCGACGCCTCCACCCGAACGGCGGCGATGGAAAATGGCGAGGTCCATTACGGGGCCTATGGCGCGATTCCGAATATCGACGTCGTGCGCCTGCGCGAGATGGACAGTATCGGTGTGACCACCGATGGCTATGCCATGATCAACCCGGTCTCGCTGATCGAGTTCAACACGACCAAGCCGCCCTTTGATAATCCGAAGGTCCGTCAGGCGATCTCGATGGTCCTCGACCGTCAGTTCCTGATCGACAATATCTGGTTCGGCTACGGCAATCCCGCGACTAGTGCCCTGTCGAGCAGCTTTGCCGCCACGGGTCTCTATGCCGAAGGTCTGCCGAATTATCCCGGCAAACCCAATCTCGATGCCGCCAAAAAGCTGTTGGACGAAGCCGGTCTGAAAGCCGATGGCGATGGCGAACGCGCCAGCATCACGCTCGATCTGATCCCCTATGGCGAAGACTGGCGCCGGGCGGGTGAGTACATGAAGCAGGCGCTCGGCGATGTCGGCATCGATATCGAGCTGCGCTATGAAGACGTGCCGACCTGGCTGAAGCGGATCTATGCCGATTACGATTTCAGCATGAACGTCAACTACTTCTACCAGCTTCCCGATCCGGTGCTGGGCGTTCACCGTCACTACGGCACCGATCAGATCCGTCAGGGCACGCATTTCGTGAACTCGTCGCGCTACTCGAACGAGGATCTCGACGCGCTGCTGGCGAAAGGGGCACAGGAGCCGGATGCGAAGAAGCGCAGCGAATATTATGCTGAGATTCAGAACATCCTCGCGAATGACCTGCCGGTCGCCAACCTGTTCGAGATGAAGTTCCTGACGGTCTTCAATTCGAAGCTGAAAGACCACGATACATCGGGTCTGGGCGCATATGGCTCGTTCAACAAGGCGTATTTCGAGGAGTGATCGACCCCTCATAGCCCCCGCCCCCTGTCCCGCCTGTCTGTTGCGGGGCAGGGGGCATTCCATTGTCTTTTTTAAAAGCAGGATAGCCCATGAGCCGCACCGCCAAGCGCCTGCGCTACGTTCTCAAACGACTGCTTCAGGCGATTCCCATCGTGCTGATGATCGTCGTGGTGAATTTCTTTTTGCTGCATATGGCCGAGGGTGACGCCGTCGATGTGCTGGCGGGTGAAGCGGGTTCGGCGACGCCGGAATACATGGCGGAACTGCGCGCTAAATTCGGGTTGGATCAGCCATTGCCGGTTCAGCTATTTGTCTATCTCAAGAATGTTCTGAGCTTCGATCTGGGCTATTCCTTTCGCCATGAAATGCCGGTGCTCGAATTGGTGATGGACCGGTTCTGGCCAACGTTGCTGTTGATGGTCTCGACCATCCTGCTGGCCGTGGGCTTTGGCATCGTGCTTGGCCTGCTCGCTGCGACGGGGCTGAATACATGGCGCGATACGCTGATTTCGATCTTCGCGCTGGTGACCTATGCGACCCCGCTATTCTGGGTCGGATTGATGTTTATCGTCATCTTTGCGCTGAATCTGGGCTGGTTCCCGACCAGCGGCATGAAAAACGTCGCCGCCTTTAACGACACTTGGAGCTGGGCGAATATCAAGGATGTTGCGCATCATCTGGTCTTGCCGACGATTACGTTGTCGCTGTTTTACCTTGCGCTTTATACGCGGCTGATGCGCGCTTCGATGCTGGAACAGGCGGGCATGGATTACGTGACCACGGCGCGGGCCAAGGGCCTGACGGAAAACCGGATTATGTTCGTCCATGTCCTGCGCAATGCTCTGCTGCCGGTCGTGACGATGGCCGGGGTGCAGGTCGGCGCGCTGATCGGGGGGTCGGTGATCGTGGAATCGGTCTTTGCATGGCCGGGCCTTGGGATGCTGGCCTTCGAGGCGCTGTTCGCCCGTGACCTGAACCTGCTTCTTGGCATTTTTCTTCTTTCCGCGCTCTTGGTGGTCGCGGTCAATCTGGTGGTCGACATCATCTATTCGTCGCTCGACCCCCGCATCGAGGTGAGTTGATCCATGGTCCAGTTCTGGCGTCTTTTCAGACGCAATCGCTCGGCCGTTCTGGGCCTCGTGATCCTTGGTCTGGTGATCCTGATGGCCGCTACGGCGCATTTGATCTTTCCGGACGATCCCTTCCGTCTCGCGGGGCGCAGCATGTCGCCGCCGGGGGAGAACGGCTTTTTGCTGGGCAGTGACAGTCTGGGCCGCGATGTGGCGGCGGGCATCGCGCATGGGGCGAAAACGTCCCTGTTGATCGGGCTGATGGCCACCCTCGTGGCGGTGGGTCTGGGGACGTTGATGGGCGGATTGGCCGGGTATTACGGCGGCTTGATCGACGATATCCTGATGCGTGTGACCGAGATGTTCCAGACGATCCCGTCCTTCGTCTTCGCGATCCTGCTGGTTGCGATCATGAAGCCCTCGATCGAGAGCATCGTCATCGCCATTGCGGTGGTCAGCTGGCCCGCCGTGGCGCGGCTGGTTCGGGGCGAATTTCTCAGCCTGCGGGGCCGGGAATTTGTGCAGGCATGTCATACTTTAGGCATGAGTGATGCGCGGATTATCCTGCGCGAAATCCTGCCTAACTGCCTGTCGCCGATCATCGTCATTGGCTCGCTGATGGTCGCGACCGCTATCCTGATTGAAAGCGGGCTTGCCTTTCTTGGCCTTGGTGATCCGAATATCATGTCCTGGGGCTTTCAGATCGGGGCAGGGCGCACGCTGTTGCGCTCGGCATGGTGGGTCTGCACCTTTCCCGGTATTGCGATCCTGATTACCGTGCTGGCCATCAATCTTGTCGGTGAGGGCCTGAACGATGCCCTGAACCCGCGTCTGCGGGAACGCACATGAGCGCCCCTCTTCTCGAAATCCGCGATCTTCACGTGGCGCTTCCGGCGGGGTCCGAGCGGCCCTATGCGGTCGAGGCGGTCAATGCCGATCTCGCGCCGAACGAAATTCTGTGTATCGTTGGCGAGAGTGGATCGGGCAAATCGCTGATGTCCCGCGCCGTGATGGGCCTGTTGCCCAAACCGCATGTTCATGTGGCGAAAGGGTCGATCCGCTTTGGCGAGGAAGACCTTGTCACCATCCCCGACGCGCGGCTGCGTCAGATACGGGGCAGCGATATTTCGATGATCTTTCAGGAGCCGATGACGGCCCTGAACCCCGTCATGACCATCGGCGATCAGATCGACGAGGTGTTCCGCTTCCACGAAAAGATGAGCCGACGGGAGCGCCGCGAACGGGCCATCGGCTTGCTTGATGACGTGCATTTGCCCGATCCGGCGGCGTCGATGCGCGCTTATCCGCATGAGTTGTCGGGGGGGCAGCGGCAGCGCGCGATGATCGCGATGGCCCTTGCGCTCGACCCGAAAATCCTGATTGCGGATGAGCCGACCACGGCGCTCGATGTGACGACACAGGCGCAGATTCTCAAACTGATCAAGGAGATGCAGGAAAAGCACGATACGGGCGTCCTGTTCATCACCCATGATTTCGGGGTCGTTGCCGATATCGCCGATCGTGTGGCCGTGATGCAGGGCGGTCAGATGGTCGAGGCGGGTACGGCGGCGGAGGTGCTCAACAATCCACAGCACCCCTATACCCAACGTCTGATCGAAGCCGTCCCAAGCCTGACCCCCCGGCCCCCGCGCGTTCAGGCGGCAAAGCCGGTACTGGAGGTGAAGAACCTCACGAAGACTTTTCGCAGTGGCGGCGGGTTTCTGGGGTTTGGCGGCGAGGAGCGGATCGTTCACGCCGCGAAGGATGTGACGCTGGAGCTGCGCCATGGGGAAACCTTGGGCATTGTCGGCGAAAGTGGATCGGGCAAGTCGACGGTAGCGCGCTGTATCGTGCGGTTGATCGAGGCGGAGGAGGGCAAGATCCTGCTCGGCGATACCGATTTGCGCCCCTTGGGCCGCGCCGCTATGCGCCCCCACCGGGCGCGAATCCAGATGGTGTTTCAAGACCCTTTCGCCTCGCTCAATCCGCGCACGAAGGTTGGCGCGATTATCTCGCAAGGCCCGATTATTCAAGGCGTGCCCCGCGAGGAAGCGGAGGCGAAAACCCGCGAATTGCTGAAGGTCGTCGGTCTCGACGAGCGGGCCTATGACCGCTATCCGCATGAATTTTCGGGTGGTCAGCGCCAGCGCATCGGCATCGCCCGCGCATTGGTTCTCGGCCCGGATGTGCTGGTCGCCGATGAGCCGGTCTCCGCGCTCGATGTATCGATTCAGGCGCAGATTCTGCGGCTGCTCGATGAAATCCGTGAACGAATGACCCTGTCGATGATCTTCATCACCCATGATTTGCGGGTTGCGGCGCAGGTTTGCGACCGGCTTGCGGTCATGCGCTATGGCGAGGTGGTCGAGACCGGCCCGACGGCGGAAATCTTCCGCGATCCAAGGCACGAATACACCCGTGCCCTGCTCGCTGCGGTGCCGGGCAAGGATTGGCGCGCAGGGTAAGCGGCTTTACCGTACTGCGCGTTTCAAAACATCTTGTGCAGCGATCCCCGCCGTCAATTCGCGGTTGCCCGGCATGAGGCGCAGCAGCAGGCGTGCGGGGGGTGCCGCGACGTCCAGCAATCGAAGGAACCGCCGCAGGCTGTCGCGCGTTTCCGGCATCATCGTCTGGCATAGAATGGCCGCAGCCTGCGGCGCGATGCGCCGTGAGAACGGGGCGCTGCACAGATCGTGTAACCAGAGAAAGGCATCGCGGGCCTGAGCATCGGCCATGGGCATCACCTCCCAAGGCCGCTCTTCCAGATCGAGGATGGTGACATGCCCGTCCCGCCATGCGAAATCCCGCATTTTGGGGCGTCCATGGGCCGTGTTATGGCGGTGAAGCTCCGCAAGGGTTCGGGTCATCTGGAGCAGGATGGAGCGTAAGGTTTCGTCGCTGAACCTGCTTTGATAGCGAATATCCGGATATCGGATCGCCCGCTCGACCGTGTGACCGCTATCGGCGGTAATCAGGAAATCCCGGTCTGTATAGATGATTTCGGCAACGGGCATCCCGAGGCGCTTCAGGTCGATGATCCGTTCCGTTTGTCGCCGCAATGTATCGCCGCCTTTGCCCGTCTTGCTGCGCCGCAGGATGGGCCATGGGGCAATCATGCCGATGGTCGGCAGGATCATGCTGTTCATCGTCCGGCGGGGTGGTTCGACCGTCTTGACCCATACGGTGCCGCGCGGCGTTGTCAGTGGTGTGACGCCACCTCGCCGGACAATGGCCGGGGCGTTGATTTCAAGTCGCTGACACGCGATGAGAGGCAAGGTCATCGTGCCTGCAAAGGGATCGGTAATCCCGATGCTGGGCGACGGTCGCGATTTTTCCAGTGCAGGCGTATGTTGCAAGTAACTAACTGAAACTAAACTAAAACACTACTCGCCTCAGGGTAGTTTGGATTTTTTGTTTTTGCAACACGGGATTGTTACCGGCAGAATTCCGGCCTGTTCTATCCGTGGCCGGGCGTGATATTGCATCTGCGAAGGCCACAAGAAGGATGATGCGCTATGACCCTCGCGACCTTGCTGGCATTTGCCGCTACATCCTTCCTGATTGCCGTGGTTCCCGGCCCGACCGTGACCGTGATCGTCGCCAACAGCCTGCGCGCCGGTACGCGGGCGGGCCTTCTGAATATCGCGGGGACGCAGGCGGGGCTGGCGCCGATGGTCCTGATCGTTGCGGCGGGGCTTGAGACGGTCGTGGCCTTGATGGCCGAATGGTTCTTTATCGTGAAGATGCTGGGGGCCGCCTATCTCGTATGGCTGGGGATCAAGCTGTGGCGTTCGGGCGGCGAGATCGGATCGGGCGGCGCAGCCCCGCCAAAGGGCGGATATTTCTGGCAAGGCGTTCTGGTCATCTGGTCTAACCCTAAGGTCTTGCTGCTTTTGGGCGCCATCGTGCCGAATTTCATCGATCCGACGGGCAGTGCATTCTGGCAAACGCTGGCGCTGGGCGGAACCTTCATGGTCATCGCGACGGCCTGCGATCTGGGCTATGCGTTATTGGCGGGGCGCGCCGGACGGCTGTTGACCAAGGGCCGGGTGAGGATCGTGGAGCGTATCAGTGGGACGCTGCTGATCGGTGGAGGGCTGTGGATGGCGGCGCTCAAACGGGCCTGATCGCTGGAGGGGTCATCGCGGGCGGCTTGAAACCGCTCAGGGCGTGCCCGATATTGAATCCCGATAACAACGGGAGAGACCGGCGATGATAGTGCGCGTCCTCGTTTTGACTGCGGCTCTGGGCGGAGCGGTCGCCACTTCGCAAATTCCTGAATTCATGCAGCAATATCGACAACGCCTCGGTGGTGCTGTCGATGAGCTGAGGCGCGTGGTCGAGGATTTTGACGCGGATGTGGCGAGCGAGGGCCTGACCCGCGATCTGGCGCTTGATCGATACGGCGCCTCGGCCGACCCTTTTATTCATAAGCGCGGAACATCGATGACGCGCACGCTCGTGCGGTTTGATCGAATTTCGGACCATCGACAGGCCCTGATCGATTCGACGGCATTCGAGCGACCCGCCTTGCTCATGCAATACGGGGATCGTGAATTGGTCGCGGGGACCCTTGCCGAATATCGGCCCGCCGTGCCGACCACGCCCGAAGGGGCAGTCTACGCCGCCTTTGGCTTTCTGCTGGGTGGCGGCATGATGCGCATGGTGCTGGCCGCGATAGGCATGGGCAGGCGGTGGCTGACTGGCCGCAGGGCGGCTTGATACAGCGAAGGGCAATTCAGGAAATGCGCCTAGACGCGCGCCTTGCCTGACACTTTTTGGTGCGGCCTAGTTCAGCGAGATGTTGATGCCAAAGCTGATGCCGTGGGATTTGTCGTTATCGGCAAGGGCTGGATTTTCGGAGGCGATGGCGTAGTCGTACTGGACGTATCCGCCAACGGCGTCGGTGAATGTCAGATTGCCGCCAACGACACCCTTGACCGCCAATCCATCCTGCTCGCCCGGATCGACGGCGTCGAAGCGGGAGGATGCCTGTCCTATTCCGACCCCGATATAGGGCTGAAAATCGCCCTCGCCAAAGCTGCGTTTCAGCGTGGCGAAGATGGGGCGGGAGATTTCGTGGTTCCGGGTCGCTCCGGCGAGCAGGTCGGGCCGGTCGATGCGGTCGTCGTAATCGATCCGCGCACCCCATTTCTCCGTCGTGCCCTTGGCGCTGCGCGTCCGGCTTTTGGGCACGAAGCGCGGGGCGGGCGCGACGACGGGCTGGACGGGCTGTACCTCAAGCACAAGAGGCGCGTTCATCGCGCCGGGGATGCCCTGCACCGGCTGAATAACCGACGGATCGGCGCGATAGGCGCAGGCCGATGGCAGCATCAACAACGCGACGATAAGCACTTTACGCATGAGGAATCCCCTGAATCCTGATCGCGCGATGCAAGAAGAATGCAAGACATTGTGCCCGCGCTGGAACAGGATGGTAGCGGAGACCTGTTAATACGACGTAAGGCACCCTACAGCGTATTGTTGACAAGTTTAGGGAACTGGGGTCGATAGACGCTTAAAAACCGGGGGGATAGACGTCATGGTACACGGATCGCAGCATTTTCCGCGCACACGAATGCGCCGCACCCGTCAGGCGCCATGGGCGCGCGATCTGGTGCGCGAGACGATGTTGCATGCGGGTGACCTGATCTGGCCCATCTTCGTCGTTGAGGGCGAAGGACGGGTCGAGCCGATCGCCTCAATGCCCGGTGTCGAGCGCCTGAGCATCGATATTGCGGTCGAGCGGGCGCGCGAGGCGGCGGATCTGGGGGTTCCCTGTATCGCGCTGTTTCCCAATATCGACCGTTCGCTGAGGACCGAGGAATGTGCCGAGGCGTGGAACCCCGATAATCTCGTTTGTCGGGCGACCCGCGCGATCCGGGCCGCTGTCCCTGAAATCGGGGTGATGGAGGATGTGGCGCTCGATCCTTACAGCGCGACCGGGCATGACGGGATCGTTCGCGACGGGCGCATCGTCAATGATGAGAGCGTCGAGGCATTGGTCAAACAGGCGCTGGTACAGGCCGAGGCCGGGGCCAATGTGATCGGACCATCCGACATGATGGATGGGCGAATCGGGGCGATTCGCGATGCGCTGGAGGCGGCGGGGCATCAGGATGTGATGCTGCTATCCTATGCGGCGAAATACGCCTCGTCATTCTATGGCCCGTTCCGCGAGGCAGTGGGCGCGGATGCCACTCTCAAGGGCGACAAGAAGACCTATCAGATGGATGCGGGCAATACCGAAGAAGCCCTGCGCGAAGTGGCCCTCGATCTCGCCGAAGGGGCAGATATGGTGATGGTCAAGCCGGGGCTGGCCTATCTGGATATTTGCCAGCGGATCAAGCAGACCTTCCATGTGCCGACCTATGCCTATCAGGTCAGTGGCGAATACGCGATGATCGAGGCAGCGGCGGCCAATGGCTGGATTGATCGGGAAAAGGCCATCGTGGAAAGTCTCGTCGCCTTTCGGCGGGCCGGATGCGATGGCATCCTGACCTATTACGCGCTTGAGGTTGCGCGGATGCTGCGATCCTGACACGGGAGCAGGGCGTCCGGATCGGGAAAACGGCCATGCAGCTGGATCGGAAATTGACCGCGCCGTCCGCCTCGCCTACCCCGGCGCAATGCAAGGCATGACCCGAAAGCATTCCCTTACCCTCGCCGGTCATCGGACCAGCGTTTCCCTCGAACCCGCATTCTGGCGGGCATTTCAGGAATGCGCAGAGCGGGAAGGGATTTCCGTCAATGCTTTGGCTGAACGGATCGATGCGGCGCGCCTGCGCGCGGGGCAAAGCGACATGAATCTCTCCGCGGCCATACGCCTTCATATTCTGGAGGATCTTCAGGTACGGTTGCGTAACACGTCAGAATGAAATAAAGATTTTCTTATATCGTCATTACCCTCCGGAGGAACCCGTGACCGATCGCCTGACACGTCTGCTGGAAACCCGTGACTGGTTGCTGCTCGACGGCGCGACCGGCACCAATCTTTTCGCCATGGGGCTGGAGGCGGGGAATGCGCCGGAATTGTGGAATTTCGACTTTCCGGACCGTATTCGCGCGCTGCATCAGGGGTTTATCGATAGCGGGTCGGATGTGATCCTGACCAATAGTTTCGGGGGCACCTCGTATCGTCTGAAGCTGCACGACGCGCAGGGCCGGGTTCATGAGATCAACAAGCGCGCCGCCGAGATCGCGCGCGAGGTGGCCGATGCAGCGGATCGCGAGATCATCGTGGCCGGGTCGATCGGCCCGACGGGCGAGCTGCTGGTGCCGGTCGGCCCTCTGACCCATGCCGATGCCGTTGCCGCCTTCGAGGAACAGGGCCGCGCATTGATCGAGGGCGGGGCGGATGTCCTCTGGGCCGAGACGATTTCCTCGCAAGAAGAAATGGCGGCCATCGCCGAAGCCGCCGCCAATATCGGCGCCACCCTCTGCGCGACGCTCAGTTTTGACAGTGCCGGACGCACGATGATGGGCGTGACGTCCTCGGCCTATGCCGCCATGCAGGATACTTTCGCCGCGAAGCCGCTGGCCTTTGGGGCCAATTGCGGCACGGGCGCATCCGATCTGCTGCGCACGGTTCTGGGCCTGACCGAAGCGGCCCCCGATGCCATCGTGATCGCCAAGGCGAATGCGGGCATTCCGAAATATGTGGACGGGGCCATCGAATATGATGGCACCCCTGAGACGATGGCCGAATACGCCACGCTTGCCCGCGATTCCGGGGCACGGCTGATCGGTGGATGCTGTGGAACCCGGAACCCGCATTTGAAAGCGATGCGCGCGGCGCTGGAGAACCATACGCCCGGCGAGCGCCCCTCCCTTGAGACAATTCGCAATGCTCTGGGCGATTTCTCGTCACAGGATGATGGAACCGGCGACGCCCCGACCCCCACGCGTGAGCGCCGATCCCGGCGCAGGCGCGGTTGAACCGTGCCTAGGGCGCATATTTAGCGGCCCTTCCTAACGGAGAGCTTTTCCCGTGACTGTTGATCCACCGAAAAAACTCTCTTGTCTTTGCTCTGGTGTAGGTTCCGAGTTGGAATGCTTGTCACTATCCCTCGACATCCCTCTGGAGTGAAATGCGATCAGGTTAAGCCACAAACTGTCAGGAAATGCGCCGCTCTTGGCGTGATTTCTGCCCCGACTTGATCGCGTGTCACTCTAGGTGACGTGGGGGGTTGCGCCGTTATCCTTGCGCAGCATCCACGCCGCCGCCGCTCCGGCAAGCGCCCCGAACAGATGCGATTCCCACGAAATGCGCGAATCTGTCGGCAAGACCCCGACGATCAATCCGCCATAGAGCATCGCCGCCGCCGCCGCCGCCAGAATCGCCCGGAAACTGCGATCGACGAAGCCCAGCGCCACGATATATCCGAAATAGCCGAAGACCAGCCCGCTGGCCCCCACATGCACCCGGTTGCCCCCCCGTGCCAGCAACCACACGAGCGCGCCGCCGACCAAGACGATGATCACACTCGCTTCGATAAAGCGTTTCGGCGACGCCATCGCCGCCATGCCGCCCAACATCAGCAGAGGTACGGTATTGGCCGCCGCATGCTTGAATCCGGCATGTAGCAAGGGTGACATGGGGATGCCGATCAATCCGCCAAAATCGCGCGGCTCTAACCCCAGCCACAGATTCGGCCTGTATCCGAGCGCGAAATTGGCCAGTTGAATGACCCAGATCACGACGACAAAGGTGAAAACGGGGCGCAGCCGCTCCATCGTCAAGCTGTCACGGTCGAGCGGCATAGGGCTTCCTGTTGCGGTTGCGTTGACTAAACCGTTACACGCCTCTCACCGCCGCGCCAAGCGCCATGGCGCTTCCGGTCGATTTATCGCGACGAGGGGTCGCGCATGGCACAGTTTTATGGTCTGACTATTCTAGCGTTTCGATGCTGCGGCACGCCCCTGTGCCCGGCGATGCCTATGGAGCGAGCATGTCCGACGAAGAAGATGACATCGTTCTCAGCGAGCTGAGCAACGAGGAACTTGTCCAGCAGATGCACGATGATCTGTATGACGGTCTCAAGGATGAGATTCTGGAAGGGGTCAATATCCTGCTCGAACGGGGGTGGGCACCGTACAAGGTGTTGACCGAAGCGCTGGTCGAGGGGATGCGAATCGTCGGGATCGATTTCCGCGACGGCATTCTCTTTGTGCCGGAGGTGCTGCTGGCCGCCAATGCGATGAAGGCGGGCATGGGCATCCTCAAGCCGCTGCTGGCCGAAACCGGCGCGCCCAAACAGGGCAAGATGGTCATCGGCACCGTCAAGGGCGATATCCACGATATCGGCAAGAACCTCGTCTCCATGATGATGGAGGGCGCGGGCTTTGAGGTGGTTGATCTGGGGATCAACAATCCGGCCGAGAATTATCTGGAGGCTCTTGAGAAAGAGGATGCGGATATTCTGGGCATGTCGGCGCTATTGACGACCACGATGCCTTATATGAAGGTCGTCATTGACGAGCTGAAGGCCAAGGGCGTTCGCGATAATTACGTCGTGCTTGTCGGCGGCGCGCCGCTTAACGAGGAATTCGGCAAAGCGATCGGGGCCGATGCCTATTGCCGCGATGCGGCGGTCGCTGTCGAAACGGCGAAGGAATACATGTCTCAGCGGATGCATAATCAATAGCAGTCGCGCCCCGGATGGTCCGCTATCCGGGGCGCAAAGTGACATGGACCCCTACTTGCGATACGATAGCGGCATGGATGGCACCCGGAAGATCCCCGATGCGCCCCATGGGCGCGGGGCTGCCGCTCGGTCGGTGGGTTTGGCGTGTGCCGTCATATCGTCAATGGATCGGCTCGGATGAGGCGCGGGGGGCGACGGGCGCGGGCGGTGCCGGAGGCGATTTCGATGCCCCCCGCGATGCTCGCCGATACGGCCCTTGCGGAATCCGCCGTAACGGTGTCGATCCCGCACAGCACCACCCCGACCATACTGCTCATCGCCTGCGGTGCGCTTGCCCGTGAAATCCTTGCGGTGATCGAATGCAATGGCCTGACGGGCATGGCGCTCGAATGCCTGCCTGCTACGCTGCATAATCGCCCGGAGCACATCCCCGAAGCGGTGCGTGAAAAGATACGCGCCGCGCGGGGCCGGGGCATCGAGACGGTGCATGTCGTCTATGCCGATTGCGGCACCGGGGGGCGGCTCGACCGGGTCTGCGAGGAGGAGGGCGTTACCCGCATCGCCGGGCCGCATTGCTACGCGTTCTTCGATGGTCTCGATGATTTTGCGGCCCGCGCCGACGAGGAGATCGGCGCATTTTTCCTGACGGATTTTCTGGCGCGTCAATTCGAGACGCTGATCTGGAAGGGCATGGGGATGGATCGACACCCCGATCTTCGCGACCTGTATTTCGCGCATTACGACCGGGTGGTCTATCTCGCCCAAACCGATGATCCGGCCCTCGATGCGAAGGCGCGCGCCGCCGCTGATCGTCTTGGCCTGCGGTATGAGCGGCGCAAGACGGGGTATGGCGCGCTTGCGGATTTTGTGCAGCGGGCCGCGTCGTCCGGGTGCTGATACCCCTTCGGGACGGGAAGCATCCCTCTCCGAAGGGGATCACGCTTTTCGCCTTATCCCACGTCGGATTTCACGAGTCGCAGATGCCCGCGCTCACGGTCCTCCTCGTCTCGGGCGATGCGGCGGGGGGCGCCGCCGTCGATGGCCTTGAGTTCGGGGGGCTGCCGTCCCGACGTCCCGACCAATGCGAGCGGCTCCAGCTGGGTTTCGCGCCCATTGGAATCGCTGGAGCGGCGTCCGAATAGCGGCCCGGTTCCGACGCCTTCGAAGCTGTCGCCCGTCAGCTCGAACAGGCGCACCCGGTCAACCCAGTGATGGATCGGATCATAGAGGCGGGCGAAGGCTTTTTCCTCGCCCATGTAATATCCGCAGCCCAGAACCCGCGTCATCTCGCCCATATCCGAGCGCAGCGGCAGATAGAGAAATTCGGCCTGATAATGAAAGCCGCCCCGGTTCTCGACCGTGCAGGTCACATGCCCGATGCAGGGTTCGGCAACGACCCGATGCATCACATCGCGCACCTTCGAGCGGCATTCCCCATGCCAGAGCGCCAGAGCGCTCATCCCGCGCAATTCCATGCCGAAGTTTTCGCAAAGCCGCGTTCCGGCAAGGCGAAAGCGCACCGAATCACGGCTTTGCGCTTCGAGGATAAAGGTACTGTCGAGGAGTGCCGCAATCTCGCGCGGTTCGATTTCGCTGCGAAAAGGCGCGAGACGCCCATCGCGAATGGAGTTCCAGTAATCGTAGAGGGCGCGGGTTTTCGGATGTTTCATGCTCGATCTGCCTCGTCGGGTCTTCAGCCAAGGATTAAAACGCCTCACACTGGCAACCATACGTCACCCTCGATCCGACCCCCTCGGCCTGATCCACCTTCGACATGCCCTTAAGATAGGACAAGTTGGTGTGAAACGAAACTTCAAATGCGGATCGCAACCCCTGTGCCATGTCATTTTAGTACAGTGCACGGATAAAATTCTTACCGTTAATCGGTTAAGTTTCGCCGGTTCCGACCCGGTTGTACGGATGGACGCGGCGCGACCCGCAGGCTAAGACTCGCGCGATGAAAAGTATGACGGGATTCGCCGCTCTGGACGGCACGGAAGATGACCTGGGTTGGCGCTGGGAGATACGCAGTGTCAATGCACGTGGATTGGACCTGAAACTCAGGCTTCCTGCGGGTTTTGAGAGTCTGGATGCTCCCTTGCGCGCCCGCGCGCGGGAGGCTCTGGCCCGTGGATCGGTGAGTGCGTCGCTCTCGGTTTTTCAGGCGCGTGAGACGGCCCGGATGCGGCCGGACCCGCAGGCCATTCGCGCGGCGATCGAATTGCTGCGTGAAGTGCGCGAAACGGCGGCAGATACGGGCCTGCCCCTTGCTCCGGTCACCGGAGAATCGCTGGTTCCCGCCCTTTTGTCGGCAGCGCCGGATCATCGCGCCGCCCCCGATGCCGAAGCCCTTGCCGAACCGATCCGAACGGGCTTCGCGGTCGCGCTGTCCCGCCTCGTCGATGCGCGGCAGGGAGAGGGCGCGCGGTTGAAGCGTATCATCGCCGGACACCTGAGTCAGATTGAATCACTGGTGCGGGACGCCGAAGCCTGCGCCACGGAAGCTGTGCATGTGCTGCGCGAGCGTGTGCGCCGCCAAATCCGCGATCTGGTGGCCGATGAGACGACGCTCGATGCCGGTCGCTTGGAGCAGGAAGTGGCAGTCCTTGCCACGCGCGCCGATGTCCGGGAGGAGATCGACCGGCTCAAGGCGCATATCGCGGCGGCGCATGACCTGCTGTCGGCGGAGGTGTCGGTCGGACGCAAGCTGGATTTTCTGACACAGGAATTCAACCGGGAGGCGAATACGCTATGTTCGAAATCCGCGACTGACGCGCTAACCCGCATCGGTCTCGACCTGAAAACCACGATCGATCAACTTCGGGAGCAGGCCGCCAATGTCGAATGACCCTTCCGCCGCCATGCTGCCCGTTCTGGCCGCCGTTGAAGCGTTCGATACGCTGCCCCGGCGGGGCCTGCTGTTCATCCTGTCCTCGCCATCAGGGGCGGGCAAGACGACGCTGTCGAGGCATTTGCTGGCGGCGGATGATGCGCTGAACCTGTCCGTTTCGGCCACGACCCGGCCCGCCCGTCCCAGTGAACGCGACGGGGTCGATTATCATTTCGTCACGGCAGAGGTCTTTGGTGAGATGGTCGATACCGGCGCGATGCTCGAACATGCGCGGGTATTCGATAACCAGTATGGCTCGCCCCGCGCGCCGGTCGAGAGGGCCTTGGCGGCGGGGCGCGATGTCCTGTTCGATGTCGATTGGCAGGGCGCACAACAGATCAAGCTGGCGATGCAGGGCGATGTGGTCAGCGTCTTTATCCTGCCCCCCTCCATCGAGGCGCTTGAGCGCCGCCTGAAAACCCGTGCGCAGGATGACGATGCCACCGTCGCGCGCCGCATGGCCAAGGCGATGGATGAAATCAGCCATTGGCGCGAATACGATTACGTCCTCGTCAATGACGATCTATCGAAATGTGCGACCCAGCTTGCGGCGATACTGACGGCGGAGCGCCTGCGCCTCCATCGCCGTAATCCCGGACTCGATGGGTTTGTCTCAGGGCTTGAGGCGGAGCGGACATGATCTATGCCCTCGATGGAATCGCCCCGCAAATCCACCCAAGCGTTTGGATCGCGCCGGGGGCGCAGGTGATCGGCAATGTTCATCTGGGCGAGGGCGCAAGCGTCTGGTTCAATGCGGTCCTGCGCGGGGATAACGAGCCGATGGTGATCGGGCCGCGATGCAATATTCAGGAGGGCTGCGTCCTGCATTCCGATCCCGGTTTTCCCCTGACGCTGGACGCAGATGTGACCCTTGGGCATATGGCGATGGTCCATGGATGCCATGTGGGCGAGGGAGCGCTGATCGGGATGAAGGCGACGGTACTCAATGGCGCACGGATCGGGCGCGGGGCGCTCGTGGGGGCAGGGGCGCTGGTGCCGGAGGGGCGCGAGATAGAGGCGGGCAAGCTGGCGATTGGCGCGCCCGCAAAGGCCATCCGCGATCTGTCGGAGGCCGAAATCCAGCGATGCCGCGCGACGGCGAAACACTACGTCGCCAATGCAGAGCGGTTCCGGGCGGGATTATCGGCGGTCGGCTGAGCGATGCCGTCAGGCCGATGAGCGTTACCCCTCGGCGCAGGCATCCACCGCGCCAATTCCATCGATGGCCTCGATCACCCCGTCCCATGCCAGCAGGATCGAGGCGTGGCGGTTCTTGTAATCCTTTGCCGGGGTCAGCACTTCCAGCCCCGACCACATGCCGCTGGGCGCATCGGCCCCCTGCTTGAGCATGGCGCGCAGGGCATCGCGTCCCGCGACCAGTTCTGCGCGGCTGGCCCCGACGACCTTTTCGCCGAGAATCGCCGCCGATGCCTGCCCCAGCGCACAGGCTTTGACGTCTTGTCCGTAGTCCGACACCCGGCTGCGATCCATGCGCACATCCACCGTGACGGTCGAGCCACAAAGCGGCGAGCGCTTCATCGCGCTGCCCTGCGGGTCGGCGAGGCGGTCGGCATGGGGAATATCCGCCGCCAGCGCAAGGATGCGCTTGGAATAGAGACTGATGAGGTCCGCTGCATCCGCCATTGATCGTCTCCCCCGGAGTGTTCAGCACTCTAATATAGCGCAGGACTGGCGTTTCGAAAACCCATGGCTATAAGTCGCAGGGGACCATAGCGGGAGCTGCCATGCCTTTTGACCCCACAACCCTGACATTCAATACTGACGGCCTGCTGCCTGCCATCGCGCAGCAGCATGACACCGGCGAGGTCTTGATGCTGGCATGGATGAACGCGGATAGCGTGGCCGAAACCCTGCGCACGGGCCGGGTGACCTATTGGTCACGCTCACGCCAAGCCTATTGGCGCAAGGGCGAGACTTCGGGTCATATCCAGCGCTTGGTCGACATGCGCGTGGATTGCGACCGCGATTGCCTGCTTCTGACCGTCGATCAAACCGGCCCCGCCTGTCACACCAATCGTCGGTCGTGTTTCTATACGGCGATCCGCGAGGGCGAGGAGGTGATCCTGACACAGCCGGATATTCTGGATTAGGGCGATCGGCGATTGGGCCAAAGAATGTCAGGACATGCATCGCCGGTCCTGACACCATCCTTGATCCGTCGGCGGGTCATAAGTCACTGAAAAATATTCAAACCGCTCCGAAGGATAAAAGAACCCTTCGGGGCGGCTGAGGGGGGTGTGACACCCGTGATTGCGCTTGGGGTTTTAGGTCAGGCTCAATTCGGCGAGGCCAAGGGGGATGCCGACCTGATCGCACCAGATCCAGATTTCGTTGAAATCGCCCACATCGAGCGAGGCGGGCACGGCGTAGACCGATGCGCCATTATTGGATGACAGGGGCGCGATGACCGCATCCGGGCGGTATCCGTTGGCTCCAAAAGCGACTTTGGGTGAGGGCGCGCCGCTAAAGCTGAAATCGCTGGCAAGGCTGACAAACCATTGCCCGTTGGAGCGAAATACGCTCGCATGGCCGGTGGTGGTGTGTTTCGTGGTGCCGATGAAGCTTCCCTTCGCCGTTTCGCGTCCCTCGATTGCGTGGGTGAAGGCGGCCTTCGGTGTGGCGGCAACGGGCTGCGGCGTTGTGCTTGTGCCGGTCGAGGAGCAGGCGGACAAGGCAAGCAGGGCGGCAGCGAAGAGAGGCGTCGATTTCATAGGGCGATCCTTTTTTTGATGTTAAGGGGATATGGAGCGGCCTAATCGATGCAGCAAAACACTCCTACGCGAGATAGGAGCGCGGTTTTCTCGCGGGTTCGTGATAGTCAATAATGGGGTGGAGGCGCTTCGTCGGGGGCGCCGGGGCCATCGTCGCCGATGGCCTGTATCAGCCCCGCGAGGCGCTCCACCTGAGCTTCCAGCCGCCGTATCGCCGCCCATTGCCGCGCCATCTGTTCGGAGATGTCGTCGATGGCGGCGCTGTTATGGGCGAGGTGTTCTTCGAGAGCGGTGGGTGAGGGCATCGGGGCGCTTTCTTGAAAATCTTGAAGGAATGTCAGGATGTCAGCAGGGTCAACCGCCCGCCGAGTTGCGCGATTGTCGCCGCATCGGCATTGGCAAAGGCAAGGCGCAGATAGGCGTCTTGCCCGGCCCCGAAAAACGCTCCGGGCAGGCAGGAAACCCCCGCTTCATGGGCCAGTCTTCTGGCAATGTCGACCGAGCCTTGTTCGGTAAAGGGATGGCGCAGATAGGCGAAATACGCGCCCATTGCCCCGATTTCCCATGCCGGAGCCTCCGCCATCGTCGCGCGCAGGGCTTCGGCCCGTCGCTCGATTTCGATCCGGTTCGCGGCGCGCCACTCCGCGAGCGGCTCGATGGCCTGTGTCACCGCGATCTGAGCCGCGCGCGGGGCGCAGATTTGCAGGTTGTCCATCACCTTCGCCATGGCCCCGATCATCCGTTCGCTGGCCACGACCGCCCCAAGGCGATGGCCGGGAATGCAGAAGCTTTTCGAGAAACTGTAGAGTTGGATCAATCCCTCGTGCCAATCGGGCCGGGAGAGCAGGGCGTGCCGCGTCGATGCGTCGGCAAAATCACGATAGGTCTCGTCGAGGATCAACCAGATGCCCGCCTCCCGGCACATCTCGAAGATCGCATCGAGCAGGGCGGGTGGATAGATGCGGCCCGTCGGGTTATTGGGCGAGACAAGGGCAAAGGCGCGCACTTGAGGGGTCAGGGCCGCGCGCAGGGCGTCGATATCGGGCAGAAAGCCGTTTTCCGGGGCGCAATCGACGAACCGGGCGCCGATCCCCAGCATCGACAGGGTGCTTTCATGGTTGAAATAGCACGGCGTCGTCATCAATACCGCATCCCCCGCCCCGGCAACCGCCATCGCCGCCGCGACGAACGCCTGATTGCACCCGGCGGTGATCTGCGTCTGCGCCGCGCTGACCGGCGCGTGATAGAGCGCCGTGACATGGGCGGCATAGGCTTCGCGCAGGCATTGCTCGCCTTCGATATTGCCGTATCCTGTCGCCGCCGTGGAGGCCGCCGCCTCGCCCAGCCAGCGCAGCATATCGGGCGGTGGGGGGTAGCCCGGCACCGCCTGCGACAGATCGAGCAGCGGTCCCCGCGCGCCGTCATATTCCCGCGCCCAGGCCTGTACGGCGGGGATCGCGGGAAAGGCGAGGGCATCGATGGCGGGATTCAGGCGGGGGGTCATCGGCGGCTCCTTGGGTTGCGCTTACCGTCATCGATCATGTGCGCCCTGTCAAAACAGGATATGACGCATTAGGGTCATACGGACAGGATTGCCCGAACCAGAAAGCCTTTTGCGTGAATTCCAATCATAGTGGCGACGAGATCCAGCGCCTGATCGACCTGCTGGCAAAATTGCCGGGTCTGGGGCCGCGCTCCGGGCGGCGGGTGGCGCTGGCGCTGATCCGCAAGCGTGAGACATTGCTGGGACCGTTGGCCAAAGCGATGGCCGAGGTCGCCGAAACGGTGACGGAATGTTCGGTCTGCGGGGCGATCGATACGCGCGATCCCTGCGGCATCTGCTGCGATCCGTCGCGCAACCGGACGATGCTCTGCGTTGTCGAGCAGGCGGGTGATCTGTGGGCGATGGAGCGGGCAGGGGCGTTCAAGGGCCGTTATCATGTGCTCGGCGGGGTTCTCTCGGCGCTCGATGGGGTTGCCCCGGAGGATTTGCGCATCCCCGACCTTGCTGCACGGGTGCGGGCCGAGGGGGTCGAGGAAGTGATTCTCGCCCTCAATGCCACGATCGACGGCACCACAACCGCCCATTACATCGCCGATGCCCTAGAAGATACCGGCGCGACCTTGAGTACATTGGCGCAGGGCGTGCCGATTGGGGGAGAGCTGGACTATCTGGATGATGGCACGATCATGGCGGCGCTTAGGGCGCGAAAGAGTTTTTGAGCCTGCTATCCGGCCGCCCCGATGGCCGCCAAAGGCCGAAAGGGCCTATTCGAGCGTGATATAGCTGCCCCCGGTCACGGTGCCGATCACGGCGTCATTCAGGCTCGATAACGGTTCGGCGCCGCTCAGCACCGGCACCGTCGCAATAAGGGTGTCAGAGCTTGCGGGAACGGGGCTGAGCGCGGCGGGAATCGCCGGAGTCAGGCCCGAAATCACCTGAGTCACCGGGTCGCTCGTTTCGCTCAGAAGCGCCGTGATGAAGACCCGGCGACCATCCGTCGCCGCCCCGATTCCCGCACGGGCATAACCGGCATCGAAGACATCCTGCATCGTCGTGCCTTGCTTGCGCCACGAGGCGAGGGCGGCTTCGGCGAGGGCGTTGCCTTGCCAGATCACGCCGCCGCGCGCTTCCCAGACCAGCATCGTGAGGCGGCTCGTCCGGTTTGCGGGATTATCCAGTACCCGGCGCAGGACAGGCTCGCCCTGATCGGCGGCGGCGGACAGGCCACCGGCATCGAGGGTCGCTTGGGCATGGAGGCGCGCTTCCTGCGCGAGAGCGTTATCCGCGAGGAAACCGGGCAGGGCAATCTCACCCCGCGCGATGTTGAGGGTCTGAAGCGTGGACCGCTCCAGATCGGTCGTCAGGGTATAAAGATCGGAGGGCGGCGCATTGTAGATCGCTCCGAGCCGCGCCGATGCCGCGTCTATTTGCGGCTTGGCATAGAGCATGGTGATGAAGACCTGATCCGTATCGACCGCGACCCCGACCCCGGCCACATCATACAGCGGTTCCAGCAGATTGTCGCGATGGCTGGGGCTGAGAATCCAGTCTGCGGTCGCCTGTTCCGACAGGCTGCTTGCGCGCCAATCCAGCGCGCCTTTGCCCGACCACAGGTTTTCGCCCAGCCGGGCATATCGATAGCGCAGATCCTCCGGCAAGCGCTGTTCCAGACCTTCGCCATCGGGCGCATCATGCGCGAAGAAGGCGAGATCGCGCATTTTCTGGCTGAATCGCCGCGCCGAAATGGCCAGATCGGGATCGGGGCTGAGGGGGGCAAGGCCCGCTTCGGCCCGGCGCGCATTGCTTTCGCGGATCACCGCCTCGGCAAGCGCCTCCTCCAGCGCGAACGGATCGGCAGGGCGCGGGGCGTTGAGGGCGACCTGCTCCGGTGTCAGCATCAGATTGCGGATGAAAAGGTCGCCTTCGGCCAGCGCGGCACCGCTGCCAGCCATCAGCATCATTGCCGCAGCAACGATTGAAGGAATTCTTTTAACCATGCTGTATTCCATACACTGTTCAAGCTTTAGCATGCAAGTAAAGGGCCGAATGACCCCCATCACAAATCGCTGATTTGTCTGACCTGCCATCCGCCGGGCATTGCCTGCGCCTGCCAGAGAACGGGTTAGGATAGGCAGGATCATGGCGAAAGATGGATCGGCCCGCTGCGTCATGCAGGCGGTTGCATGCGGGCGGGCCGCGTGCTTCAAGGCCAGCGAATGAAGGGGAGTCTTGATGGTCGCTGAACATACGAATCCCGTCATATCGGTCAGGGATGTCACAAAATCCTTCGGGGATTTTCGGGCGCTGAATTCGGTTTCGCTCGACGTGTCGCTGGGCGAGCGGGTCGTGGTCTGCGGCCCGTCGGGATCGGGTAAATCCACCCTGATCCGCTGTATCAACCGGCTGGAAAAGCATGAAAGCGGGCGTATCACCGTCGATGGTGTGACGCTCGATGACAGTCGCCGCAGCCTCGATGCCATCCGGGCGCAGGTCGGGATGGTCTTTCAACAATTCAACCTGTTCCCGCATCTGACGGTCCTTGAGAACCTGACCCTCGGTCCCTTGCGCGCCCGTCGCAAATCGCCGGAGGAGGCGCAGGAACTGGCCATGCGCTACCTGACCCGCGTGCGCATTCCCGAACAGGCCGCGAAATATCCGCGTCAGCTTTCGGGCGGTCAGCAGCAGCGCGTGGCCATCGCGCGCAGCCTGTGTATGGAACCCAAGATCATGCTGTTCGACGAGCCGACCTCGGCCCTCGACCCCGAAATGATCTCGGAGGTACTGGAGGTCATGACAGAACTCGCCGAAAGCGGCATGACGATGATCTGCGTCACCCATGAGATGGGCTTTGCGCGGGGGGTCGCGGATACGATGGTCTTCATGGATCATGGAGAAATCGTCGAGACGGCCCCGCCCGAAGCTTTCTTCGCGGCGCCCAAGACCGCGCGATGCCGCGATTTCCTTCAGAAAATCCTGCACCATTGAGGGGGCACGAATGAAACGCGCGTCGCTGTTCGTCGCCCTCGCCATCGTGCTCGCCGGGTGTTCGGGAGAATGGGGGTGGTATGTGGTCAATCCCTCCACCGCCTCAGGGTGGTCGAACCTGAAATTTCTGTTTGGGGGGCTGTATTACACGGTTTTGCTCTCCTTGACCGCCATTTCGATTTCGGTCGTGGTCGGTCTGCTGGTCGCCTTGCCGGGCCTGTCGCAGAATCGGGCGCTGAGGGCCTTTAACCGGGTCTATGTCGAGATCGTGCGGGCCGTGCCGATCCTCGTGTTGATTCTGTGGGTCTATTACGGGTTGCCGCAGGTGATGGATATTTCCATCGGGGTTTTCTGGGCTGGAGTGATCGCGCTGGCTTTGTCGGACAGTGCCTTTCAGGCCGAGATTTTCCGCGCCGGGATTCAGTCGATCAATCGCGGGCAATACGAGGCGGCCCAGTCGGTTTCGCTCAGTTATGCCGATACGATGCGTTTCGTGATTCTGCCCCAAGCGATCCGGCGTATCCTGCCCGCGCTGGGCAATCAGCTTGTGTATATGCTCAAGATGTCGTCGCTCGTCTCCGTCATCGGGATGCAGGAGCTGACCCGCCGGGCGAATGAATTGGTGGTCACGGAATACAGGCCGCTCGAAATCTACACCGTGCTGGTACTGGAATATCTTGTCCTGATCCTGATCGTCTCCGCCCTTGTGCGGCGGCTGGAGCGGCGGTTGCAGGCGGATGAGCGGGACTGATTGGCGCGCGGTCGAAGCGGGCGGGGGCGGCTTACAAGGCCCGCTCCGGCTTCTTTCCCAGAATGATCATGCCGAGAATATCGTCATCGGTGACATCCTCCACCCGCTCCGTGCCGACCAAGGCCCCGTTTTTCATCACGGAAATTCGGTCGCACAGGGCCATCACGTCATGCACGTCATGGCTGATGAGAAAGATGCCGAGACCTTGGGCCTTCAGCTCCTCGATCAATTCCGCGACCATCTTCGTCTCCTGCGGTCCGAGGGCGGCGGTCGGCTCGTCCATGATCAGGATTTTCGCGTTGAAATAGACGGCACGGGCGATGGCGACCGATTGGCGCTGCCCGCCTGACAAGGCTTTGACCGGATCGGCGAATTTCGTGAAATTGGGGTTGAGGCGGCCCATGATGCGCCGGGTTTCCGCCTCCATCGCGTCATCATCCACAAAGCCCAGCGATGTGGTCAGCTCGCGCCCGAGAAAGAGATTGGCGGCGGCGTCCAGATTGTCTGCGAGCGCGAGTGTCTGGTAGATCGTCTCGATATTCAGCGCGCGGGCGTCGCGGGGGCTGCGGATATCGGCGCGCTGGCCGTTGACGTATATCTCGCCGCTATCGGCGCGATACGCCCCTGAGAGAATCTTGATGAGCGTCGATTTTCCCGCCCCGTTATGGCCGAGCAAGCCGACCACTTCGCCGGGATAGAGATCGACCGACACATGATCGACCGCCTTCACACCGCCAAAGGCGATCGAAATGTCGCGCATCTCCACGAGGGGGGTCATCGCGTGCCCTCCGCCCGGCGACGATAGAGAATATCGACCAGCACCGCGAGCACGAGAACCGCGCCGACCACGATGTTCTGGAGAGGCGCATCCACCCCGATCATCGCCATGCCCGATTGCAGGGATTGCATCACCAGCGCCCCAAGGATCGCGCCGTAGATCGTGCCGATCCCGCCTGACAGGGCCGTCCCCCCGATCACCGCCGCCGCGATAACGCGCAATTCGTCCAGCGTGCCGATATCGTTGGAATGGTTCGACAGGCGCGCCGAGGCGACCACCGCCGAAATCGCGCAGAGCGCGCCCATCAATGCGAAGATCTTGACGGTCAGCAGGCGCGTATTGACCCCCGACAACTCCGCCGCATCGGGGTTGCCACCCGTGGCGAAGATATAGCGCCCGAACCGCGTACGCCGGGCGATCAGGGTCATGGCCACCGCCACGACGATCAGCACCAGTACCGAAACCGGCAGTCCATAGCCCTCTCGATACCCCTCCGGCATCACCTCGCCGCGCGCCTCGAACATCCGTGCGAGGCGACGGGGGGGAATTTCATAGGCGTTGAGGATGGCGACAAAGCCCAAAATGGCCCCCGCCGCGAGGCCCATCATCGTCAGTTCGGCCCAGACAGGTTTGACCGAGAACCCGTGTTTCCGCTTTCGGCGGCGCGCCTGCCACAACGCAAGGACCGCGCCGAGGGCGCAGAGGATGCCCACACCCCACGACGCCTCAACCCCCAGCGTGCCATTCGTGCCGCCGAACATCATAAAGGTCGGGTCGAGCGGGCCGATGGTCTGGCCATCGGTCATATACCACCCGACATTGCGCCAGATCAGCAATCCTCCGAGCGTAACGATGAAGGCAGGGATCGTCAGATAACCGATCATCCATCCCTGAAAGGCGCCGATCGCCGTGCCGATCACCACGCCGCCCAAGATCGCCACGATCCACAGGGCCGGACCGCCAAGCGTCATCCCCAGATAATGCGGCAGAACCACCGTCTGCATCATCGCCATCGCCGCCGAACAGGTGGCGAGCAGCGCCCCGACGCTGAGATCGATATGGCGACAGACGATGATGAACACCATCCCCGTCGCCATGATCGCGACCGAGACGGTCTGGATCGTCAGGTTGAAGATATTGCGCGGCGTCAGGAACCGTCCGCCGGTCATAAGATCGAATACAAGGCATAACACCACGAACGCGCCGATCATGCCCAGAAGGCGTGTATCGAGATCGAGCGAGGCGAGGGCGCCCTTCGGTGCCGGTTTCGCCGCGCCGTGATCCGGGGTGTGGGTCATGCTGTCCGCTGCGATCAGTTACAGGGCGAGGGGCCGTTGGAGACGCCCTGACACAGCTTGTCCTTCGTGATCCAGCCTGCATCGACCACCATGTCGAGGTTTGCCGCCGTGATCGGATTAGGCGACAGGAAGATCGCCGTCATCGTCGTTCCGGCGGGGGAGGTCCAGTCGGAGGAGCCATAGACCGACCCCATCGGCACGCCCTTGGCCAGCGTCACGGCGATTTGTCCCGCTGCCTTGCCCAATTCGCGTGCGTCTTTCCAGACCGAAACGGTTTGCGTGCCCTTCGCGACGCGGTTCAGGGCGGCATGGTCGCCATCTTGTCCCGAAACGGGCAGGCCGTCCATGCCCTGTGCCGTCAGCGCCGCGACGACGCCGCCCGCCGTTCCGTCATTCGAGGCGACAACGGCATCGACCTCGTTATCCTGCGCGGTCAGAATCTGTTCCATGTTGCGCTGGGCATTCGCGGGAAGCCAGCCATCGGTATAGGCTTCGCCGACGATGGTGATATCGCCTGAATCGATGGCGGCCTGAATGATTTCCTGCTGTCCACCGCGCAGAAAATCGGCATTCGGATCCGTGGGCGAGCCTTTGATCATGACATAATTGCCCTTTGGCTGCGCCGCAAAGACCGCGCGGGCCTGCATCCGCCCAACCTCGACATTGTCGAATGTCAGGTAGAAGGAGCGCTCGTCCTCGATCAGACGGTCATAGCCGACAACCGGAATCCCCTCATCGGCGGCGGCCTGAACTGCGGGGCCGATGGCCTTTGCATCCTGTGCGAGAATGATGAGCGCATCGGCGCCTTGGGCGATCAGGCTTTCGATATCCGATAATTGCTTGGCCGAGGAGGATTGCGCATCCGCCGACAGATAGGTCGCGCCCGCCGCTTCCAATGCGGCCTTGATGGCCGTTTCGTCGGTTTTCCAGCGTTCTTCCTGAAAATTGGACCAACTGACACCGACCACGGTGCCGCCATGGCCGTCGGCATGGGCGATAGGGGCGGTGGCAGCGAAGCCGGTCGCGAGGGCGGCGGCGGTCAAGAGGTTCCTGAAGGTCACTTTTCGTCTCCCCGAGTAATCAGCCCGATTGACCGGGCTTTTGATGCCGAGAATAGTCCGTCGAAGGGCTATCCCGAAAAATTGAAAGCTACAATGAACGAAATATCTCTTGCCCGCTATGCCGATCTTGCGGACCGTACCGTTTTTATTTCGGGCGGGGCATCCGGCATCGGAGCCGATCTTGTCGCGGCATTTCATGAACAGGGCAGTATGGTTGTCTTCGTCGATATTGACGAGACGGCGGGGCGGGCGCTGGAGGCTGCGCTTTCAGAAAAGGGGCGCGCTCCGCTGTTCCTGCCCTGTGACGTGACGGATATCGCGCAGCTCAGGGCGGCGCTGGAAGCCGCCGAAGCACGGGGCGCGGGCATTGACGTTCTGCTCAATAATGCCGCCAACGATACCCGCATCGATCTGGCCGATGTGACCGAGGCGCAATGGTCCCAGGCAGTCGATGTGAACCTGAAGCATCAGTTCTTTGCCGCGCAAACGGTCTGCGGCTGGATGAAGGGGCGCGGGCGCGGTTCGATCATCAATCTCGGCTCGACCGCGCCGGAGATTATGGTCGAGACTCTCGTCTTGTATAACGCCTGCAAGGCCGCGATCCGGGGTCTGACGCGCTCCATCGCGCGGGATATGGGGCGCTATGGCATCCGGGCGAATACGATTATGCCGGGGGCCATTCTGACCGCGCGCCAGAGGGCCTTATGGCTCACGGATCAGGCGGCGATCGATGCGGTTGTTGCGCGCCAATGTCTGCCGCGTGAGTTGTGTGGGCGCGATGTGGCGCAGATGGCGCTGTTTTTGGCATCGGATGCCTCGGCGGCCTGTACCGCGCAGGATTTCATCGTTGATGGGGGGATGATCTGAGCGAGGCGCGGGTATCCGGCCTTGGGCGCGATCATTGATCGCTTGCCCGAAATATGGAACCAGTACGGTAACCGATCGAGAATCGGATAAAACAATCGGAGGAAATTTCCATGAAATCGTCTCGTTTTACTGGCCTTGCCGCCGCCGCTGCGTTGCTTGCCACGACATCGATGGCAGGGGCGGAGGAATTGCGCCTCTCGCATCAATGGTCGACCAGCGATGTGCGCCACAAGGTCGCCGAGATCGTCGCCGAAGAGGTCGCCGCCGCCGATGTGGATCTTGAGATCAAGATTTTCCCATCGAAATCCCTGTTCAAGCCGCGGGAGCAATATAAGCCGTTGTCGCGCGGTCAGCTCGATATGACGGTCTTTCCGCTGGCCTATGCGGGGGGTCAGCAACCTGCCTATAACCTGACGCTGATGCCCGGCCTCGTGAAGAACCATGACCATGCGGCCCGCCTGAACGAAAGCGATTTCATGGCGGCGCTGGAAGAGAAGATGGCCGCCGATGATGTGATGGTGCTGGTACACGGCTATCTTGCGGGTGGATTCGTGGGTAAGGAAAAATGCATCACGAAGCCCGATGACGTGAAGGGTCTCCAATCCCGCGCCGCCGGAAAGGCCTTTGAGCAGATGCTGGCGGGCGCCGGTGCCTCGATTGCCTCGATGGCGTCGTCGGAAATCTACAATGCCATGCAGACAGGCGTTCTGGATGCCGCGAATACTTCGTCATCCTCCTTCGTCTCGTATCGCATTTACGAGCAGGTCGCGTGCTATACCCCGGCGGGCGATGTGGCGTTGTGGTTCATGTATCAGCCTCTGATGATGAACAAATCGACCTTCGAGGGCCTGAACGAAAAACAACAGGCCGCCCTTCTGGCCGGTGCCGAGAAGGCCGAAGCCTATTATCTGGCCGAAGCCAAGAAACAGGACGCCGCCTCGGTCACCGTCTTCGAGGAAGCCGGGGTCGAGATCGCCAAGATGACCCCGGAAGATTTCGAAGCATGGCTGACGGTCGCCAAGGAAACCTCGTTGAAGAAATTCGTGAACGAGGTCGAGGGCGGTCAGGAACTGCTCGACATGGCGCTGTCCGTCGAGTGATCTGACGCCGTTCTGTGCCTGCCCCGGATGCGTGCCACACTGGAGTCGCCCCCCTCGTTTCAGGCCCATCGCGATTGTCGGTTCTGGTGAACAGACTGTCGACAAAAGCACCGTCATACCCCGCGCAAGCCGGGTGTGACGGGGTTTGGTGCCGACATGAACGGGCAATGGGTTTCCGGGAGAACATCGTAGTGTTCGGGGCAGGCCCATCCTTTTGACATCCTCCCTTTGATCCCCCCCAACGACCGGAGTCCCCATGGCGATTGAAAGCAACGCAGTGGTCGCACAGACTGGCGGCAATCCCTTTCTGCGGGCGGTGGCCGCCATCTCCACGGTGGCGGGTTGGGTGTCGGCGACGATGATCGTGTCGGCGGTGGGGATTACCTGCCAGATGATCTATGTCCGCTTTGTTCTCAACGGCTCGACCGTATGGCAGACCGAAGCGGTCATTTACCTCGTCATTGCCGCCACGCTGATCGGATTGCCCTATGTGCAGCGGTTGCGCGGCCATGTGAATGTCGATCTGATCCCCCTCGCCCTGCCGATGAAGGCGCGTAAGGTGCTGGCCACGATCACGCTGAGCCTGTCGATCGTGATCGTCGCGATCATGCTGTATTACGGCTATGATTACTGGCATTTCGCATGGGAGCGCGGCTGGCGGTCGGATACGGTCTGGGGACCGCCGCTCTGGATTCCCTATCTCTCGCTGCCCATCGGTTTTGGATTGCTGTTGCTGCAATTGATCGCGGATTTTATCGCGATGTGGACGGATGTGGACCCTCCCTTCGGATTGCAGGATACGTAAATGGACCCGCTCCTTCTCGGCGCGCTTGTCGCGCTCGTCACGATCCTTGTCCTGTTTTCGGGCGTGTCGGTCGCCCTTGGCCTGCTGATCGTTTCCGCCGGTTTCCTGCTCGTTTTCGATGGCCCGCGCTCGCTGGAGCTGATGCCCGAAATCCTGTTCGGCAAGCTTGACAACTTCGCGTTGCTGTCGATTCCGATGTTTATCATCATGGGGGCGTCCATCGCGTCGACCCGCGCGGGGGCCGATCTTTACGAAGCGCTGGAGCGGTGGCTGACCCGCGTGCCGGGCGGGCTGGTCATCTCGAATCTGGGGGCCTGCGCGCTGTTTTCCGCGATGTCGGGGTCGTCTCCGGCCACCTGTGCCGCCATCGGCAAGATGGGCATTCCGGAGATGCGCAAGCGCGGCTATCCCGACTCGGTTGCGGCGGGGGGCACACTGGGCATTCTTATCCCGCCCTCGGTGACCATGATCGTCTATGGCATCGCGACGGAAACCTCGATCGGGCGATTGTTCCTTGCGGGGGTCTTTCCCGGATTGCTGCTGGTCAGCCTGTTCATGGCCTGGTCGCTCTATTCGACATGGCGTTCGGGCAATGCGGCGGTATTGGGCGCGGGCAGTTATACGTGGAAGGAAAAATTCGAAATCCTGCCACGGGTTCTGCCGTTTATCGTCATCATTATCGGCGTGCTCTATGCCATGTATGGTGGTATTGCCACGCCATCCGAGACCGCCGCCGTCGGCGCGCTGATGTGCCTCGTCATCGCGATGGTGATCTATCGGCTGTGGAATCCGCGCGACCTGTGGGTCGTGCTGCGGGATTCGACGCGGGAATCGGTGATGATCCTGTTCATCATTGCCGCTGCGGGCGTGTTCTCCTACATGCTGTCGTCCCTGTTCATCACCCAATCCATCGCCGAGTGGATCGGCACGCTGGATGTCTCGCGCTGGGTGCTGATGGCGGCGGTGAATGTGTTTTTGCTGATTGCCGGGTTCTTCTTGCCGCCGGTGGCGGTGATCCTGATGGCGGCGCCGATCCTGTTGCCGATCATCACGGCGGCGGGGTTCGATCCGATCTGGTTTGCGGTGATCCTGACGATCAATATGGAGATCGGCTTGATCTCGCCGCCCGTGGGTCTGAACCTCTATGTCATCAACGGCATCGCGCCGGATATTTCGCTCAAGACGATCCTGATGGGGTCATTGCCCTATGTGGCCTGCATGGTTATTGCGATCCTGCTGCTTTGCGTGTTTCCCGGCATTGCGACATGGTTGCCGAATGCGGTCATGGGAGGGGCGGTATGAACCCGCTTTACGATCATCTTTTCGGGCGTCATGCGGGCAGTGATGCCCCATTCCTGCATTTTGCGGATGGGTCGAGCCTCGGCTATGCGGGCTTTCTGGGGATGGCCGCGCAATTTGCCCATGCGCTGACGGCGGAGGGCCTTGTGCCCGGCGATCGGGTGGCGGTGCAGGTCGAGAAATCGCCACAGGCGCTGGCCCTCTATGCCGCCTGTGCGCAGGCGGGCCTCGTGTTCCTGCCGCTCAACACTGCCTATACGATCGGTGAGCTGAGCTATTTCATCGAGGATAGCGGCGCGCGAATGGTCGTATGCGATCCGGCGGGCAAGGAAGGGCTTGCGCCCCTTGCCGCGCGGCTGGGCGTGGGGCTGCACACGCTGGATGCGGCGGGGGGTGGCTCGCTGACGGATCGCGCAGGGGCGATGGACGGGGTGTTCCCGACCGCGCCGCGCGGGGCGGATGATCTGGCCGCGTTCCTGTATACATCGGGCACGACGGGCCGCTCGAAAGGAGCGATGCTGACTCAAGGCAACCTGCTCTCCAACGCCGAAACGCTGGTCGAGTATTGGCGGTTTACGGATGCGGATGTATTGCTCCACGCCTTGCCGATCTTTCATACGCATGGATTGTTCGTCGCCACGAATGTCACGCTGGCCACGGGTGGATCGATGATCTTTTTGCCCAAATTCGATCTCGATACGGCGCTGGCGGTCATGCCCCGCGCGACGACGATGATGGGGGTGCCGACCTTCTATACCCGGCTGCTGGACGATGCGCGGTTCACCGGCGATATCGCGCGTCATATGCGTCTGTTCATTTCAGGGTCCGCGCCCCTGCTGGCCGAGACGCATACGCGGTTCGAGGCGCGCACGGGGCACCGCATCCTCGAACGCTATGGCATGACCGAAACGAATATGAACACCTCCAACCCCTATGACGGCGAGCGCCGACCCGGTGCGGTGGGGTTCGCCCTGCCGGGTGTGGAGCTGAAGATCACCGATCCGGTCACCGGCGAAACGCTGACCCAAGGTGCGGTCGGTCAGATCGAGGTGCGCGGCCCGAATGTCTTCAAGGGCTATTGGCAGATGCCCGAAAAAACGGCGGAGGAGCTGCGCGCGGACGGCTTTTTCATCACCGGCGATCTGGGGCGGATCGATCAGGATGGCTATGTCCATATTGTGGGGCGTAACAAGGATCTGATTATCTCTGGCGGCTACAACATCTATCCCAAGGAAATCGAATTATTGTTGGACGATGCCCCCGGCGTGCTGGAAAGCGCGGTTGTGGGCGTGCCGCATCCCGATTTCGGCGAGACGGTGCTGGGGGTGGTGGTGCCCGCAGCGGGCGAAACCCCCGATCTTGATGCCATCGCGGCCCGTCTTGGCGAGTCGCTGGCGCGGTTCAAGCAACCGAAAAAGCTGATCGTCCTCGATAGTTTGCCCCGCAATACGATGGGCAAAGTGCAGAAAAATATCCTGCGTGAGCGCTATGCAGATGTGTTTACGGGCTAGGCGTAGGCGGCTCGAAAAAGCTCTCTGGCGATCCTGAGGGTAATGGGTGCGTTGCCCGCGCTTGGAAGTCGGGGCACCATGCCGCCTTTGCCATTATATTCAGGTTGTTTGAGGGGGCGTCAGGTCGTTCCAGACATCCTGCTGCGTGATCTGTCCTGCGGCGACGTCGAACCTGTCGAGGAAGCGGATGCCTGAGAAGGGCGCGCCATCTGGCCACATCCCGCTGAGGGTGCCTGAGACATAGACGCTGACCGTCGCGCCAAGCGGGCATTCCTCGACCCGAAGGATGGTTTTCTCGATGTGGCGATAGCGTCCCGCTGCCCAATCGGCGAGGTCTTCGAGCCGGGTAAAGCGCGCTCCGCCGGGGAAGGTCATCGTGAACCCGTCCGACACCATCGCCTGCGCCGCCTCCATATCCCGTGCGCCGATGCGATCCAGAAAATCGAGGCATATGTCGGCGGGCGGGCGCGGGGCTGCGCCGGGGGTTTTTGCCGTGCGCCCGCGCATGTAGCTGGCGGGGGCGACCTCGTTGATGAAGACGGTTACGCCCTCCGCCGGGGCCGCGATCACGGCCATCGCCGCATCGGTCAACCGCTCGCACAGGCGTTGCCGCACATCGGCGGGATATCCTTCGATCAATGTCACCGCGATGACGGGCATAAGGTGTCCTCGGTATATTCTGGGCGACAGCGCAGGAATTCGTACTAAAAGTATAGGGGCAAGGCAAACGGGGGGTGCGTTTCGGCATCCGATCGAAAGACGCCGACATAGACTAGGGGAGAGAGATCCATGACATATCGACTTTTCGGGACCAGCACGACCCGCCGCTCCGTTCTCGCCGGGGGAGCCGCTGCAACGGGTATGCTCGCCGCCCCCGGAATCCTGCATGCGGCGGGGAAGACGGTCAAGGTCGGGGTGGTCCATCCCGTGACCGGCTTTTTGCAATTTTCAGGCACGCAATGCCGCTATGGCGCTCAGGCCGCGATCGAGGAGATCAACGCTTCTGGCGGGATCAAAGCGCTGGACGGGGCGATGATCGAGGCGGTTCTCGGAGACGCGCAATCGAAGGCCGAAATCGGCGCGAGCGAGGTCGAGAAATTCGAATCCGAGGGCGTCTCCGCCATCGTCGGGGCCTATTCTTCCGGCATCAGCCTTGCGACTACGCAGGCGGCGGCGAAATACGGTATTCCCCACATCGTCGATGTCGGCGTGAACGACAAGATCGTCGGGCGCGATCTGGACAACACATTCCGCTTCGGTCCCGGCTTTGGCGTCATCACCAAGACCGGCATCCAATCGCTGATCGATCTGAACGAAGCGGCGGGCAATCCGGCAAAAACATGCGTCATTGTGCATGAAAACACCACGCCCTTCGGGTCGTATATGGCGGGCCTGATGAAAGACGGGCTGGAACCGGCGGGCTTTGAGGTGCTCGAAATCCTGCCCCATCCGACCCCGAACAAGGATTTCCGCAATATCGCGCTGAAGATCAAGGAACTGAACCCCGACGTCGTGATCCCGTCGCATTACTATAACGAGGGCGTCCTGTTCCTGCGCACGCTACAGCGGCAGCGGGTCTCGCCGAAAGTGATCTATTCGGTGCTGGGCGGGGCATCGTCGCAATACCGCTTTGTCAATGAATTCGAGGATGCGGCGCAGGGCGTGATGGATTGCAATCACTGGTTCGATCCCTCCAACAAGGCCGCGCTGGCGCTCAAGGACAAGACGGAGGCGGATGGCAAGACTTATTCCTACGAGGTCTTCCTCGCCTATACCGCGATGAAGTTTCTCGCCGACGGGATGGAGCGCGCCGCCTCGCCGGACCGGAAAGCGATCATCGACGCGCTGGCGGTCTCTGAATGGGATGGGCATTTCATGCCCTATGGTCCGACGAAGATGGAGAACGGTCAGAACATGGCCGCCGTGCCGTTGGTAACGCAGGTATCGGGCGAGGATATCAACGTGATTGCGCCCGCCGAATATGCCCAAGCGAAGGCCAAGTTCGGCTGATCGGGCACCGTTTGATCCCCGCCCCGCCTGCCGCGCATCGGTATCCGGGGTGGGGCAGGTGGGGCGGGGGGCCTTGCCCCTTGCGTCTATAACCCGTGATCTGATCCTGAAAGGCATCCATGGATTTCCTTGGCCTACCATCCTATTCGTGGGAAACCGTGCTCGGTTCGGCGATTTCGGGGGTATTCCTCGGATCGGTCTATGCGCTGGTGGCGCTGGGCCTGACGCTGATCTACGGTGTGCTGCACATCATCAATTTCGCCCATGGCGCGATGTTGATGCTGGCGATGTATGCTGTGTTCTTCCTGTGGAGCGCGCTGGGCATCGACCCGTATCTGGCCCTGTTGATCGTCGTGCCCGCCGGATTCGTCTTTGGCTATGCGCTGCAACGCGGCGTGATCGGGCGGTTCAGCCACGGGCGCGATGAAATCACCCTGCTCGTCACGCTGGGCATCGCGATCATGATCGAGAACGGCGCGCTCTTTGCCTTCAGCGCGACGGAGCGTCAGGTGCAGGTGCCCTATGATTTCGACGGGATCGATTTTGGCGTGACTTTCGCGGTCTGGCCAGAGATCGCGGCGCTGGCCGGATCGCTGGTGGTGACGCTGGCGCTGTGGCTGTTCATGACCCGCACGGATATGGGTCACGCGATTCAGGCGGTGGCGAAGGAGCGTCGCGGGGCCGAATTGGTCGGGATCGATGTCGAGCATATCTATGGCGTTACCTTTGGTATCGGGGCGGCCTGTGTGGCGGTGGCGGCCTGCCTGCTCGCGCCGACCTATGCGGTGTCGCCGCAATTCGGATATCTGTTCGTGCTGATCGCCTTTACCGTGGTGGTGCTGGGCGGGATGGGCAGCTTTGTCGGCGCGCTGGTCGGCGGCTTCCTGATCGGCATTACGGAGCAACTTGGGCGGCTGTATCTGGGAGAGAGCCTCGGATTGATCACCATTTCGGCGATCTTCATCCTCGTCCTGTTGTTTCGCCCCACGGGCCTGTTCGGGCAGGCATCGGGATGAGCGATACGCTGCGCATCACTGGCTGGGTCGTCCTTGCCGCGCTGGGCATTGCTGCGCCTTTTCTGATCTCATCCGGGCGGTGGCTCGAATTCATCGAATTGACGCTGTTCGTTGCTGTGCTGGGTCAGGCGTGGAACATCCTCGGCGGCTATGGCGGGCAGTACAGCTTCGGCCATGCGGTCTTTTTCGGCACGGGAGCGTATGTGCAGGCGCTGTTGCAATTCCGCTTTGGGTTCAGCCCGTGGCTCGCCCTGCCCTTTGCCATCGCGTCGGGGGCGGGGGTCGGGGCGATGATCGGGTATCTGAGTTTTCGATATGGCCTGCGCGGGTCGTATTTTGCCCTGATCACGCTGGCCTTTGCCGAGGCGTTTCGCGTGCTTGCCCGGTCCATCGTCAGCGTGACCGAAGGAGGGCGCGGTGTCAGCTTGCCGCTCAATCAGGATAGCGGCGAGGTCTGGACGACCTTGCAATTCACCTTTGCCGAGCCGTTTTTGCGCCATGCGGGCTATTACTACATGATCCTCACGGTGCTGATCCTCGCCTATATCGCCGTCTGGCGGATGGAGCGCAGCCGGTTCGGGGCGCAGCTCATCTCCGTGCGCGAGAACGAGGATGCGGCGGCGGCGCTGGGCGTCGATGCCTTTCGCGTCAAGATGAAGGCGATTTGCCTGTCGGGTATGATCGCGGCGGCGGCGGGGGTCTATTATGTGCAGAAATACCTGTTCGTGGACCCGGAGATCGCCTATGGCCCCGCCAAATCGGTCGAGGCGCTGGTCGCGCCGATTATCGGCGGGCTGGGCACGGTGATCGGGCCACTGCTGGGGGCCGCGTTCCTGCACAGTATCGGCGAGGTCGCGAAGGAGGCGATCGGCGCGCTGATCGGCCCGCGTCCGGGGCTTGATCTGATCCTCTATGGCATGATCCTCGTGCTGGTGCTCGGCTATCTGCCGCGCGGTCTGGCGGGATTGCTGGACAGCGCATGGCGGCGTTTGGGCGGGGGGCGCTGATGCTGATCGTCTCGGATCTGACAAAGCGCTTTGGCGGGCTGGTCGCGGTGGATGGGGCGTCGCTTCGGGTCGATCAAGGCGAGATCGTCTCGCTGATTGGTCCGAATGGTGCGGGCAAGACGACCCTGTTCGCGCTGATTTCCGGATTTCTGCGGCCCGATGCCGGGGCGGTCCGCTTCGAGGGGCAGGACATCCTTGGGCGACGACCGCATCAACTGGCGCAGACCGGGCTGGTTCGCACTTTTCAGATCGTGCGCCCCTTCGCCAATCTGACGGTACGCGAGAATATCGCGACCGGTGCGCATACCCGCATCGTTCCCCGCCGCGAGGCGCTGGAAAAAGCCGATGCGGTGGGGCAGGCGCTTGGGATGGGCGCGCTGCTGGATCGGCTGGCGGGCGATCTGCCCATCGCGGGACGCAAGCGGCTGGAGGTGGCGCGGGCGGTGGCGACCGGGCCAAAGCTGCTGTTGCTCGACGAGGTGATGGCGGGTCTGAACCCGTCGGAGATCGACGAGGTAACGCCCATGATCCGCACGATCCGGGAGGGCGGCGTTACGGTGCTGCTGATCGAGCATGTGATGCGTGCGGTCATGACCCTGTCGGATCGCGCCTATGTGCTCAATTCGGGGGCGATCATCGCCTCAGGTGCGCCGCAGGCGGTTGTCGAGAACCCGGCGGTTGTCGAGGCGTATCTCGGCCCCGGCATGGCACAGCGCCTGAAGGGGACCGCCGATGCTTGAGGTCAGGGGCATCCGCGCGGGCTATGGATCGATGGAGGTGTTGCGCGGCATCGATATCGATGTGGCCCCCGGCGAGATCATCGCGGTTCTGGGCGCGAACGGGGCGGGGAAATCGACCCTCAACAACGTGCTGTCCGGTGTGATTCCCGCCGGGTCTGGCCGGGTGATGCTGGATGGTGCCGACATCACGGGCGGGCGTCCAACCGCCATCGTGGAGGCCGGATTGATCCATGTGCCGGAGGGTCGGCGCGTCTTTCCGAATCTCAATGTCGAGAAAAACCTGCTGCTGGGCGGATACCGCCGGGGCAAGGCGAACCGCGCGGCCAATATGGCCCATGTCTACGAGATCTTCCCCCGCCTTGCGGAGCGCCGCCGTCAGTTTGCGGGCACCCTGTCGGGGGGCGAGCAACAGATGCTCGCCATCGGGCGGGGGATGATGGCCGAGCCGAAATTGTTGATCCTTGACGAGCCGTCGCTGGGCCTGTCGCCCAAGCTGGTGGAGGAGATGTTTACGCTGATCGCGCGCCTTGCCGGGGAAGGGTTGTCGATCCTGCTGGTCGAGCAAAATGTCGCGCAATCGCTGGAGATCGCTGCGCGGGCCTATGTGCTGGAAAATGGCGAGGTCGCGATGCAGGGCCTGCCCGGCGATCTTCTGGCCCGCGATGACCTGCGCAAATCGTATCTGGGGGTCTAGGGGATGACGCTGGCGGAAAAGATCATCGCACGGGCAGCGGGACGGGATCGCGTAACGCCGGGCGAGGTCGTCACCTGCGCGGTCGATCTGGCCATGATCCACGATTCCGGCGGGCCTAGGCGCGTGAAACCGATCCTTGAGCGTCTGGGCGTCGGGGTGTGGAACCCGGATCGTGTGGTGGTCGCGACGGATCATTTCGTGCCGGTCTTCGATGCGCAAACCCGTCAAATCCAGAACCTTACCCGCGAGTGGGTAAAAGCACAGGCGATCCGCGCCTATTACGAGGAACAGGGCATTTGCCATGTCGTCACCCCTGAGCGCGGGCATCTGAAGCCGGGATTATTCGCGGTGGGCGGCGACAGTCATTCGCCCACGGGCGGGGCTTTTGGCGCCTATATGTTCGGGGTCGGCTCGACCGAAATGGCGGGGGTTCTGGCCACCGGGGAAATCTGGATCAAGGTGCCCGAAACCATCCTGATCGAATGGAGCGGGGCCTTCGGGCCGGGGGTGATGGCCAAGGATGTGATGCTGTTCCTCTGTGGCCGGATGGGTATGGATGGTGGACGGTATCAGGCGGTTCAATACGCGGGATCGGCCATCGGGGCGCTGGCCATGCCTGAGCGCATGACGCTGGCCAATATGACCGCCGAACTCGGCGGGCAAACGGGTTTGATCGCTGCGGATGATGTCACCGGCGACTGGCTTATGAGGCATGGGGCGCAGGGGGTTGAGATCGATCCGTGGCGGTTCGATCCGACTGCGCCAGCCCATGAGCGTCACCGCTTTGACGCGGCCACCCTCGCTCCTCAGATTGCAGCCCCTCATTCGCCCGCCAATGCGGCGGCGGTGGGGGAATTTGCCGCTGTTACGCCCCATGTCGCCTATATCGGCGCCTGCACCGGCGCGAAGCTCGACGATCTGCGCGCGGCGGCGGCGGTGATCGGTGACCGACCGCTTGCGAAGGGTGTCGAGCTGCTTGTCGCCCCGGCCTCCGTGCGCGAGACGGAGCGGGCGCAGGATGAGGGGGTCATGGCGGTCTTCGAGCGGGCCGGGGCGCGCATCCTGCCTTCGGCCTGCGGTATCTGTGCGGGCTATGGCGACGAGCGGCTGGCGGCGGGGACGGTCTGCATCTCCTCCACCGCGCGCAATTTCAAGGGGCGGATGGGCGACGCGACCTCGCAGGTCTATCTCGGCTCGCCCCTGTCGGTCGCGGCGGCGGCGGTGGCCGGGCGTATCATCGATCCGCGCGAGGTGATGGCATGAGGGGCGGCAGGGTCTGGTTATTCGGCGATGATATCGATACCGACGCCCTTGCGCCCGGCGCCTATATCAAGCAACCGATCGAGGTGCTGGCGCGCCATTGCCTCGAAACCGTCGATCCCGATTTCGCCGCTCATGTCGCGGCTGGCGACGTGCTGATTGCAGGGCGTAATTTCGGCATGGGTTCCTCGCGCGAGCAGGCGGCGGAGGCGCTGAAGGTTCTGGGCATCGCCGCTGTGCTGGCGGAAAGCTTCGCCGGTATCTTCTACCGTAACGCCCTCAATCTTGGCCTGCCCGCCCTTGTGCTGCCCAAGGATCAGCGCGCGGGCATCGGGGCGCATGACCGCGTGACCCTCGATCCGGCAACGGGCCGCGTCAAACTCGCCCAAGGCACCGAGCGGCAGGCCGAGCCGGTCCCCGCCGGTCTGCTGCCCATGCTTGCGGCGGGGGGGCTGGTCCCGCATCTGGAAAATCGCCTCAAGGGAGCCTCTGCATGAGCCTCAAAGACCGCCTCGCCGCCGCACCGCCCATTGTGCTCGCTCCCGGTGTGGCCGATGGCCTGACGGCGGCGGTGGCCGAGGCTGCGGGTGCCGAAGCGCTCTACCTGTCGGGGGCGGCCATCGCCTATGGCCGGTTCGGGCGGCCCGATCTGGGCTTGGTCAGCATGAGCGAGGTGGTCGATACCATCGCCATCGTTCGCGATCGGGTCTCCCTGCCGCTGATTGTCGATGCGGATGCGGGATTCGGCAATGCCCTGAATACCCAGCGCACCATGCGCAGTTTCGAGCGCGCGGGGGCGAATGCGTTGCAGATCGAGGATCAAACGAACCCCAAGCGTTGCGGCCATCTGGCGGGCAAGGCGGTCGTTCCCAAAGCCGAAGCGGTGGGCCGGATCAAGGCGGCGCTCGATGCGCGGACCTCTGGCGAGACTCTCGTGATCGCCCGCACCGATGCCATAGCCGTCGAGGGTTTCGACGCTGCACTCGATCGCGCGAATGCCTTTGCCGAAGCGGGGGCCGATATGATCTTCATGGATGCGCTGGAGAGCGAAGACCAGATGCGCATCGCGACACGGGTGTTTGCGGGCCGTGTGCCGGTGATGGCCAATATGGTCGAGGGGGGCAAAACCCCCGCGCGCAGCGCCGATGCGTTGCAGGAGATCGGCTTTGCCCTCGTCATCTTTCCCGGTGGGATCATCCGGGCGCAGGCGGCGGCGACGCGCGATTACTATGCCAGTCTTCTGGCCCACGGCACGAATGCGCCCTTTGCGGACCGAATGCTCGATTTCGACGGGTTGAACGAGGTGATCGGCACCCAAGCGTTGTTGGATGCGGCCCAATTATACGAGGGCAAGCCATGAGCCTTGATTCCATCACCCTCGCGATCCTGAAAGGGCGGCTGGAGCAGATCGCCGACGAGATGGACGCGACGCTGTTTCGCTCTGCCTTCAACCCGATCATCGCCGAGGCGCATGACGCCTCCCATGGCATTTATGACGCCGTGACCGGCGATACCCTTGCGCAAGGTAAATCCGGCCTGCCGATCTTTGTCGGGGTGATGGCCTTTGCGGTAAAGGCCGTCATCGCCAAGGCCGAAGGGCAGGGCGGCCCGCGCGAGGGCGATACGTGGATTTTCAACGATCCCTATGACGGCGGCACCCATCCCAGCGATTTTCGCCTCGTGCGTCCGTTGATGCGCGGGGGCGAGGTGTTCTGCTATCTCGCCTCGGTCGGCCATTGGCGCGATGTGGGCGGGGCTGTGCCGGGGAATTACAATCCCAAAGCCACCGAAATCTTTCAGGAAGCGGTGCTGATTCCGCCCGTGAAGCTGTTTGACGGGGGCGTCTATCAACAGGATATCGTCGATATCCTTCTGGCCAATTCCCGCCTGCCGGACTCGCTGTTTGGCGATCTCAATGCCCAGATCAATGCGCTGGATCTGGGCGTCAGGCGGATGACCGCTCTGCTGGATGAGTATGGCGATAGGATCGTTGCGGAGGCGATGGGCGCCCTGAAATCCCGTGCCGAAACCCTGATGCGCGCCCAGATTGCCGACTTGCCCGATGGGACCGTCTCGGTCGAGGATTGGCTGGACAATGACGGGGTGACGGATGAGCCGCTGAAAATCGCGCTCGACATGACCATCGCGGGGGATGCGCTGACGCTCGACTGGTCGCGCTCGGCCCCCGCATGCAAAGGCCCGGTGAATATCAGCGAGGCGACGACCGTTGCCGCCTGCTATGTCGCGCTGAAACATATCTTCAGCGATGTGCCCGCCAATGCCGGGGTTTTGGAGCCGGTGATCGTGACCGTCGATCCCGATTCGATCCTCAGCGTCCGTGCGCCCAAGCCTACGGGGGGCTATACCGAGACGATCATGCGCCTGATCGATGTGGTGTTTCAGGCCATTGCCCGCATCGCGCCGGAGCGCTCGAATGGCTGTGCCTATGGCACCATCAATGCCCTGTCCCTGTCGGGGTATCGGGATAGTGGCGCGCGGTGGGTGATGTTTTCGTTCTTTGGCGGCGGGCATGGCGGGCATCCGCTGGGCGATGGGTTGAATCACGGCAATGCGCCGATCTCGACCGCCACGATTCCGCCGTTGGAGATTATGGAGGCGGCCTATCCCATCCGCTTTACCCAATGGGCCTTGCGTCCGGATTCGGGCGGCGAGGGGCGGCATCGTGGCGGGCTTGGCGCGGTGTATGAGATCGAATTGCTGGAGGGCGAGGCGGACCTGACCCTCTTTGGCGAGCGCGGACGCTTTGCCCCGCCGGGTGTGGCCGGGGGCGGTGCGGGGGCGATGACGCGCTTTTCATGGGAAACCGAAAAAGGCGCGAAGGCCCCGCCCATGGCCTCGAAACTGGTCGATGCGCGCCTTGCACAAGGCCAGCGATTGCGGTTGGAGACACCCGGCGGCGGCGGCTATGGTGCCGCGTCCGAACGCGATGCCGATGCCATCATCCGCGACCGTGCCTTGGGGTATATCGCATGAGTCGCTATCTGATCGGCGTCGATGTCGGGGGCACCTTCACCGATATTTTCCTGCTCGATACCGAGACGGGCGCGGTCGCCACCGCCAAGACGCCCTCGACACTGGATGACCAATCGCGTGGCTTCGTGGCGGGGATTGCGGGGCTGGTCGAGGATTTCTCGCAGATTGCCGCCATCGTCCACGGGACGACCACCGGCACCAATGCCCTGCTTGAACGCAAGGGCGCAAAGACCGGCATCATCACTACGGAAGGGTTCCGCGATGTGTTGGAAATGCGCCGTCGGGACCGCCCGACGACCTGGGGCCTGTGGGGGAATTATGAGCCGGTCGTGCCGCGCAACCTGCGGCGTGAAACGCCTGAACGGGTGCTGGCCGATGGGCGGGTGCTGGAGGGGATCGATGCGGCGGATGTGGCTGCGCAGGCCCGCGCATTGATGGCCGAAGGGTGCGAGGCCGTCTGCATTTTCTTCATAAACAGCTATGCCAATCAGGTGAACGAGCGCGCGGCGGTAGAGGCCGTGCGCGCCGTCTGGCCCAATGCCCATGTAACGGCGGCCGCCGAAATCCTGCCGGAAATCCGCGAATTTGAGCGGCTCTCCACCGCGACACTCAATGCCTATCTGCAACCGCTTGTCTCGGAATATGTCGATCGCCTCGATCACGCGTTGCGGGCGCGGCAATCGGGCGGCGATCTGCTGATCGTGCAGTCGAATGGCGGTTTGATGACTGTCGAGACAACCAAACGCCAGCCCGTGCGCACGGCTCTCTCCGGCCCTGCCGCCGGGGTGACGGCGGCACGCGAGATCGCGGCGGCGGCGGGTTTTGCGAATGTCATTACCTGCGATATGGGCGGCACGTCTTTCGATGTCAGCCTGATTGCGGAGGGTGAAGCGGCCCTGGCCGCGCAGAACGCCGTCGATTTCGGGATGACGATCCGAATGCCGATGATCGAGATCACGACCATCGGGGCGGGTGGCGGCTCCATTGCCGGTCTCGATGCCAGTGGATTGTTGCAGGTCGGCCCTGAATCCGCTGGGTCGATGCCGGGGCCGGTCTGTTATGGTCAGGGGGGAACGCGGCCGACGGTGACGGATGCCAATCTCGTCCTGGGGCGCATCAATCCCGAACGCCCCATCGGCGGCGGGCTGGAGCGACTGGATGTGGATGCCTCGCGCGATGCCATTGCCGCGCATGTGGGAACGCCGCTGGGCTTGTCACCCGAAGCGGCGGCGGAGGCGATGATCCGGGTCGCGAATGCGAAGATGGCCGGGGCGATCCGGCTTGTCTCCATCGAGCGCGGGCATGATCCGGCCCGTTTTGCGGCGATGCCTTTTGGGGGCGGCGGGTCGCTGCATACCGGGGCGCTGATGCTGGAGGTCGGGCTGGATGCTGCGCTGATCCCGCGCTTTCCGGGGGTGACCTCTGCGCTGGGCTGTGTGGTGGCGGATATGCGCTATGACCGGGTGCAAACGGTGAATGCGGGTCTCGCCAATGCCGATTTCACCGCGCTTCAGGCCGCCATCGCCGATGTGGAAGCGGGTCTCTCGGCACAATTGACCGAAGCGGGCACCGATTTCGAAGCGGTGGATCGGGCCGTGGAGCTGGACATGCTCTATGAAGGCCAGACCCATACGGTTGCCGTGCCGATATCTGCACCGGATACGCTGGACGAGCCATCGGTTCGGGCGGCATTCGAGGGCGCTTACCGGGCGACTTATGGCCGGATTCTCGACGGTGCTCCCGCCCGAATCGTCAATCTGCGCGTGACGGTGATCGGACGCCGCCGTAAATTCGACATGACGGCGCTGGCCCCGAAAGCCGGTCGCTGCGCATCCGATTGCCTGCTTGGGATGCGGCGGGTCTTTTGCGCCGGGGCCTTTGTCGATGCGCCGGTCTATGATCGTCTGTCGCTGGCCATCGGCGAGCGAATCGGCGGCCCGGCCTTGCTAGAGCAAGCCGATACGACCATCTTTATCGATCCCGGCCTTGCGGGCGAGGTCGATGGATTTGGAAATCTGATTCTGCGACGGGAGGGCTGAATGATCCTTGGAAAAACCGCGCTTTTGCTCGTGGATATGCAAAACGATTTCCTGCATCCCCAAGGGGCCTATGCACGGGGCGGGCAATCGAGCGCCGCCATCGCCGCCTTGCCCGCGCGCCTGCTGCCGCTGGCCGAAGCGATGCGCGCCGGGGGGGGCTGGATCGTCTCGACCCAGTTCACATTGGTGCCGGGTAAGGGGGGCGAGCCGTTTATCTCGCCGCATCTCAAAGCGATGCGCCCGTTTCTGGGCAAGGGCGATTTTGCGCCCGGATCATGGGGCAACCAGACCATCGATCCGTTTCAGCCCGTCGATATCGCCGTGGAAAAGGTCGCCTATTCCGCCTTTTATATGTCGCGGCTCGAATTTGCCCTGTCGCGCGCGGGGATCGAGACACTGATCGTCGGCGGCATCGTCACGAATGGGGGGGTCGCCTCGACGGTGCGCGATGCCCATGTGCGCGACTTTGGTACGGTAGTTCTCAGCGATGGATGCGCGGCGTTTTCGGAGGCGGCCCATGATGCGGCGATCGCCTCGCTTGCCACGATCTCACCCGTGATGACCTGTTCCGAGGCGCTGGCGAAAATCCGCCCCTGAGATGGCCGAGATTCGCCCCGCCTCTTCGGTCCGCTTCGAAAGCGTCGTGCAGGTGCTCGTGGTCGGGGCCGGGGCCTGCGGTCTGACCGCTGCGCTGCGCGCCGCCGATGGGGGGGCAGAGGTGGTCGTGCTGGAGCGCGACGCCTCGCCGAGTGGCTCGACATCGATGTCCTCCGGCTTTGTCCCCGCCGCCGGAACGCGGTTTCAGCGCGCCATCGCCGTGGAGGATACGCCCCTGCGATTCGCCGGGGATATTCAGGCAAAGGCGGAAGGGCAGGCCGATCCGGCGCTGACTCGCCTTGCCACCGAGACCATTGGCCCGACTCTCGAATGGCTGGCCGACCGCCACGGTATCGAATGGCGGGTGTTGGAGGGATTTCTCTATCCCGGTCATACCTGTGCCCGGATGCATGCGGTGCCGGAAAAGACCGGCGTGGGCCTGCTTGCGCGCCTGCTTGCGGCGGTCGAGAATGCGGGCGTGCCTGTCGTCACCGATGCGCGTGTCGAGACGCTCTACACCGAAGGTGACCGCATTGCAGGGGTGGGCGTGATGCGCCCCGATGGCCACAGCGAGACCATCGCGTGCAAGGCGTTGATCCTTGCCAGCAGCGGATTCGCGGGCAATGCCGATCTGGTCGCCACCCATATTCCCCGCATGGCGCGCGCGCCCGTCTATGCCCATCCCGGCAATCGTGGTGAGGCGCTTCTCTGGGGCGAGGCCCTGGGGGCGCGAACCGGATGCCTTGCCGCCTGTCAGGGGCACGGATCGTTATCGTCTCCCCATGGCATCCTCATCACTTGGGCGCTGATGATGCAGGGCGGTATTCAGGTCAACCGGGAAGGGCATCGCTTTTCCAACGAGCATCGCGGATATTCCGAACAATCGCTCGATGTCTTGGCCCAGCCCGGTGCCATCGCTTGGGCGGTCTTCGATGCCGATCTCTATACTATGGCGCAGGACTTCCCCGATTTTCGCGAAGCCGTGGCGGCGGGGGCCATCATGTCGGGGGATGATGTGGATGGCCTCGCCAGCGCCCTGCGTGTTCCGGCAACGGCCCTTGGCGATACCCTGACCGGGATCGAGCGAATGCGCGGCGGTGCGGCGAATGACCCGTTTGGGCGTGCCTTCGAGGGGGAGCGGTCGTTCCGCGCGCCCTTTTTCGCTGTGAAGGTCACCGGCGCGTTGTTCCATACGCAGGGTGGCTTGATGATCGACGCCACCGCGCGGGTTTTGCGCAAAACCGGGGGCGCTTTTCCCAATCTCTTTGCAGGGGGTGGCGCGGCGTGCGGCGTTTCGGGTCCGGCGCTTTCCGGCTATCTGTCCGGCAACGGCCTGTTGACCGCCCTTGCCTTCGGCAGCATCGCTGGCAACTCAGCGATTCGATTTAAATAAATCTCCGGCGCTCACGGTTTTGCGATCTCGTCATTATGCGGAATAAGCCGCCCTTGCGGGTGTCCCTGTCCTGCGGCCGCAATATGATGCTTATTTTAACTTCCTAAAATCAATCGCTTATTTTGTGCTGTTTTCCTGAAAACTGCGGATTTGGCCGTGACTTTTTGACGGCTTGACGTCGGCCTTTTCTGTGAAGTGCAACGTCAAGTTTACATTTGAAAATGTCAGTTTTATGTGACACTCTCGGTTTCGGCGATGTTGAATATTCACTGCGTAGTGCCCTTCGACATGCGTCATTTGCCGAAAATGGATCGGGAACCCGGTCTGTTTGAGAAGGATACGGAGGTAAAAACCATGACAGACGATCCGGATAAAGTCTGGCCAACCGGCCTGACCATTGCCGAGTCAGAAGAGATTCACAGCCAGCTCATCGACGGTACGCGTGTCTTCGGTGCGATTGCGCTTGTGGCTCATATTCTCGTTGCCGTCGCCACGCCGTGGCTCGGATAGGAGGGGACCCATGAACAACGCAAGAATGTGGACAGTCGTTAATCCGACTGTCGGAATTCCGCTTTTCTTCGTCGGTGTCGCCGCGACTTCGCTCATCGTCCACACATCCGTGATGACGAATTCCGCCTTTGTGGCGCAGTTCTTCTCGGGTCAGGAAATGGCTGCGAATGTTGACGTCGATAGTGACGTGAAGACCGCGAGCATCAATTCGGGCGAAGCGTTTATCGTGCTGCCCGATGGCCGCACGGGCCGTGTCGTATTCGATGCGCCGGTAACGCTGGCTTCGGTCGATGGAACAGTTCCGCCACCCGCCGATTGACTTTCGGCTGCGACAGTCAGGGTCGCCGCTTAGGCGGCGATCTTGAACTTTATTCCCACCCCAAAGGATTTCGAGGCTGGTCGTGATCAAGCGCTATCGGCATTTTGCACTGACGAAGCTGGCGACTCTGGCACCGAAATATCTGCCATTCGCGGATGTCGCGTCGGATGATTTGCCTTTGCGGCGCCTGATGCGATTGTCGCTGTTCCAATTCACGGTCGGCATGGCGCTGGTCCTGCTCGTCGGCACGCTGAACCGCGTGATGATCGTCGAGTTGAACGTCCCCGCCTCGCTGGTGAGCATCATGCTTGCCCTCCCCCTGCTTTTCGCGCCGTTCCGGGCGCTGATTGGCTATCGCTCCGATACGCATCGGTCGGCGCTGGGCTGGCGGCGCATTCCCTATATCTGGAAGGGGACGCTGCTTCAGTTCGGCGGATTCGCGATCATGCCGATGGCGCTGCTGGTCCTGTCCGGTTTTGGCGAATCGCATGATGCGCCCCTATGGCTGGGCCATGGCAGCGCGGCGCTGGCGTTTTTACTGGTCGGGGCAGGGGTGCATATGGTGCAGACGGTCGGGCTGGCGCTTGCCACCGATTTGGTGCCTCCCCGCGATCAACCCAATGTCGTGGGGCTGATGTATGTCATGCTGCTGGTCGGCATGGGGGTCAGCGCGATGGTCTTCGGGGCTTTGCTTGAGAATTATTCCGCCGGTCGGCTGATTCAGGTCATTCAGGGCGCGGCGGTTGTGACGGTCTTTGTCAATATCTTCGCGATCTGGAAACAGGAATCCCGCGATCGCAGCCGTGCGCTTGCCGCGGCGCCCCAGCCGGAATTCAGCGATGCGTGGCGGATGTTCATCCGGGGCGAAGGGGCGCTGCAACGCCTGATCGTGATCGGGCTGGGAACGGCGGCATTCGGGATGGCCGATGTTCTGCTGGAGCCTTATGGCGGGCAGGTTCTGGGCTTGTCCGTCAGCGAGACGACCCGCCTGACGGCGACCATGGCCTGTGGGGGGATCATCGGGTTCGGTCTGGCCTCGCGCCTTCTCAGCCGGGGGGGCGACCCGCTATCGATGGTCCGCTACGGGGCGCTGGCCGGTATTCCCGCTTTTGCGGCGATCATCCTGTCGGCGACGGCGCAGATGCCTGCGCTGTTCATTGCCGGTGTGCTCGGAATCGGCTTTGGCGCAGGGCTGTTCAGCCACGGCACGCTGACCGCGACCATGCGAATGGCGCCCAAGGAACAGACCGGCCTCGCCCTTGGGGCTTGGGGGGCGGTACAGGCGACGGCGGCGGGGATCGCCATCGCGATCGGGGGTGTCATTCGGGACATCATCGTCAATACGCCCGATGCGGATTGGTTTGGACCGGGAACGGCCTATATGGTCGTTTTCGGGTTGGAAATCGCGCTCCTCGTTCTGGCTCTGGTGGCGGTGATACCGCTGCGTCAGGGACAGGGACGACAGGCGCAAAGACCCGCTACGGCGGTGGTATCGATCCCGGAAGGATCATAGGAGGCAACCATGACGACGCTCATCACCCGGCTGTTCGCCGATAAAGGCACGGCTTCGCAGGTATCGGAGGCATTGCTTTCCGACGGATTCAACAAGAGAGCAGTGCGCGCCATTGAAGGCGGCGATTCTGCGGCGCGCGATGCGATGGCCGATATGGGCATCAGCGGGGCGGCGGCGGAGGCCTATGCCAGCAAGATGGCGGGCGGCAATGCGCTGGTCGCGGTTCGTGCGCCTTTTGGCCGGGCCGGTAGTGCGATGACGGTATTCGACCGGTTCGACCCCATCGAGGTCGATGTCGCCGAAGAAACCCATATCCGCGCCGAAACCGACCCCCGATATGCAAAAAGCATCATCCCCGGAAACAAGAAATTCCTGACGATGGAAAGCGCCGTCGGGTCGGGCACCGGGTTCTCCGACACCTTCGGCATGCGCCTGCTGTCGCGCAATCAGCGCGGTAAAGCCAGCGTGGATACCTCGACGATCTCGTCGAAATTCGGCATGCGGATGCTGTCGAGCAATCAACGGGGCAAGGCCAAGGTGGGAACCTCGACGATCTCGGAAAAGATGGGCTTGAAGCTGGTCAAGCAACCCAGCGCCAAAAAGTCCATCATCCGCAACAATCCGACCCCGTTTTCCTCGGCGCTGGGCCTGCCCACGCTGACCGATCTGGATTGATCCGGGGGGGCCTGAACCGCTCTGTCAAAGAGCGGTGCTGACCGATGCAGGGTGCGTGCCGGAAACGGGACGCACCCTGTTTTATGCCGTCCCCTGAACTTCGGATAACCGAGAGGCGACCGCCGCGCCCAGCGCAGCCATGATGGCAAAGAGCGCGAGCACGAGGGGCGGGCCATAGGCATCGGCGAGCAGGCCAAACCCCGCGCCGAGGAGCAGCAAAATCCCGATCAAGGTATTCGAGAGCGCGGTATAGATCGTCTTGCGCCCGCCGGTATCCATATCGGTCAGATGGATCTTGCGCCCCGCCCGCGCGCCCTCATAGGCGATTTGCGCGATGAACAGCAAGACGGCGGCCATTGCTGTCCCGATCCCACCCGAAGCGATTGTGCCGAGCACCGACGCACTGCCCAAGACCGCCGCCGCCAAGCCCCCCGCCGCCATCAGCGTTTTCCGGCTGGAGCGATCCGACAATCGCCCCCAGACATAGGATGACAGGATCGTCGCCCCGGCAGAGGCGATCATCAGGGGGCCAAGACCTCCCGCTTGAATGCCATCGGATGATGCAGCCGACATCATGACCAGAAATGGCGGTGCGAGAGCGGTGGCGATCAACAGGCCGCGCGTCAGCACATAAAGACGAAATTGCCGGTCGTCCCGCAAGGGAGCGATGAGACTGGCAAGCGTGTTGCGTTCATCCCGCGCCGTATCGTCGGCTGGTTCGTCCAGCGTTGCGAAGACCGATCCGGCGATGAGCCAGAGTGCCCCGGCCAAGGCGATCACCAGCGCGATGGTCTGGGGATCGCGGGGAATTGCGCCGGTACTCAACATCGCGGCAAAGGCAAACACTGCCCCGGCCCCGATCGTGCCCGCCGCGCCGGATAAAGCGCCGCGCGTGCCTTTTTCGACGGTGCGGGCCAGAATATCCTTATGACTGGCCGAGCAGGCCGAGCGCGCAACCGCCAGCATCGCAAGGCAGCCGAGGATGATCCATCCTGCCTTTGCCCCCGATGTCAGGAGCGCCGCCGCCGCGATGCCAAGGGCGGCGATGCCCTGCACCAGCGATCCGGTCGCCCAGAATCCCTTGCGCCGGGGGGCGCGCTGGATCGAGCGGGCGAGGATCAGTTGCGGCAGCAAGGCCCCCGCTTCGCGTACCGGCACCAGAGCACCGATCAGGTATCCCGGCGCGCCAAGGGTCGATAAAAGCCATGAGAGAATGATTTTCGGATTGATCAGGCCATCCGCAACCTTTGTCAGCGATAGCGCCGTGAAATGCACCGAAAAGCGGCGCGCTTCGCCCGTATCGGAATCCCCGTCGGTATTCGCAACCAACGCATGAAGTCGTTCGGCGAGCATGGCGGGCATCCGGTTATTCATGACAGGCCCTATCAATGCGAGCCTGCCCGATGGGTTCCAATACGCCGATTTTTTCTATGCCGGAGTGATCTCCATGCGCTTATTGCGCGGCCCTCAGGAGCTGGGCGTCGTCTGCCCCGGCGTGCCGATCCGGTCGATCAGGCTGGGGTCGCGCAGCAGGTCATCGACGCTCACATCCTCGATTCGCGTCGGTGATGTCGCGGTGACGGGCGGCAAGGGGGTGGTCGTTCCGGTGTCAAAGACGGTGGGGGCGATGGTCGTGCTGTCGAAGCCCTGGGATGTGGCGCCCTGGCTCGCAGGGCTGTAGAAATCCGTGGTGGTCCCGTAGCTGATGGTGCCGGGGGGCGTGCTTTGATCCGGGAACAGCGGATCGAGGGTCAGGCTGTCCGACGTGTCCGAATTCAGTGGCTGGAGCGGGAAGATCGTCTCATCCGTGATGCCGGTCTGTAGCAACGGGGCCGTTTCGAGTGCGCTCGTCGTCACTTCCGAGAGGAAGGGAGCCGAAGGGGGGGGAATCTCCGAAAAGCTGTTGCCGCCTTCGATCAGGGTTTCGGTGCGCCGGTTCTGTGCCCATGCCTGCTCGTCGGAGCCAAGGGCGACCGGGCGTTCCTTGCCGTAGGAGGTCTTGTCGAGCCGCGCTTCATCGACGCCTACGGCAATCAGATAGCCGCGCGTGGCGCTCGCCCGGCGATCTCCAAGGGCGAGGTTGTATTCGCGGGTGCCCCGTTCATCCGTGTGACCTTCGATGATGACACGGGCGCTTTCGTTGACATTCAGCCATGCGGCCTGACGGCGCAGCGTCTCGCGGGCGCGGTCGGTCAGCTCCGAACTATCGGTCGCGAAATAGATCGTCTGGCCAATATCCGACAGGGAATAGGAGGCAGGATCGCCCCCCTGCGATACCGCGCCCGAAGCGATGATATCCGAGATGCCGCTCTGCTCCACACCGAAATCGATGCCCTGCAATTCGGGCAGGGCCGTATCATTGTCGGATAGGCCAACCAACGCTTCCACATCGAACGGCTCGCCAAGGGCAGGCTCAAAGCTGCTGCCCGCGGGGGCGGCGGTGGCGGCAAAGCCCGAAGCAATCGGGCCGGTGGAGGGGCCGCGCGTGACCTGCGTTCCATTGACGATGGAGGTCGTCTTGTTCAGGGGGTCGGGCTGAAGGTACTGGGAACAGCCCATTGTCAGGAGAGGCACAAATAAAGCCGCCAGAGCCATCCGGAACGGGGAAATCGGGGTCATCGCGATCCTCATTGCACGCGTGTTTTAAAGGCCTTTGACCCGATATAGGGCGCAGCCGAAGACGGCCAAGCCTCCCCCCGGTGCCTTCTGCCGAAGATATACACGGCGAGCCCGTGTCGAACAAGCGATACGCTCATTTATCGGGGTTACGGACAGGCCCCGATGGCACAGGCCCGCCCGATCCGACCCCTCCAAGCGGGACGACAAGCGACGCGGTGTCAGACGGTCAGCACAGTCGCGCCGGTCGTCTTGCGCGCTTCCAATGCGCGATGCGCTTCGGCGACGTCATCGAGGGCAAAGCGTTGATCGATGCGGATTGTCACATCGCCGCTCTTGACCTTGGCAAAGAGGTTATCGGCCATCTCCTGCGTCTTTTCGCGGCTCGTCAGGTGGCCAAACAGGGTCGGGCGGGTGACATAGAGGCACCCTTTCGGCCCCAGAATCCCCGGATCGAAGGGGGGCACTTTGCCCGATGCATTCCCGAATGTGACCATCAGGCCGAACGGGGCGAGGCAGTCGAGCGAGCCTTCCCACGTATCCTTTCCGACCGAATCCAGAACGGCACTGACGCCCTTGCCTGCGGTGATATCCTTGACGCGCGCGGCGAAATCTTCCGAGCGGTAATTGATGACATGGGCCGCGCCGTGATTCTTTGCGAGGGCGCATTTCTCATCGGTGCCCGCCGTGCCGATCAGGGTAATCCCTGCCGCCCGCGCCCATTGACAGGCGATCAGGCCCACGCCCCCCGCTGCCGCATGAAACAGGATCGTGTCGCCCGCCTTGAGCTTTGCGGTGCGGTTGAACAGGTATTCGACCGTCAATCCCTTCAGCATCATCGCCGCCCCGGTCTCGAAATCGATTCCTTCGGGCAGGCTGCAAACGTTCTGGGCGGGCATTACCCGCGCTTCGGAATATGAACCGGGAGGGGCGGCGGCATAGGCGACGCGGTCGCCTTCTTTCAGATGCGATACGCCCGCGCCGACCGCCTCGACCACGCCCGCCGCCTCCATGCCCAGCGTTGCGGGCAAGGGCAGGGGATACAGACCCTCGCGCTGATAGACATCGATAAAGTTCAGCCCGCAGGCATGGTGCCGCACCCGGATTTCTCCTTCTCCCGGTGCGCCGACCTCGCGGTGAACGATCTGCATCGCCTCCGGACCGCCGGGTTGCTCGATCTGCACGCATTTTACATCGGTCATGGTTCTCTCCCCTCGCTGATTTTTCGTTTCGTGAGCAGATATGCACCGCTAGGCTGGAGAACAAAATCGAAAACCGAAACCCGGCGAGCGACGACCATGCAGCATGCCTCCAAACTCATCGTCTTCACCGATATTCATATGACCGTAAAGCTCCGCGCGGGATGCCCGGAGCCGGAATCGCGATTGCGGGCGGGGCTGGCCCACGCGCTCTCGTCGGTGCCCGATGCGGATATGATCCTGCTGATGGGCGATCTGACCCATTGGGGCGACCGGGGGTCCTATCGCAAGCTGCGCGCGGTGCTGGAGGATGTGCCGCTGCCGGTCGTGCCGATGCTTGGCAATCATGACAACCGCGCCAAGTTTCGCGAGATTTTTCCCGAAACGCCGGTCGATGGGTCGGGGTTCGTGCAGCGGGTGATTCCCCTTGGTGCCCATCGCCTGATTACCCTCGATACGCTGATCGCGCCGCGCGAGGGCGATGCCTTCAGCCATGCGGGGGAGCTGTGCCCCGCGCGTCTGGCGTGGCTCGATGCGGCGCTGACGGAGGCGGGGGATGCGCCCTGCATCGTCGCGATGCACCATCCGCCCCATGCCACCGGCTTTGAGGCGATGGACGGGATCATGCTGCGCGATGGCGAGGCATTCCACGACCTGATCGCGCGCCATGGCACGGTGCAGCAGATTCTCTGCGGCCATATCCATCGCACGATCTTCGGTTCGTATCGCGGCACGCCCTATGCGGTGTTCAAAAGCCCTGTGGGGCAAATGCCACTGATCTTCGCGGGCGACGATACCTCGGTCGAATGCCATGATCCGCCCGCCTTCGGGATCGTGATCGCGCATGACAGCGGGGTCATGGTGCATACGGAGGATTTTCCCGCTCCATGACATCCCCTTGCCCCGCGCGCGCCTTTGGCTTTATCTCGCGGCCAAACATTCGGGGGGGAAAGGCGCATGGCTGGGTTCACGCATTTTGACGAGACAGGGGCGGCGGCGATGGTCGATGTCTCCACCAAGGACGTGACATCGCGCACGGCCACCGCTCGCGGTCGCATTGTGATGCAGGGAACAACGCTGTCGATGATACTCGAAAAAGGTCACAAGAAAGGCGATGTGCTGGGCGTTGCGCGGCTCGCCGGGATCATGGGGGCCAAGCGCACCAGCGATCTGATCCCGCTCTGCCACCCCCTCGGTCTGTCGAAAGTCTCGGTCGATTTTCACCCCATCGAGGCCGAGAACGCCATCGAGATCGAGGCGACGGCCAAGGTGACGGGGCAGACGGGTGTGGAGATGGAGGCCTTGACGGCGGTAAGCGTCTCGGCCCTGACAATCTATGACATGTGCAAGGCGGTCGATAAGGGCATGCGGATCGAGGCCATCCGCCTGACCCATAAGGATGGCGGCGTCTCCGGCCCGTTCGAGGCGGCATGATTTCGGTCGAGGAGGCCCGCGACCGCATTCTGTCGCTGATGGTGCCCGTGGGGCGCGAGACGGTGGCGATCACGGGTGCGGTGGGCCGGGTGCTGGCACAGGACATCATTGCCCGGCATACGCAACCCCCCTTCAACGCCTCGGCGATGGATGGCTATGCCGTGCGGGGTGATGCGGTGCAGCCCGGCGCGTCCTTTACGGTTGTGGGCGAAGCGGCGGCGGGGCATCCCTTCGATGGGTCGGTCGGTCCGGGTGAGACGATCCGCATCTTCACGGGAGCGCCGGTGCCCGATGGGCTGGACCGCATCGTCATTCAGGAGGATGCGATCCGCGACGGCGATCGGATCGTTCTGAACGACACGCTCGATTCCGCCCCCTATCTGCGCCGGGCGGGGCTGGATTTTTCCGAGGGCGACAGGTTGCTGCGGGCGGGGCATCGCCTGTCGCCGGAAAATATCGCCCTGCTTGCGGCGGCGGGTCATGCCTTCATCGCCATCCACCGCAAGCCGCGTGTCGCTTTGCTGGCCACAGGTGACGAGCTGGCCATGCCCGGCGATCCGGTGGGAGAGGGCGGGATCGTCTCATCGAATAATTTCGGTCTGGCGGCGCTGATCGAGACCTTGGGCGGGGTTGCCGACATCCTGCCCATCGCGCTTGACGAGCCGGAGGCCCTGCGCCGTTTGGCGCTGGAGGGGGCGGAATCGGATTTGTTCGTCACCCTTGGCGGGGCATCGGTCGGCGATCATGATCTGATCCGCCCGGCCCTGACCGGTCATGGTCTCGACCTTGATCTCTACAAGGTTGCCATGCGGCCCGGAAAGCCGCTGATGGCCGGTCGCCTGAACGGCACGCCGATGCTGGGCTTGCCGGGCAATCCGGTCTCCGCCATGGTCTGCGGGCGGATTTTTCTCGCGCCTGCCTTGATGGTGCTGTCAGGTATGGCGGCGAGTGCCCCGGAGATGCGCGATGCGGTGTTGGCGGTCGATCTGCCGAAGAATGGCCCGCGCGAGCATTACATGCGCGCCCGCTGTGTCGCGCAGGGCGGCACCCTCGCGGTTACGCCCTTCGACAGTCAGGACAGTTCGCGTCTGGCCCTGCTGTCGCAGGCGAATGCCCTGATGATGCGCCCGGTCGATGATCCTCCGCGCAAGGCGGGGGAGCGGGTCGCGGTCATTTTGCTGTAGGGTGATCGGCGCTCACTCCAGAAATCACGGCGGAATGCGCTTTGCCTGTCGGTGATGCGGGGAGGCTAGAGCAAAAAGTTTGGAATAAAAACCAGCATTGTACAAAACTGGCCCGCAGTTTGCAGATATAACCCCGAACCGGGACGATGGATAACCGTAAGATCGTCGCCCCCTTTTTACGACCCATCGCTTCCGGTTCACTTAAAACACTGTGCACACATGGAAAAGGCGCGCCCCTCATAGGGCGCGCCTTTTCAATTTTGGTCTCCCCGGACCTAGGCTCTGCGGCCCTTCTGGCTTCGTTGATAGGGCGGGCGACGATTGTTGTCCACAGATAAATGGGGGAAACCGGGGCTGTATGAGGGGTCGAATTGTCGCATAACGGCCCCATTAGGCGGGTTGAAAGGGGTGGAAACAGCCATCAAGCAAGATGAATTCAGGACAATGTCCATGCAATGCCGCTTTAACCTGCCTGCCGGATCGTCTAGAAGACGCAACGGTTTGTTTGTTCAGAACCCCGCTTTGTCGCAAAACAAGACTCAGATTGGCTCCACTGATGCGTCTTTCCCGTTACTTTCTGCCCGTACAAAAGGAAACGCCCGCCGAGGCGGAGATCGTTTCCCACCGTCTTATGCTGCGCGGAGGGATGATCCGTCAGGCGTCGGCGGGCATCTATTCCTGGTTGCCGCTGGGATATAAAGTCCTGCGCAAGATCGAGAACATCGTCCATGAGGAGCAGCAGCGCGCGGGGGCCATTCCCGTCCTGATGCCCACGATCCAATCGGCGGATTTGTGGCGCGAGAGCGGACGCTACGACGATTACGGTGCCGAAATGCTGCGAATCGAGGATCGGCAGGGCCGCGAAATGCTCTATGGTCCGACCAACGAGGAGCAGATTACCGAGATCGCGGGCGCGGGCATCCGCAGCTATCGCGATCTGCCGCGTATTCTCTATCATATCCAGTGGAAGTTCCGCGACGAGGTGCGCCCCCGCTTCGGTGTGATGCGCGGGCGCGAATTCCTGATGAAAGACGCCTATTCCTTCGATCTCGACAAGGAGGGTGCGCGGCACAGCTATAACCGTATGTTTGTAAGTTATTTACGAACATTTGAGCGTATGGGCTTGAAAGCAGTCCCAATGCGGGCTGATAGCGGACCGATCGGCGGAGATATGACCCACGAATTCCTCATCCTTGCGGAGACCGGCGAATCGGGTGTGTTTCTCGACCGTGATCTTGCCGAATTGTCGCTCGGGGAGGGGGCGATCGATTGGGAGGATGCGCCCGCGCTGCAAGCCATTGTGGACCGCTGGACCGCTTCCTATGCCCGCACCGACGAAACCCACGAAGAAGCGGTTTTCGAGGCGGAAATCCCCGAAAATCGCCGCCTGACGGCACGGGGCATCGAAGTCGGGCATATCTTTTATTTCGGGTCGAAATATTCCAAGCCGCTCAACGCGACCGTCATGGGCCCCGGCGGCGAGGCCGTGCCTTTCGAGAGCGGGTCTTACGGCATCGGCGTCTCGCGCCTTGCCGGGGCGATCATCGAGGCGAGCCACGACGACAAGGGAATCATCTGGCCAGAGGCCGTTGCCCCCTTCGAGGTGGCGGTCATCAACCTGCGACAGGGTGACGAGGCGGCGGATGCGGCCTGTGAAAGTCTCTATGCCACGCTGACGGCACGGGGTCTCGACGTTCTCTATGATGACCGCGACGAGCGTGCCGGTGCCAAATTCGCCACCATCGATCTGATCGGTATTCCGTGGAAACTCGTGGTCGGTCCACGGGGCCTGAAAGAAGGTGTCGTGGAACTGGTCAGCCGCCGCACGGGCGAGACGCAGAACCTCGCCCCCGACGACGCCATCAACCGCCTCGCCGATATTTATGGCCGGGCATCATGAGGAAGGCCGGGAATTGGCGCTAGAAGACAACAAGGATCGCAAGACCCGACCCAAAGCGGTGGGCGAGGCGTCTCAGCGGGTCTCTGCCTTGCGCAATCTGGCTGCCCGCGCAGCGGATGCGCGCGATTCCCAACCCAAGAAAGACGCGCCCGCCGCGCCGGTTTCCGCGCCCGATCCTCGCCCTGCCAAGTCCCCGGCCCCGTCCATTTCCGACGCCCCGGCCCCTGAGCGGCCCTCGCTCGTGCGGTCGATGATGCGTAATATCGACAAGTCTGCCGCCGAAAATCCAGCCCCGTCCTCCCGTCCGCGAATCTCGCCAGCGCCCGACCGCCGCCCGCGCAAGACGAAAGCGAGCATCCCCGCTTCGCCGGAACTGGAAAGCGCCTTCGACAATGCGCCCGATGACCGCGTTCAACGGGTGCGCCGCGCCGCCGAACGGGTCCGCCAACGCGCAACCGAGAAAGTCACCCCCGAACAAGGCACTCAGGCGCCCCCGAATCATCCGCCCCGCGATGCCATGCCGCGTGGAAACTTCGTTCCCAAGCCGCTGCGCGAGGCCGGGACCAAGGCGTTTGCGGGGTTTGAGTGGGATATCGCCTCGCGGTATCTGCGCGCCCGCCGCAAGGAGGGGTTTATTTCGGTTATCGCCGGATTTTCGCTGGTCGGAATCGGGCTTGGCGTGGCCACGTTGATCATCGTCATGGCCGTTATGACGGGATTTCGCGAAACCCTCATCGAGCAGATTCTCGGTGTGAACCCGCATATCAACGTCACCTCGCAGCAGGAGAAATTCCAGGATTACGACGCGCTCGCCATCGCGATTCGTCAGGTCGACGGCGTGATGCACGTCGCGCCGACGATCGAAGGGCAGGTTCTCGCCAGCAATGCAAACCGCCATACCGGCGTGATCGTGCGGGGGATGCGCCGCGAGGATCTGGCAAAGCTTAAGGTCGTCACCGACCCGGAGGACAGCGCCGGGTCGCTGGATAACTATCTTGACGACGATGGCATCGCGATGGGCGACGGGGTGGCGCGTAAGCTGGGTCTGCGCATTGGCGACAGGGTCACGCTGGTCTCGCCCGACGGCGATCTGACACCCTTCGGCGTCACGCCCCGGTCCAAGAGTTATCCGGTTACCTACATTTTCAAGCTGGGCCTGTCGCAATACGATGCGGCCTTTGTCTATATGCCGCTGAGACAGGCGCAGCTTTACTTCAACAAGAAAGGCGTGGTGGACTCATTGGAGGTCACCGTTGCCGATCCCGAAGCGGTGTCCGAATACGTTCAGCCGATCCGGCAGGCCGCGCGCCAGAGCGTCGGGGTCTATACGTGGAGGGATCTGCAAGGCAGTCTGATCGGGGCGCTCGATGTCGAGCGTAATGTGATGTTCCTGATTCTGACGCTGATCATTCTTGTCGCGGCGCTCAACATCATTTCCGGGCTTGTCATGCTTGTGAAGGACAAGGCGCGCGATGTTGCGATCCTGCGGACCATGGGCATGTCGCGCGGGGCGGTGCTGCGCGTCTTTTTCATTTGCGGGGCCAGTATCGGTGTCGTAGGGGCCGTTGCGGGCACGATTCTCGGCGTATTGTTCTGCCTCAATATCGGGCCGATCCAGAGCGCGGTTGAAAGCGTTGTGGGGCCGGTCTTCCCTTCGGATGTTTATGGATTGTCCGGATTGCCCGCCAGTCTGGAGACGGGCGACGTGCTCTTTACCTTGGGCATGGCGCTGTTCCTGTCCTTCATCGCGACGCTCTATCCGGCATGGAAAGCGGCCAATCTCGATCCGATCGAGGCCCTGCGCTATGAATAGGCCCAAGGCAGGCCCCGCCTTTGAATTGCGCGATATTGGACGGCGCTACAAGGAAGGGGACGGTTGGCTCACTGTCCTGCGTGGCGTCGATCTGGCGCTGGAGCCGGGGGAGGTTGTCGCCCTTGTCGGCCCTTCGGGATCGGGCAAGTCGACCCTGCTGCATATCGCCGGATTGCTCGATCGTCCTGATCGGGGCGAGGTGCTGATTTCGGGTACGCCCTGCGGTGCGCTCGATGCGGATCAACGCACGATGTTGCGCCGGACGGCGGTTGGCTTCGTCTATCAGTTCCATCATCTGCTGCCTGAATTCACCGCCGTCGAAAATGTGATGATGCCTCTTCGAATCGGTGGGATGCCGGATGTGGATGCACGCAAGCGGTCGCTGGCGATTCTCGATCGGCTGGGCCTCGCTGAACGCATCGATCATCGCCCGTCCGAACTCTCCGGCGGCGAACAGCAACGCGTGGCCATCGCGCGGGGGGTCGTGACGGAGCCGAATATCCTGTTGGCCGATGAGCCGACTGGAAACCTCGACCCCGATACATCGACCAAGGTGTTCGAGGAGCTGGTCTCTTTGGCGCGGACACAGGGCCTCTCGGCCCTGATTGCGACCCATGACATGGAATTGGCGGGCCGCATGGATCGCGCTGTCGTCATGTCCGGTGGGCGGTTGCGGGCGGCATAGAGGAGCGAAACGGGCGACTTATCCCGATTGTGGCCCCTTCAGGCGCCTGATATTCGCCACGGCGAGATCTTTGACTGTCCGCGCGTTTGCGTCAGCCGCGCTATCGCCCGCCACCGTTTCGCCAAGCGGCGAGAGATCGCCGTAGCGGGCCGCAAGGCGATAATAGATCAGCGCATCGGGTCGCCGGTCGGTCTGCTCCATCACCGTTCCCATCGCCAGAAGGGCATAGGGATCTTCCGGACGATTGGCCAGTTGCTGTACCAGAAACGGTTCGGCAGCCGCATAATCGCCCGCCTTGATCTTATCGAAGGCCCTCGTGAAAGGGCTTTTTGCGAAGATCGCCGATTCTGCGGCGGATGGGGTCTCGACCACTGAGGCGGGGGTGGGCGTATATTGAACCCAGTTCGAGCAGGCCCCCAGAATCAAGGCGGCCGATACCGCGATTGCCACAGATTTCATGGTCTCGACCCCCTCCGACGTGTCTATCCATCCGTACTCGGTTTCAACGCTCCCGGCGAGGGTCGATTTTTGGCCATCGGAATGCAAACGACGCTTGACCTTCGCGGGGACGGACAATACAGACGTCGGACGCGAACGATAGTTCGCTGCGCGGTTGTAGCTCAGTTGGTTAGAGTACCGGCCTGTCACGCCGGGGGTCGCGGGTTCGAGCCCCGTCAACCGCGCCATTATTTTCTATTCCCCCCTCCACAATTTCGACCGTAAGCCCCGCGCCCAGCTTTAAGCAGGTCTGCAAGGGGTAATGGGAAAGTGTGCATTGGCGGACAGGGTGTCTGCTATCAAAATTGCAAAAAATAAATTTTATCAATTGTTTAAAGAAAATAAAAATATGAATACCCACCAAAAAACCCACCGTTTTTGAAAATGTGCGTATCGCCTCTATGGTGGATTAATCGGTGAAAACACCTTCCTGTAGAATACAGGCGTACCGCACGCAGTCCATGACCTTCAACCAATGAGAGGTAACATGTCGATAATGCGCGTTCATAACCTCCACATGCTTGTCGCGATGGGTTAACCATAGCGAAGGGAAACGGGACACGTCATATGAACGATTCGCACGCGGTGGAAAAACTTCTGGAGCGGTGGTCCGAGAGCGGGGCGAACGAGCGGGCGAATTATCAGCTTTTTCTGTCCGAGTTATGCGACCTGATCGGAGTAGAGCGCCCGGAACCCTCCAGCGCCTCCGATGCGTTCAATGATTACGTTTTCGAGCGGGCCGTCGATATGCGCCGCCCGGACGGCACCACGAGCAAGGGCCGCTTGGACCTGTACCGTAAGGGCTGTTTTGTGCTGGAGGCAAAGCAGGGCGTGGAGGCCAAGAGCAAGCCCACCGACCCCGCACAACTGACCCTGTTAGGCGATGTACCGCGTCAGAACCGCACGGGCCACGGGGTCCGGGGCACCAGCACATGGGCCGCGTCGATGCTGTCCGCCAAGGGACAAGCGGAGCGATATGCCAAAGCCTTGCCCGAATGGCCACCGTTTCTCATCATCGTGGATGTGGGCCATGTCATAGAGCTATGGGCTGATTTCTCGCTATCGGGTAAGAATTATGCGCATTTCCCGGATGCCAAGCGGTTCCGCATCCCGATGGAGGATTTGCGCAAGCAGGAAATCCGCGACTTGCTCCGCACGGTCTGGACAGATCCGCTGTCTCTGGACCCCAGCCTCGTCACGGCAAAGGTGACGCGAGAGATTGCCACGCACCTTGCGGCGTTGGGCAAGTCCTTTGAGCAGGACGGGCATCCGTCGGATACGGTTGCACGGTTCCTGATGCGGGCCTTGTTCACGATGTTTGCGGAGGATGTGGGCCTGATACCGGAGGCCAGCTTTACCGATTTGCTGATCGCCGCGCGGGGCAGGCCGGAGAGTTTCAAGCCCTTGGCAGAGGAGCTGTGGGCGACGATGGACAAGGGCGGGTTTTCCACTGCCTTGCGCGCCGATTTGCTGCGCTTCAATGGGGGGTTGTTCAAGGAATGCGAAGCCTTGCCCGTGCGGGCGGAACAGCTATCCTTGTTGATCGAAGCGTCGGAGCGCGATTGGCGGAATGTGGAGCCTGCGATTTTCGGCACCTTGCTGGAGCGCGCGCTGGACAAACGCCAACGGCATAAGCTGGGCGCGCATTACACCCCGCGCGCCTATGTGGAGCGGCTGATTTTCCCCGCCCTCATGGAACCGCTGCGCAAGGATTGGGAGGCGGTGAAGGCGGAGGCCCTGATCCACGCGGGCAAGGGCGACAGCAAGAAAGCGCTGGAAGCCGTCAAGGATTTCCACGGCCAGCTTTGCGAATTGCGCGTGCTGGACCCGGCATGCGGATCGGGCAATTTTCTCTATGTCGCGATGGAGCAGATGAAGCGGCTGGAGGGCGAAGTCACCGACCTGTTGGCAGAGCTGGGGGAAAAGCAAATCGGCCTGATGCTGGAGGGGGCGACGGTAGACCCGCACCAGTTTCTGGGCATCGAGTTGAACCCATGGGCCGCGAGCGTGGCGGAGTTGGTGCTGTGGATCGGGTATCTGCAATGGCATTACCGCACCTATGGCCGCGCGGCCCCGTCCGAGCCGGTCTTGCGGGATTTCCACAATATCGAGCATCGCGATGCGGTGCTGGAGTATGAGGGCCGCACCCCGCGTATGGATGAACAGGGCGAGCCGGTGACCATATGGGACGGCATCACGACCAAGCTGCACCCCGTTACGGGGGAGGCGGTGCCGGATGGGGCGGCGCGTATCCCGGTCTATGACTATGCCAAGCCCAAGCCCGCCAAATGGCCCCATGCCGATTTTATCATCGGCAACCCGCCGTTTATCGGAGCGTCGCGGATGCGCGATGCGTTGGGGTCGGGATATGTGGAGGCGTTGTGGGACGCCTATCCCAAGATGCCGCAATCGGCGGATCTGGTGATGTTCTGGTGGCATAAGGCCGCCGCCGCCGTGCGCGCCTATACCGGCAAGGGCAAGGGGGCGCGGCGCTTGGGCCTGATTACCACCAATTCCATTCGCCAGACCTTTAACCGCCGGGTGCTGGCCGAGCATATGGAGGACAAGAAACCCCTGTCCCTGACCTTCGCCATCCCGGATCATCCATGGGTGGATGCGGGGGATGGCGCGGCGGTGCGGGTGTCCATGACGGTGTCCGAGAAGGGCAGTGGCACCGGCCCGCTCGCGATGGTGACCCATGAGGAAAAATCGGCGTCGGAAAGCCTTGGCTATCGCGTCACGCTGGAACAGCAGCAGGGCAAGATTTTTCCGAATTTGCGGATTGGGGCGGATGTGGGGAGTGCGCTGGAGTTGAAGTCGAATGATGGTCTTTCGAGTCGTGGAATGATGCTATTTGGGTCGGGTTTCATAATAACACCACTAGAAGCAAAGTCGCTTGGCCTTGGAAGCGTACAAGGATTGGAAAAACACATTCGACCTTATCGAAATGGTCGTGATCTAACGCAAACATCTCGTGGCGTTATGGTTATTGACCTCTTTGGCCTATCTGAATCTGAGTCTCAAACGCAGTTTCCCGCTACATACCAGCATGTTTTGGATAACGTAAAACCTGAGCGTGACGAAAATCGCGATAAATGGTTGCGTCAAAATTGGTGGATTCACGGTCGCCCACGAACAGAGATTAGACCAGCCTTGAATAAACTTGGTCGATATGTCGTCACTGTAGAAACTATGAAGCATCGCATTTTTCAATTCATTGATGCTGAAATATTGCCCGACAATATGCTTATAGCCATCGCCCTCGACGACTCCGCCTATCTCGCGACTCTCTCGTCCCGTATCCACGTCACATGGTCGCTTGCCGCTGGTGGGCGTCTCGGTATCGGCAACGATCCCCGCTACAACAAATCCCGCTGTTTCGACCCCTTCCCCTTCCCCGAAACGACAGAACCCCAGCACGCCACCCTGCGCGATCTGGGGGAGCAGCTTGACGCTCACCGCAAGGCCCGGCAAGCCGAGCATCCGAAACTGACCCTGACCCAGATGTATAACGTGCTGGAAAAGCTGCGCGCCGGAGAGGCCATCGAGGGCAAGGACAAGCAGATTTACGACGACGGCCTCATCGGTGTGCTCAAGGATATTCACGACCGCATCGACGCCGCCACCGCCGATGCCTATGGCTGGCCCGTCGATTTATCGGATGACGATATTCTCCACCGCCTCGTCGCCCTCAACCACGACCGCGCGGCGGAGGAGGCGCGCGGGCATATCCGCTGGCTCCGCCCCGATTATCAGAACCCCGATGGCCAGACCGCCACAACTGGCGAAACCGGCACAATGGACCTTGGCGAAATCGCCCCCGTCGCCGCACAGACCGTCTGGCCCAAGACGATGCCCGAACAGATTACACTGGTGCGCGGCACTCTGGAAACTCTGGACGCCCCCGTCACCGCCGATGAAATGGCCCGCCTGTTCAAAGGCCGCAACACCCCCACCAAAATCAGCAACGTGCAGGATATTCTCGCATCCCTGACCGCGCTGGGCCATGCGGTGGAGGAAAGCGGGCGCTTCATCGGCTAGGGGGATTGGTTTCACCTTCAAAATTTCGAAAAACAGAGACAGGACGCACTCATCACATACCCCCGTGTATGCCCGCACCCTGTCCAAAGGACCCGCACCCTATGCCGCCTCGCTATCGCCCATGTCTCGCATCAAATCGCGCTGGCGGTCACGACTTACGGGCATATAGGCGCTGATCGTCGTGGCGATGTTCTCATGGCCCAGATTCATCGACCATGCTTTCATTTGCTCCGGTGTCTTGCACATCTCGTTCATGTGCTGGCCAAGGGTCTTGCGGAAACTGTGCGGCGTAAATTCATGCAGTTGCACCGCCGCAAATGCCCCGCGTATCGCCTCGTTCAACTTGGCGGCGCTGGCATAGGCGTCGCGCGACAGGCCCACCGCTTTGAACCCCGCTCCGGTATTGGCCATCCGTGGCTTTGGGAACAGAGCATCCGCATTGCCGAACATTTTCTCCATGCGCAGGTAACGCACCCATTCCTCGAAACAGTCCCGATAGGCGTCATCGACAGGAAAGAACCACGTATCTATCGTCTTGCTGTTCTTGGTTTTCACCTCACGCGCATCCTGAAAGACATAGCCTTCCTCAAGATTGATATGTTTCAACCGCAAGGACGCCGCCGCCCCATCGCGTATCCCTGTCAGCATGAAAAAGGCGAACAGGGCTTTATCGCGTTTGTCGAAATCCGTGGCGTTGGGCATCGCCTGAAAGGCATGGCGGGCCTGTGCCATGGTCGGGAAAGGAATGTCTCGCTGGGTATGGGCGATGCGCGCCTGTTTGGCGTTGTTGTTGAAGTATTCCGCATCCTTGTAGGACAGCACCGACTTGAAGCCCGATTGTCCCGCCAGCCACAGGAAAAACGCTTTCACGATGCGTAAGGTGGCGTCGATGGTCGAAGGGGAAAGCGGTTTGCCCGTGCGGCTGTTCTTGGCCTTGGCCAGATGGTCCTTGAATTTACCCGCCTGATCCACGTGGAAGCGTTTGAAGGGCTTGAACCGGGTACTTTCCTCGAATTGCAGCAGGGCCGACAGCACCTTGTCCAGCGTGGCCTCGTCCTTGCCCGTGGTCTGTTTCAGGAAGGTGATATAAGCCCGCTTCACCCGTTCATTGGCGGCGTTGTGCTTTCGCATTTCGGTAATCCTCGTTCAGTGTGGAAATCGGGTTCATTCGACCATCATTTCAGACGGTCAGCGCGACCCCTCGCGAGTTATGTTTTGAACAGGGTCCGATAGGTTCCCTTAGTCTCATCAATCGCTGTTGATAGCGATTTCGAGTTTTTCGGAGAGACGGGGTAATTCCTTGACCCCCACAAAGCGCCCGCACTGCGCTTCACACGTGCCACATAGGGTCTTGAGACGCCCTCGGTCGGCATTAATTGGGATGTAATCGGCCATCATCCCGAACGGGTCCCTTGGGGCTTTGCAGCGTAGGCAATAGACTTGATGGTCCTTGGGGGATTGCTTGGCCTTGCGCTTGCGGGTGGTGAGATAATCCTTGGCGTGGTAGCCCATAATCAGATGCGGAATTTGGTCCATCATCACAGGCATTCCCTCATCACGCCATGACCGCACTGTCTGTGCCGTGACGCCCACAGTCTCCGCCAATTCGTCATAGCTGTATTGGCGATTTGCCTTGATGCGCTGCGCGGAAACGCGCTTGTGTGGCATCAGTCAGCTTGCGCGGTTTTTTCCACCGCCCGGTCGATAGCTTCTATCAAGTCACTCCGTCTCCAGCGTGTTATGCCAGCGATGCGGATGGGCGGAGGGAAGGTCCCGTCCTTCACTCGCCGCCAGAAGGTGGCACGCGAAATGGACAGGAGCGCGCATGCGTCCCGGTCCGACAGCAAAAGCTGTTCGGTCATGGTCTTTCCAGTCTTGTCGATTATTGGGGGAGGGAGGAGGAGGCGGGTCTGCCAAGTTAGACGTGTGTATCACACGATTGAAAGGGTGAACGCTTGCGTATTACCCATCATCACGGAGTAGCTTTTTCAGAATACAAACACAAAAAAAGCGCCTCAACGGGCGCTTTGAACATTCGTATGCGTTATTCTATAGTTCTGCGTTAATGGCCCTTTGGGTAGCTTGTCAAGCAATATATAACAGCATGACGCAAATAGCGACACAGCCCCGATTATTGTGGACAGGTATTGTAGTCGATTTTTGGTATTGGAACATTGCAGAGGCTTGCGCGCATTTCTGCAACGTTAATAATGCGCATATCTTTACGCGCAGGTAATAGTCAAGAATAAATGATACGCCATGAGAGAGCAAGCTACGCTCCCAACCTAACCACCTTCGCCCCCGCTCCGGTCGCATAGCTTGCCCATGCGTCCATCATGGCGATGCGCTTGTCGAACAGGTCAGTACGGCGATACGCGGCTTCCACCTTGTTCTTGACCGCATGAGCCAGCGCCGCCTCCTTCACCTCATGGGGATAGGAGGTGTTTTCCTCGGCCCAATCCCTGAACGTGCTGCGCATCCCGTGGACTGTGACCGATTCCCCCAGACGCTTCAACACCGCCGCCAAGGTCATATCCGAAAGCGGTTTCGCCGCACGCTTTGACGGGAACAGGAGGGACTGATCGTTCACCGCCAGCGGGCGCAGTTTTTCGAGAATGGCGAGCGCAGACTTGGACAACGGGACACGGTGTTCCCGCCCTGCCTTCATCCGCTCCGGGGCAATCGTCCAGACGCGGGCCTCCAGATCAATCTCCGCCCATATGGCCAGCCGCACCTCACCAGAACGCGCCGCCGTAAGGATGGTGAATTGCAGGGCAAGCGATCCCATGCCTTGCGATTCTTCGATGCGCGGCATCAGGGCAGGAAGGTCACGCCACGACAGAGCGGCATGATGGGCCGTTCGGTCCTTTTGTCTGGCCAGCCCTTTCTCGACGCCCTCCACCGGGTTGATGCCATCACGATGGCCAGCGGTTCGCGCCCAATCCAGCACCGTGCGAAGGCGCTGGCGTATCCGTCTTGCGGTTTCGGGTTTCTCTGTCCAGATGGGCGACAGAACACGCAACACATCCGCTTGCTCCACCGCATGGACTGGACGCGACCCTATGATCGGTAAGGCATACGTTTCCAGTGTCGTGATCCATTGGGCAACATGTTTGCCGTTTGTGGCATTCGGCACGATTTGCTCCGCATGGACCTTGCGGGCGGCATCGGCAAAGGTGAGGGAGGTACGCTTGTCCTTGTCGCGCTCTGCAATGGGGTCGCCCCCGGCACGGGCCACCTTGCGCAGCGCGCGGGCCTGTTCACGGGCCTCACCAAGCGACAGCAGAGACACAGGACCTAGCCCTATCTCGCGTCGTCGCCCGTGTACGGTAGTGCGTAAGGCCCAGCGTCGCGCTCCGGTATCATCAACAACAAGATACAGCCCACCGCCATCGGCGTGCATGCCAGCACCCAGCTTGCGAACCGCTGGGGCCGTGAGTCTGTTTACCGGATGCGCCCTATGCTCGCTTGCCATCGCCTAACCGCCCCATCATCACCCACCGTTTTACCCACCATATATTCTGCAATTCGGTGAGGCAAGGCGAGACAGCATGAATGCAATGGGATGAAAAATTAAACAAAATCAATGATTTTGAGGCGACAAGATTTTGATTGAAAAAAGAAATGGCGGACAGGGTGGGATTCGAACCCACGGTACGGTTTCCCGCACGCTAGTTTTCAAGACTAGAGCCTTAAACCACTCGGCCACCTGTCCGGTGCGGCTTTTCCTAGCGCTCTTAGAGCCGTCCGTCTAGGTTCGCTGCGAAATGATCAATCACGCGAGGAAACCATGCTCGATCTGACACATTACATCGGCGGCGATCACCGTGAGGGGACCAGTGGGCGGTTCTCGGATGTCTTCAATCCCGCAACGGGCGAGACGGAGAAGCGCACACCGCTGGCGAGCAGGTCCGAGCTGGACGAGGCGGTCGCCATCGCCAAGGCTGCACAGCCTGACTGGGCCGCGCAAAACCCGCAGAAGCGCGCGCGTGTCTTCATGCGGTTGGCGGCATTGCTGGAGCGTGACAAGCGCTCGATGGCCGAAGAATTGTCGCGTGAGCATGGCAAGACGGTCGTTGATTCCGAGGGCGATATTCAGCGCGGTCTCGAAGTCGTGGAATTCGTCATGGCGGCCCCTCATCTGCTGAAGGGGGAGTTCACGGAAGGGGCCGGGCCGGGAATCGACATGTATTCGATGCGTCAGCCGGTCGGAATCGGGGCGGGAATCACACCGTTCAACTTTCCGGCGATGATCCCGCTCTGGATGGCGGCTCCGGCTATCGCCTGCGGCAATGCCTTTATCCTCAAGCCCTCTGAGCGCGATCCCTCCGTTCCGCTGCGAATCGCGGAATTGTTCAAGGAGGCGGGTCTGCCCGATGGTATCTTTCAGGTGGTGCAGGGCGACAAGGAGGTCGTGGATGCGATCTGTGCGCATCCAGATATCGGTGCGATCAGCTTTGTCGGCTCGACCCCCATCGCGGCGAGCGTTTATGCCTCGGCCACGGCCCATGGCAAGCGGGCGCAATGCTTTGGCGGGGCGAAGAACCACATGATTATCATGCCCGATGCCGATCTCGATCAGGCGGCGGATGCGTTGATCGGGGCGGGCTATGGCTCGGCGGGCGAGCGCTGCATGGCGATTTCGGTTGCGGTGCCTGTGGGGCAGGAAACGGCGGATAACCTGATTGCCAAGCTCAAACCCCGCGTGGAGGAGCTGAATGTCGGCCCCTATACCGATGACAAGGCCGATTTCGGGCCGGTCGTCACCGCCGCGGCCAAGGAGAAAATCCTCGGCCTGATCGATACCGGCGTCAGCGAGGGCGCGAAGCTGGTCATCGATGGGCGCGGGTTCTCGCGGCAGGGATACGAGAACGGCTTTTTTGTCGGCGGGTGCCTGTTCGACGAGGTGACGCCGGATATGGACATCTACAAAACCGAGATTTTCGGCCCCGTTCTGTCGGTCGTGCGGACGAAAACCTATGAGGAAGCGCTGGCATTGCCGATGAAGCACGAATACGGCAATGGCGTTTCGATCTATACCCGCGATGGCGATGCGGCGCGCGATTTTGCGGCGCGGATCAATATCGGGATGGTCGGGGTGAATGTGCCGATTCCCGTGCCGCTGGCCTATCATTCCTTTGGCGGGTGGAAGGCGTCGAGCTTTGGCGATCTCAATCAGCACGGCACCGATTCGATCCGCTTTTGGACGCGCACGAAGACCGTCACCGCGCGCTGGCCTTCGGGTGTGAAGGAAGGCGCGGAATTCTCGATTCCGGTCATGGAATAGAGTGAGCGGCGGCATCTTTGCCATGGTGATCGGGGCGGCGATTCTGCACGCTGTCTGGAATGCCTTGGTCAAGAGCGGGGCGGATAAAACGCTCGGCATTGCCGCCGTTGTGATGGGGCAGGGTGTTTTCGCCCTGCTCGCCTTGCCTTTTGCGGCGGTGCCGGACTGGGCGTGCTGGCCATGGTTTGTGGCCAGCATTGCGCTGCATATCGGCTATCAGTTTTTTCTCGGCACAGCCTATCGCATGGGCGATCTGACCCAAGTGTATCCCATTGCGCGCGGCGTGGCGCCGCTGATCGTGGGGGGCGTGTCGGTGACGCTTCTGGGCGTGGCGTTGGAGGCGATGGAGTTGATCGCCATCGGGATCATCGCAGCGGGGATCATGAGCCTCAGCCTGGTGCGTCAGCGCGATGGGCTGCGTAATCGCAAGGCGGCGATGATGGCGCTGGTCACCGGATGTTTCATCGCTGGATATTCGCTGGTCGATGGCACGGGCGCGCGGGTGGCGGGCACGGCGCTGGGATTCTATGCATGGTCTACGCTGGGGAATACGGCCCTCTATATGGCCATCGGATCGGCGGTCAGGCCGGGCTTTATGCGCGATTTGCGCGGCATGGGCCGGGTTGTCCTGATCGGCGGCGGGGCATCCTTTATCGCCTATGCGATGGTGGTGAATGCCTTTATGCATGCTCCGATTGCGCTGGTGACGGCCCTGCGCGAGACCTCGATCGTCTTTGCCTTGTTGATCGGCGTGGCGTTCATGGGCGAGCGGCTCGATCTGCCGAAGGTCGTCTCGACGATGCTGACGCTGATCGGTGCCGGATTGCTGCGGTTGTCAAAGGGATAGCGAGGCCCCCCTTTCCCCCCTCTATACGGCGCTTTAAGCTGGGGCAAAACAGGGGAGCCAAAGATGAATCATATCGATGTCAAAGACCGTTTCGCGGTCGTCACCGGCGGGGCGCAGGGAATCGGGCGGGCCGTCGCGGAGCGGTTGATCACGGGCGGCGCGACGGTGACGCTCTGGGATCGGGACCGCGGCCTTGCCGAGCGCACGGCGCAGGAGATCGGGGCGGCTTTCATCGAAGTCGATCTTGCGGATTGGGACGCTGTTCGGTCTGCCGCCGCGCGCAGTGAAGCCGAGATGGGGCGCATCGACATTCTCGTGAACAATGCCGGAGTAGCGGGCGATAATGCGACAGTCGCCGAGTATCCGGTCGAAGAATGGCGGCGGGTGATGGCCATCAATCTCGATGGGCCGTTTCATTGCTGCAAAGCCGTCGTGCCGGGAATGACGAAGAACGGCTACGGGCGGATCGTCAGTGTCGCCTCGATCGCCGGAAAAGAGGGCAATCCCAATGCCAGCGCCTATTCCGCCTCGAAAGCGGGGGTGATCGCCCTGACGAAATCGCTGGGCAAGGAATTGGCGGACCATGACATTGCCGTCAATTGCGTCACCCCCGCCGCCGCCCGCACCGCCATTTTCGACCAGATGAAACAGGAGCATATCGACTATATGCTCTCAAAAATCCCGCGCGGGCGGTTCGTCACGGTTGATGAAGTGGCCGGGATGATCGCGTGGCTTTGCTCATCGGAAAACAGCTTCACGACCGGCGGTGTCTTCGATCTCAGCGGGGGGCGGGCGACCTATTGATGGGCGCCGCCGCAGAATGTGATCGCCGATGCGCGTGATTGGGTCCGGCAAAGCCCTATTGTCAAAGGCAGATAAGGGGAACGGTCGATGACACAGGCTTGGACATGGCTATGCGCGGCGGCATTGTCGCTCATCTCGCTGCCCGCATTGGCCTGCGGCGAGGCGCAAACACCCTGCGAGATCGAAGGAGGCTTTTATCATGCTGAGGCCCCCGCCGGAGAGGGGCCGCATCCGGCGGTGATCTTCCTGCATGGTTGGGGCGGCCGGGGCGTGGGACTTGTGCGCAATCGCGGTCTTGTCGAGGCGCTCAATACGCGGGGCTATGCGATTCTCGCACCGCAAGGGATGCCACGCCGTCCGGGCGACGGGGGCGGCTCGTGGAATGTACGGCAAAACCCGGCGGCCCGCGATGACATCGCCTTTCTCGCATCGGTGGCGGAGGATGCGGTGGAGCGCTTTGACATCGATCCAGACCGCGTGGTTCTGGCGGGGTTCTCGCTGGGGGGGATGATGGTGTGGCGCGTGGCCTGCTCCGCACCCGAAACCTTTGCCGCCTATACGCCGATTGCCGGATTGCTCTGGCGGCCGCTGCCGCAGGAATGCGAGGGGCCGGTGAAGCTGCACCATACCCATGGATGGTCCGACCCGGTTGTCCCGCTCGAAGGGCGGATTGTGGGCAGCGGTATCCAGCAGGGGGATGTGTTCGCGGGCCTGACCATCCTGCGCGCCGCCGCTGGATGCACAACGGATGCGCCGGACGGATTCGACCGCCGCGATGCATATCAGATCCGCCGCTGGACTGGATGCGGCGAGGGGGCATGGCTGGAAATGGCGCTTCATCCCGGCGGCCATGCGATCCCGAAGGGCTGGGCGGCGCTGGCGCTCGACTGGTTCGAGAAGGCTGGGCCTTAGAGTGAAACGCGATCAAGTCGGGTCAGAAATTACGCCAAGAGTTGTGCATTGACGGGCATTTGTGGCTCAATCTGATCGCGTTCATTCCATGGTAATTTTCAGGAATGTTGATCAGCATTCCAACTCGCCCCGGCATAGATCGTCTCCACCAGTTCCTGATTGCGGATATACTGTCCTGCCGCCGTTTCCGGCTCGTCGCCCCGGCGCCATGCGTCGAGCGTCGCGCGGTTGGTGAGATAGACGCAATCGCCACCGAACAGATGGTCGCGCCAGTCGAAGATATGCTCGATTTCGTCGTTTTCGCCAAAAGCGCGCAGCCACAGCCGCCCGTCGCCATCCAGCCTCAGCGTACCCTCTGACCCCTCGATCCACATTTCGCCCATGGTCAGGCGGCGGTTTTGCGCAACATGATCCGACAGGCGGTTTCCGTCGAATACTCCCCGCGCTCCATTGTCGAATTCAAACAGGATCAACCCGGCATCCTCCCCCGCGATTGCCGGGTTCAGGCGACGCAGATGGGCGCTGACATCGTGGATTTCGCCCATCAGATAGCGAAAGGTATCGATCCAGTGGATCGCGGTTTCATGGACCAGAAAGCGCGGCATCGACTGGAAATAGGGTTGCCGATCCAGATACGCTTCCGGTCCCTGCCCGTCGCCGGTGCGCATCCGAAAGGTGATCTGATAGAGTTCGCCGAGCGCTCCGGCATCCATCAACCGCTTTGCCTCGCGATACCATGGCTGGTAGCGGACATTCTCGTGAATCGCGAGGTGACAGCCGTTCTCGGCGGCGATCCCGATCGCCTCGCGGGCCGTGTCGAGACTTCCGCAGAAGGGTTTCTGACAGATGATATGCGTCACATGGGGCGACAGCGCACGGATCAGGTCGAGATGCGCCGGAGGGGGCGCGGTGATGTCCACGACTGCCGGGCGCGCGGCCCGGACCATATCGAGCGCATCGTCATAGGTGGCAAGGCCCGGATAGGCATCGCGCATTTCCATCGCCCGTCCGGCATCGTGTTCGCTGAGCCCGACGAGGGTGATGTCCTCCATCCGGTGCCATGCATCGAGGTGAAAGCGCCCGAAATAACCCGCCCCGACCACTGCAACCGTGGCAAGCTCAGACATCGACGCGGGCCAGCGCATCCCTCACCGCCGTGAAGACGGCCTCGGTTCCCGCATCGCCGCCCAATTCGCAGGTGATGAGACGCCCGCCGCCGAATGCGCCTTCCACGGCCCGGCGCAGGGTGGATGCCGCGACGCCTGCTTCGCTGCTGCCATGGCGCGCGCCCAGCCATTCCAGCATCATCGCCGCCGACAGGATCATCGCGGTGGGATTCGCCAATCCCTTGCCCGCAATATCCGGGGCCGACCCGTGGCAGGGCTGAAAAACCGCATGATCGTCGCCAATATCGGCGGAGGGCGCATAGCCCATGCCCCCCATCAGCGCGGCTCCGAGATCGGACAGAATGTCGCCGAACATATTCTCGGTGACTGCCACATCGATGCTCCATGGCTTTTGCACCATCGTCATGGCAAAGGCATCGACATAGGCGTGATCGGCGCTGATCCCTCCGAATCCCTTGGCCCGCTCGTAGAAAATATCGCGCCAGAAAGCGAAAGCCTGAAACACATTGGCCTTGTCGACCGAGGTGACTTTTTTCTGTCCGCCCCGTTCTTCTGCCAGACGGAACGCGAAATCGAACAATTTTTCGCAGACGGGGCGCGTAATCACCATCGTTTCGCGCGCTTCCTTGTCGCCATCGCGCGTTCCGGGGGCGATGGGGGCGAACAGCCCCTCGATGGATTCGCGGATGATGACGTAGTCGATGTCATGGGCGCGGGGGTCGGCGAGGATGGCCCGCACGCCGGGCACCGGCTTGACCGGGCGCACCCCGGCATAGAGACCGTATTCGAAGCGGATATCGATCTGCGGCGTCATCTCGCGCCCATCGGCATAGCGCACATCCGGCAACCCCATCGCCGCCAGCAGGATCGCATCCGCCGCGCGGGCGGTCTTGATCGATTGTTCCGGCAGGGCGGTGCCATGCTTGCGGTAATAGGCGGCCCCCGCATCGCAGGGTTCCCAGTCAAAGCCGAAACCGCCAACGCGCGCGGCAACCTCATCGAGCAGGATGCGGGTCGGGTCGGTGATTTCCTCGCCAATGCCGTCGCCGGGAAACAGGGCAATGCGGAAGGTGTTGTTACTTTTCACGTCGTCGCTCCGAAGCTGTCGATGAGGGGGTCGATATGATGGGTCCAATGGGGCAGGGCACGCCCGGCGACTGGACTGTCGAAAGACATTACATGGTCGCCGAGCAGGCATCCAAGAAAGGCTGTTTTGCGATCTTTACCGCCGAATGCAATATTCGAAATGTTGCTAAGCCGCCGGGAATGAACGGAATCGAGATGGGGGCGGCCCATGGTGCCGCCTTGAAAGGCCGTCTCCACCCTGTCCAGATGCGCGGAATCGACATCCTCGACCAGCGTTTCGATCCGGCCATCCGGCCAGACCCGCAAGATACGATTGGAAACGATCGACGCGATGAACAGCGATCCGTCCACCGCTTCGGCAATTCCGTCGGGATAGGTGCCCGTGTCGAAGGTCGCGACGACCCGCCGGTTTGCCAATCCGTCCTCCGTGACATCGAAGGCCGTCAGGCGGCGCGCGAAGGTCTCGTTGACCCAGAGCGTGCGCTCATCCGCCGACAGCAGGCATTCGTTGGTATATCCCAGACCATCGGCCACGATGCGCGTGCCCTTCGCATCATGCAGCGCGATATAGCCGCTCGCGGCATCGGGGCGATAATCCTGCGCGCGGGGGATGCAGGTGGTGGAGATCGTGATCCACAGGCGGCCCTTGCTGTCGGGAGCCACGAAATTTGCGGGGGGCATCGGGCCTCCCTCGACCGTATCGGTGATGCAGTATGCGGTGGCATCGGTCGATAGCCGATAGATGCCGCCCGTTTCCTGACCCAGATGCGCAATCAGAAAGCTGCCGCCATCTTCCAGCGCGATTCCGTTGGGAAAGAGAATATCGGGGACATCCGGTCCCGATTGTCCGACCCGGTGCGTATGGACATTTCCGGTCGGCGATATGGCGCTGATGCCGCCCGGCCCGTCGCAATAGGGGGCAAACAGCCACCCAGATTCATGGGCCACAACACATTCGGGCCGCACGAGACCATTTCCATGTGACGAAAGGCGATTGAGGGGTAATGTCATCTTTGTACCTGCACACCCCTTGTTGAACGAAGAACTACATGACGTCTGAAACGCGATCTGCGGTTGGGCAATAATCCCATCGTTCTTGAGATCGCTCGCGTCCATCGCACGCTGTTAACTATGAGGCACAGATATGTTTGTTGTCACGGTCGTTTTCGACGTTGAACCGGGGGAAGGAGCCGCTTTTCTCGCGCGGGTGCAGCAACAGGCGCGGGACAGTCTCGAAAAAGAACCGGATTGTCATCGCTTCGATGTCTCGGTCTGTACAAAAATGGCCGAACGGGTGCTGCTCTACGAGATATACGAGAATGCGGATGCATTTACAGCACATCTGGACTCCGATCATTTCAAGGTGTTCGACCGGGATGTCGCGCCCATCATCCGATCAAAGGATGTTCAGTCATGGGCGCTGACGTGATCGTCATCGACCGGCCTGCAAGCTGCGCTCGCGCATCCAGATATACAGACCGCTGCACAGGATGATCGCGGCCCCGACGATATGCCATCCTTCGGGCGGTTGATTGAAGATGATCCAGCTTGATGCGGTCATGTAGATGATCTGTACATAGACGAACGGCGACAAGGTCGATGCGGGCGCGCAGCGATGGGCCACGACCAAGAGTTGATGCCCGGCCCAGCCGAAGATCCCAATCAGGGAAAACGCTGTCCAGGACGCGGTATCGGTGGGCCATGACCAATCCATCAGCGCAACGGGGGCCATCAGGATGGTGGCCAATCCGGCGGAATAGAATTGCTGTGTCGCCGCCGAATCCACCCCGGCCAGACGGCGGGTCAGCACGAAATAGCACGACGCCATCATGACCGCCCCCAGCGAGAAAAAGATCGCCCAGTGAACGTCTTCTCCCCAAGGGCGGATCGCGACCAGCACCCCGATGAACCCCACGAAGATCGCCGCCCAGCGCCGAGGCCCCACTTTTTCGCCCAAAAGAGGGATCGACAGGGCGCAGACGACCAGCGGCGTCGTGAAAAAGATCGCCGTGGTGAAGGTCAGGGACAGGTATTTGACGGCTGTAAAGTTGCAGATCGTCGAGCCGAGAAGAAAGACCCCGCGCAGGATCTCCAGCTTGAGGTTTTCCGAATGGAACAGCGCGCGGCCTTCCTGCGGCAGCACGACCATCAGCGAAATCAGCGCATGTCCCGCATAGCGCACAAACACCACCTGAAGCGGGGCCATGCCCGCCAAGACCAGCCATTTTGCGCTTGTATCGATGCCGGTAAAAACCAGAAAGGCAAGCATCATCAGGATGATGCCTTTGAAAACGCGATCTTCGACCGGCTCGACGCTCATGGGATGCCGCTCAGGCCGTCAATCCTTCAGGTTCGGGCAAGTTCGCGGCGCGGGCGGCGGCGGTGACGGTATTGGCCAAGAGGCATGCAATCGTCATCGGCCCGACACCGCCCGGCACCGGCGTAATGGCACCGGCGACCTGAGCGGCGCTTTCGTAATGGACATCGCCGACGATCTTATGCTTGCCCTCGCCTTTTTCGGGGGCGGGAATGCGGTTGATGCCTACATCGATGACGGTTGCGCCGGGCTTGATCCAGTCGCCTTGCACCATCTCGGGTCGTCCGACCGCCGCGACGACGATATCCGCCTGTCGTACGACGCCGGGCAGGTCGGGGGTGCGCGAATGGGCGATGGTCGGCGTGGCATTCGCGCCCAGCAGCAATTGCGCCATCGGCTTGCCGACGATGTTGGAGCGTCCGATAACCACCGCCGTCTTGCCCGACAGGTCGCCGTGATAATCCTTCAGCATCATCAGCGAGCCGAGCGGCGTGCAGGGCACCATCGATTTTAGCCCTGCGCCCAGACGTCCGACATTGACGACATGGAACCCGTCGACGTCTTTTTCGGGCGCAATGGTGTTGATGATGAGGTCAGAGTTCAGATGCGCGGGCAGGGGCAGTTGAACAAGAATGCCGTGAACCGACGGATCGCCGTTCAGGCGCTCGACCAGCGCGAGCAACGTGCTCTCATCCGTATCGGCGGGCAGCTTGTGCTCGAAGGAGGCCATGCCCGCCTCGGCGGTCTGCTTTCCCTTGTTGCGCACATAGACCTGACTGGCGGGGTCTTCGCCCACCAGCACGACGGCGAGGCCGGGCTTGATCCCGTGTTCTTCGACCATGCGCGAGACATGGCCCGCGACTTTCTGGCGAACGGTCGCGGCAAAGGCTTTTCCGTCAATGATCTCAGCGGCCATACTATCGTTTCCTCTCGTTGATGCGCCGGGTCTGGAATCCGGCCCCGCGACCGATTACACCCTTCACATAAGCGCATTAGGCAACGGGGCGAAACATGGCAACCATCGGATTCATCGGCATTGGCAACATGGGCACCGGAATGGCCCGTAATCTGGTCAAGGCGGGCCATGAAGTAACGGTCTTCGACCTTGATACCGAAAAGGCGCAGGGGATCGCGGGCGCTCAGGTCGCCGCCTCCGGCGAGGATGCGGCGCGGGGGCGCGATGTGATCGTGTCGATGCTGCCCGCCGGGCCTGTCGTCGCCTCGGTCTATCGAGAGACGATCTTTCCCCATGCTGCCGCCGATACCTTGCTGATCGATTGCTCGACCATCGATGTGGAGACGGCGCGCATTCTGGCCGACGATGCGCATGGGGCGGGGTTCGAGATGCTCGATGCCCCCGTTTCGGGCGGGGTCGCGGGGGCCGATGCGGGGACGCTGGCCTTTATGGTGGGGGGCAGTGACGGGGGCTTTGCGCGGGCCGAACCGATCCTTGATGTGATGGGGGCGAAGGTCGTTCATTGCGGCGCGGCGGGGGCGGGGCAGGGCACCAAGATCTGCAACAACATGATGCTTGCCATCCAGATGATTTCCGTCGCCGAAGGTTTTGCCCTTGCCGAAAAGCTGGGCCTGTCGCCGCAAAAGCTGTTCGATGTGTCCAGCGCCGCCTCCGGGCAATGCTGGTCCCTGACCACATATTGCCCGATGCCGGGGGTGGGGCCGCAGACGTCCGCCGATAATGACTACAGACCGGGTTTCGCCGCCGGGTTGATGCATAAGGATCTGGGGCTGGCCATGGCGGCGGCACAGGCATCGGGGGCGGATGTCGAATTTGGCCGTGCGGCCTTCGACGCCTATGATCGCATGGTGGATGGGGGCGAGGCCGGGGTCGATTTTTCCGGCATCATCCGGGCCAAGCGCGGGCTTTCCTGAGGGCGCATTCAAGGGGGGTTAACTCGTCTGCTGTAAGGAAAACCGATCCTACAGTTTTACGGGAAAACCCATGCGCCTTGCCGGAACCCTTGTCGCCCTCGCCCTGATTTGTATCGCTGGTCTGCAATCGCTTGTCGGGGGCGCCGCCGTCAGCGATGCGGAGGGCCGTATCGTGCTCACCGCCGGGGATCTCTGCGCCGTCGAGGCCGCAACGATGCCGGTGCTGGCAAAGGAACAGCGCGCCTTCACCGTGACGCCTGCCTACAAGGAATTGACCGTGACACCCGCCCGCTTTGGTACGCGCACGGATGTCGTCACCGTCGTTCCCGCCCATCGCGAAGGAGCGACTTTCTTCGATGAAGCAAAACGGGTTGTCATCAGCGAGCCGACCCGGCGATTGCGCGTGATCGAGCCAAGCTTTGGCCCCGCGCTCGTGGTCGCCTCGCGCGATGTGACCCGCTACCGCGTTGAGGGCGGCATCTTGATCGAGGAAAGCGAAGCGCTGCCTCCGCTGCCCGATACGATGGTCGTGACCCAGGAAGCGCGCATTCAGGCCGTGCGCGTCAATGCGGGTCTGCGGATGCTGGACGTGCAGGTCATCGATACCGATGGCACCGGCGATCCCGTCCCCGCCGAAACCGTCGAGATCGACGTGCGCACCGTCGAGACAAAGCCTGCCGTCGAAAGCCGCTCCGTCCCCGCCGTCACCGAGATGGCGATGGTCGATATTGTGGAAATGCCCGCGACCATCGTGGAAGTGGAGGCGGTGTGCGATCCGGCAAAACATGGCGCATTGCTGGCCCGCGTGCGGGAGGCTTTGACCGCGAAGGGTCTCGCACCCGGCCCGGATGATGGCTGGACTCCGGCGACCGTGGATGCCATTGCCGCCGCCCAAACCGGCGAGACCGGCCTCGTATCCCCGCATCTGCTGCTTGAAAGCCTGCGCATATGGCTGCCGGATTTGGCCCTGTCGGTATCGTGACGATGCGCAGCGCAGCGCGGTTGGCGTGACGGATCTCCTGCAATCCTCCTGAGAGCGGGGCGTGCCTGAAACGCTTGCCGGACAGGATAGCGCGCTGATTTTTATCGCTTTATTCGATCGTCAATGCGAAATCATCCACGGGCGAGCCGATGGGAAGCTCTTGGAACCATCCGGACGGTGCAGGGTTTTGCGGCCTGCTTTCTTGCCACCGCTGCAACAAGAGCATCCCGGCCCGTGTGTGCTCGCCTTTTTCGGGCTGTCCGCCGCGCGCTCGTTGATGCCGTGGGCTGTGATGGTCGAGCGGTCGGACGACCCCAACTGCGGCGCGGTCAGCATAACGCGGTTGCTGTTTCCGCCACAGGCGGGGCAAGCGCAAGGATCGCGAAAGGCGCTCATGGGTCGCAGCGCCTCGAAGGTGCCATGGTCGGCACAGTGATACTCGTAGACAGGCATGGAATTCTCCGGATGGCGGGCACCCCGGCGGATCGCCGGGGCAAGACATATGTTGCGGATCACAGGTCAGGCGCGAGTGGAATATCGATCGAGCCATCGAGATATTTCTTCGGCCCCTCGGCATTGGGCATCATGTCCCATTCGAAAATATCCGTGGGCAACCAGAGAGTCGCGCAGGCGTTGGGAATATCGACCACGCCGGAGATATGCCCCTGTACCGGAGCGGTGCCGAGGATGGCATAGGCCTGCGCACCCGTGTAGCCGAACTTTTTCAGATACTCGATGGCGTTGAGGCATGCCTGACGATAGGCGACATGCACGTCGAGATAATGCTGATGCCCGCTTTCATCGACGGAAATGCCCTCGAAGATGAGAAAGTCGTCGTATTTTGGCGTTATGGGCGAAGGCTTGAAGATCGGGTTCTTCACGCCGTATTTCGCCATCCCGTCCTTGATCAGATCGACCTTGATGTGCAGCCAGCCTGCCATCTCGATGGCCCCGCAGAAGGTGATTTCACCATCGCCCTGACTGAAATGCAGATCGCCCATCGAGAGGCCCGCGCCATCCTGATAGACGGGGAAATAGATTTTACAGCCCCGGCTCAGATCCTTGATATCGCAGTTGCCGCCATGCTCGCGCGGGGGCACGGTCCGGGCCGCTTCGGCGGCGGCCTTGTCGCGGGCCTCGCCTGTCATCTTGCCCATATGCGCGCTCTGGGTATCGGGCAGGGCGGCGAGGGGTGGCACGCGCTGGGGGTCGGTATCGACCAGCGCTTTTTCGCGCTCGTTCCACATATCCAACAGTTTGCGGTCAGGCAGGCAGCCAATCAGACCGGGATGGATCAGGCCCGCGTATTTCACTCCCGGCACATGGCGAGAGGAGGTGAACATGCCATGGAAATCCCAGATCGATTTCTGTGCTTCCGGGAAATGCTCGGTCAGGAACCCGCCGCCGTTCTGCTTGGAAAAGAAGCCGTTGAAGCCCCATTGCATCTCCTCCTTTGCTCCGATGTCGAGGATTTCCACGACCAGCAAATCGCCGGGGGCCGCGCCTTTTACGCCGATGGGACCGGAGAGATAGTGAACCTGCTCCAGCTCCACATCGCGCACATCGGCCGCATCATCGTCATTCTTGATCTGCCCGCCGGTCCAATCATAGGTTTCAATCAGAAAATCGTCACCCGGCTCGACCCAATCGGCCATGGGGATGTCGCAATGCCAGCGGTTATGCACTTTTTCATTGGTGTGCGGACTTTCGCTCAGGTCTACCGAAATCAGGGTATCGGCCATGGTCTTTTCCTCCAGTGGTTCAGGTCAAACGGAAAGGAATTTCGAGACGCGCTCCTCGTCGATGCCGTCGCGCGGGGATTCGTGGACGAAAGTGCCGTTCTCCATCACCAGCACCCGATCGGCGACGTCCAAGGCGAAGCTCAGCACCTGTTCGGAGACGACAATGGAAAGGCCCCGCTCGTCGCGGATGCGGCGCAGGACGCGGGCCATTTCGCGGATGATACTGGGCTGGATGCCTTCGGTCGGCTCGTCGAGGAGCAGGACTTTGGGCTTTGAGGCCAGCGCACGGGCGATGGCGAGTTGCTGTTGTTGCCCGCCCGACAGGTTGCCGCCCCGGCGACCGGCCATCTCGACCAGCACGGGAAAGAGTGTGTAGATGTCATCCGGCACGGTCTTCTCGCCTGTGGAGGACAGACCCGTTTCCACGTTCTCCTTGACGGTCATGGTCGAGAAGATCGCCCGCCCTTGCGGCACATAGCCGAAACCGCTGGCGACACGCTTGTGGGATTTGAGGGAGGATACGTCCGCCCCCTCGATGGCAATCGAGCCGGACTTGCTTGGCACGACACCCATCAGTGATTTCATCAGCGTCGTCTTGCCCATGCCGTTGCGGCCCATGATGGCGACGATCTCGCCCGGCTCGACGCTGAAATCGATGCCGTGAAGCACGTCGGACTGGCCGTAGGAGACGTGAAGATCGGTGACGGTGAGCATCGCTATTCCTCCTAGTGGCCCAGATAGACTTCGATGACTTTTGGATTGGCCTGAACGGCATCCATTGACCCTTCGGCCAGGATTTTTCCTTGGTGAAGGACCGTGACCTTGTGGGCGATGTCCTCGACGAATTTCATGTCGTGCTCGACGACGAGAACCGAGCGGCCCTTGGTGATGGTGTTCAGCAATTCGGCAGTCTTCTTGCGTTCCGCCACCGACATGCCCGCGACCGGCTCGTCCAGCATCAGGAGTTCAGGGTCCTGAATGAGCAGCATCCCGATTTCGAGCCATTGCTTTTGTCCGTGGCTCAGAAGCGCTGCCTTCTGGTCCAGCAGGTCGGAGAGGAAAATCATCTCCGCGATCTCCTCGATCCGGTCAATGATCGCGCCCGTGCGCTTGAAGGCCAGCGCGCCAAAGACGCTGTAGCTGCCCGGTGCGCTGAGTTCGAGATTCTCGAATACTGTCAGATCGTCATAGATCGATGGGTTCTGAAATTTGCGTCCCACGCCTTTGTGGACGATTTGATCCTCGCGCATCTTGAGAAGATCATGGCCCTTGAATTGGACCGCCCCACCTGTCGCGCGGGTGCGGCCGCAGATCAGATCCAGCACGGTGGTTTTTCCCGCGCCATTCGGGCCGATGATCACGCGTATCTCGTCATTATCGACGTAGAAACTGAGATTATCGACCGCCCGAAATCCATCGAAAGAAACCGTCAGACCCTCGACCGAGAGCAGATAATCGGTAGTGGATGCCATGATCGTTCTCCTATTCGGCGGGTTGTGTGGCGCGGGTGGCGGAGAGTTTTTCGCTTTCCCGGCGGGCGGCGCGGTGGATCATCATGCGATCCACGGGCGCAAGGACCCGGTCGACATGGCGCTTGAGATAATCGTCGTAGAGACCGGCCAACCCCATCGGGAAGGCCATCACCACGGCGATGAACAGCGCCCCCATGGCCAGCAGCCACAACTCCGGAAAGCTTTCGGAAAAGGTGGTCTGCGCCCAGTTGACCAGCAATGCGCCGTAGACCGCCCCGATCAGCGACGATCGCCCTCCCACGGCACAGAAAATGACCATGTAAATAGACGGCACGATCCCCACGAGGGTCGGCGAGATGAACCCGACCTGAAGGGTAAACATCGCCCCGCCAATTGCGGCAAAGGCGGCCCCGACGCAGAACACGAAAATCTTGAAGTTGGCGACATTGTACCCGGAAAACCGCACGCGGTCCTCCCGGTCACGGATCGCGATCATCAACCGCCCGGCCTTGGATTTGCGAATGACATGGGCGACGAACAACACGGCGAACAGCAAGATGCCGCTCACGAAATATAGGATGGTCTTCGCATTGTCGGGGCGGATATCCCATCCCATCAGCGTACGCAGGTCGGTGATGCCGTTGACGCCGCCGGTGAAGCCTTGCTGGCCGATAATGAGAATCGTGGCGATGGCGGCGATGGCCTGCGTGATGATCGCGAAGTAAACCCCGCTGACCCGCCGCGTGAACATCGCAAGCCCTATGACGAAGGCGAGGACCATGGGCACGGCAACGATGGCGAATACCGTCACGGCAAAGGAATTGAACGGAACCCACCACCAAGGCAGCTCGGTCAACTGGTTCCAGTCCATGAAGTCGGGGATACCCGGTGTCGACTGGATCGCGGTATTCTCCGGGGTCGATGCTTCGAGCTTGAGAAACATCGCCATGCAGTAACCGCCGAGGCCGAAGAAGACCCCCTGACCCAGAGAGAGGATGCCCCCCACGCCCCAGCACAGGACCAGCCCGATGGCAACGAAGGCATAGGTCAGGTACTTGCCGAACAGATTGAGCCGGAAGGCATCGAGCGCCGAGGGTATGACGATGAAGATAACGACGGCGAGGACCAGATATCCGAGGATCTCGGAAGCCGTGAACAGGCGGCTCTGGCGCAGGCCAAGTGTGGAAACATCGGACATCGGACCGGACCTCACTTGCGGAGTTTCAGGGAGAACAAGCCTTGCGGGCGCAGCATCAGGATGCCGACCACCGTCAGCAGCGTGAGCACCTTGGCCATCGAGCCGGAGAGGAAGAATTCGAGGATCGATTGCGTCTGCGAGATCGTGAAGGCCGAGGCGATGGTGCCCAGCAGGCTCGCGGCACCGCCGAATACGACAACGAGGAACGTATCGACGATATAAAGCTGTCCGGCGGTCGGGCCGGTGGACCCGATCATCGTGAAGGCCGATCCGGCGACACCGGCAATTCCGCACCCAATGCCAAAGGTCAGGCGGTCGGTGCGCCCCGTATCGATGCCGACGGCCCCCGCCATTGTCCTGTTCTGCACGACGGCGCGCACCTGTCGCCCCCAGAGCGAGCGGTACATCATGACGCCAACGCCCGTGGCGATGATGAGCGTCACGGCCATCACGAACAGGCCGTTGATCGGGATTTCCACGAGATCCGTGAGCGCGATGGAACCCATCATCCAGTCGGGGATGCTAACTCCAACCTCCCGCGCGCCGAAGGTAGAGCGGTAGATCTGTTGCAAGATCAGGCTTAACCCCCAAGTCGCCAACAGCGTATCCAGCGGGCGTTTGTAGAGATGACGTATCATCGCCCATTCCACGGCCATGCCCAGCAGGCCAGAGGCGACGAAGGCGAGGATCATCGCAAGGAAGAAATACGCCCCGAAGAGGATGGGCATGTATTCAGCGAAGAAGATCGAGACGAGATAGGTGACATAGGCACCGAGGATCATGAACTCGCCATGGGCCATGTTGATGACGCCCATCTGGCCAAAAATGATCGCCAGACCCAGCGCCATCAACACGTAAACCGAGAACAGGCTCAACCCCGCAAAGCCCTGCATCGCGAAGATCGCGCTCAGCTCACTGGTTGTGTATCCATCAAACATCGCAAGGCTCCGGGTTGGGCGACGGGTTTCTAAACGCGAGCAAAAAAGTGCACCGAAAGCCGTGTGGCGCTTTCGGTGCGCCCTTCCGGCTACTGATAGCCTTCGGGGAAGGGGTCCGGCTCGACGAGATCGGCGGTTTCGAAGACCACCTCATACTGACCATCGGCCTGCGCCCGGCCCACGCGGGTTTTCGACCACAGGTGGTGGTTCTCATGGACCTTCACATAGCCTTCGGGGGCGGTGGTCAGCTCGATGCCGGGACTGGCCTCGCGGACCTTGTCGACATCGAAAGACCCGGCTTTCTCCACAGCGGCCTTGTAGAGCCACGGGCCGAGATATGCCGCTTGGGTCACATCGCCGATCACCATGTCTTCGCCCCACATCTCTTTGAACGCGCTGACGAATTCGACATTGTTCTCATTGTCGAGACTCTGGAAATACTTCATGCAGGCATAGGCGCCCTCGATGTTTTCGCCGCCGATGCCGCGAATCTCGTCTTCGGTGACGGATATGGTCAGCAGCAAGGGGCTTTCCTCGGTCATATCGATGCCCGCAGCCTTGAGCTGCTTGTAGAACGCGACATTCGAGCCGCCGACGACGATGGCGTAGATGACGTCAGGTTTGCGTAGGCGGATCTTGTTGATGACCGAGTTGAATTGCGTGTGGCCGAGCGGGTAATATTCCTCGCCCAATACCTTTTTCCCGAGGAAATTCTCGATATGCTTGCGCGCGATCTTGTTCGATGTGCGCGGCCAGATGTAATCGGAGCCGAGAAGATAGAAGGTCTCCGCCCCCTTCTCCTTCGCTACCCAGTCTAGGCCCGCGATGATCTGTTGCGTCGCTTCCTGTCCCGTGTAGATCACGTTGGGCGACTGTTCCAGACCCTCATAGAAAGTCGGGTAGTAGAGAAAGCCGTTATGCTGCTCGAAGACGGGCAGAACCGCCTTTCGGGACGCGGAGGTCCAGCAACCCATGACCGATGCGACCTTGTCATTGACCAGCAGTTTGCGGGATTTCTCCGCGAAGGTCGGCCAGTCCGAAGCGCCGTCTTCCTGAATGTATTCGATCTTGCGGCCTAAGATGCCGCCCTGCGCGTTGATCTGCTCGATGGCCAGCTTTTCGGCCTGCACCGACCCGGTTTCCGAGATCGACATCGTGCCGGTGATGGAATGCAGGATGCCGATGGTCACCGCGTCATCTGTGACGGCGAGGCCCGTCGTATTGACCTCCGCTGTGGGAAAATCGGCTGCGCGCAGACTCTTGGGCGTGAACAGGGATGCGGTCATCGCGGCCGCCGTCGCCCCCATCAACACCCCGCGCCGCGAGGGGCCAGTCACCACCGTCTCGGTATCGGGTCGCTTTGTCATCATGCTCTCCATCTGGGCAAATCGCCGCGCCGGTGCGGCCTTGTCGATGGGATGAGCGTGAACGTTCTGTTGCGCTGCACATATGGGTATTTATGCGTAGTGCGATGTGTAAATCTGCCCTGTATATTTGACTGAGCGATTATGAAACAGTTTGATAATGCGCTGCACAATCACCCTGAGGGCAATGATAGACGCATCACCGCATCCGAGAGAATCGTCGAATATCAGCGGCGCAAGACGCACCTATAATCAATGGGCGGCGAACGAGACGCTTGAGGATTTTGCGTTGCGCTTCACCGCGAGGCGGGCGCGGCGATGGTCCTATGGCCGGGTTGCCAATACTGCCCTTGGGTCGATCTCGTTTCTGGCGCTGGAAGCGATCGGCGCGGCAATTACGCTTAGCTACGGCTTTGACAATGCGGTTGTGGCAATCCTGATCGTGGGCGCAATCCTGTTCCTGACCGGCCTGCCTATCAGCTATCATGCCGCGAAGGCCGGGGTGGATATCGATCTGCTGACGAGGGGCGCGGGGTTCGGCTATATCGGGTCGACCTTTACCTCGCTGATCTATGCGACCTTCACTTTCCTGTTTTTCGCGCTGGAAGCGGTCATCCTCAGTCTCGCGCTGGAACTGTTTTTCGGGGTGCCGCTCTGGATCGGATACCTGCTGAACGCGTTGATCGTCATCCCCCTCGTGACCCATGGATTCACGCGGATCGGTACGTTTCAGAAACTGACGCAGCCACTATGGATCATATTGCAGGTCTTGCCCTTCGTGGCCCTCGCAGTCATTGGGGCCGAGTTTGCCTCATGGCAGGCGTTTACCGGGCGTCTGGAGGATGCGGGGGGCGGTTTCGACATCATCCTGTGCGCGGCGGCCTCTGGCGTGGCGCTGGCCCTGATGGCGCAAATCGGGGAACAGGTCGATTTCCTGCGATTCCTGCCCGAACCCACGACTCGCACCGAGCGGCGCAAATGGTGGGCCGTGGTGATTGCCGCCGGGCCGGGTTGGGCCGTGATCGGCACGCTCAAGATGCTGGCGGGATCGTATCTCGCGGTCATGCTGGTCACGCAAGGGGCCACGCCATCCGAGGCGGTCGATCCCACGCGGATGTATCTCGCGGCTTATGAGCGGTTTATGGGCAGTGACATGGCGGTCGCCTGCACCGCGCTGCTGGTGCTTCTGGCACAGGTTAAGATCAATGTGACGAATGCCTATGCCGGGTCTATTGCATGGTCGAATTTCTTCTCGCGCCTGACACACAGCCATCCTGGACGGGTCGTCTGGCTGATATTCAATGTCGCGATTGCCGTGTTGCTGATGCAGCTTGGCGTATTCGGGGCATTGGAGGAGACACTCGGCCTCTACGCGCATATCGCTGTCGCCTGGATCGGCGCCCTGACCGCGGATCTGGTCATCAACCGAACACTGGGCCTGCGCCCGCAGCGCATCGAATTTCGGCGCGGGAACCTGTTTGATATCAATCCGGTTGGCGTCGTCGGTACGCTATCGGCCACGGCATTATCGGTCGCTGCGTATCTGGGATTGTTCGGCCAGATTGCGGCGGCTTTTTCAGGCTTTATTGCCCTTGCGGTCGCGTTGACCGTGACGCCACTGGTCGCATGGTGGACCGGCGGACAGTTCTACCTCGCCCGCCGGTCGGAGCCGAGCGAGGCGTCGGGGACCATACTCTGCGGGATCTGCGAAAATCCATTCGACGGTGAGGATATGATCGCGTGCCCCTTTCACGGCGCATCGATCTGTTCGCTATGCTGTGGGCTGGAAAGCGGTTGTGGCGATCTGTGCCGTCCGGGGGCGAATATCGGATATCAGGCGAAGGCGTTTGCGGCGGTCAACTTGCCGCTCAGAGCCGCGGCTTTTTTGACGTCGCGCTACGGCGTGTTCCTTGCCACGGCCGCCGGATTTATCACGATTATTGGGCTTTTGCTGCTCATGGTGCGCTATGGCGGTGACACTTCAGGGGATGATGCCGGTGCGGCAATGGACCGGCTGCTGTTGCTCATCTTCGGGCTGTTGTCGATGGTGATCGGGGTTGCTGTCTGGCTTCTGACGCTTGCACAGGAGAGCCGCTACCTTGCCACTGAGGAGCGAGAGCGGGAAACAAGCCGTCTTCAGGCCGAGATTCGAGCGCACCGGCGCACCGATCATGAATTGCAGCAGGCGCGCGATATTGCGGAAGCCGCCAGCAATGCGAAAAGCCGCTATATCGCGGGCATCAGCCACGAATTGCGCACTCCGCTGAATGCGATTCTCGGCTATGCGCAGCTTCTCGAAAACGATCCGACAACGCCGGGACAGTCGCGCCCGGCAATTCGCGTGATGCGGCGGTCGTCGGAACATCTGGCCGATTTGATCGAGGGTCTGCTCGATATTTCGAAGATCGAAGCGGGAAAGCTCGAACTCTCGCGCGACGAGATCGGCCTGCGTGAGCTGGTCGATCAGATGGCGGCGATCTTCCGTATGCAGGCGGGCGAGAAGGGTCTGTGCTTCGTCTACGCACCGTCCCACGACCTGCCCGAACGCGCCTATGCCGATGAACGTCGTCTGCGGCAGATTCTGACCAACCTTCTGTCGAATGCCCTTCGCTATACGCAGGCCGGGGAGGTTCGCTTCTGCGTCGATTACCGCAGTGACGTGGCAATTTTCACCATCGAGGATACCGGGCGCGGCATTGCGCGCGAGGAACACGAACGCATATTCATGCCCTTTGAACGGATCGAAGATCCCGCCTCGCCCTTGCCCGGCACGGGTCTGGGACTGACGATCGCCAAGTTGCTGACGGAATTGCTGGGCGGGGAAATGACCTTGAGCAGCTCTCTGGGGCATGGCTCATGCTTTCAGGTGCGCCTGATGCTGCCGCGCATCGCGACTACGAAGGCGACGGAGCCGCATCGCCGCCTGTTCGGCTATCGCGGGCCGCGCCGCCGCCTGCTCATCGTCGATGACAATCACGAACATCGCACATTGCTCGAAGATATCCTTCGCCCCCTTGGGTTTGAATTATCCATGGCTGAAACAGGCGAGGCCGCTCTCCGTCAGGCGGAGGCGGCGCGGCCGGATCTCGCGCTTCTGGACGTGGCCATGCCGGGCATGTCGGGCTGGACGCTGGCGGCCAAGCTACGCACGGAATTCAATCTCGACGCACCCATCATCATGGTGTCGGCCCATGCGGACCATGCCGTCGCGATGCCCGATGGCGTCAGCTATCATGACGATTTCATCACCAAGCCTCTCAACCTAGATTTACTGCTCTCCCGAATCCAGCGGCACCTGTCGCTCGAATGGCTGGAGGATGAGCCGCATCGGGGTTCAACGCCTTCGCGCCGGAATGCGCCGGGCCGCGATCTCGACGCGATAGAGGATCTGCTTGCCATCGGATATGTCCGGGGGCTGAAAGAAGCGCTTGCCGCGATCAATACCGACCGTGCCGAGCACGCGGCTTTCGTTGCCCAAGCGGAACGGCATATGGAGGCACTGGATTTCGAGCAGTTGGGGCAGCTGGTGCGGGAGGCGCGCAATGCTTGAGACATCTTCCGCCGGAATCGTGATGCTGGTCGATGACAACCCGGACACGCTGCGCATGTTGATTGACGCGCTGGAGGGTGTGGGCCTGACCGCCTTGGTCGCCCGCGATGGATCGTCTGCCCTCGCCCTGCTGAACCGTATCGAGCCTGATGTCATTCTCCTTGACGCGGTGATGCCCGGCATGAATGGCTTTGATCTGTGCCGTCGGATCAAGGAAAACCCCGTTTTCGCCAGCACGCCGGTGCTGTTTATGACAGGGTTAAGCGCGGCGGAAGATATCGTCACCGGGTTGCAGGCGGGTGGGGTCGACTACATCGTGAAACCCATCGATCCCGGCGAGATGATCGCCCGGATCACGAATCATGTTGCCAATGCGCGCCTGATCGCCAGCGCCCGGACGGTCATCGATGCGACGGATGCGGCGGTCGTCGCGATCGATGACACCGGCGCCGTTTCGTGGCGGACCCCGCGTGCCGATGCGGATCTTTCCGAGGCGTTGAGACGCGATGATGCCGTCGTGCATCTGGTATCATCGGATGATTTCCAATCGTGGCTAAGGGCCATCCGATTGAAGCCCGTCAGTGAAACGAACGCCCTGAAGATAGACAGGGTGGGAACGACCGGCGCCCGTCTGGAAATCAAGCCTATCGGCCGTTCGTCCTTCAACGAGATTCTCTGCCGCATTACGGTCATGCACGATACCGACCCGGTGCGCCGCCTCGAACATCTGTTCACGCTCAGTAGACGCGAAGCGGAAGTCCTGCTGTGGATCACGCGCGGAAAGGCCAATCGGGACATTGCGGATCTGTTGGAAATCAGCCTCCGCACGGTGACGAAGCATGTCGAGCAAATCCTGATAAAACTCGGTGTCGAAAACCGCACGGCGGCGGCGGTGCTGGCGATCACGACGGGAAACGGGGTTCCCGATGAGTCATAATCCCGATGCACCATGGCGCTATGGTGCCCATTTGGCGCCCTGTGCCTGCTCTGAGATGTGAACGGGCTTGATCGCCTGTGCATCTTGCGGGAAGTTGACAGGTGATCTGTTATCGCGTTCGTTCGCGAGCCTTCGGTATACGGGTTCCGGATGCAGGAATATGCTTGATCCTTGGTGCCGTGAAAGGTGACTGCTTGTGTTTTTTGTCGATTTACTGACCAATCTGTTTCTCTTGGTGGTCGGGATTATTATCCTGTCCCTCATCGTCATGTTCGTCATCGATATTACGCAGACGAAAGATGCCGTGCGCCGAAATTATCCGGTAGTGGGACGCTTCCGGCATTTTTTCTCCACGCTGGGGGAGTTTTTTCGTCAGTATTTCTTCGCCATGGACCGCGAGGAAATGCCGTTCAACCGGGCAGAGCGCGAATGGGTCGATCGGTCCTCGAAAGGGGTGGATAACACGGTTGCGTTCGGCTCTACGCGCAATCTTTCCCCGGCGGGAACGGCGATTTTCGTGAATTGCCCCTACCCGATGCTCGACGAGGAGGCAGAGCCGACCCCCGCTGTCACCATCGGTCCCTATACACGCCATCCCTACACCGCGGCATCGCTGATCAATATCTCGGGGATGAGCTATGGCGCGATCTCGAAACCCGCCGTGCAGGCGCTGTCCTACGGGGCGAAAAAGGCCGGGTGCTGGTACAATACCGGCGAAGGGGGGCTGTCGCCCTATCATCTGCAAGGGGGCTGCGACATCGTCTTTCAGATCGGCACGGCAAAATATGGCATCCGCAATGACGATGGCAGTCTGAACGAAGACAAGCTGCGCGCCGTGGCCGGTCATGAAACCGTTCGGATGTTTGAGATCAAGATGAGCCAAGGCGCCAAGCCGGGCAAGGGCGGCATCCTGCCCGGTGCCAAGGTCACGCCCGAAATCGCCAAGGTCAGGGGGATTCCCGCCGGTCAGGATTCCATCTCGCCAAACCGTCACCCGGAGGTGGATAATAACGGCGAATTGCTCGATATGATCGCGAGAATCCGCGACATCACCGGCAAACCGACGGGCTTCAAGAGCGTGATCGGAGCTTATGGCTGGCTGGAAAATCTCTGCGAGCTGATTCACGAGCGCGGGATCGAGAGCGCGCCGGATTTCATCGCGGTGGATGGCGGGGATGGCGGCACAGGCGCGGCCCCTATGCCGCTGATGGATAATGTGGGGCTGACGCTGCGCGAATCCCTGCCCATGGTGGTGGATATTCTGGAACGGTATGGCCTGCGCGATCGGATCAAGGTGATCGCCTCAGGTAAGTTGATTACCCCGGCGGATGTGGCATGGGCCTATTGTGCCGGGGTGGATTTTGTCGCCTCTGCGCGGGGGTTCATGTTTGCGCTGGGCTGCATTCAGGCGCTGAAATGCAATAAGAACACCTGTCCGACGGGCATCACCACCCATGACAAACGCCTGCAACGAGGGCTGGACCCCCGGAACAAGGCGCAGCGGGTCAAGAATTTTGCGCATAAGATCGAGTATGGCGTCACCCTGATCGCGCATTCCTGCGGTGCGCGGCACCCACGGGCTTTGAAACGCTATCATGTGCGTCTCGTTCAGGGCGACGGAAAATCCATCGCGATGAGCGATCTGTATCCGCCGCATGACGGGCAGAATCAGGCCCCTGTCGCGGCGGAATAAGCGGCGCATCGTCCGGGGCAATCGGGGGGCGTCCTGCCGCGTCTGCCGACCCCTTGTTTTTCCCGTATTGAGGGAACCCGGAAAGGTTTTTGGGATTCGGCGCGTATATTGCAATCAGGATTAGCGTTTTCTTCAGTTAGCACGCTCACAATTCGATTCCTGCGAGATCGAATAAGGTGAGATTTGCGAACGATGATAGTCTCATTGAAAAGGTTCAGGGATCAATCACGGGGGAGCGTCGCCATCATGTCGGCGCTGCTGTTCATTCCCCTCACGATTGCGACCGGATTGGCCATCGATTACACGCGCGGCGTGAACGCGAAAACCGATATTCAAAAGGCCACCGATGCGGCGGCGATCAGCCTGCTCAAAGCGCCCGAAGCCGATGAAGCGACGATGACGGAGCGGGCAACCGAAGTCATCCGCAACAATCTTGGGTCCAATTTCGACAATGGCCCGATCAATGTTGTTGCTCGCAGGATGGGCAATGGCGATATCGAAGTGATTGCCGATATCGAGATCGATACATTTATCATGGATATCGGCGGCTATGGCGGAGTCGCAGTCGATTCCCGGTCTGTCGTGTCCTACAGCCGCAGTTTTCTCGATGTGTATCTCCTCGTCGACCGATCGGCCTCCATGCTGTTGGCGCAGGACGGGCCGGATATGACGGCGATGCTCAACCTCACGCGTCCAATGATCGAAGGTACGCCAGAGGAGGGCGGCGAGCCGGATGGATGCGGTTTTGCCTGTCATCAGGTCGATGGATGGCAGAGCGACAATATATCGTTATATGATCACGCGGTCGCGAATGGGATCGCGTTTCGGGCGGATTCTGTGACAGAGTCGGCGGCGTCTATGGCGCGGACCCTGTTGCAAGACCCCGGCAGAAACGTGCGCGTCGGGGTCGTGGATTTCTCAATTGAGGCGAATATCTCGCTCTATCCCAGCAGCGACATCAATGCCGTCGAGGCCGCGCTCGATAACGCAACGGTGGATTCTGCGCAAACCCATTACAAGACGCTGTTCGACATGCTCGATGCCACGCTGAGCGGGCAGGGTAGTGGCAACACCTCCGACTCGCCGCATATCATCTTGGTCCTGATTACGGATGGGGCCTATACGCAGATCTACAATGACGGAACCATGCGCCCCAATGCGATCCATAGTATTAATGCGCCGGGTGCCGTCAATTACTACGAGGTTTTTGCCCCGTCGGAATGCCAAGCCTTGATCGATCAGGAATACGAGATGGTGGTCGTCAACACGATTTACGATCCGTTGATCAATAGCGGCCGATACGATGATCTCATCAAGCCCTACGCCAATGAAATCGACGGCAATCTCGAAGAATGCGCCACAAGTTCGTATTTCGAGGCGTCCTCCACGGCGGATATTGAAGTTGCCTTTGACGAATTGGCCGAAATCCTTGGCAAATCGGTCGCGCGTATCAAGCAATAGGGGCCGGAAACCGACAGCCCCGTTCGGCGCATTATCTCGATCATTCCGAATATTGATGATTACAATGCAAATCAGGACTTGATTCGCATGTCGGAGACGTTGATGCCGGGTGGTATTTCGTTTGACGGGTCTTTGTGCGTATGCTGATCTTTACGCGGATATTAAGATCCGTTTGGCATACAGGATGCCAGAATACGGCAAATGGCGAGAATAGAAAGAACAGCGAACAACCTGAAGGGTGTGTGTTTTCATCACGTTAAGCAAAAATTAATCGCTAAAGCGGTTTTTTTAACCTATCTGAAAATGATCGCACGGAATTTATGGTGAAACAAACACTGGTTGTTATGGATATTTCTTTTATCCTTCAACGCGCTCTAGTGCTAAGCATCATTAACTATTGTGTAGCTGTGGTAGGTTAAGTGTCGCATAGAAACGTAAATCCAGAAGAGGTCTTGAGGGTTCATCGGAACCTGTTCACCATCACTTTTGCGCTTTTGTGTGTGTTGATCATATTCGTCCTTTCTTTTTCGATCATCAGTAAGGATCACACGTCCAGAATATTGGCCTTTGACGTCGCGGCAGACCGTATTCATCTCGATTTCGAGCAGGTCGGGATGTCGTTGAATAATTTCTACGACGAATTGGCCGAGGCGGAGCCGAGCCTCCCCTATATCGAGACCCTTCAGGCCGATCTCGGCGGAAAACTGGCGCGGCTGGAAGAGTCGATGGGCCAGCTTTCAGCAGAGGTGGAGGTGGTCAGCGCCCGATCCGAGGAGTTGTTGCGCGATGTCACGCCCCGGCTTGAGGCATTTATCGAGCGGGCGCAAAGATTCGTTAATGCCGATTTCGAGACCCTCAAAACGCGCTATGCCAGACCGACCATGGTTGATCTCGCCGCGACCCGGAGCAGCAGCGTGGGGCAGGCGCTCGAAGAGATTTCGAAAGAAGCGCGTGGGCAGCAAGCGTCGAATATCGACCGGTTTCACCAGTTTATCGTCGCCGCGATCCTGTTGTCTTTGTTATTGTTGCTGTTTGTTTGGTACTGGGTCATTCGACCGGCCCTTGCACGGCAAAAGGAGGCGATCTCGCGGGAAATCGAGTTTTCCGCCGATCTCGCCCGCAAGAATGCGGCCCTTAAACAGGCGGAAAGCAAGGCGCTTGTGCTCTATGAAGATGCGCGGCGTGGCCTGCGCGCGCGGGCCGAATTTCTTGGGGTCGTATCGCATGAATTGCGCACACCCTTGAATGCGGTCATCGGCTTTTCGGACATTTTAAAGAACGAGTTATTCGGCAAACACGCCGTTCCCGCCTATCGCGACTATGCCAATGACATTCACAAGAGCGGTCAGCATTTGCTGGATATCGTCGGGGATATTCTGGAATTCACGCGGTTTGAATCGGAAAAAGTGGTTCTGAGTAACGAGAATGTCGATATCGACGATCTCTTCGCCGATGTTCGCATGTTGCTGGCAGATAAGGCTTCGGAATCCCTCAAATTCTACAATCGAGCCATCGAGGGGCAGACCTTGCGGATCGATCGTCGGTTCGTCACCCAAGCGATGATCAATATCATCGATAATGCCATCAAGTTTTCACCGGAAAACTGCTCTATCCAGATCAATGCGGTGGCGGCGCCGGATGGCGGTTTTGCGATCCGGGTGGCGGATTGCGGCATCGGCATCGATCGGGAATCCATTCCCCGGTTGCTCCGACCCTTCGAGCAGCTCGAAAGCGCCTTCAGCCGCACGGCGGGCGGGCTTGGGCTGGGATTGGCCATCTCGAATAAAATCATGCAGGCCCATGACGGGGAAATCGATATCGACAGCACGCCCGGTCAAGGAAGTTGTGTCAGCCTCATTTTTCCCGCAAAAAGGCTTTTGAGCGCGGAGGAACCGGAATCCCGCGCGCTCGATGAATCGAATGGAGGGACGGGATGAGGGGAATCGGAGCTTTTCTCTTGGCCTGCACGGCGATGGTGTCGACGGCTCAGGCAACATCCATTGAATTGCTTCACTTCTGGACCAGCCCATCCGAGCGGGCCGCGCTGAATGTCTTCGTCGAGCGGATGCAGGAAGATGGCGGAACCCTGTACTGCACCTCGCGCAAAAGCGAAGCGGCGCTGAAAAACTATGCCATCAACCGGATCACGAGCGGCTTTTCCCCGGCGGCGGTGCAATGGCATGGCGGCCCGGATATCGAACAACTGACCACACTCGGCATCACAAAGCCCCTTGAGCAGGTCGTGGGGCCGCTCGACACTCATCACCTGTTGCCGGTGGTCCAATCGCTGTTGCAGGTCGAGGGGGGCACCGGCGCCTTGCCGGTCGGTCTGCATACGGAAAACTGGGCGTGGATCAATCTGCCCATCTATCGCGAATTGTCGCTTTCGCCGCCCCAGGACTGGCATGACTTTCTCGATCAGGCGGAGCAGATTCGTGCAGCCGGATACCGCCCCCTCGTCGTGGGCAGCGCAGCTTGGGAGCGTACGCTGCTGTTTCTGACGGTGTTGCTCGATGTGGGGGATATCGCGCTTTACCAGCATATGATCGATGCGACCCTCGATCCCGCAGAACACGGATCATCGCTGAGCACCGTTTTCCAGATATTGATGCGCCTGCGCGACGAGGCGACGACCGATAGTCCGAACCATAAAGCGCATTGGAGCGCCTCCACCGCCGATGTGATCGCGGGAAAGGCGGCGATGCAAGTGATGGGCGATTGGGCGAAAGGCGAATTTCTCAGGGCCGGATTACAGCCGGGACGCGATTTTGCCTGTATGCCTGCGCCCGGTAATGAGGATGTGATGAGCCTCGTGCTCGATGTTTTCGTCTTGCCGGAACATACGGATGACACGATCTACGATGCGCAAAAGGCGCTGGTCGATGTCGTGCTTGCCCCGGAAAATCAAAAGCGGTTTGCGCAGATCAAGGGATCTTTGCCGGTAGTCGATGGCGTTGCCGCCGATGGCTTTGATGTTTGTTCTCGCATCGGCATGGAGATCTTGGCCAAGCCCGGCCGCAGCGTTCCGTCTCTCAATCTCGCCCTGTCACGGGATCGTATTTCACGCATCGAATCGGCGGTCCAGAAAGTCTGGGAAGACCCATCATTCACCCCATCCGATGCCGTTGAGCATTTTATGGCAGAATACGGGGCGCTGTAGCGGGGCACTGAGGGAATGCGGTGCCGGGAGGTTGCGCGACCCCTTTTCGACTTCCGTGCCATGTCCAAAACCCTGAAATGCGCAGCTCTTGGCGCAAATGCTGGCCCGACTTGATCGCGGTTTATTCTAAGATCGCTGGGGCGGCGATCGGGGCTGCATTGAGACTCTGTTGAAGGATTACCCCCTATCCTGCGATCAATTCTGTAAGGCGAATGATAAAGGAGCGGCCAGATGTCGCGAATCGTCCCGGCGGTAATGTGCGGCGGTGTGGGGTCGCGGCTTTGGCCGATGTCCCGCGCGCTCTATCCCAAACAATTGCTGCCGCTGACCAGCGAGCGGACCATGTTGCAAGAGACGGTCGACCGGGTATCGGATGGCGCGCGCTTCACGGCCCCTATCCTGATCTGCAACGATGAGCACCGCTTCCTCATCGCGGCACAGATGCAGGAGACGCAGGCATCTCATAGCGGCATCCTGCTTGAGCCTGCGGGCCGCAATACGGCCCCGGCGGTGGCGCTCGCCGCTCTGCATGCGATGAAAGACGACCCGGACGCGATGCTGCTGGTCTTGGCTGCGGATCACCAAATCAAGAAAACCGATGCTTTTCTCGCTGCGGTGGATGAAGCGGCGGAGGCGGCCAAGGCGGGACACCTCGTCACCTTCGGCATTCAGCCGGGCGGGCCGAGCACGGGCTATGGCTATATCAAGGTTGGTGAGCAGGAAATCACGGCGACCGTGCGCAATGTCGCCCGCTTCGTCGAAAAACCCGATGCGGCAACGGCCACGCGCTTTCTCGCCGAGGGGGGCTATCGCTGGAATTCGGGCATGTTCCTGTTCTCCGCCGGGCGGTATCTGGAGGAATTGGCCCATCACGCCCCTGATATTCTCGATTCCTGCCGTGCGGCGATGGCCGGAGCGCGCGAGGATCTGGATTTCGTGCGCCCGGAGGAGAGCGCTTTCCTCGCCTGCCGCGCCGACAGCATCGATTACGCCGTCATGGAAAAGAGCGACCGGGCGGCGGTTGTCCCCTGCGATCTGGGCTGGTCCGATATCGGTTCCTGGGAGCAGCTTTGGGATGTGGGCGAAAAGGATGCGCTGGGCAATGTCGTGAAGGGCGATGTTCTGCTCGACGATGTGCGCGATGCCTATGTCCGCACAGAGGATAAGCTGGTGGCCGTGATCGGGCTGGAGGATGTGGTGGTCGTCTCCACCGCCGATGCCGTGCTCGTTGCCGCAAAGGATAGGGCGCAGGATGTAAAAGCCATCGTCGACCGCCTCAAGGCCGAAGGGCGCGCGGAGCATAACACCCATGTCCGGGTCTATCGCCCTTGGGGGTTCTATGAAGGCATCCATCTGGGCGACCGGCATCAAGTGAAGCATATCTCGGTCAATCCGGGGTCGGTCCTGTCCTTGCAAAAGCATTTCCACCGTGCCGAGCACTGGGTCGTGGTGCGCGGCACCGCCATCGTGACGCGCGATGACGAGGAGCTGATGGTGACGGAAAACGAATCCGTCTATCTGCCCCTTGGCTGCGTCCATCGTTTGCGCAATCCGGGCAAGGTGCCGCTATCCATCGTCGAGGTGCAGACCGGCGCGTATCTGGGCGAGGATGACATCGTGCGGCTGGAGGATGTCTATAACCGGGTGGGTTAGGGCTGCCCGCTATTCCGCCGCCTGCAACGAGAGACCACCGCGCCCCATACGGGCGCGAAACAGGGCGTCGTATCGTGTGACCATCGTGTCGAGGGCGTATTCGCGGCGCGCCTTATGGGCGTTTTCTTCGCCGAGGCGGGCGCTCAGGGCGGGGTCGCTGGTCAGAGCGGTGAGGGCATCGGCCAGGGCATCCGTATCCCCTGGCGCGGTGATAAAGCGCTGGTTCTCCGCCGTGACCATCGACTTCGTATCGCCCACATCGGTTGCGGCCACTGGCAGGCCAGAGGCCATCGCCTCGACGAGCGAGATGGGCATTTGCTCGGTATCCGAACTCATCGCGAAATGGGTCATCCGGGCCAGACAGGGCGCGACATCGCCCAGCGCGCCCATGAACTCGACACCGGGAACGGCCAGAGCCTCCAGCGCGGCCCGTTCGGGACCATCTCCCACGATCAACAGGCGCGCATCGGGGATCGCCGCGCGCTGAAAGGCATCGATCAGGCGGTCGATGCGCTTTTCCGGGCGCAGGGCCGCGACCGTGCCGATGACCGGCGGGCCGCTGCGGGGATGGGCGGCAAAGCGGGTGCAATCGACTCCGTTCGGGATCAGGTGCAAACGATGGGCCGACAGCTTCCAGACCGTTCGATAGGTTGCCGCCAGCACATGGGAGGGCGCGACGCAATGCAGGCCCGGCTTTTGAAACAGAACCCGCCTTGCCCAGAGCCGCTTGGGGTTTTGGGCATCGGGGCGCTCATCCGGGCCGAAGCCGTCCTCGAAATGAATCTGTGGGATGGCCAAGGTGCCGGTATTGGCGATGATCCATTCGATCGATCCCCAATTCGCGGTCAGCAGAAGATCGGGCTGATGATCCGCCAGCATCCTGCGCATCATGGCAAGATTGGCGCGCGATACCAATGCCCCTTTCTGTGCGTGGCCTTCGATCAGTGTGAGGGGCAGATGCGGGGCGGCCTTGGCGGCATCGAGGCATCCATCCATGGCAAAAACGCTGTGGCGATAGGCGGGGCCGAGCGCTTCGGCGAGCGTCAGAAACCGCCGCTGTGCCCCGCCTAGCTCGAAGGTCGAGAAGGCCCAGAACAGATGAGCTGGCTGCATGGGCTTTTTCTCCCCGTATCGCATGATTGCGGGGGGCAGGATAATCCGTGCAGGTGTCGAAAGGCTTACGCAGGTGTCAGACCGGGCCTGAACGAGAAAAGGGCGACATTGCTGCCGCCCCTTCGGGAGAGTGCCGCGATGGGTGCTGCGATCAGAAGACCGAGGAACTGCCTATGCAGCTCGTCACGCATCCATTGCCATAGGGGGTATTGAACCCGCCATTGAAGCCCGGCGCATAGGGAAGCCGCGTGGTTGCCGGAATCTGACCGCCATAGCCGCCGAACGCCGCATGGGGATATCCCCCCGCCGCTGGCACAGGCGCGCCATAGCCCGCTCCGAAGGACGGATAGGGGGGATCGGGGAAGGGCTGGTTCGAGAAGCCCGGCCCACGCAGATAGACCGGCGGCGCGTTCACGATTTCGGGCTTCGCATAGACGGTTTCGGCCTGATAGCGCTCCGCTTCGACACTGACGCTCGTGGCCACGACTTCTGGAACCGGGCGCTGGACCAGAACCGGCTCATGATAGATGGGTTTCTGGATTGGCGGCGGGGCGTATTCGATCACGGGCGGCGGCGGTGGCGGTGGGGCCACATATCTCGGGGCCGGTTCGACATAGCTCGCTTCGATGATCGGGGCCTGCTCGACATGGTGGATCACGGGCGGGGGGGCTTGGTGGACGATCTGCGGCGGGGGCGCATGATGCACAATCTGCTGCGGCACATGATGCACGACCGGGGCCTGATGAACGACCGGCGCCTGATGCACGACCGGGGCCTGATGATGGATGACCGGCTCGACATAGCTGGCCTGCTGCACAACCGGCGCGGAATAGGTGGGGCCGCTGGCTGCCACTGCCTGCTCGTAATAGGGATCATACCCGGTGTCGATCAGTACCGGCGTTCCCGGAGGATCGTTGAAGGCATTCACGAAGTTCACGTCTTCGGCATAATGGCCATGCTCGAACGGGGCACAGCCTGCCAGCAATAGCGCGCCTGCGGCGGCGGTCATCAGGAGTCTCATCTGCTCTCTCCTCTTTTAGCATTTGAGATGACCATGAATCACTTTGGATCAAAAATCCAGAAAAATGTTATGACTCTGTAAGATAGGTTGCTTTCTTCAAGTAATTTATCCGAAGCGCGTCTTTGCGGTTACAGGGCGCGGTCACGCGGTTGAAGTCGAAAAGACGTGTCCGATTCGGGGGTTGTCAGGGTTGTATACGGTGCAAATGCGGGTCGGAGAGCGGGTCAGAACATCCCCATCGCCAAACCCGCCCCAAGGGCCGCGCCGAGGTCGCGGCAGCGGTCAAGATCGCGATCGGCAATCTTTTTTTCGGCCAGGATCGCATCTGTCGTCTGGGCATGGGTGCAAACGATCAAGGGGGCCTGCACCGCGCGCAGCCGCCATCCGGTCGCGATGCGGGCAGTCTGGCGCGCGGCGTTTTCGCCATCGGACCCGGCACAGACCATCTGGGCATAGGGCCGCCCCTCGATCCGGCCCAGAACGGCATAATAGGTGCGGTCGTAGAAATCCTTCATCACCCCCGCGATGGCGGCGAGGTTCTCTGGAGCGGCGAAAAGATAACCATCGGCGGCGAGCAGGTCGTCGGCGGTGGCGTCTTCCGCGCGCTTGAGCACCGTTTCCGTCTCCCCCCGCGCCGCCCCGGCGGCGGCCTCGGCCATCTGTCGGGTGCCGCCGGTGCGGGAGTGATAGACGATGAGGAGGCCGGGCATCGGGGGCCTAAAGGTCCGGGTACGAATGCCCCTCATGCTTGCCGCCGGGATGGGTCACTGCGCCCTTGACCGTCGAGCCGACAAGCTGGGCGTATTTCCACAGGGCACCGGCACCGTAGATCGTGTCGCGCGGGCCTTTCCAGTCCTTGCGGCGGGCTTCCAGTTCGGCATCGGTCAGGTCCACCGAAATCTCGCCGGAAATCGCGTCGATGGTGATCATGTCGCCATCCTTCAGCAAGCCGATAGGGCCGCCGACCGCGGCTTCTGGCCCGACATGGCCGACACAGAAGCCGCGTGTTGCCCCGGAGAACCGCCCATCGGTGATGAGGGCCAGTTTCTTGCCCATGCCCTGACCCGACAGAGCGGCGGTGGTTGAGAGCATCTCGCGCATGCCGGGGCCGCCTTTTGGCCCTTCGTTGCGGATGACGAGAACCTCGCCCTCCGCATAGGTGCGGGCCTTGACGGCCTCGAACGCGTCTTCCTCGCAGTCGAAGACGCGGGCCGGGCCGGTGAAGCGCTGTTCATCGTCGCTCATGCCCGCGACCTTCACGATGGCCCCTTCGGGCGCGAGGTTGCCTTTCAGGCCGACAACGCCGCCGGTCTGGGTCAGGGGCGTCTCGACGGGATAGATCACGCGGCCATCGGCCACGTCGCTGACGGCGTCGAGGTCTTCGGCGATGGTCTTGCCGGTGACGGTCAGGCAATCGCCATGGATGAGGCCCGCTTTGAGAAGCTGCTTCATCACCATCGGCACGCCGCCCGCTTCGTAGAGGTCTTTCGCGACATACTGGCCGCCGGGCTTCAGATCGACGAAATAGGGCGTCGATTTGAAAATTTCGCAGACATCGAACAGATCGAAATCGATCCCTGCCTCATGGGCGATGGCGGGCAGGTGCAGCCCCGCATTTGTCGAGCCGCCGGTACAGGCGACGACGCGCGCGGCATTTTCCAGCGATTTGCGGGTGACGATATCGCGCGCCCGAATGTTCTGTGCGACGAGATTCATGACCGCATGGCCGGAGGCTTCGCAATACTGGTCGCGGCTTTCATAGGGGGCGGGGGCGCCGGATGAATTGGGCAGCGCCAGACCGATGGCTTCGGAGACACATGCCATCGTATTCGCGGTGAATTGTCCGCCACAGGCCCCGGCGGAGGGGCAGGCGACCTGCTCCAGCTTCTCCAGCTCGCAGGAGGACATATTGCCCGCCTGATGCTTGCCGACAGCCTCGAACACGTCCTGAACGGTCACATCCTTGCCATTGAGCCGCCCCGGCAGGATCGAGCCGCCATAGACGAAGACCGAGGGCACATTGAGGCGCACCATCGCCATCATCATTCCCGGCAGCGACTTGTCACAGCCCGCCAGCCCGACAATGGCATCGTAGCAATGCCCGCGCATGGTCAGCTCGACCGTATCGGCGATGGCCTCGCGCGAGGCGAGCGAGGAGCGCATGCCCTCATGACCCATCGCGATGCCGTCGGTTACGGTAATGGTGGTGAATTCACGCGGGGCGCCATGGGCTTCCTTTACCCCGCGTTTGGCGGCCTGTGCCTGACGGTTGAGCGCGATATTGCAAGGGGCGGCCTCGTTCCAGCAGGTCGCAACCCCGACGAAAGGACGGTGAATCTCCTCCTCCGTCATGCCCATGGCGTAATAATAGCTGCGATGCGGCGCGCGGGACGGGCCTTCGGTGACGTGGCGGCTGGGCAGTTTCGACTTGTCGAAGCGGGGGATCGGCGCGTCCATCGGGGAAGCCTTTCGTATGGGGTGGCAGTCTTGCGCGCGACGTTAGTGCCTTAGCCGGGCGGGTTAAAGTCTTATTCACCGCCGGGTCAGCGCGAAAGCCCCCCCGGTGAAGGCATGGGCGATCTGGGCGCGAATAAGGCGTAATTTATCTTAATTCGAATTAATTTAAAAGTATCGGTGAAGCAAAACGACGCAATGCAAGCCATTATTGTTTTACATGCGACTAACTGACACTTTTTATTCAAAATAAAAGAAACAGTTCTGCGTCAACGTTTCGAAAAACGAAGCGTCCATCAAGGAGATCTTACATGCTCAAATCATTCGCCCTGTTTAGCATCGTTGCGTTCGCCTCCACTTCCGCCCTCGCCGGTAGCGGCTATGGCACCGCCGGGTATCACTGCAACTGGTCGAAACCCGGTCAGGCGTCGATCGGTACGCCGACGGTAACCCAGAGCTACAGCGCCCTGCCCGCATCGCAGACTGTCACCCAGTACACCACGGTCCAAACTTCGCCGTTGCTGCATCAGGTTGGCGTGAAGCCTGATATTGTCGATACCGCCGTATCGGCCGGATCGTTCAATACATTGGTCGCCGCCGTGCAGGCCGCCGGTCTCGTGGATACGCTGAAGGGGTCCGGCCCGTTCACCGTCTTCGCCCCTACGGATGCCGCTTTCGCCGCGCTGCCCGCCGGAACGGTCGAGTCGCTGCTGAAGCCTGAAAATATCGATCAGCTGCGCGCCGTGCTCACCTATCACGTCGTTCCCGGCAAGGTGACTTCGGATCAACTCGCCGGTCAGCGCCTCTCGGCGGGAACGGTGCAGGGCACGACGGTCGATATCGATGCGACCGCTGGCGTGCGCGTCGATAACGCCAATGTCGTCAAGGCCGATATCATCACCAGCAACGGTGTGATCCATGTGATCGACAGCGTCCTGCTGCCCTCCTCGTAAAACGCCCCGAACCGCAGGGGACCAGTCCCTGCGGTTCTTTATCGCCGAGTTTTCGAAATACCCGCCGGTTTCAAACAGCCTCTTGCGTCATTGGACACGGGCATTCATTGTTCCGCCCATGACGACACTTTTGTATCAGCACGCGGCCTTCGGCGATCATATCGTCCCCGATGGCCACCCTGAGCGGCCCGACCGGATGCGCGCGACGCGGCTGGCTCTGTCGGATGCCGCCTTCGATGCGCTCGACCGGCGCGAGCATCCGCTGGCTGAGGCAAGCGTTGCCGAGCTGGCGCATCCGAAAGCCTATATCGACGCAATCCTCGACGCGGCCCCGGAGACGGGCCTCGCCAATCTTGATCCCGATACATGGCTCTCCCCCGGTTCGGTGGAGGCGGCCCTGCGCGCGGTGGGCGGCTCGAATGCCGCCGTGGATGCGGTGATGGCGGGGGAGGCGGTCAATGCCTTCTGCGATCATCGTCCCCCCGGCCACCATGCCGAGAAGACCCGCGCGATGGGCTTTTGTTTGTTTTCCACCGCTGCCATCGCGGCCCGTCATGCGATCCGCGCCCATGGGCTGAAGCGGGTAGCGGTCGTGGATTTCGATGTGCATCACGGCAATGGCACGCAGGATGTGGTCGAGGATGATCCGACCATCTTTTATGCCTCCTCCCATGAGGGCGGCATTTTCCCCGGTACAGGCCATGCGCATGAGACGGGTGTGGGCAATATCGTCAATACGCCGCTGGACCATGGCGCGGGCAGTATCGCGTTTCGCGCCGCCTATGAGCGGGTGATCCTGCCTGCGCTGGACAGTTTTGCACCGGAATTGATCATCGTCTCTGCCGGGTTCGATGCGCATAAGGCCGATCCATTGGCCTCGCTGCAATTGGAAACCGCCGATTTCGCGTGGATTACCGAACGGTTATGCGACGCCGCCGCCGCCCATTGCGACGCCCGGCTTGTCTCGTTGCTCGAAGGCGGTTACGACCTCGCGGCACTGGGCGAAAGCACTGCCACCCATGTCTCCACCCTGATGAATGCCGCGAAGGGCTGAACCAGATGAGCGAGCCGAAAACCCCCGCCGATATCGCCGAGATGAGCTTTGAGCAGGCGATGAAGGAACTGGAAACGATCATCGACAAACTCGATGGTGGCGACGTGCCGCTGGAGGATTCGATCACGATCTACGAGCGCGGGGCCGCCCTGCAACGCCATTGCGAGGACAAGCTGCGCCAAGCCGAGATGCGGGTGCAAAAGATCGTCGCCCGCGCCGATGGCTCTGCCGACCGCGCCGAACCCGCATCCTTCGACTGAATGATGAGCGGGATCGAAACGCGCCTGCGCGCGAATGCCGACGATATTGCCGACACTCTCGCCTCGCTGCTGCCCCGCGCCGAGGTGGACGGCGTGCGCTGCGCCGAAGCGCGCCTTCTCGATGCCATGCGCTATGCCTGCGAAGGGGGCAAGCGATTGCGCGCCTTTCTGGCGGTGGAGACGGCGATCCTGTTTGGCACCGATCGCGGCCATGCCCTGCGCGTGGGGGCGGCGCTGGAATGCATCCACGCCTATTCGCTGGTCCATGACGATTTGCCGTCGATGGATGACGACGACCTGCGCCGGGGCCGCCCGACGACGCATATCGCCTTTGACGAGGCGACCGCGATTCTGGCCGGGGATGCGCTTCAGACCATGGCGTTTTCGATCCTTGCCAGCGAAGCGACCCATGAAAACCCCTTCATCCGATGCGAATTGGTCGCCTGTCTCGCGCGGGCATCGGGCGCGCGGGGGATGGTCGGCGGCCAGATGATCGATATCGAGGCGGAACAGGCCGACGAGCCGCTATCTCTCGCCGCCACCTCGCGCCTGCAACGGATGAAGACGGGCGCGCTGATCGAGGCGTCCTGTGCGATGGGCGCGATTCTGGGGCACGCATCGGCCACCAACCGCCGCGCGGTCGAATACTATGCCCGCGATTTCGGTCTCGCCTTTCAGATTCGCGACGACCTGCTGGATGCCATCGGGGATGTCGCGGCGGTAGGGAAGGCCGTGGCGAAGGACGCCGATGCGGGCAAGGCTACCTTTGTGGATCTGCTCGGCATCGATGGGGCAAAAGAGCGCGCGGCCCTGTTAACGGAACAAGCAAAAGCGCATCTTGCCCCCCTTGGCGACCGGGCGGCCCCCTTGCGCGATCTGGCGGATCATGCGCTGGATCGTAAATCATAGTTGACACTTTTTCTGTCCCGGATTGGCATCGCCCGTTCTTCGCGCTAACGTGCGGGGGATAATGATACGAACCCGCGCAAATGCGCGCTGACGGAGGCCGACCCTGTGACGGACCAAGCTGCCCCGAGACCCGAGACCCCGTTGCTCGATACGGTTTCATCGCCCGCCGATCTCAAGAAGCTGACCGATAAGCAATTGCGCAGCCTCGCCGATGAATTGCGCGCCGAGACGGTCTCCGCCGTTTCCGTGACCGGGGGGCATCTGGGGGCCAGCCTTGGGGTGGTCGAGCTGACCGTCGCGATCCATTCGGTCTTTGCCACGCCCATCGACAAGCTGATCTGGGATGTCGGGCATCAATGCTATCCGCACAAGATCCTGACCGGGCGGCGCGACCGCATCCGCACGCTGCGTCAGGGCGGAGGACTGGCCGGGTTCACGAAGCGGGCCGAAAGCCTCTACGACCCCTTCGGCGCGGCCCATTCCTCGACCTCCATTTCCGCCGGGGTTGGTTTTGCAACCGCCGCCAAGCTGAAGGGGGCGAAGGAAAATGTGATCGCCGTTATCGGCGACGGCTCCATGAGTGCGGGCATGGCCTATGAGGCGATGAACAATGCGGGCGGGTTGAAATCGCGCCTGATCGTCATTCTCAACGACAACGAGATGTCCATCGCCCCGCCCGTGGGCGCGATGAGCGCCTATCTCGCGAAACTGTGGTCGGGGGGCACCTACAAAACTTTCCGCGACCTGATGAAACAGGTTACCAGCATCTTTCCGGAGGGCATCCGCAAGCGCGCGGCGAAGGTGGAGGAATACACCAAGGGGATGGCTGTCGGCGGCACCTTGTTCGAGGAGCTGGGCTTTTACTATATCGGCCCGATCGACGGGCATAACATGGACCACCTGCTGCCGGTCCTGCGCAATGTGCGCGACCGCCATGACGGGCCGGTGCTGATCCATTGCGTCACCCAGAAGGGCAAGGGCTATGCCCCCGCCGAGACGAGCGCCGACAAATATCACGGCGTTTCGAAATTCGATGTGGTGACCGGCAAGCAGTCCAAGGCGAAATCCAATGCGCCCAGCTATACCAAGGTCTTTGCCGAAGCCCTGATGCAAGAAGCGCAGGAAGACAAGGGTGTCGTCGCCGTGACCGCCGCCATGCCGTCCGGCACGGGCCTTGATCTTTATGGCGAGGCCTTCCCGGAGCGCACCTTCGATGTGGGCATCGCCGAGCAGCACGCCGTCACCTTTGCCGCTGCGCTGGCCGCTGCGGGGATGAAACCGTTCTGCGCCATCTATTCGACGTTCCTGCAACGCGGATATGACCAGATCGTCCATGACGTCGCGATCCAGCGACTGCCCGTGCGCTTTGCCATTGACCGGGCGGGGCTGGTGGGGGCCGATGGGCCGACCCATGCGGGCAGCTTTGACATCGGCTATCTTGCGGCGTTGCCGGGCTTTGTATGCATGGCCGCCGGGGATGAGGCGGAGTTGAAACATATGGTGCGTACCGCGCTTGAACTCGACGACCGCCCCAGCGCCTTTCGCTATCCGCGCGGCGAGGGGATGGGCGTCGATATGCCAGAGCGCGGCGAAGCGCTGGAGATCGGCAAGGGCCGCATCATGCGCGAGGGCAGCAAGGTCGCCATCCTGTCCTTGGGCGGACGGCTGGGCGAAGCGATCCTCGCGGCGGAGGAGCTGGACGCGCGCGGCCTGCCCACGACCGTGGCGGATGCGCGGTTTGCCAAGCCCATCGACATCGATCTTGTTCTGCGCCTTGCCCGCAATCACGAAGCGCTGGTCATTGTCGAGGAGGGGGCCATCGGGGGCTTTGGCAGTCATGTTCTGACGCTGTTGGCCGATGCTGGGGCGCTGGATGCGGGGCTGAAAGTGCGCAGCCTGCGCCTGCCCGATACCTTCATCGATCAGGACAGCCCGGCGGCGATGTACCGTGAGGCCGGTCTGGATTCGAGCGCCATCGCCGCCGCCGCACTGGAAGCGCTGGGCACCGACAAAGCGGAGATTGCGGCGGTCCGGCGCGCGATGCTGGCATGACCGATCCTGTCTGGCGGCGCGACGAAATCGAGTCGCCCTGTGTGCGCGTTTGCGTCCTGCATCCGACCGAGCGCCTGTGCATGGGATGCTATCGCAGCGGAGCCGAAATCGCCTCATGGTCCCGCCTTGCGCCTGAGGAGCGGCGTAGTGTGATGGATGAGTTGCCCGCCCGTGCCTCGCGGGTGGAAGCGGCCAGACCGCCGCGTCGGGGTGGCCGGGCGGCTCGGCTCAGGGGCGAATGATGCGCTGGCGCTGGCTTGCCCTCCCGCTGATTCTCAGCGGTTGCGACACGATCGACCCCGCCATCCTTGGCGATACGGATAAGCTGTTGCAGGCGCTTTACATGCTTGCGTTTCTGGCGCTTGTCTTGTTCGGCGTCGGGCGCTCGACCTCATTTGGCAAGACGGTCAAGTATCTCGCCATCTGGTTCGCCCTGCTGATCGCGCTGATCTATGCCTATAGCTTCCGCGACGATCTGAATACCGCATATCTGCGCATCAAGGGCGAGTTGCTGCCGACCGTACCCCAGAGCGAGGGGGATGGCACTGTGACCCTGCGCCGGAATATCGACGGCCATTTCGCGACCCGTGTGATGGTCAATGGCGATCCGGTGACCTTTTTGCTCGATACGGGTGCATCGAGCGTCGTTTTGCCCCTTGAGGTTGCAACTAACTTGGGCTACACGCCGTCGGATCTGTCCTTCATCGTGCAGGTCGGTACGGCGAATGGCGTGGCCGTCGCCGCCCCGATCCGCATCGACCGGATGGAGGTGGGCGATATCGCCCTGCGCAATGTCGAAGCGCTGGTTCTGGAGCGGGGACGGTTGTCACAGCCGCTTTTGGGGATGAGTTTTCTCAATCGGCTCAGTGGATTCGATGTGAGTGGAAATACGCTGACGCTCAGGCGGTAATCCACCGCGCCGGGTCGCCTGCAAAGGCATCGGGGCGGAAATAGGCGACCATGCGTGGGGTCATCCCTGCCCCCTCCCATGGCGCTACCCCATGCAGGGCCAACGGATGCATGACATAGGCCGCCCCCATCCCCGGCGCGATCCGCACCGGCTCACAGACCTCAAAGCACCGCTTGCGGGCCGCGACATAGGGGTCCGTAATATCGATCCCGAACCAATCCGCCGGATCATGGCCTGCATAAGCTTCGGCAAAGGCCGCGCGCATGATTTCGTGAGAACCGCGCCAGACGACAAAGGCCCCTTCGTCTTCGCCTGCCTCCCCCAGTGGGATGCCCAGTAAAAAGCTGTGTGTTTCCGACAATCTGCGCCGCCGGTCCGGCATCGACCGCTCCAGCCCGTCGACATGGGCGGCGCAGCGGGTGTGGCGATAGCGGAAACTGGCTTCCGTATCCTCAGCCCCATGGCGTGGATAGCCGGGAAAGACGACCGAGACCTGCGCGCGATCCCATGACACATCCCCATGGCCCAGCGCCCCGCGCACAAACGCCACCGCCGCTCCCGATAGCGGTGGCACGCGCCCCGGCACGGCCCCGGTTGCATCGTTTTCCAGCGCATTGACCCCCGCGAACCATGTGCCATCGCAGCGATACCCCTGCGCGAGCGCGGGATCTACCAGCATCTCGCGGGCCACGGATGCGCAGGCCCCGGCCCATGCCGCCACCGCCGGATCGGGGGGAAAGACGGTCCAGCCATCCTCGCGGTATTGGTGCAGCGGGTCAGGCATAGGCGGGGCGATGCTCCATCGCCTGCATCGCATCGAGCAGGGTATGGGGACCGGCATCGGGTAGATACATATGCTCCGACAGATACCGTCGCCAGATCTTTGCGCCCGGTTTGCCGGTAAAGAGGCCCAGCATATGCCGCCCGATGCTCTTGACGGGCGCGTCCACCCGGCCCGCATACTCGGCCATTGCCGCCACCACGGCGCGGGCATCGGTGTCGCGCGGGGCGGCGCCAAAGACGCGCTCATCGACACCTGAGAGCATATCCCACGGGTTTTGATAGGCCGCGCGCCCGATCATCACCCCGGCGAATCCGTCATCCAGATGTGCCGTCGCCGCGTCCAGCGTATCGATCCCGCCATTGAGCGACAGGTGCAAGCCCGGATTTTCGCTGCGCATCATCCGCACCAGATCGTAGTCGAGGGGGGGGATCGTGCGGTTTTCCTTGGGCGACAAACCTTGCAGCCACGCCTTGCGCGCATGGACCGAAAAGCGCGAAACCCCCGCCGCCGAGACCACGCGCAAAAAGTCGCGCAGGGCGACGGGCGGCTCCTGCTCATCGACGCCAATGCGGCATTTTACGGTGATTGCCGGACCGCCTGCGGCTTCGGACGCCGCCATCATCGCGGAGACGCATTCCGCGACCAACCCCGGTTCGCGCATCAGACAGGCCCCGAATGCGCCGTTCTGCACCCGGTCAGACGGGCACCCGACATTCAGATTGATCTCGTCATATCCAAAATCACAGGCAATCCGAACCGCTTCGGCCAGTTGCAGGGGGTCGGACCCGCCCAGTTGCAGGGCGACGGGGTGTTCTTCGGGCGAAAACCCCAGCAGCCGAGCGCGATCGCCATGGATGACCGCCGGGGCCGTCACCATCTCGGTATAGAGCAGCGCATGACGGGTCAGCAATCGGTGGAAATACCGGCAATGGCGGTCGGTCCAGTCCATCATCGGCGCGACGGAGAACCGCGCGGCACGGGTCGCGGCGGTCATGATGCGCAGCGAGGGCGTCCCTGTACGGTATCCGCTATCGCTTCTTTCATGGCAGGGGTCAGGCCGGTTCCATCAAGGCCCAATGCGCTCGATGCGCTGACCGTGGCGATGACGACACGCAAAAACGGCGCGCTCCCCGCGGGATCGATCAGCGAAAAGCCATGCGGCTCTGCCTGCCGGGTGAGGCCCCGCCCGCCGAGGCATTGGGCCACATAGCCCTCGACACCAGCATAGGCCGTCTGCACGGTGATATCGGGAAAAATCAGCCCCTCGCGACCCTCTAGATCGCCCAAGGCAACGGGCGTAAAGGCAATACTGGGCGGGGCAGGGGGCACCGTCCGTGTCGGTTGGGGCGCGGTAGCACAGGCGGTGAGGGTGGCGCAGACCACAAGGGCGATCATCATTTTCACGCGGCCACCATCATCTCGGATAATGCGCGAAACATCGGCGTGCCGTCGGTGCCCAATACCCGCGCATCCACCGCCCGCTCAGGATGTGGCATCATGCCCAGCACCCGGCGATTCTGCGACAGGATGCCCGCAATATCGTTCATCGAGCCATTCACCGCATCGCGATAGCGGAACGCGACCCGTTGCTCGTCTTCCAATTGGGTCAGCGTCTCGTCATCGGCGACATAGCAGCCGTCATGATGGGCGACCGGCAGGACGATCTCCTGCCCTGACATATACCCGCGCGTGAAGGCGCTTTGCGCCTCCTCGACCCGCAGGGGCACGTCGCGACAGACGAATTTCAGCGTTGCATTGCGCATCAGCACACCGGGCAGAAGCCCCGTTTCGATCAGGACCTGAAAACCGTTGCAGACCCCAAGCACATGCCCGCCCTTGCCCGCAAAATCCGCCACCTCGCGCATGATGGGCGATTGGGCCGCAATCGCCCCGCAGCGCAGATAATCCCCGAATGAAAACCCGCCGGGTACGGCGATCAGGTCCAGCCCCTCCGGCAATTGGCTGTCCTTGTGCCATACCATCGCGGGCGCGGCCCCGGTCGCCTCGTGCAGAGCCACGGCCATATCGCGATCGCAATTGGAACCGGGAAAAACGATTACGGCGGATTTCATTGCGTCCTCGCTGGCATCGCAAACGGGCCCATGACTGGCCGTTTTCTTACAAGTCGTTAGCTTAAATCGATCGAATAATCTTCGATCACGGTATTCGCGAGCAGGCGCTTACACATCGCGTCGAGCCGCGCTTCGGCCTCCGGGCGATCCGTATCGGTCATGTCGATCTCGAACACCTTGCCCTGACGGACGCTGTTCACCCCGTCAAAGCCCATGCCGCCCAGCGCCGCGCCGATGGCTGCGCCCTGCGGATCGAGAACACCGGATTTCAGGGTCACGAAAACACGCGCTTTCATGGCATTCTCCCTTAATGGACCAATTTGGGGCCGGTGCCCCGCACCACGCTTTTTTCGGGCATCACGCCCAGTCGTGTGGCGATTTCGGTGTAGCCATCCATCAGGTTGCCAAGATCGCGCCGGAAGACATCCTTATCGAATTTCTGGCCGGTCTTCACATCCCACAGACGGCACGAATCGGGGCTGATTTCATCGGCGATGATAACGCGGGGGATATCACCGTCATAGATATGGCCGCATTCGATCTTGAAATCGACCAGCTTGATCCCGACCCCAAGGAACAACCCGCTCATGAAGTCGTTCACACGCAGGGCCAGCGCAACCATATCGTCCAGATCCTGCGGGCTGGCCCAGTTGAAGGCGGCGATATGCTCCTCCGCCACCATCGGATCGCCGAGCTTGTCGTCCTTGTAGTAATATTCCACGATCGGACGGGGCAGGGGCGTGCCTTCGTCAATCCCGAGGCGCTTGGCCAATGATCCTGCGGCCACATTGCGGACCACCACCTCTAGCGGGATGATCTCGACCTCGCGGATCAACTGTTCCCGCATATTGATGCGGCGAATGAAATGCGTGGGTACGCCAACGCTGTTCAGATGGGTCATCATGAACTCGGAAATGAAATTATTGAGGACACCCTTTCCCTCGATAATCGCATGTTTCTCGGCGTTGAAAGCGGTCGCGTCATCCTTGAAATGCTGGACGAGCGTGCCCGGCTCCGGCCCGGCATAGATCGTCTTTGCCTTGCCTTCATAGACCAACCGTCGACGGCTCATCGCCTGTACTCCGATTCAAAACTGGCGCTAGAGCGACCGGCGACCAAGTCGGATCAGGAATTGCGCCAAGACATGCGCATTTCCTGACACTCTTTGGCTCACCCTGATCGCCGACCCCTCTAGATGCCCCCCGAAGGGCGATGACCGCCTTTCGTATCCTGCGCGCGTGTATAGAAACTTGCCCGATGCGCCGCAAGCAGTTTGCCCGTTCAGGAGCGGATTCGCCATGCAGCGGCCATATCGACAGGAAAGGTTGCAAGGCATTCCGCCGATCCTGACAACAGCAAGGCATTGCCTGAGGGATAGAGATCGGAGGTTCCCAGCGCGTGCCGCATTCTTTGGCGAATGAGCGAGAGGAACAGCCCCGTTTTGACCTGCGTATCCCATTGCGTATCAAAATAGATGATGCGCCCTGCTTCTTCGTCGACCTTGATGGCTTGGCGCATGGCGGCGGTATCGATCATGATGGGAAAAGGCATAACCGCGACATCATGGTCGCAATCGGGGGGACGAACGCGTACGGCCCCGTAATTCTCATCCCACATCCGCGTGGAGGGCAGGATTTCAAGCCCCGCCTCGACCAGCGTATCATGCGCCCCTTTCAGCACGTCATGCCGATAGTCTCCGGCAGCGCCCAGCCGTACCGTCACCAGAAGGGCGATGATTCCGATCGTCGAGAGGCGCAGCCACATCATGCCAGTTTGGGCCGCGACCTGAACACCACAAACGCGACCGCCGCCAGAGTCACCGCTGTTTGCATCACGGCCAATATCGGTATCCCTGCGCCCTCATGCCAGTATTCATAGGCCCCCCGGCTGGAAGCGAATACGGATAGTCGCAGGCTGTTGAAGATCATCAGAACGAGGCAGACCAGCGCAATCCCGCCAAGATCGCGGCGCTGTAAATGCCCCCGCACGCCGATCAGGGCGGCAATGGTGGCGAGAACGGCAAGCGACAGGTTATTGAAGGCCGAGCAAGCCCCGATAATCGTGATATAGAACCCGTTGCCCGCCGTGAGCGTATTGACCGTCCGCTCGACTTCATAGCCGGAGAGGCGCAGCATCACCTCGGTAAAGCGCGTGTCGAGGACGACGATGGGTTCCTTGAAGATCGCGAAAACCGCCTTGGCCCAGAAGATATTCACCGCAAGGGCGATAAAGACGATCGCGGCCCCTCTGAGGCGCGGATCGTTTCCATATGCGCGGTATAGCAACAGCCCAAGGCCCGTCGCGATCAATCCGTCGAGTACGGGCATGCTCAAAAGGCTGATCCCGCCCAATGCCGCCGCGCCCCCGACCAGCGCGGCGAGAGACAGACCGTCGAGCGGTTCGCTCGCGCTGCTTGAAATGCATTGCGCGATAACGGCGTAGCATAGCCAATAGACGAGGTTATGCTCACCAAAGGCCCGCAAAAGGCCCGCCATAGTATTGTCAGGCGCCTGTAGCGCGACGCAGGAGGCGACGAACATGGCCAATATCCAGAGCCATGCCTCGCGCCGGTCGACCGCCGAAAAAAGCGCGGCCTGTGCACGGTTTTGGGCCATGCTGATCCGTTTCACCGATTTTTGCGGTTGCGATAGAGCCTATATCCGCCATAGCCCGCCGCCGCGAGGACCAGACCCCATGGGCCGAATCCTAGAAGGGGGGCGGGGACGGGAAGCGGGCGGATGCCTGCGATGGCTGCGGGAGCATAGGTCATGGAAAAGAGGGCCACCAGAAAGAGACGATTCATGAACAAGCCTTTTGATGTATAACGGAAAATACCTGCTTCATCCGCGCTATCGCGAACTTGTGGCGAGGTCAACAGTCCAGAAGCGCATCCCCGCACCGCCCGACTGGCGCCGGGTATGACGTGCAGTCATGGCTTATCGGTTCTTCCGGCTGCGATAGAGCCTGTATCCGCCATAGCCCGCCGCCGCGAGGACCAGGCCCCATGGGCCAGCCAAGCCAAGGCTTGGGCCAGGTACGGGTGCTGCTACAGCCGCTCCTGCCATGGCGGTGGCCGTAGCGGCCATGGAGAAGGCGGCGATCAGAGCGGTGGTTTTCATGGTTATCTCCTTTGGTTGTGTTGGCTGTGGATAAAGAGAGTGTTTGTGCCAAGCGTGATGGGTCAGAAATCTCAGGGGCGATAGGTTCTGGCATGTTCCGGCGTTTCGGCCCAATCGGTGCTATCGGGCACCAGCGGCGAGGTCAGCAGCCAGTCCAGATCGTTCGAAACCGCCGGATCGACCGTATCGATGCCATAGGCAAAACTGTCCATCGAGCGCAGCGGTTGACGATTCAGTGTGCCGAACAGCCGATCCCAGATAGAAAAATCGATGCCGTAATTGCTGTCTGTCTCCGGCTGCCAGCTCGAATGGTGGATGTGGTGCAATTGGGGGGTGATCATCACCCATTGCAGGCTTCGCTCGATCCGGGGCGGCAGCATGAAGCGTGAATGCGTGAAAAAATCGATGCCGATATGCAGGATGAGCAGCGCAAACAGCGCGGTCGCGTCTAGCCCGAAGGCGAAGACGGTGGCGCTTTGCAGCAGGATCATGAAAAAGGTCTCGCCGGGATGGTGACGCAGGGTGCTCGACCAGTCGAGATCGTTATCGCTGTGATGGACGCGGTGAAACCGCCAAAGTATCGGCACCGAATGGTGCAGTCGATGAAAGATATAGATCGACAGACTGCCGATCAGGACCGTCGCCATGGCGTCTATCCCATAGGGCGGATTCAGCCAGTTGAGCAGGCCAATCCCGTTTTCATCGGCGTAATGGGCCACGGCGAGAAACGACAGGGGCAGGGCGGCGGACAGCCCGGTATTGATGACGTAGAGGGCGATATTCGTCGGCCATCGCCGCTTTCGCGTTCCCTTGGCGCGCGGGATCACCGGATCGGCACAATATTCGATTGCAATGCATATCAAAACAATTGCGAGGAAGTATAAAAGCATAACCCCCCTGAGGCCGCTCTCGTGCCACGTGCTTAAAGTTCTTTCATCTGTGTTTACGGTAAGAGGGGGGTATAAAATGTGTCAATTGACTTTTTTGGCATGGCATAGCCATCACCGGCCCCCCTTGAATGAGGGATAGCGGGCCGGAGACGGCTTTATTTCTTTTTGCGTTTCGATTTGCAGGCTTGCGTGTCGGTTTCCGGTCCGCCGGGTCGGCATTCGCAGGGGCGGCCATCCTTGTCCCGGTCATGACTTCCGCACTTATCCGGCCAAGAATGCTGCGCCGATGTCTTGCAGTGCCGTACCGCATCGGCATAGGTCGGAAAGTCCTTGCAGTAAAATTCATGGGCGTGAACCGGCGCGGTGAAGATCGATAGCGCGCAGAAAAGGCAAAGAGCGAATCGCATGGGTGAATTTCCTAAAAGTTGGTGATTTTGTTTAATGCCCTTTTTGAGTGCATACAAGCTCCCTGCGTGACGACGCGGGCATTGCGGTGTATCGGATGGGCGAACGGATCAGGTGTAACGGTAAGCATAAAGGACGACCCCGATGACCGACCCCCTTAACATCGTCATTCCCGGCTGTTCGGGCCGGATGGGTCAGATGCTCGTGCAAGAGGTGCTCGATACCGAGGGGGCGGTGCTTCATGCGGTGACCGAGCGGCCCGGCCACCCTTGGATCGGGCAGGATATCGGCGCGGCGATGGGGCTGGGGCGCATGCTGGATGTCGTGGTCGGCAGCGATCCGCTGGAGGCGGTTCTCGGTGCCCATGCGATGATCGATTTTACCGCCCCCGATGTCACGGTCGCCCATGCGGCGTTGGCGGCACAGGCGAAGCTGGTTCATGTGATCGGTACGACCGGGTTTGGGCCGGACCACCTCGCCAAGCTCAACGCCGCCGCCCGCCATGCCGTCCTCGTGCGGGCGGGGAATATGTCACTGGGGGTGAACCTGCTGACGATCCTGACGGAAAAGGTCGCCCGCGCTCTGGACGCCGATTTCGATATCGAAATCGTCGAGGCGCATCACAACCGCAAGGTCGATGCACCCTCTGGCACCGCGCTGATGCTGGGCGAGGCCGCCGCCGATGGGCGGGGCGTGGCGCTGGAGGAGGTGTCTGATCGGGGGCGGGATGGCATCACCGGCGCGAGGCAGAGGGGCGACATCGGCTTTCACGCGATCCGGGGCGGGGATGTCGTGGGCGAGCATGACGTGATCTTTGCCGCCGATGGAGAACGCATCGTCCTGCGCCACCTCGCCACCGACCGCCGCATCTTCTCACGCGGGGCGCTCAAAGCGGCATTCTGGGGCCGGGGCCGCAAGAATGGCGAATATGCGATGATCGATGTGCTGGGGCTTGGGGATTAGGAGGCCCCGCTCCGGATGCGATCCGGAGCAGGAAAAATCAAGCGATCTCAATGCCCTTTCGGGATTCCCTTATAGGCCAGATCGCCCCAGACCTTCTTGACAATGCGATCACGGCCGCAATTGCCGCGATAGATCGTGTAACGGATCGCGTTGGTCTTGTAGTAGTTCTGGTGATAGCTCTCCGCCGGATAAAAGGGTGCGGCGTCGAGAATGGGCGTGACCAGCGGATCTTTTAGCACGCCCGATGCGATGATGGCCTGTTTCGAGGTTTCCGCCGCCTCGCGCTGTTCGTCATCCACGGCAAAGACCGCCGTGCGGTATGAATCGCCCCGGTCGCAGAATTGGCCGCCGTCATCCGTCACATCGACCGAATGCCAAAACGCGGTCAGTAACTCGTCATAACTGACGGTATCGGGATCGTAGACGACATGCAGCGCCTCGTAATGACCCGTCGTTTCGGACCCGACCTGACGATAGCTGGGCCGTTCGGTCTTACCGCCCGTATAGCCCGATGTCGTCGCGACGACGCCCGGCACCTTGTCGAAATCGGATTCGATGCACCAGAAGCACCCCCCGGCGAAGATCGCCACTTTCTGACCTTCTGCCACTTCGGGCAGAGGCGCGAAATCCGCCGCCGATGCGGAAGCGGTGGCCAAAGCACCGGCGATGCCGAACGCGGCGAGAGTTTTTCTAGAAATCATAGGCTATTCCATCCTTTTCCCAATCGCCGTAGCGCACCGGCTCACGACCTTTCGGCCCGCCCTGTTCAGGGGGCAAGTCGAGCGCTTTGGCCTCGTCTTTTCTCGCCTGCGCCTCGGCGAGCGCGCGGGCGGCGATCTCCGGGTCGGGTCTCTTGCTGGTCATCCGTACCCCTCTCTCGCATTGTCAGGTTACAGAGCCATATAGAGTTTCCGGAAGTCGGAAAAAAGGCGATGACCGCAGGAGGCCGCGTGAATACGTTCAAGACACTGTTATTACTGGCCGCCATGACGGCCCTCCTGATGGTGGTCGGATACTCGATTGGCGGGCCGCAGGGGACGGTTCTGGCCTTGGTCTTCGCCGCCGTGACGAATCTGCTGGCATGGTGGAAATCGGATCAGATGGTGCTGAAAATGCACAAGGCCCGCCCCCTTGGCCCGCGCGAGGCCCCGGAACTGATGCAGATGGTCGAGCATCTGTCGCGCAATGCAGAGATTCCCGTTCCAGCGATCTATCTGATCGATAAGGATCAGCCGAACGCCTTTGCCACGGGCCGCAGCCCCGAAAATTCCGCCGTGGCGATGACAACCGGGATCGTTCAATTGCTGAGCCGCGAGGAGCTGGCCGGGGTGATTGCGCATGAAATGGCGCATATCAAGAACCGCGATACCCTCATTATGACCGTCTCGGCCACGGTCGCCGGGGCCATTTCGATGATCGCGCAGTTCGGATTGTTCTTCGGGGGCGGACGGGATCGGCCCATGGGGGCGCTGGGCACGATTTTGATGGCGGTGCTCGCGCCGATGGCGGCGATGGTGATCCAGATGACTATCAGCCGAACCCGCGAATACGCCGCCGACCGGCTGGGCGCACAGATCTGTCAGAACCCGATGTGGCTGGCCAGCGCTTTGATCAAGATTTCCAATCCCAACACCATGCTTGTCACCGCCGAGCGTTTTCCCACGACGGCGCATCTGTTTATCCATAACCCTCTTACCGTGCGCGGCACCGATTCGCTGTTTTCCACCCATCCGGATATTCGTAACCGGGTGGCGGAATTGCAGGAACTGGCGCGCGAGATGGGACAGAAAGTCATGACCTTGCCGATGATTCAACCGATGCAGCGCCGATCCCCCTGGGGCAGACGACGCGGTGAAAGCCATGCCGATGGCGCCCGGCGTCCCTCCCCATGGCGGTAGGGGCACCGGGTCTCGATGCCCGTCATGCGGCCCTGCTTGCCCTCGACGCGGTGCTGGAGAAGGATCGTTCTCTCGATGCCGCATGGCGCGAGGCGAAAATTGACCGGCTGAAGGAGCGCGATGCAGGATTCGCGCGGCTTCTGGTGCTGACGACCCTGCGCCGTCTGGGATCGATCGATGCGGTGATCGACCGCTTCGTCGCCAAGCGCCCCGTGGGCAAGAATCGCCTTGGGGTGCAGATTATGCGGATCGCGGGAGCCGAGTTGATGGCCCTTGACGGCGCGCCCCATGCGGCGGTCGATACCGCCGTGCGTCTTGCCAAGCGCCTGCCTGAGACGCGGCGTCTATCGGGGATGGTCAATGCCGTTTGTCGCCGTCTGTCGCATGAGGGATGTCAGATGTTCGACGCGATTGATGCGGAGGCGGTCGATACCCCGGCATGGCTGTGGGAGCGGCTGAAATCCGCCTATGGCGAGCCGACCGCCCGCGCCATCGCCGCCGCCCATCGCCATGGGGCGCGGCTCGACGTGATGCCCGCCAAGGATGGGCAAAGCTGGGCCGAGCGCCTGGGCGGCGCGCTGACCCCCGCCGGGACCGTGCGTCTGGACGGGGGCGCGGTGCAGGCGCTGGAGGGCTATGACGAGGGCGCATGGTGGGTGCAGGATGCCGCCGCGACCTTGCCCGCCCGCCTGCTTGGCGACATCAAGGGAAAGCGCGTTCTTGACCTGTGCGCCGCGCCCGGTGGCAAGACCATGCAGCTCGCGGCCATGGGGGCCGAGGTCACCGCCCTCGACATCTCGAACCCGCGCATGCGCCGGATGCGCGAAAACCTGCTGCGGACCCGAACCAGCGTGAAGGTCGTCATCGCCGATGCGCTGGATTGGCAACCGGAGGGCGATTTCGATGCGATCTTGCTGGATGCGCCCTGTTCGGCCACGGGCACCATTCGGCGGCATCCCGATCTCCCGCACCTGAAATCGGGGGCGGTTCTCTCGGCCCTGACACCGTTGCAGGATGCGTTGATGGGCAAGGCGTGGGACTGGCTCGCTCCCGGTGGCGCGATGGTCTACGTGACCTGCTCGCTGTTGCCAGAGGAGGGCGAGAATCGGATTGCGGCTTTCCTTGCCACGCATCCCGAAGCCCGCCTTGACCCGATAGCGCCCGGACAGGGGATCGATCCGGAAATGATCTCCGAGGGGGCATTGCGGACGCTGCCCTGCCATTGGCCCGATATCGGCGGTCTGGACGGTTTCTATGCCGCGCGCCTCATCCGGGCATGATCGATCTGCTGATGGCTGCGCCCGGCGCATCGATTGCGCAATATGGTGTCGTGCCGATGGCCATCGCGACCGCCGGGTTCTTTCTGGGCGGATGCGTCAAGGGCAGTATCGGGTTTGCCCTGCCGACCATCGCTGTTGCCATCGGGGCGACCGTTCTGCCGCCGGAGGTCGCCGTGGCCTATCTGGCCTTGCCAAGCGTGGTCATGAATATCTGGCAGGGCGCGCGGGAGGGGCTGGCCGCCGCATGGCATACGTTTCAGGAGTTCCGTATCCTGATCGGGGTGATGCTGGTGACGTTGTTCGCGGCGACGCAATTGCTGCCCCATCTCGATACTCGGGAATTTTCGATGATCATGGGGCTGGGCCTGAGCGTCTTTTCCATCGCCCAGCTTTTCGGATGGCGCCCCACCTCGCCGCCCCGCCCGGCGGCGGATATCGTCGCGGGGGTGCTGGGCGGCTTTTTCGGGGGGATTTCGGGTGCATGGGGGGTGCCGATCCTCATGCTGTTGCTATCGCTCGATATTCCGAAGAAGCGGTTCATCCGAACCTGTGCGATCACGTTCTTGCTCGGGTCGTTTCCGTTCATTGCGGGGCATGTCATGACGGGGGTGCTCAACCCGCAGACGGTGGCGGTTTCCGCCCTGATGCTGGTGCCTGTCGGGATCGGAATGCGCCTTGGGCAAAAGGTGCAGGACCGGCTCGATAGCGAGCGGCTCAGAACGCTGATTCTGGTCGTGCTGGTGCTGGCGGGCGCGAATTTTCTGCGTCAGGCGCTGGTCGCGGGATAGAGGGTCGCCGGTTTCGCTTGCCTCATGGCGTGTCTTGTGTAGCGTGCCGCGAGATGACGATGATCAACGATACAGCGTGGAAGCGGCACACCGTCAAACTGTTGCCCGATCCGGCCCAACCCTTGCCGGGGGATGGCCTGTCGCGGGAGGCGGTGGGCGCGATGCTGGCGGCGGCAGGGGCGGCCCCTTTTCACCGTGCCTGTGCGGCTGCGCGGGCCGGACGGGGCGATCCGGTCGAGCCATGGCGGGTTCATGCGCTCGATAAAGCGGCCTGCCTAGCCCTGATTCCACGCCTCGACACCCTGTCCACACCCCCCGGCAAGATCGCCAATATGCTGGCCGCTGCCGATGCGCTTTTGCTCGTCACGTGGTTGCCGGAGGAGGGCGAGGGCGACTGGGGCGCTTCCGAGATGAACATGGAGCATGTCGCGGCGGCGGGGGCGATGATCCAGACCTTGCTGCTCGCCGCCACCGAACAGGGGATCGGCAGTTACTGGTCCAGTGGCGGCGTACTGGCGGGGGAAGCGTTCGGTCTGCTGGGGATCGGCGCGGAAGAACGCCTGTTGGGCGCGGTTTTCCTCTGGCCCGATCTGCCCGATGGCATCGAGGCCGCCCCCGGCAAGCTGCGTGGTCAGCGAGGCGATCCCGAACGCTGGACACGATGGGTCGACGCTCAGGGGATCGAGGCCCCCGGTTCGTGATTCGCATCGCCCCCGAAACGGCGGCTGATGGATGGGAGATCGAATACCTGCTCGACACCGCCTTCGCGCCGGGGCGCACCGCCCTATCCTCCTATCGCCTGCGCGAAGGGGTGGAGCCGGTCGGCGCGCTGTGCCTGACTGCGCGTGACAATGACGCGATGGCCGCCCTCGCCGGATGCATCCGGTTCTGGCCGGTGCAGGCCGGGGGGCGCAAGGCATTGCTGCTCGGTCCCGTTGCGACGCATCCCACCAGACAGGGCGAGGGGATCGGAGCGATGCTGATCCTCGAAAGCCTCGACCGGGCGGTCGATCTGGGCTGGGGGGCATGTATACTGGTCGGAGACGAGCCATATTATCAACGATTTGGCTTCGCACGGGCCGATTTCCTGCGGTTTCCGCCACCGACTAACCCGAAGCGCGTTCTGGCCAAAGCTCTTGCGCCGGGCGGGCTGGACGGCGTGGCCGGTGATGTGGTTCGCTGGCAAGGGTCTTGACAGCGAGCCGGTTCCATGGTGTCGCGACACCGATGCGGGCGTAGTCCAACGGTAGAGACAGAGGACTTAAAATCCTTCCAGTGTGGGTTCGAATCCCACCGCCCGCACCACCCGTTTTTCGCAAAGCGAAGCGCGGCATCCTTGGAAATTCTCGCGGGGGGCACTCTTTTCGTGGAAACGATGAGAGCTTGGCGTGTTTGAGATTACGCGAGCAGAGCGCCCCGCGTCTCGCTACAATGCGAACCAGCCGGAAATCTGGAGCTGGCTGCCGG